>JBGASC010000018.1:0-95769 GCA_044229935.1 Planctomycetota bacterium | reverse complement strand
GTCCTCGACGCGACGCGGCGCCAGGCCGGGCACGTGCACGATCAGCGGCACGCGCACGCACTCCTCGTAGAGCGCGTAGCCGTGCCCGAAGTTGCCGTGCTCGCCGAACTCCTCGCCGTGGTCCGCGACCACGAGCACGATCGTGTTCGAGGCGAGCGGGCTCGTCGCGAGCTCGTCGAGCAGCCGGCCGATGTGCTCGTCGGTGTAGGCGATCTCCCCGTCGTAGCGGTCGACGTCGCGCTCCAGACCGAAGCGCTCGCTGATGCCCGGGTGCGCGAGGTAGGGCGCGTGCGGATCGAAGAAGTGCAGCCAGAGCAGCCAGGGCGCGCCGCTCGCGTCCTCGGGATCGGAGGCGGGCTCGCGCGCGAGCTTCTCTGCGACGGCGCTCTTCTGGCGGATCCACTCGATGCCGCGCGCGGCGACGTCCTGCGAGGTGATGTCGAGCTCGTCCTGCACGACGCTGGTGTCGACGTGCGTGAAGCCCTGCTGCAGGCCGTAGGGCGTGGTCAGGAACAGGTGGCTGGCGACGATCGCCGTGTCGTAGCCCGCGTCGCGCACGAGCTCGGCCAGCGTGCGGTACGAGGGGTCCAGGCGCGAACCGAGGTGGTCGTTGTTGTGCGCCGAGGTCGAGAGCCCCGTCATCAGCGAGGTCATGCTCGGCAGCGTCCAGGAGGCCGAGGACTCGGCGTGCTCGAAGACCGCCGAACGCGCCGCCAGCGCGTCGAGGTTGGGCGAGGTGTGCCGCGGGTAGCCGTAGCAACCCAGGTGATCCGCGCGCAGCGTGTCGATCGAGAGGATCAACAGGTTCGGCCGCGGCGCGGGCACGGGGTGCGAGCAGCCCGCGCCGAGGGCCAGCGGGAGCAGCGCGAGGGTCGTGGGGATGCGGCGCACGACGGGCGATCGTACTCGTCGGCGCGGCGCGGGGAAACCACCTCGCGCCTCGTCCCCGGACCCGCGCAGGTTCGCGCCGCTCGCGCTACCGTATCGGGATGCAGATCCTCTCCCCGCGCTCGACCTCCGCGCCCTTCCTCGCGCTCGTCCTCGCCCCGCTCGTGCTCGCGCCGCTCGCGCCCGCGTTCCAGGACCGGCTCAAGACGATGCCGGGCTACGAGCGCTACCAGCAGGTCGGCAAGAAGATCCAGGGCACGCTCAAATCGGGCGCCCTCTCCGTCGAGTGGCAGGAGGACGGCCAGAGCTTCGAGTTCAGGCGCGATGGCAAGAGCTGGCGCTGCGCCGCGTCGAGCGGCGAGCTCTCGGAGGCGCCGCCGGCCGCGAAGGAGAAGGACAAGGACAGCCGCGCGCGCGGCGAGGGCCGTCCGCGGCGCGGCGGCTCGGCGCCCGAGCGCGGACGGCAGTGGTCGAGCGCGCTCTCGCCCGACGGCCAGCACAAGGCCGCCTGCAAGGACCGCAACCTGTGGATCGGCGACGCCGAGGGCAAGAACGAGATCGCGGTGACGACCGACGGCAGCGTCGAGAAGCGCATCAAGAACGCGGTCGCGAGCTGGGTCTACGGCGAGGAGCTCGACCAGACCACCGCGATGTGGTGGTCGCCCGACAGCACGCAGATCGCCTTCTACCGTTTCGACGAGACCAAGGTGCCCGACTTCTACCTCGGCATGGACCAGACCAAGGTCCAGGACAAGCTCGACACCGAGGCCTACCCCAAGGCCGGCGCGCCCAACCCCGAGGTCGAGATCCTCGTCTACGACCTCGCCTCCAGGCGCCTGAGCCGCGTCGACATCCGCGACGGCCGGCCGCTGACCGACGAGGTCGTCGGCCACTACGCCTACAACGTCTCCTGGAGCGCGGACTCCAAGGAGCTGCTCTTCAACCGCACCAACCGGCGCCAGAACGTGATGGAGTTCTGCGCAGCGAACCCGCGCACCGGCGCGTGCCGCGTGATCCTGCGCGAGGAGTGGCCGGCGAGCTGGACCGAGAACCACCCCGAGCTCAAGTGGCTCGACGACAACCGGCGCTTCGTCTGGGTCTCCGAGCGCAACGGCTGGCGCAACTTCTACCTCTACGACCTCTCGGGCAAGCTGATCGCGCCGCTGACGCAGCACGAGTTCGAGGTGGCGAACATCGTCAGGCTCGACGAGAAGGCCGGGCAGCTGTGGTACCTGGCGCGCGACGGCGAGAACCACATGAAGCTGCAGCTGCACCGCGTCGGCCTCGACGGCAAGAACGACGTGCGGCTGACCGACCCGGCCTTCACGCACGCGGTCGAGGTCGCGCCCGACGGCAAGCACTTCGTCGACGTCGCGCAGTCGCACGACCAGCCGCCGCGGACGCGCCTGTGCGACGCGAGCGGCAAGCTCGTGAAGGAGCTGGCGACGAGCGACCTCTCCGAGTGCGACAAGCTCGGCCTCAAGCGCGTCGAGCTCTTCACCTTCGCGGCCGGCGACGGCACGACGCAGCTGCACGGGATGCTGCACTTCCCCTCGCAGTTCGATCCCTCGAAGAAGTACCCGCTGCTCGTCAGCGTCTACGGCGGCCCCGCGACCAACGGCGCGAGCGAGCGCTTCACGCTGCCGAGCGGCCTGACCGAGTACGGCTTCCTCTACGCGACGCTGGACGCGCGCAGCGCCGCCGGCCGCGGCAAGAGGTTCCTCGACGCGATCTACGAGAAGCTCGGCGTGCCGGAGATCGACGACCTCGCGGCCGGAGCCAAGGCGATCGCGGAGCGGCCGTACGTCGACGCCAAACGCGTCGGCATCTTCGGCACGAGCTACGGCGGGTACGCGAGCGCGATGTGCCTCTTGCGGCACCCGGAGGTGTTCTCGGCCGCGTGCGCCTGTTCGCCGGTGACCGACTGGCGCCACTACGACACGATCTACACCGAGCGCTACATGTGGAAGCCGGACGAGAACAAGGCCGGCTACGACGCGGGCAGCGCGATGACCTACGCGGACAAGCTCTCGGGCCGGTTGATGCTCTTCTTCGGCACCGCGGACAACAACGTGCACCCGAACAACACGCTGCAGCTGGTCGCCGCGCTGCAGAAGGCCGGCAAGAGCTTCGAGGTGCAGGTCGGGCCCGACATGGGCCACTCCGCGGTCTCGACCGAGCGCATGATGGAGTTCTTCATCGAGAACCTGGTCCTGAGGCGCGGGGATTCCTGAGCGCGACGGGCCCGGGAAATCCCGTAGCCGGGGTCCCGGGGGACCGGTAGCCCCACCGGAGGCCACACGGCAATCGCCCGCCATGGAGATCGCGCTGCCCAGGATCGGAGTCGTGCTCGCCGTCGCGTTCGCGCCGATGGTCTGCGCAGCCCAATCGACCGAACGCGTCAGCGTCAGCGCCAGCGGTGCCGAGGCCGACAGCTCGTCGGGCGACGATGACGTCGTGGAGTGCCTGCTCTCCGCCGACGGTCGCTACGTCTTCTTCGCGAGCAATGCCTCCAACCTGGTCGCGGGCGACACCAACGGCGGCTGGGACCTCTTCGTCAGCGACCGCCAGACCGGGCAGATCGAGCGCGTCAACGTCGACTCGAACGCGCATCAGTCGGACGGTTCGCCGAACGTCGGCTCGTTCTCGACGGATGCACGCTTCCTCTGCTTCGCAAGCGGCGCCCCCAACCTCGTCTTGAACGACACGAACAGCAGCGGGGACGTGTTCGTGCGCGACCGGCAACTCGGCCTCACCGAGCGCGTCAGCCTGACCCTGGGGGGCGTCGAAGCGAACTCCCACAGCTTGTCGTGCTCGATGTCCGGCGACGCGCGCTGCGTGGCGTTCATGAGCTGGGCGACCAACCTCGTCCCCGGGGACACCAACGGGCGCAAGGACATCTTCGTGCGCGACCGCACGGCGGGGACGACGGAGCGGATCAGCGTCGACTCGTCCGGCGTGCAGGCGAACGCAGACTGCCTCCTCCCCGCGATCTCGACCGACGGCCGCTTCGTCGTGTTCGAGAGCCTCTCGACGAACCTCGTCCCCGGGGACACGAACCAGTGCTGGGACGTGTTCGTGCACGACCGCCTGTTCGCAACCACCGAGCGCGCCAGCGTCGACTCGGCCGGCGCCGAGGCGAACGGCAGCAGCCGCTCCCCGGTCCTGTCGGCCGACGGCCGCTTCGTCGCGTTCTACAGCCACGCGACGAACCTCGTGCCGGCCGACACGAACGGTCACGAGGACGTCTTCGTGCGCGACCGGCTGCTCGGCACGACCGAGCGTGTCAGCGTGGACTCGCACGGTGCGCAGGCGAACGACCTCAGCCGCAACCCGGATCTCTCGCCCGACGGGCGCTTCGTGGTGTTCCAGTCGCAGGCCTCGAACCTCGTCCCGGGCGACACCAACCTCGTGCAGGACCTGTTCCTCCGCGATCGCCTGCTCGGGACGACCGAGCGGATCAGCCTGGATTCCTCCGCGGGCCAGCCGAACGACGACAGCTGGATGCCCAAGCTCTCGGCCGACGGTCGCTGCGTCGTGTTCACCTCCCGGGCCTCGAACCTCGTCGCCAACGACGGGAACGGCTGGACCGACGTCTTCGTGCGCGACCGCGGCGCCCTGGCGGGCACGCTGTTCTGCTTCGGAGACGGGAGCACGGGCGATTGTCCCTGCGGCAACAACGGCGCGGCCGGGCACGGCTGCGAGAACTCCGCGGCGACGGGCGGCGCGCTGCTCTCCGCGAGCGGAACTCCTTCGCTGGCGAACGACACGCTCGTGCTGAGCACATCGGGCGAGCTTCCCCACGCGCTCAGCGTCGTCCTGCAGGGAACGGCGGCGAACCCCGGCCTCAGCTTCGGCGACGGCTTGCGCTGCGTCGGAGGCCTCACACGGCGCCTGTACGTGCGCAACGCGAGCGCCGGAAGCGTCAGCGTGCCGCAGGCCGGCGACCCATCGATCTCGCTGCGATCGGCCGCGCTGGGAGACGTGCTCGGCCCAGGCTCGGTGCGCTTCTACCAGACCTACTACCGCGACTCGAACGCGAGCTTCTGCCCGCCGGTGCTCGGCAACAACTGGAACATCTCCTCAGGCCTGCTCGCGATCTGGGACCAGTGACGCGCGGCGCACGCCGCGCCTGAGCGCAGGGTGAATTCCCTCCTCGAGAGCCTGGTCTCGCGCGGACGGAACGCGCGCATCAGTCCTCGATCCGGAACGGAACGCTTCGATCGAACTCGGCGCGCTCTTCCTTCGACATCCGCTTGCGGAGGAGCCGGACGCTGTATCCGCCGATCAGTCGGTCGCCGTCGATCACCATCCAGTCGGAGATGTCCGCGGCCCGCGCCTTGACCTTGTCGCCAAGCTTCAGGTGGCGGATGTGCTCGGGCGTGTTCCCGATCTCGCCCTCGAACTCGCCGTCGAGCCAGCGCACCGCGTCGAGCCAGATGTGCTCGACGTGTCCCCCCTCCTCGAAGCGGACCTTGAGCGAGGCAGCGGACTGCGCCGGGGTCGGAGCCGCGAGGCGCTGCTCGAACTCGCCCAGGGTGCGCTGCGCCTCGCGGATCGCCGCGTTCATCTCGGGATCCGACGCGTCGACCTGGACCGTGGGCGGTTCATCCGTGCGGGAAGGAACCTGCCCGGGAGGTGAGCACGCGGCCAGCGCGAGCAGGACCAGTCGAAGGAGCTCCCCCGGAGTCCGCATCGGGCTCCCTAGCTCGCCGCCTTCTCCCCCACCTTCGGCTGCTGGCCGCGCAGCACCGAGCTGTCGCCGTACGCGCCGCTCTGGTCGATCACGCTCGGCCCCTGCAGCGCCTCGACGTCGATCTGGCCGGACTGCGCGTACGCGTCGAGCGCGTTCTGCCAGGTCGTCTTCTCGATCCACTCTGCACTGATGCCGCGCTCCTGCATCAGCCGCGCGGTCTTCGTCACCGCCAGCGCGTCCGAGATGCCCCAGTCGGCCGAGCTGTCGACGATCAGGCGCTCGGGGCCGTACTTCTTGAGGATCTCGACCATGCGCGCGGAGTCCATCTTCGTCGAGGGGTAGATCGTGAACGCGGCCCAGGCGCCGAAGTCGAGCACGTCCTGCACGGTCTCCTCGTTGTTGTGGTCGATCACCAGGCGCGTCATCGGCAGGCCGCACTCGCGCGCGATCTCGAGCGAGCGGCGGATGCCGTGCTTCTTGTCGCGGTGCGGCGAGTGCACCATCACGACCATGTCGTGCTCGACGGCGAAGCGCACCTGCGCGACGTAGGCGCGTTCCTCCGCCTTGGTGATCTCGTCGAAGCCGATCTCGCCGACCGCGACGACGCCCTCCTTGAGGGCGAAGTGCGGCAGGAGCTCGAGCACCTCGGCGGCCAGGCGCTCGTTGTTGGCCTCCTTGGAGTTGAGGCCGATCGCGCAGTAGTGCGCGATGCCGAACTGCGAGGCCCGGAAGCGTTCCCAGCCGACGAGGCTGGAGAAGTAGTCGACGAAGGAGCCCTTCTGCGTGCGCGGCTGGCCCAGCCAGAAGGCCGGCTCGATCACCGCGCGCACGCCGGCCTTGGCCATCGCCTCGAGGTCGTCGGTCGTGCGGCTGGTCAGGTGGATGTGCGGGTCGAAGAAGCGCATGGCACTACCCTACTCCATCAGCGCAGGCGCGCCAGCACGGCGGATGCGGCGGCCTTGCCCGCGCTCGTGCCGGAGGCGAGCTCGCGCTCGAGCGAGGCGATCCCGCGCGCGCCGCCGAAGTTCGCGACCAGGCGCCAGCTGTCGGGGTTGACCGGACGTCCGGCGCTGCGGCGCTCGTCGGCGAGGTCGAGCGCCATGCGCGCGGTCTCGCCGTCCAGACGCGCCTCGAGGCCGAAGACGCGCTCCAGCGGCGCCTCGACGAAGAGCGCCTTGATCAGCATCTGCCTCCACGCGACGTCGTCGAAGTGGCGCACGGGCAGCGGATTGTCGCAGGCGACCGACTCGAAGACCGACTTCATGCTGCTGCGGCAGCCTTCGCCCGCGCGCCAGACGAAGCGCTGGGGCTGGGGCAGCAGCGCGAGCACCTTGTAGAGCGCGCACCATTCGCCCATGTCGGCGTAGCGGAAGGCCTCCTCGACCGCAGCCGCTCCCGCCGGCGTCGCGAGGTCGCTGCGCGCGAGCACGAGCAGCGCGCGCGCGCTCTCGAGCTTCGTCCCGCGCTCGGGGTTCCAGCCTTCGACCAGCGCCGTCGCGCGCGCGCGATCGGCGGACGTCCAGGCACACACGCCGCGGCGCGGCACGTAGCGGCTGGCGAGCGAGAGCAGGGCGCAGAAGCGCTCGACGCTCGCGCCGCGCGCGAGCTCGGCGGCCGCGCCCTCGAGCCAGCTCCAGGCTTGCGGGCTGAGGTCGGCGCGCAAGCGCGCGGCGAGGAGTTCGCTGACGGCGTTCATTTCGCGGGGGCTGCCTTCGAGGTCGGCGCGGCGGCGTCCTTGGGGCGCGCGAAGCGCTCGGGGTGCAGGCCGAGCTCGAGCGCCATCACGCTGAAGCTCGTCGCGTAGGTCCAGCTGTAGAACGAACCGATGAAGTCGGCCATCGAGCCGTCCTTCTGCTGCGCCTTGGCGATCTCCGCGCGCAGCTTCGCGTGCCAGCTCTCCTGCTCCGCCTCGGGCAGGCAGTTGATCGCGCGCGCGGCGTGGTAGTGCCCGAAGAAGTAGAAGTAGCCGGCATTGGCGTAGTACGCCTCGTGCGGGATCGGTCGCTGGTAGGCCGCGTCGAGGAACTTGTGGTTCTGGAAGAACTGCTCGAGGCCCCAGCGAATGCGCTCGTCGGTGATCGTCTTGTCGCCCGCCATGCGCAGCGCCCAGTGCGAGGCCTGGATGCGGCCGAGGCTGCCCTTGACGTTGTTGATGTTCTCGCGCGCGCCCGGATCGGGGATCACCGAGAAGGAGTACTCGAAGGCTCCGCTCGGCAGGCGGCACTTGTTGACGTACGCGACCGCGCGCTCGGTCATCTTCGGGTCGACCGGCCAGCCGAGCTTCGGCGCGTCGAGCAGCGCGGGGATCACGCTCGAGGTGGCGAAGCTGGTCGACCAGGTCGGACGGCGCGAGACCACCGGTCCCTCGTAGTAGCCCCAGCCCCCGAAGGGATCCTGCGTCGCGGCGAGGTAGCTGTTCCACTCGAGCGCGCGCGCGTGGATCTTCTGCTGCCACTCGGCCGTCTGGAAGCGCGGATCGCTGGCCGCCTGGACCATGCAGTTGAAGCCCATCAGCGCGGGCCAGGTGCTGTCGATGTCCCAGTGGTCGCCGCGCTTGGGGATCGGCTGCGTGACGACCCACAGGAGCGCCTTCTCGAGCGCCTCGCGCACCTGCGGCGTCTCGTCGACGACCATCAGCGCCTGGCAGCAGAGCGCATCGCCCGCCATCTGCCAGGCGTAGAAGCTGGCCTTGGAGTAGTTCTGCTCCCAGAGCGAGACCGGGTTGTCGCTGCCCCACGAGCCGTCGGCGTTCTGCTTGCCGAGGATCCAGCCGACCGCGCGGTGCTCGACCGTGCGCGCCTCGTCCGCGCCCAGCGGCGCGACCGGCCGCGCCATCACGGGATCGCCCTGCGCGGCGGGAGCATTGCCGGCTTGCGCGTTGGCGGGCGCCGGAGCCGCCTGCAGCGCGAGCGCGAGCGCGAGCAGCAGCGCGCTCACTTCTTCTCCTCTTTCTTCTTCTCGTCCTTCTTGGGCTCGGCGGGCTTGGGCGCGGGCTTCTCGGCGGCCTTCGCGGCCTTGACCTTCTCGTCGAGCTTCTTGACCTCGGCCTCGAGCTCGTCGAGCTCGTGCTCGGTCTTCTTGTTCTTGAGATCGGTCTCCTGCTTCGAACGCTCCTGCTTGGCCTTCGCCTCGCGCACGCCGTGCTCGGCCTTGACGAGCTTCTGCGCG
The DNA here is from genome assembly GCA_044229935.1 of Planctomycetota bacterium. Classification (GTDB taxonomy): domain Bacteria; phylum Planctomycetota; class UBA1135; order UBA1135; genus JADJLZ01. Next base: position 87,017 of record JBGASC010000018.1, on the reverse strand, counting down.
AGCTCGGCCTCCTTCTGCGCCAGCTCGAAGTCGCGCTTGTTCTCGAAGGCGCGCTTCTCGAGGTCGCGCCCGCGCCGCGCGAACTCGATCGCGGCCTTGTGGCGGTTGACCACGAGCTCCTTGGTCAGGTCGGCGAAGGTGTCGTTCTTGTACATCGCCAACAGCTCGTCGAGCTCCTGCTGCTGCTCCTTCAGGTGTTCCTCGCCGCGCTCGAGGTCCAGCTGCGCCTCCTCGATCTCGTGCACCTTCGTGACCTTCTGGAAGTTCTCGAGCTCCTTCTGCACCTGGCTGCGCTCGAACTCGGCCTCGTCGACGTCGTCCTTGGCCTCGCGCGTCGCGGCCTCGCGCTCCAGGCGCTCGATGCGCGCCTCCAGGCGCTTGCAGTCGAGCTCGAAGCGCTTCTTGTCGAGCTGCTTCTGCGGCGACTCCTTCTCCTCGTCGGCGCCGGCCTCGGGCTTCTGCGCGGGCGCTTCGGCCGCCGCGTTCTCGCCGGCCGCGGGCTCCGCCTTCGGCGTGGTGGCGCAGGAGGAGGCGAGCGCGAGCGAGGCCAGTGCGGGGAGCAGGAGGTGCGTGCGGACGGTCATGGATCGACTCCGAGTTGGGGGGTGCGGGTCGCACATGATGAACGCCGGCGCACCGGAGGGGAAGATCGGAGCGCGGCCTCGACCTGCACGCGTCACGTTGGGATACTCCCCGGCTCGACCTCGCACCCCCGGACACCCCCATGACCCACGGCGTCTTTCACGTTCCGTCCCCGGTCAACGAACCGGTCAAGAGCTACGCACCGAAGAGCCCCGAGCGCCTCGCGCTGCAGCGCGAGCTCGCGGCCCAGAGCGCGCGCGAGATCGACATCCCGCTCCTGATCGGCGGCAAGGAGGTGCGCACCGGGCGCACCGAAACGATCACGATGCCGCACGCGACCGGCCACGTGCTCGGCCGCTTCCACCAGGCCGGGCCGGCCGAGGTGCAGGCCGCGATCGAGGCCGCGCAGGCCGCGCGTGCGGACTGGGAAGCCCTCCCCTGGGTCGAGCGCGCCGCGATCTTCCTCAAGGCCGGCGAGCTGCTCGCGACGACGCACCGCGATCGGGTCAACGCCGCGACCATGCTCGGCCAGTCCAAGACCGCGCACCAGGCCGAGATCGACTCCGCCTGCGAGCTGATCGACTTCTTCCGCTTCAACGCGCACTTCGCCGAGCGCCTCTACCACGAGCAGCCGCTCTCCTCTCCCGGCGCCTGGAACCGCCTCGAGCACCGACCGCTCGACGGCTTCGTCTTCGCGATCACCCCGTTCAACTTCACCTCGATCGCCGGCAACCTCCCGACCGCGCCCGCCCTGCTCGGCAACACCGTCGTCTGGAAGCCCGCCTCGACCTCCGTCTACTCCAACTGGTACCTCTGCCAGCTCCTGCTCGACGCCGGCCTCCCGCCCGGCGTGATCAACTTCCTGCCCGGCTCCGGCGGCTCCGTCGCCGATCCCGTCATCGCCGATCCGCGCCTGGGCGGCGTGCACTTCACCGGCTCGACCTCCGTCTTCAACGGCATCTGGTCCGCCGTCGGCAAGAACATCTCGCGCTACCACCAGTACCCGCGCCTGGTCGGCGAGACCGGCGGCAAGGACTTCATCTTCGCGCACGCCTCGGCCGACCTCGAAGCGCTCGCCGTCGCCCTCGTGCGCGGCGCCTTCGAGTACCAGGGCCAGAAGTGCTCCGCCGCCTCGCGCGCCTACATCCCCAAGTCGCTCTGGCCCAAGCTGCAGAAGCTCATGGGCGCGATCCTCGCCGACGTGAAGATGGGCGACACGCGCGACTTCACCAACTTCGTCGGCGCGGTGATCGACCAGCGCTCCTTCACCAAGCTCAAGGCCGCCATCGACGCCGCGCGCAAGTCGAAGGACGCGAAGATCGTCTTCGGCGGCCAGTGCGATTCCTCCGCCGGCTGGTTCATCCAGCCCACCGTGATCGAAGCCCTCGATCCGCGCTACGACACCATGTGCACCGAGCTCTTCGGCCCCGTGCTCACGCTGCACGTCTACCCCGACAAGCGCTACTCGGAGACGCTCGAGCTCGCCTCGACCTCCTCCGCCTATGCGCTCACCGGCGCCATCTTCGCCACCGAGCGCGCCGCCATCGCCGAGGCCACCACCGCCCTGCGCTTCGCCGCCGGCAACTTCTACGTCAACGACAAGCCCACCGGCGCCATCGTCGGCCAGCAGCCCTTCGGCGGTTCGCGTGCCTCCGGCACCAACGACAAGGCCGGCTCCATCCTCAACCTGATGCGCTGGGTCTCGCCGCGCACGATCAAGGAGACCCTCGTGCCACCGCGCGACTGGCGCTACCCGTTCCTCGCCGCAGACTGACCCGCGAGCCCGCCCATGAACTGGTCCGCCTTCGCCACCATCTTCTCCTCCGTCTTCGTCGCCGAACTCGGCGACAAGACCCAACTCTCGACGCTCCTCTTCGCCGCCGACGCGCGCCACTCGCGCTGGAACGTCTTCCTCGCCGCCTCGCTCGCGCTGGTCACGACCTCTGCCCTCGGCGTGCTCGCCGGCGCCGCCCTCGGCAAAGCCCTCTCGCCCACGCTCCTGCGCTACATCGCCGGCATCGGCTTCATCGCGATCGGCATCTACACGCTGCTCAAGAAGGACTGACCCGTGGCGCGCAACGCCGGCGGGTAGGGCCATTCCAGGCGGGATCCGCAGTCCCCAAGGTCTCATTCTGGAATGTCGACGCGACGGCCCGACATTCGTCGGCTGCTTCGAATCGAAATCCGCGCGGACCGCTCCACCGCGATTGTGCGTTTGGAGCTTGGCGAGTATGCTCCCGCGCGTGTGAATCGCACTTCCAGCGCATTCACACGCTGGACTCCGGCCCCATCCAGATTCCGCACGCATGGCTCGCCACTTCCCGATCCGCGCCAGATCCACAGGCCGTCTCCGGCCGCGCCGATTCCGTCCTGCCCGCGACGGAATTCGATCGAGCTCGAGATCGACCCGGCACCCGTGGACGTGCCGCGCGAGGAGTTCGAAGCTGCAGCGGCACGCGCCTGCTGCGACTGGCTCCTGCCGGAGCTCGGAGGCGAATCAGGCCGCGCCCGCACGTCCGCCGGCGGGGAGGCCGCGGTGATCCTCGCGCCCGGACGTCCCACCTCGCGCGGGGTGACCTGGTGGATGTACTCGCGTTCCGGCACCCCGGGGCAGCCGATCATCGACGGTCCCGACGGACGCGTGGATCCGTCGTGCCTGGTCCGCATCCAGGACGTCAAGGGGCGCTACATCGCGGTCGCTGCCCTCGACGGCGCCCGGCCGGACAGCGCCTACACGCTCCGCGTGGCCGACCCAGAGAGAACGCAGCACTCCTGCTCGACGCGCACCCTCCCGGTCGCACTGCGCCTCGACGTGCCGTTCAACATCCAGCTCGGCACGTGCTACAGCGCGTACGAGGACCGCGGGAAACTCCGAGCGAGCCCCGAGCCGGCGGAGATTCGCGCGGACTCGAATCCGGTTCACATGCGGTTCCTGCTCGGCGACCAGATCTACGCGGACTTCGATCCCGACACGGGCTCCCCCTACCTCTTCCGCACTTCGATCCCCGACGTTCGAAGGCAATACGAGCGTCAATGGGAGAGTGATCACTTCGCGGGCTTCTGGCGCAGGTCGCCGACGCTGACGATGGCGGACGATCACGAGCTCTGGAACGACTACCCTCACTACAACGTCTGGCTCCCGTTCGCTCGCACGGGCTCCCAGCTCGAGGAGGCAGCCCGCACGGCCCTCGCGATCTTCCAGTTCGCGCTCAACATCGATGCGCGCACCTGGCTGACGGCACCGAACCCCGTCACGCCGGATTGGATCCTCCAGCACGGCCGCACGCTCGAACTCGTCGACTCCCCGGTGCCGATTTTCCTGCTCGACACGCGCACGGAGCGCACGCGCTTCGACCGCGAGGAACCTCTCGGCGGTCCGCACTTCACCCAGCCGGATTGGCTGCAGTCCGCGCGGGACTGGCTGCGCGGGTTGCCCGCTCCCGGGCTCCTGTTCGTGTCGCAGCCGATGGTCGAGAAGCGCAACGGCTGGTTCTCGCGGACCCTGCACACGATGGGCGACAACAACCTCCCCGACTACGAGGACGACTTCGCTGCGCTGTGGGAGAGCGTGTTCGAGGCACCGCACGACGTCCTGATCGTCTCCGGGGACATCCACTGGAGCCGGCTCTACCGCGTGTCGAGACCGGATCGCGCGCAGCGCAGCGTGTACGAGCTGATCGCGTCGCCGCTGGCGCGCATCGCGCAGGACAAGGGCAGCCGGGACGTCGACGACGCCTCGGGCACCTTCGCAACGCGCGACGGCCGGCCCAAGGCCGCCTGGCAGCGCATCTACGCGAGAAACGGCACGAGCACGTACACGTTGCTCTCCCTGCAGGGCGGCACACAGCTTTCCGGGTCCGCGTTGAGGGCGCGGGCAAGCTTGTGGTCGTGCGACGCGCAAGCGCCCGTTCTCCCCTACCGGCTGGCCGAGGGATCCTTCGACCTGAACTGACCGCACCCATGCCGAACGTCAACACCATCCTGCGCTACGTCCGCGGAAGCCCCGTCAACCCCGAGCTCGTCGACCTGACCGAGCCGTTCCTCCGGCGCGACAACGCGGAGTTCCTCGCGGAGGTTCGCACCCGGCTGTCCGAGGCGGCGGCGGACCCCGTCACCGGGGCGTACTTCGATGCCGGCGGGATCGGGTGCATCGGACTCCTCGGCGAGTTCGGATTGATCGGATACGGCATCCGGCGCGCCCTCGAGGTCCTGCGTGTCGACCACACGCCCTCCTACTGGTCGCATGCCTTCCTGCTCGCACAGCCGTTGTCTGCGGATGCGAAGGCGAACCGCGATCCGCGGAACTCGCCTTGGATCTGGGAGAGCACGCTCGAACCGGCGACCGCCTTCAACCGCTTCACGGACCGCAATGGCGTCGGGCCGCGTCGGATCGGCGAGTACTCGCGCGCACGCTTCGATCCCTTCGCGGCGCACTCCTGTCCGAACGTCGCGATCATCGCGATCGGACTGACGCGCGACGAGCGCACGGCGATTCTCGATCGCGCCGACGATCCCGACGTCGACCAGTTGCACTACGACATCCTCGGATTGCTCGGCACCTGGTACGCGTATCTGACGAATCGCGCGAACCAGCCCAATCCGCTCGCCCAGGGCCACGCCGTCTACTGTTCCGCGTTCGTCCAACTCGCGTACGACGCGGCCGGCATCGACCTCGCGCCGGGCGCGCACGAGCGGAACACCTCGCCCGAGCACCTGTGGCAGACAGTGAAGTTCTTCCACGAGCGGCTGCCACCGATCGTCATCGACGGCGCACGCACGGCTCGCCCCGTGCGAGGTTGGTATTGCGTGCGCGATCCGTACTGCCAGATCGCGCCGCCGTTGGCCCGCCTCGAGCACGCCCGGCCGTTCCGGCTGAGCGAGCTCACGCAGCGACTGGATGCCGAACGCATCTGACCCGGCAGTCGCGCGCAGCCGCGAGCGTCCCAGGCGCAGCCCGCAGCGAACGGCACGCGCTCCCCCCGAGCAGGCTCGCCTTGCGGGCGAGCACGCAGTGAACCGCTCTCATTTCCCTCCACGATCGGAGCTCCTACAGCATGTACCCGCTCATCCTCCTCGCTTCCCTCTGCACGCCGGGGTCCACGTCCGCGGTCGGGTGGCCCGCACTTGCCATCGCGCCTCGCCCGGCGCCCGCGATCGCAACGCAAGTCCCCGCCACGACGCCGCCGAAGGACCTTCCCCCGTCCCTCACGGACGCCTGGACCGTGCTCGCCAAGGCGCTGCGCGCCCAGGAGGAACTCTACGGTCGTTCCCCCGAGCCCACCGAGACGGAGTTCTCGACCGCCCAGGCCAGCGCCGACGACGCCTTCGTCGCCTGGGACGCGCAGTCCAAGACCCTGAGCTCCACGCTGGGCAGCGACGTGATCACGCCGGAAGCCGCACTGGCCCGGATCCGCGCGGCAGTCGCCGCCAAGCACCAATTCCTGCTCGGGCGAGCCCAGATCGAGGTGAAGAGGGCCGTGCGCGCTCTCGCACACGCGAGCGACGCGGAGAGGCCGCAACGCACCTCCGAGCTCGAGACGGCGCAGTCCCGCCTGGCTGCGGTGCAGGCCGACACCGCGGCAGCAGGCGACACCACCAACAAGACCCTCCTCGACGCAGTCGCAGCGGCCATTCCGAAGGCCGTCACGAAGACGACGGCCGCCTTCAACTGGGAGCTCATCGGCGGAGCTCAGCTCTCCCAGGAGGATCAGAGGTTCGCGCACCTGCGCGAATTCCTGCGCTTCACGGGGAGCGAACGCTTCGGCAATCCGAGCAATGACCGCAGCACCTTCACGGACCTTGGAACCAGCTGGGGCTCCTGGTCCTGGAACCGACTCTACTCCTTCACGAACGTCGAGCTCATCTCGCTGCCCACGTCGCAGACCAGCGCCGGGACGACGACATCCGATGCCGAGCGGTCGGCTTCCGTGAACGTCGGTGCCGAGTATCGCCTGGCTCAATGGCACTCCTCCGACGATGGCGAGACGGGGTTCGCCAGCCTCTACTTCCGCCAGGGCGCAAGCACCTTCATCGACAAGCAGGCCTCCGGCGTGGACACCGTCAACCCGTACTACGGCATCGGCCTGCACATCGGGGAACACGCCGACGCGACGCTATCCAATCGCAATCCGCTCCTCTATCGCTCCTTCCTGCTCACCTACGGCGACGACGCCCAACTCGGCAATCGGATCTGGACCATGGAGGGCCAACTGCGTTTCGGCGGCGACGCCGGCAAAGGCCTCTTCATCGGCGTGCGCGCGACGCTCGGCACGACCCACGACGAGAACACCATCAGCCTCTTCCTCGGCATGAACGACGTGATCGGCACCCTCGGCGCCCTCTTCAAGACAGCCAGCAACAACTGACCCCCTCGACGGCCTCGCCCACCGCCACTCCCTGAACTCCGCGCGCGAAATCGCGGCGCTCTGCGCCGCGATGCAGTGCGCGGAGTCGCGGGGCGGCTTTGCCGCCCCGCCTTCACCTCCCTCGCCGCCCGCTCCCTCACTCCGCCTTCACCATCTCCACGTTCAGCGCCCACGCGCCATCGATCTGGAAGTACTCCACCTCCAACTTGTGCTTCCCGCTCCCCAACTCCACCACCGCCTCATCCCTCTGCCTGGTCTACCGCTCTTCCGTCCACCTTCAACACCATCATCATCACCGCCACCGGTGCTTCCCCATATCATCCACTTCGACCTCCTTTGCTCATCCCGGAAGTGATCCGTCCGATATCACCTCGATCCCACCCGGATCCACCAATTCGGTTTGCCCGCCAGCGCCCTCCATTCCGCCTCCTTTTCCCGCGGATCCACACCACCCTTCCAACTCCACCACGTCCCGATCCACACCACGTCCTTCAACAACCCACCCGGCAACTTCGCCTTCGGCCTCGCCTCACCACTCCTCCAATCCCACGGCCCCCATTCCCCCATCACGATCGTCCCCAGCCCCTGCGTCTCGCCCCTCTCCTTCGCGAACACTCGCAACGTCCCCTTCACCATCCCCGGCTTCCACGCCCGCGCACGCTTCACCCACTCCGGCTCCTTCCCATCCCACGTCCCCACCGTCGCATCCTCCAACTCCCCGCTCCCGCTCTTCCCGTTCCTCCCCGTCATCCACGCCGTCACTTCCCCGCCCGACACCTTCGTGCGCGTCATCTTCATCTCGCCCGCGCCATCGAAACTGTTCCCGCCCATCCGTAGCCCCGTGGTCTTCTTGACCACCACGTCCTTCCCGTTCCTCCCGAACGCGTTCCCGTACACCCACGCATCCCGCGACTTGGTGTCGAAGTGCTGCCCGAACGGACCCTCGTCCAGCGCCTTGTTCTCGCTCCACCACAGCTCCACGCCGACCTGATTCGCCTCGATCTGGTTCTCGACCACGGCGTTCTCCTGCCCGTGCTCGATGCTCACGCCGCCACCGATCGTCCGCTCGATCACGTTCCCCAGCATCACCATCCGGCTCGAGTACCCGCCCCACACGCCGTGCTGGTGGCTCCCGTTCAGCGCGTTCCCGATCACCCAGTTGTCCCTCGAGAACGTCGCCTCCACCGCGTTCGCGACCGCGTACGAGAAGTCGTTCCGGTACCAGACGTTCCGATCACAGCCGCCCGGCTCCTTCTCCCCGCGCTTCCACGCATTCCCCTCGTCCACCACGTCCAACCCCGCGAACAGGAACACGCCATCCCCGCCGTGCGTCGCGCTGTTCTCGACGAACACGTTCTCGCAGCACCTCTCGAACATCAGGATCCCCGCCGAATCCTGCCCCCTCCAATACACTCCATCACTGAACCCTCGCACGCAGTAGTCGAACATGCAGTGGCTGACGACGAACTTCGACGTCCGGTACATCCCCAATCCCCATCCGCTCAGGAACGAGAAGTCGCAGTCCCACACCTCGCCTCCCTCGCACCTCGTGAAGAGCAACCCGTTCTGTCCCTTCCGCCCCTTGCAGCCCTTGACCTCCACCCTCCGGCAATCGCTCATGCTGACCGCGCCGCCGTAGTTCCGGATCCACTCCCCCGCGTCGTTGTGATGCGCGTACAGCCAGTCCGACTGGTCCTCGTACGCGACGTTCGAGAGCAGCCGGCTTCCGTACCACCCTGCGAACTCCACCCCATCGAGCACGATCCCCTCGCACTTCTCCGCGACCACGCACCCCTTGAACCCGCCGAGCTTCCCTCCGCGCACGACCACGTCCTTGCACCCGACCAGCACCACGCCCCACCCAGCATCCCGATCCAGATCCGTCCCCTCCGCGGTGCCGCGCAACTCGACCCCGGTCAGATCCAGCACCACACCGCTGACCCCCTCGACGCGCACCACCCCGCGCAGGCCACCCTCGCCCACCGGCGGCAGCACGTACTTCCCCGCCGCCACCTTGACGCTCTCCTTCACGAGCAGCGTCTCGCCCGCCACCGGCTTCACCTCGCCCGGCGCCAGCGCCGTGCGCGCCCCCTCCGTTGCCGCCGCAGCGCGCGCCACGCCCGTCACCACGCAACCCGCCACACACGCGATCACAACACCCATCCTCATGTCCGCTCTCCTTCGTGACCGGCGAGCGTACCGCGCCCCGCCCGCATCCCCTATCCTGTTCCTCCCGCATGCCGCTCCCCACCGCTCCCCAACGCACCGGCGCGATCGCCTCCTCCGGGATCCAGCTCCAGCCCCACCTCCCGATCTGCCAGACCGATCTCCCGCTCGACTGGTACCAGTCCGAGTTCCGCTCCTACGCGGAGGAGTACCTCGCCCTTCCCGATCGCACGCCCGCGACCGTCCTCCCCTGGCTCGACCGCTACGCGATCCCCGCCGTCGAGCACTTCGGCCCATCGCTGCTCCTGCTCGCGCACTTCTACATGGGCGGCGAGATCGTCAAGCTCGTCGAGCGCTACGGCGGCAAGGTCGCGGACTCCTACGCGCTCGCGCTGCAGGCCTCGCGCAACCCCGACAAGTCGATCATCGTCGAGTCGGCCGTGCACTTCATGGCGGAGACGATCGCGACGCTCGCGCTCCCGCACCAGCAGGTCTTCATCACCAACCCCAAGGCCGGGTGCACGATGGAGATGCTGGCCAAGGACTACCTCGTGACGCCCGTGGTCGACCAGCTCGTCGAGCGCTACGGCTCCGAGCTCGCCGTGGTCGCGTACATGAACACCTCCGGCCGGCTCAAGGCGATCGCCGGACGCACCGGAGGCGCCGTCTGCACGTCCTCCAACGCGCACCTGGTCGTCGACGCGGTCCTGCGCACGCACAAGCGCGTGCTCTTCGTGCCCGACCGCCACCTGGGCCAGAACACCGCCAACCGCCTGGGCATCCCGCGCTCGCAGGTCGTCGCGCTCCCCGATCCGCAGCTCTTCCGCGCCAACCTCTCCCTGCGCAACCCTTCGATCCCCGGCGGGCTCGCCGCGCTCGACGCCGCGCGCGTGATCCTGTGGGGCTCCTTCTGCGGCGTGCACACGATCTTCCGTCCCGCGCACGTCGACTGGTGGCACGCGCGCGGCTGGCGCGTGCTCGTGCACCCGGAGTGCCCCGAGGACGTCGTCGCCGTCGCCGACGGCTCGGGTTCGACCGACTACCTCTGGAAGGCGATCGCCACGGCGCCGGCCGGCGCCCGCATCGCGATCGGCACCGAGGGGCACTTCGTGCGCAACGCGCGCGAGCAGGCCGCGCTGCGCGGCGTCGAGATCATGCATCTCGCCGACATCCCCGACCCCGCCTTCGGCTCCGGCGGCTGCGGCTGCGCGACGATGTCGCGCAACGATCCGCCGCACCTGGCGGGCATGCTCGACCTCCTGCGCAAGGGCACGCCCCCCGACATCAACCGCGTCCTCGCCGGCGACGTCGTCGACGAGCTGACCGGCTCGCGCGAGCGCCTCTCCGAGAGCGAGCGCCGCGAGCTGATCGGCCACGCACGGACGGCGCTCGAGCGCATGATCGCCATCACCGAGGGCGCAGCGCGCGACTGAATCCGCCACGCGGCACATTGCCGGAATCGCGTCCTCGGCCTAGCATCGCGACCCTCCGAGCCGAGCAGCAGGATGCTGCAATCCTCGGCCTGCAGGAGTGCGAGGCTTCCTGCGATGAACTCAACCGTCCCGCGCGTGCTGCTGGCCTTCGGCGCGTCCGTGCTGTGCGCTCCGCGCAGCGACGCGCAGTCGATCAACTCGTTCTGCTTCGGCGACGGCGCGGGCACGCCCTGTCCGTGCGGCAACAACTCGCCGCCCGGCCTGCAGCAGGGCTGCATCAACTCGTTCGGCCAGGGCTCGCACCTCGCCGGCAGCGGCAGCATCTCGGTCGCGAACGACACGCTGACCTTGAGCGCGAACCACCTGCCGACGACGACCACGATCATCTTCTTCCAGGGCATGCTGGCGCAGAACGCCGGACTGGGCACCGCGCTCGGGGACGGCCTCTTGTGCGTCAACAGCGGCCTGATCCGCATGGGCGTGCGCAGCGCGGCGGGCGGCAGTGCCTCGTTCGGCTACGGCGTCGCCGGGGATCCGCGCATCTCGGTCGCCGGGAGCCTGCCCGCAACGGGCGGCCTGCGCTTCTACCAGGGCTGGTACCGCAACAACGCCAGCTTCTGCATGAGCGAGGCCTACAACTTCTCGAGCGGGCTGAGCGTGCGCTGGACCCCGTGATCGGGCCGGGCCACGCGGGCAGGTCCGCGTTTTCGGGGCAGTTTCCGGGCCCGAGCCGACCTCGGGCGGGAGCACGGGATAGCTTTCCTTGACGCCCTCTTTCCATCCCTGCTCCCCATCATGATCACACGCCCCCTCCTCCCGCTGGCCTGCCTCCTCGCCTCGGCTCCGCTGACCTTTGCGCAGAGCCTGAACGTCGACGTCGGCAGCTCCAATTCCTCGATCCCCAGCGCTGCGTACGCCGCCGCTGCTTCCCAGGCCGGAGTGTGGACGCGCGTGTCCGCCGCGGCCACCTCGCCCGTCGCGCTCAAGGACCTCGCAGGCACGACGCTCTCGGCGACGCTGCTGCCCTCGGGCGGACTGGGCGACTTCGGGTTCAACAACGCGGCCACGACCGGCGACGACCAGAACCTGCTCGACGACGCGATGGACATCAATTCGCCGCCGCTCTCGACGGGCACCGCCACCTGGACGTTCAGCAACCTCGTCAACGGCACCTACAGCGTGTACACGTACGGCTGGGCGCCCGACGACGTCACCTACCGCACGGGCGTGGCGGTCCAGGGCGCGGTCGAAGGCACGCAGCTGGTCGGCGGAGCCTGGGCCGGCACGCACGCGCAGGGACTGACCTACGCGCTGCACCACGTCACGATCGGCAACGGCACGATCGTGGTCAACGTGCAGTCCTCGGTCGGCCTGGGCTGCGTCAACGGCTTCCAGCTGATCAAGCAGGCCGGCGGTGGACCGATCGCCACCTTCTGCTTCGGCGACGGCAGCTCGACGCTCTGCCCCTGCGGCAACCTCGGTACTGCGGGCCGCGGCTGCGAGAACTCGGCCAGCACCGGCGGCGCGCAGCTCGCCGGCTCCGGCAACCTCAACCCCGACGCGCTGGTGCTCAGCGTCACGGGCGAGTTGCCCACCGCGCTGACGATCTTCCTGCAGGGCGACGTCAACACCGCGCCGGGCTCGATCTTCGGTGACGGCGTGCGCTGCACGGGCGGCAACCTCAAGCGCCTCTACGCCAAGAGCGCGGTCGGCGGTGCGGTCTCCGCGCCGGCGGTCGGCGACCTGGGCGTGCGCGCGCAGTCGGCCGCGCTGGGCGACGTGATCCCGGCCGGGGCCACGCGCTACTACCAGGCCTACTACCGCGATGCCTCGCCGAGCTTCTGCGCGGCGCCCCCGGGCAACACGTTCAACGTGTCGAACGCGGTCTCGGTGATCTGGCCCTGAGCCGGACGCGACGGTCTGCACTCGAGCGGGCGGCCTCCCCTGGATGCCGCCCGCTCGCGCATTCCAGGAGGTGCTCGGCAACCGACCGCGCGAGGCCGTATAGTGAGCGCGCTGGCCTGGCAGCCTCGACCCCGCATTGGAGGGAGGATTGGGTTCCAGCATCGCTCGTCTCCTGCTCGCACTCGCCGCACTCGTCGGCGCCACCTTGCCGCTCTCCGCGCACGGCGGTGCGTACACGCCCGTGGGCTGGGGACTGCCGATCCCCGGCAACCCGGGCAACCCCACCACGGGCGCCCCCAGCGGTCCGGGACCGATGAGCGGCGGTGCGCCGGGCGCGAACCCCAAGACCGGCGGAGACCCGCTGGGCGACCTGCTCTCCTGGCGCGACTGGTGGCACTTCAACCAGGACGGTTTCCTCGACCTGCGCAACTCGATCGAGGCTGCGTCGGTGCGCACGGGCAGCGATGGACCGGCCAACGTGCTGCGCACGCTGCTGGCGATGCGCCCCTCGCGCGCGCAGGTGCACGACACGCTCGTCCCGGCGCTGGCGCGCATCCTGCGTGACGAACGCTCGAACGAGCTCGCCACCGCAGCGCTGCTGGCGCTCGCCCGCGTCGGCGATCCGCAGCCGGCCGAGGCCTCGGCCTCGCTCGTGCCGCTCCTGCGCGCCCGATTGACCGACGCGTCGCAGGAGGTCAGCGAGACCGCCGCGCTGGCACTGGGCGTGCTCGGCGACGAGAGCGCGCTCGCGACGCTCGAAGACCTGTGCGCCGACGGCGAGCGCGGCCGCGCGCTGCTCGCCGGGCGCTCGGTCTCGACGCGCACGCGCGCCTTCGCGGCCTACGGCCTGGGCCTGCTCGCCGACGGGGCGCGCAACAACCGCGTGCGCCAGCTGGTCGCGCGCGCGCTGCTGCCGCTCCTGGATGCCGGCGCGCGCCCGCCTCCGGTGGACCTGGAGGTCGCGACGGTCGTGGCGCTCTCGCTCGACCGGCTCGACCTCGAGCGCGGCGAGGCGCAGAGCGCAGCCTGGGTCTCGCGCCAGTCGCTGGTGCACGCGCTGCTCGAGATCGAGCGCGACCCGCAGCGCCGGGCGCTGGCGCGCGCGCACGCGCTCTCGACGCTGACGCGCCTGGTGCTCGACGCTCCGGCGATCCTGCGCGACGAGGTGCGACGCGAGCTCCTCGTGCTCTTGCGCCGCGAACGCGCGCTGGAGAACGAGGTCGTGCAGTGCGCCGTGCAGGCAGCCGGGCTCCTGGCCGATGCCGATGCCGACGAGCTCGACGGCGAGCTGCGCGCGGCGCTGGTGCGCGAGCTCGACGATGCGGACCAGTCGACGCGCTTCTTCGCCGCGATCGCGCTGGGCGAGGCCGGCGCGCATGCGGGCCACGGCGAGCGCGCCGAGGAGGGCCGCGCGCAGTGCCGCAACGCGCTGGTCAACGAGCTCCTGCGCGGGCGCAGCCGGCTCAAGCCCTGGGCCGCGCTGGCGCTGGGCGTGCAGGAGTTCCGCGTGCGCGAGGGCGGCGGCGCGCCGTCCGATCTCGCCCGCAGCGCGCTGCTCGACTGGACGCGCGCGCAGAACAGCCCCGAAGAGCTCGGTGCCGGCGCGATCGCACTGGCCCTGGCGCGCGCCGAAGCCGCGCCGCCGCTCCTGCGCGAGAAGCTCGCCGCGAGCGGCCCGACCGAGGCGCAGGGCTTCCTGGCGCTGGCGCTGGGCATGCTCGGCACGACCGAGGCGATCCCGCAGCTGCGCAGCATCGCCAAGGGCGCGCGCTTCCGGCCCTGGGTGCTCGAGCCGGCAGCCGAGGGGCTCGCGCTGCTCGGCGACCACGAGCTGCAGTCGGAGCTGCTCGAGGCGCTGCGCGACTCGCAGAGCCTCGCGCTGCAGGCCTCGCTCGCGCACGCGCTGGGCCTGGTCGCCGATGCGCGTGCGCTCGAACCGCTGTTGGCGCTGGCGAAGAGCGAGAGCTCCTCGAGCGGCGCGCGCGCGGCGGCGGTGATCGCGCTGGGCATGCTGGCCGAGCGCGGGGATCGCGCCTGGTACGTACCCCTGGCGCGCGACCGGAACTACCGGGCCGTCACGCCGACGCTCTTGGGCGGCGACGGCCAGGGCCTCCTGGAGATCTTCTGAATGCGGGAAGGCCGCGACCTCGCGGCGCTCGCCCCCGCCTGCAACGCAAGAAGGAGAGAGAGATGCTGAACATCCACTCGCTGAGCCTGGTGCTGTGCCTCCCGCTGCTGGTCGACGGCGGAGGCGGAGGCTGGACGCCGCCGCTGCACGGCTCGGGCAGCACGGGAGCGGGAAGCTCCACCGGCGCCGGCAACCCGACCTCCGGCGGCCCGAGCACGCCGGCGCCCGCCTCGCCGGTTCCGCCCGGACCCCGCGGCGGCGGCAGGTCCGGCGGGCCGCCCGCGGAGGGAACGCCCGCCCCGGCCAACGGTCCGGCGACCGGCGGACCGGCCTCGAACGGCAGCGGTCCGGCGACCGGAGGCACGCTGCCGAAGGTCCCCGGCGCGAGCCAGGGCGGACCGAGCACCGGCGGCGGTCTGGCGGCGATGCTCGAGCCCACCTGGGACGTGTGGTGGCTGCTGCACCGCGAGGAGTTCCTCGAGCTCAAGCAGAGCGTCGGCGCAGGCCTGGAGACCCCGGCCGGCCTGGAACCCGACGACGATCTCGCGCGCCTGCTCGCCAACCGCAGCCTGCGCCCGAGCGCGCAGGAGATCCACACGCAGGTGGTGCCCGCGCTGCAGCAGCTGCTCGCCAGCGAGCACGGCAACGATGTCGTCGCCGGTGCGGAGCTGGCGCTCGCGCGCATCGGCGAGGTTCCCGGCGCGGAAGCGGGCGCGCGCTCGGCCCCGCGCCTGGCGCGCCTGATCGCCGACCCCAACCAGGAGATCGGCGAGCGCGCGGCCCTCGCCCTGGGCGTGCTCGGCGACGAAGCCAGCGTGCCGCTGCTCGGCAGCCTGGTGCTCGACGAGCCCGACGGTCGCGTCGCGGCCGGGGCGCGCAGCGTCCCGCTGCGCGTGCGCTCGTTCGCCGCCTACGGCCTGGGCCTGATCGGCCGGCGCACGCACAACAACCGCGTGCGGCAGCTGGTCGCGCGCACCCTCTGCGCGGCGATCGCGGCGCGCGAGGGCGTCGCCGCCGACACGCAGGCGGCCAGCGTGATCGCGCTGGGCCTGACGCCGCTCGATCCCGAGCCGCTCCCCAGCCAGAGCGCGCCCTGGATCTCGCGCCAGACCCAGATCGCGTTCCTGCTCGATCTCGCGCGCGACCGCGAGGCGCGCACGCTGCTGCGCGCGCACGCGCTCGACGCGTTGGCACTCCTGCAGCGCGGCGCGGGTCCCGAGCTGCGCCAGGCGGTCGCCGACTGTGCGCTCGACGCCCTGCGCCGCGGGCGCAGCGAGGGCCTGGTACGCGAGTGCGCGCTGATCGCGCTGGGCACGCTCGGCGACGACGACGAGGACGATCTGGACCGCGAGCTGCGCACCGAGCTGCTGCGCGCGCTCGCCGGCGGCTCGACGGCGGAGCGCTGCTTCGCGCTGATGGCACTCTCCGAGGTCGCCGCGCGGCCCGGCCGCGAAGCCTCGTGCCAGGCGACCGTCGCCGCCGTGCGCACGCGCCTGCTCGAGGAGCTCGCGCAGGGCAACGGCCGGATGCGTTCGTGGTCCGCGCTGGCGCTGGGCGTGCTCGAGTTCCGCCTGCAGCGGCGCGGAGCGAGCACGCCGCCCGCCGTCGGTGCCGCGCTGCGGCGCGTGTTCGAGGAGGCCGCGGGCCCCGAGGAGCAGACCGCCTGCGCGATCGCGCTCGGGCTGTGCCGCGACGAGGCGGCAGGTGCGGTGCTCCTCGCGCGCCTGGAGAAGGCCACCGATGAGGTGCCGCGCGCGTACGTCGCGCTGTCGCTGGGCCTGCTGCACGACACGCGCCACGCACCCGCGCTGCGCGCCCTGGTCGGCCGCTCGGCGTTCCGGCCCTTCCTGCTGCAGCAGACCGCGATCGCGCTGACGCTGCTGGGCGAGAAGGCGCACGTGCAGGAGCTGCTGGCCGAGCTGGAGACGGCCCAGGGCACCGCGAGCCAGGGCTGGCTGGCGCAGGCGCTGGGCTTCGTCGGCGACGCGAGCAGCGTCCCGGGCCTGCTGGGGCTGGCGCGCGACGTCCACCGCAACCCGCGCTCGCGCGGCTACGTCGAGCTGGCGCTGGGGATCGTGTGCGACAAGGACGACGTCAGCTGGAACTACCCCATCGGGAGCTCGTTCAACTGGCGCGCGGTCACTTCGACCTTGCTCAGCGGCGACGGAACGGGTGTGCTGGAGATCTTGTGAACCCGACACTGGCCCGGCTGACGTGTGCTCGAGGGCAGGCTAGGAAGCGGCGCTCGCGGAAGGTGACCTCATGATTCTCGCTCTCGCACTCACGCTCGCACCCGCGGCGCCCGCCCTGCACGGCAACCCGGTTCCGCACCCGCCGACGCTCCAGCCCGTCGGTCCGGGCTCCTACGGCGGACCGGGCGACACGACCGGCCGGCCCTCGGGGCCCTCGACGCCGAGCCCGGCGCCGGCCGTGCCCTCCCCGAGCACGCCGACCTCCGGCGGCGCGGGCGCGCCCACCGGTGCGGGTCCGCGCTCGGGTGGACCCAACGCCGGCGGTCCGCAGACGGGCACGGGCAGCGGCGTGGATCGCTACCTCGATCCGACCTGGGACATCTGGTGGCACTTCCACAAGGAGGAGTTCCTGCGCCTCAAGCAGCGCGTGTACGAGGCGCCGCACTCCCCCGAGAGCCTCTCGCGCGGGGACCTCCTCGGCCCGCAGCTGGTGTCGAGCTTCCGCCCCACGCCCAAGCAGCTCGTGGAGGAGGCCGCGCCCGCGCTGCGCGAGGTGCTCGCGCGCGAATCGAACAACGAGCTGATCACCAGCGCGCTGCTGGCCGAGGCGCGCGTGGGCGAGCTCGCCGGCGTCGCGGCCGCCGAGCGCTTCGCGCCGCAGATGATCGCGCGGCTGCGCGACCCCAACCAGGAGATCGTCGAGACCGCCGCGCTCGCGCTGGGCATCCTCGGTGCCGAGGAGAATGCCCCCCTGCTCGAGGGCATCCTGCGCGACGACGAGCGCGGCCGCAACGCGACGGGGCAGCGCGAGGTCTCGATGCGCACGCGCTCCTTCGCCGCCTACGGCCTGGGCATCCTGGCGCAGCACCTGCGCTCGAACCGCGCGCGGCAGATGATCGCGCGCGCGCTGACCGACGTGCTCTCGCTGAGCGAGGGCGTGCCGGCCGACACGCAGGTGGCCTGCGTGATCGCGCTGGGCCTGACACCGCTCGAGCTCGAGCGCGAGGAGAGCTCCAGCGCGGCCTGGATCTCGCGCCAGACCGAGCTGCGCTTCCTGCTCAAGCTCTTCGAGGTGCGCGAAACCCGCGCGGTGCTGCGCGCGCACGCGGCCACCTCGCTCGCGGCGCTGGCGAGCGATGCCAGCCTCGAGGCGAAGGAGGCCGTGGTCGACGCGCTCTGCGCGGCCCTGCACCGCGACGGCACCGAGGCGCCGGTGCGCGAGAGCTGCCTGATCGGGCTGGGGCGGCTGGGCGACGACGACCAGGACGCGGTCGACAAGCGCATCCGCGGCGAGCTGCGCCGCACGCTGATCGCCAGCTCGATCACCGAGCGCGCCTTCGCGCTGATGTCGCTCTCGGAGACCAGCACCCGCCGCGGCGCGGGCGTCGAGCCCGGCACGGCGCTGGGCGAGGTGCGCGAAGCGCTGCTCGAGGAACTCGGCCACGGCAAGTCGCGCACGCGCAGCTGGGCCATGCTGGCCCTGGGCGTCGAGGAGTTCCGGCTGCAGCAAGCGAACGCCGCTCCCGTGCCGACGGTGCGGGAGGCGCTGCGCAAGGCGCTGGCCGAGGCCTCGGGTCCCGACGAGGTCTGCGCCGCCGCCATCTCGCTCGGCCTGTGCGCCGACGGCGAGGCGGCCAAGGATCTCGCCGAGCGTCTGTCCAAGGGCGGGGACGAGGTGCTGCGCGGCTACCTCGCGCTGAGCGTCGGGCTCGCGGGCAACGCCGAGCTCGCCCCCGCGCTGCGCGCCGCCGCCGCCGACGCGCGCTTCCGTCCCTTCCTGCTCCTGCAGAGCGCGATCGGCCTCGCCCTGCTCGGCGACAAGAGCCTCGCGCCCGAGCTGGCGCAGGCCCTGCGCGCGGCACAGGGACAGGCGAGCCAGAGCTGGACCTCGCAGGCGCTGGGCAAGGTCGGCGACTCGCGCACGGTGCCCGTGCTGGCGGCGATGCTGCGCGACCACGACATCACCGACCCCGCGCGCGGCAGCGTCGCCTCGGCGCTGGGCATCGTCTGCGACAAGGACGCCCTGCCCTGGACGCACGTGCTGACCTCGCTGGTCAACTGGCGCGCGACGAGCTCGACGCTGCTCTCGGGCACCGGCGTCGGCGTGCTCGAGATCCTCTGAGGGAGCGCTGCGGCTCGCGCGAGGCTCAGGGCCGGTGCGCCTGCTGCAGCGCGATCGCGGCCAGCGCGATCGAGACGAAGTAGGCACCCGCCAGCCACCACAGCGCGCGCACCGCGGGCGGGTCGGCGAAGCTCGAGGCGAGCACGTCGCGCAGGCGCGCCTCGACCGCCTTGGCGTCGCGCGCGTGAGGGAACTGCTCGCGGATGCGCACGATCAGCGGCAGGAGCTCGGCCTCGCGCAGCTCGTCGATGTGGCGCAGCCGCTCGCGCTGGCCCGAGGCGCGCAGCTCGTCGCTGATCGCGTCGACGCGCCAGGCGTACCAGGCCTTCCAGCCCATCAGGATCCCGAGCACGCCGAGCAGCCACTCGCCGCGGCCGAGCGCGAGCGCCCACAGGAACAGCATCCCGAAGAGGAGGAAGCCCGTCTCGAGAAAGCGGCTGCGGCAGAACAGGAGCTGGTGCCAGATGTGCCCGCCGTCCAGCGGCAGGAAGGGCAGCAGGTTGAACACGTTGACCAGCACGACCAGCTCGGACACCTGCTTGACGGCCGTCGAGTGGAACACGGCGGCCGCGGCGAGCCCGAGCACGATCCCCGGCAGCGGCCCGGCCAGCGCGACCAGCACGCGCTGCTCGGACGGCGCGTGGTGGTCCTCGCAGGCCGACTCGCCGCCGTAGAACGGGATGAAGAAGATGCGCCGGTTGCGGTAGCCCAGCACGCGCATCGCGACGTAGTGTCCGGCCTCGTGCAGGAACAGCACGGCCAGCACCCCCAGCACGCTCCAGAAGTTCGCGCGCACCCACTCGAAGGCGACGAAGGCGCACACGCTGGCGAGCAGCACGGCCAGCTTGTGCCAGCGGTCGTCGTCGGCCGGCGCGCGCAGGCGCGTCAGCACGCTCTGCGCCAGCGGGCGCAGCGACTCGAGCTCGGGCCGGATGCGGACCTCGTCGAGGCTCTCCATCCGGCCATTGCAGCCTGGGCCGCCGCGGCGCGCAATCCCCGGCGCGGCGTGACGCGCGCCACGCGCCGGACTACCGCGCCCCGCATGCGCCGCACCCTGACGATCCTCCTCGCGTGTCTGGCCGTCGACGTGACGGCGAGAGCGCACGCGCAGGGCACTCGCTACGACAACGGCGCACAGCACGGCCCGCCCGACACGGTGATGCCCCCGCGCCCGGCGGAGGTCGCGGCGACGCCGCCGGCGCCGAACGCCAAGGGGCCGTCCGCGACGGGCTCGGCGAGCGCGATCAGCGGTGCGGCCGCCATGCCGGCGAAACCCCAGACGCCCGGCGCGCTCGAGCTGGACTGGGACGTGTGGTGGCACTTCCACCAGCAGGAGTTCCTCGACCCGCGCCGCCACGTGCACGCCGGCGTGATCGTCCCGCCACAGTTCGCGCAGGACCCGCTGCTCGCGGCGCAGTTCGCGCGCGCGCCGCGCCCGCTGCCGGGCGAGATCGAGGAGGAGGTCGAGCCGGTGCTCGCCCAGCTCGCCGAGGGCGCGAGCAGCGAGCTCGCCGCGGGCGCGCTGATGGGCCTCGCGCGCCTGGGCGCGCGCGCCGACCGCACGCCGAGCGAGCGCGCGCGCCGCATCCTGCGCGCCGCGCTGGCCTCGCCCGTGCGCGGGCTGGCCGAGACTGCGGTGATCGCGCTGGCGATCCAGGCCGACGCGAGCGCGTTCGAGCTCCTGGGCGCGCTCGTGCGCGACGGGGCGGAGGGACGCCGGCTGGTCGCGCTCGACGCAGTCCCCTGGCGCATGCGCTCGCTCGCCGCGTACGGCCTGGGCCTGCTGGCGCACGCGGCGCGAACCAACCGCGAGCGGCAGGTCGCGGCACGCGCGCTGACCGACGCGCTGGAGGCGGAGCCGGCGCCCCCGCTCGACACGCAGGTGGCCTGCCTGCTCTCCCTGGGCCTGTGCGCACTGGATCCGGATCCCCTGGGCGCGACGAGCGCGCCGTGGATCTCGCGCCAAACGCTGCTCGCGTTCCTCGAGCGCTGCGCCGAGCGTCCGGAGGCCGCGCGCCTGGTGCGTGCGCATGCCTGGGCTTCGCGGGCCCGCCTGGCCGCGACGGCGCAGGACCAGTTGCGCGAGCGCGCCGCACAGGACGCGGCGGCGCTGCTGGCCACCGAGGGCGTCGACGCGCTGGTGCGCGAGGCCTGCATCCTGGGCCTGGGCGAGCTGGTGGACTTCGGCCGGCCCGCCGACGCGGCCGCGATCGCGCAGCTGTTCGGGCTGCTGCAGAAGGGCTCGGGTTCCGACGCCGATGCCGCGCGTCTGGCGCTGCTCGCGAGCGCGGGGCGCTCGGCGGCGACGCACGTGCCCGATCCGACGCTGGATCGCCTGCGCGCGGCCCTCGTCGAGGCGAGCTCCGCGCCCGCCGCGCGCACGCGCGCGTGGTCGGCGCTCGCGCTGGGCGTGCTCGAGGCGCGCTTCGCCCGCGCCGGCGGGCAGGTCCGCGCCGCGAGCGGGCAAGCGCTGCGCGCACTGTGGACGCGCGATGCCAGCCCCGACGTGCGTGGCGCGACGGCCCTCGCGCTCGGTCTCGTGCGCGGCGACGAGGCTTGCACCCTCCTCGCGGACGAGCTCCTGCGCACGAGCGACGACGCCGCGCGCGGCTACTGCGCGCTGGGACTGGGACTGGCCGGCTGCAGCGAGCGCGCGCCGCTCGTGCACGCGGTGCTGCGCGCGTCGGCCGAGCAGCCCTTCACGCTGGAATCCTGCGCCGTGGCGCTGGCGCTCGTCGACGACAAGAGCGTGCTCGACGACCTGTGCGCCGGGCTCGACCGCGCGCTGGCCGTGCCGCGCCGCGGCTGGTTCGCGCTGGCACTGGGCGAGGTCGGCGACGCGCGTGCGCTGCCGCGCATCACGGCCGGGCTGCGCGACGAGCGCCTGACGCGGCGCTCGCGCGCCTACCTCGCGGTCGCGCTGGGCATGCTGTGCGAGAGCGAGGAGCGGCCGTGGGCCGCGCCGATCCGCGAGCACCTCGCCTGGCGCGCGACCAGCGAGACGCTCTTCAGCGGGACGGGCCAGGGCGTGCTCGAGTTCCTCTGAGCGCGCCGCTGCGCGCTCTCAGCCGCGCTCGACCTCCCACAGCTGCGCGCCGAAGTGGTCCCAGGGCAGGCGGCCCTCGTCGCACTGCTCGTCGACCGTGAACTGCACGTCGACGAAGTAGATGATCGTGCTCGTCGTCGCCGGGCGCAGGTTGCGGCAGCCGTGCGCCACGCCGGGCGGGATGCGCACCAGGCGCGAGTTGCCGTCGCCGAGCACGAAGCGCATCACCTGGCCCTCGGTCGGCGAGCCCGCGCGCACGTCGGCGAGCACGAGCAGGATCTTGTCGCCCGGCGGCACGAACCACACGTCGGTCTGGCGCCGGTGCATGTGGAAGGCCTTGATCGCCAGCGGCTCGAGCACGGAGAAGTTGATCTGGCGCACGACGAAGCCCGGCAGCTGCTTGTGCACGCCCTGCTCCAGCCGTCCGAGCTCGGTCATCGAGCCGCCGTCGTCGTTGAAGCGCTTGAGCTCGACGATCTCGACGCCCTCGATGCGCTTCTTCGGGGAGTAGTCCTGCTTGGTGTAGCGCGCCTCGGCGCCGGGGGAGAACTTCGTCATGGGGGCGGTGGCCTGGGAGTTGGGGGCTGCGGCGCGGAGGGACGCTCGTCCTCCGCCGGTCCCGCGAGCTCGAGACGGTAGCCGACGCCGGCCTCGTTGTGGAAGATCCGGCCCAGCGCCGAGTCGGCTTCGAGCTTGCGCCGCAGGTGGGTCATGTAGACGCGCAGGTACTGCGTCTCGGCCGCGCACTGCGGCCCCCAGACCTCGGTCAGGAGCTGCCGGTGCGTCACGACGCGGCCCGCGTGGCGCGCCAGGACCGCCAGCAGGCGGAACTCGATCGGCGTCAGGTGCACCTCGCGCCCGGAGAGCTCGACCCGCCTGCGCGCGAAGTCGATCCGCAGCGGCCCGCGTGCGAGCTCGCTCTCGGCGGCCGGGTCGGGCCGGGCGGCGCGCCGCAGCGCCGCACGCATGCGCGCGAGCAGCTCGGCGAAGCCGAAGGGCTTGGTCAGGTAGTCGTCAGCGCCCTCGTCGAGCGCCTCGACCTTGCGGCGCTCCTCGCCGCGGGCCGAGAGGATCAGGATCGGCACGCGGCTCCAGGTGCGCAGCCGCCGCACGATCTCCAGCCCGTCCAGATCCGGCAGGCCCAGGTCCAGCAGCACGATCTCGGGCACGTGCTGCACCGCCTCGCGCAGCCCGGTCGCGCCGTCGGCGGCCTCGTGCACGACGAAGCCGTGCGCGGCGAGGCTGGTGCGCAGGAAGCGCCGCACCTGCGGGTCGTCCTCGATCACCAGCACGCGCACGGCGTCGCCCGTCATGGCGCGCCCTCTCCCTGCATGCGCGGCGGCGGCGGCGGCGGCGTGCGCGTCACCGGCAGGCGCAGGCGGAACGTCGCTCCCCCGCCGAGGCGGTTCTCGGCCGCGACGCTGCCGCCGTGCGCGCGCAGGATCGCGCGGCAGACCGAGAGGCCCAGGCCCGAACCGGAGGCGCGCTGGCCGTCGGGCAGGCGCACGAACTTCTCGAAGATGCGCTGCTCCTCGCCGGCCGGGATGCCCGGGCCGCGGTCGGAGACCTCGAGCAGCACCTCGCCCGGACTGCCGCTGGCGCGGATCTCGATCGGCGAGCCGGCCGGGCTGTACTTGAGCGCGTTCTCGACGAGGTGCACCAGCGCCTGCTCGAGCAGCACCGGATCGACGTCCACCTGCAGGATCTCGCGCGGCAGGCCGAGCTCCAGCGGACGGTCGGCGATGCGCGGCGCGAGGCGGTCGAGCGCGCCGTGCACCAGCTCCTCGACCGGGCACCACTCGCGCCGCGGCTGCAGCGCGCCCGAGTCCAGCCGCGTCAGGTCGAGCAGGTTCGAGACCAGCTCGGAGAGGCGCTGGCTCTCCGACTGGATCGTCTCGAGCAGCTCGCGCCGCTCGCTGGGCCGCAGCCCCGCGCCGCCTGCGTCGCCGGCGAGCAGCACGCCGGCCGAGCCCGCGATCGAGGAGAGCGGCGTGCGCAGGTCGTGGCTGACGCTCGAGAGCAGGTCGGTGCGCAGGCGCTCGGCCTCGACCGCGTGGCGCGCCTCGTCGGCCTCGGCGCGCAGGCGCACGCGCTCCAGGGCCAGGGCCGCCTGCGCGACGAAGGTGTCGAGCATCTGGTGGTCGGAGGGCCGCAGCTCGCGTTCGAGCGCGCCCAGGCCGACACCCATCACGGCGATCGTGCCGCGCGGCACGCTCATCGGAAGGTAGAGAGCGCGCGCCGAAGGCAGCGTGTCGGTGCCGAAGCCGGCGCGCTTGTCGTTCTCGAAGACCCAGCGCGCGACGGCGAGCTCGCGCTCCTCCTCGGCCCGCCAGCCCTCGGTCTGCGCTGCGATGCGGAGCGCGCCGCCCGCATCGGGCACGAACAGGCAGGCCTCGGCCCCGAGCAGGTCGTGCACGCGCTCGACGCTCGAGCGCGCGATCGCCAGCGGATCGTCTTCCACCGCGAAGGCCCGCGTCATCGCGTAGAGCGCCGCCGTGCGCCGCTCGCGCTCCTGCGAGGCCGCCGCCTGCTCGCGGATCACCACCGTGCGCTGGCTGGCGATGAAGCCGACGACGAGCATCACGACGAAGGTCAGCACGTGGTGCAGGTCGCTGACGGCGAAGGTGTAGTAGGGCGGGATCGAGAAGAAGTCGAAGCTCGCGACGCTCGCCAGCGTGGCGACGAAGGCCGGCCCGCGCCCGGCGACGCTGGCCGAGATCAGCAGCGCCAGGAGGTGGATCAGCGCGTGGTCGGCGATCGTCAGCGACTCGCGCGTCGCCGTGCAGACGAGCACCGCCGCGAGCACGGGCACGAGCGCCAGCGGGTACTCGCGCGTGGGCGTCGCCAGCGCGGCCCGCGGCTCGCGGCGCCCCTCGCCCGCGTCGTCGTCCTGGATGCCGGGCGTGACGAGCACCTCGAGGTCCGTGGCGCGGCGCACGAGCTCCTCGGAGAGCGGCGGGAAGAGCGCCGCGAGCAGGCCGCGCGGACGCGAGCTGCCGACCACGATGCGCGTCACGCCGCGATCGCGCGCGACGTGCAGGATCTGCTCGGCCGCGCGCTCGCTGCCGACGACCAGGCTCTCGCCGCCCAGCTGGCGCGCGAGCTCGAGCAGCTCGGCCACCTCCTCGCGCCGCTCGTCGGAGAGGCGCTCCAGGCGCTCGGACTCGGGCACGAGCGCGATCCAGGGCGCGCGCAGCTCGACCGCCAGGCGCCGGCCGGCGCGCAGCACGTCGAGAGCGCGCGCGCCGGGCTGCAGCACGATCAGCAGCCGTTCGCGCGCGGCGCCCGCCTGGGTGCGCCCCTGCGCGCGGCGGTACTCGCGCGCCTGCTGGTCGACGCGCTCGGCCGTCTTGCGCAGCGCCAGCTCGCGCAGCGCGATCAGGTTCTCCTTGCGGAAGAAGCTCTGCAGCGCGCGCTCGGCCTGCGCGGGGACGTAGACCTTGCCCTCGGAGAGGCGCGCGAGCAGCTCGTCGGGCGGCAGGTCGACCAGCTCGATCGCGTCGGCGCGCTCGAGGATCGAGTCGGGCACGGTCTCCTGCACGCGCACGCCGGTGACGCGCTCGACCACGTCGTTCAGGCTCTCGACGTGCTGCACGTTGAGCGTGGTGTAGACGTCGATGCCGGCGTCGAGCAGCTCCTCGACGTCCTGCCAGCGCCGTGCGTGGCGCGAGCCGGGCGCGTTCGAGTGCGCCAGCTCGTCGAGCAGGAGCAGGCCCGGCCTGCGCGCCAGCGCCGCGTCGAGGTCGAACTCGTCGAGCACGATGCCGCGGTGCTCGACGCGCCGCGGCGCGAGACGCGCGAGCCCGTGCACGAGGCGCTCGGTCTCCGCGCGGCCGTGCGTCAGCACCACGCCGACGAGCACGTCGGTGCCGCGCGCCGCGCGCGCGCGCGCCTCCTCGAGCATCGCGTAGGTCTTGCCCACGCCCGGCGCCATGCCGAAGAAGAGCTTGAGCCGTCCGCGCTGCGCCGCCTCCTTCTCGCGCGCGATGCGCGCCAGCAGGTCCTCGGGGCTCGGGCGCGTGTCGCTCATGCGGACGCACGCAGCGTAGCAGGCACCGCGCAGCGACTCCAGACGCGCGGATTTCGCGCGCCGTTCCGACGCGCAGTGCGCGTCTTAGTGCCTTTTTAGCGCGCAGCGCGACTACGCTTCGATCCGGTGCACGACGCACCCGCAAGGCCTCGCGCCATGAGCCTCCTCGACCTCGTCTGCCTCGCGAGCGTGCTCGCGTTCTTCGTGCTGCTGGACCGGATCGTCGCACGCATCGGCGATCCGGACTCCCAGGGAAAGCGCTGACCCCATGAGCACCGTCCACTGGATCGCCGCCGTCGTGACCGTGGCGCTCTTCGTCTACCTCTTCCTCGCGCTCTTCCGGCCCGAGGGCTTCGACTGAGCGGGTGAGCGCCATGAGCTGGGTACAGATCCTCGTCTACCTCCTCGCGCTCGTGCTGCTGGCCTGGCCGCTGGGCGGGTTCATGGCGCGCGTCTACAGCGGCGACATCCCGCTGCTCGTGCGCTGGCTCGCGCCGCTGGAGCGCGCGATCTACCGCGTCTGCGGCCTGCGCGCCGACCAGGAGCAGGGCTGGAAGTCCTACGCGGGCGCGATGCTCGCGTTCAACCTGCTCGGACTGCTGGCAGTCTACGCGCTGCAGCGGCTGCAGGGCGTGCTGCCGCTGAACCCGGCCGGCATGGGCGCGGTCTCGCCCGACTCCTCGTTCAACACCGCGGTCAGCTTCGCCACCAACACGAACTGGCAGGGCTACTCGGGCGAGACGACGATGAGCCACCTGACGCAGATGCTCGGCCTGTGCGTGCAGAACTTCGTCTCGGCCGCGTCGGGCATGGCGGTGCTGGTCGCGCTGGTGCGCGGCTTCGCGCGCGCGTCGAGCCGCACGATCGGCAGCTTCTGGGTCGACCTCGTGCGCTCGACCGTCTACATCCTGCTGCCGCTCAGCCTGGTGCTGGCGCTGCTGCTCGTCTCGCAGGGCGTGGTGCAGAACGTCTCCGCGCCGGTCGTCGCGCACACGCTCGCGGGCGCGGAGCAGCCGATCTCGCTCGGCCCGGCCGCCTCGCAGGTCGCGATCAAGCAGCTGGGCACCAACGGCGGCGGCTTCTTCAACGCCAACTCGGCGCACCCGCTCGAGAACCCGACGGCGGTCTCGAACCTGCTCGAGATGCTCTCGATCCTGGTGCTCTCCGGCGGGCTGTGCTTCACGTTCGGACAGCTCGTGCGCGACCGGCGCCAGGGCTTGGCGCTGCTGGCGACGATGCTGCTCGTGCTCGTGCCCTGCATCGTGCTGGTGCACGTCTCCGAGCAGGCCGGCACGCGCGCGCAGCAGCAGGCCGGGCTCGTGCTCGACGCCGACGAGTCGCAGCCGGGCGGCAACATGGAGGGCAAGGAGCTGCGCCTGGGCATCGCCAACTCCGCGATCTGGGCCGCCGCGACGACGGCCGCCTCGAACGGATCGGTCAACGCGATGCACGACTCGTTCACGCCGCTGGGCGGCCTGTGGCCGATGTGGCTGATGCAGCTGGGCGAGGTCGTCTTCGGCGGCGTGGGCTCGGGCCTCTACGGCCTGCTGCTCTTCGCGATCGTCGCCGTCTTCGTCGCCGGGCTGATGGTCGGGCGCACGCCCGAGTACCTCGGCAAGAAGATCGGCGCCTTCGAGATGCAGTGGGCCTCGTTCGCGATCCTCGCGCCGTGCCTGGCGGTGCTGCTCGGCAGCGCGCTGGCCGTGCTGGTCGACGGTGGACGCGCGGGCGTCGCCAACCCGGGCGCGCACGGCTTCAGCGAGATCCTCTACGCGTTCAGCTCGGCCAGCAACAACAACGGCAGCGCCTTCGCCGGCCTCTCGGCCAACACGCCCTTCTACAACTTCGCGCTGGGTGCGGCGATGCTGATCGGACGCTACCTCGTCAAGCTGCCCGTGCTGGCGATCGCCGGCTCGCTGGCGGCGAAGAAGCTCGTCCCCGCCGGACCGGGCACGCTGCCCACGCACGGCCCGCTGTTCGTCCTGCTGCTCGTCTCGACCGTGCTGCTGGTCGGCGCGCTGACGTTCATCCCCGCCCTGGCGCTGGGTCCGATCATCGAGCAGCTGCAGATGCTGCGCTGAGGTCGCCATGAACCAGACGAAGCTCTTCGACCCTGCCCTGACGCGTCGCGCCGTGCGCGACAGCTTCCGCAAGCTCGACCCGCGCCTTTCGATCCGCAACCCGGTCATGTTCGTCGTCTGGGTCTGCGCGGTCTTCACCAGCGGTCTCGCGCTGCAGGCGCTGCTCGGCCAGGGCGAGGCGCCCTGGACGTTCATCCTGGCCGTCTCGTTCTGGCTGTGGGTCACGCTGCTCTTCGCGAACTTCGCCGAGGCGCTGGCCGAGGGGCGCGGCAAGGCGCAGGCCGAGTCGCTGCGCAAGACGCGCCGCGACGTGCTGGCCAAGCGCATGACCGACGCGCGCGACCGCACGCGCCACGAGAGCGTGCCCGCGCCGAACCTGCGCAAGGGCGAACTCGTGCTGGTCGAGGCTGGCGACGTCGTGCCCTGCGACGGCGAGGTGCTCGAGGGCGTCGCCTCGGTCGACGAGAGCGCGATCACGGGCGAGAGCGCGCCGGTGATCCGCGAGTCGGGCGGCGACCGCAGCTCGGTCACGGGCGGGACGCGCGTGCTCTCGGACTGGCTGGTCGTGCGCGTCGGCGCCAACCCGGGCGAGGCCTTCCTCGACCGCATGATCGCGCTGGTCGAGGGCTCCAAGCGCCAGAAGACGCCCAACGAGATCGCGCTGGGCATCCTGCTTGCCGCGCTGACGATCGTGTTCCTGCTCGCGACGGCCACGCTGCTGCCCTTCTCGGCCTACGCGGTCTCCGCCAGCGGCCAGGGCCAGGTCGTCAGCGTCACGGTGCTCGTCGCGCTGCTGGTGTGCCTGATCCCGACCACGATCGGCGGCCTGCTCTCGGCGATCGGCATCGCCGGCATGGACCGCATGATCCAGGCCAACGTGATCGCCAACTCCGGCCGCGCCGTCGAGGCGGCGGGCGACGTCGACGTGCTGCTGCTCGACAAGACCGGCACGATCACGCTGGGCAACCGCCAGGCGGTCGAGTTCGTGCCCGCGCCGGGCGTCAGCGAGGCCGAGCTGGCCGACGCGGCGCAGCTCGCCTCGCTCGCGGACGAGACGCCCGAGGGGCGCAGCATCGTGGTGCTGGCCAAGACGCGCTACAACCTGCGCGAGCGCCGCATCAGCGAGCTCGGCGCGACCTTCGTTCCCTTCACGGCGCAGACGCGCATGAGCGGCGTCGACATCGAGGGACGCCGGATCCGCAAGGGCGCGGAGGACGCGCTCGGCGCGTGGGTGGCGGCCCGCGGCGGGAGCTACGCGCCCGAGCTGCGCGCGCAGGTCGAGAAGATCGCGCGCGGCGGCGGCACGCCGCTGCTCGTCGCCGAGAGCGCGCGCGTGCTGGGCGTGATCCACCTCAAGGACGTGGTCAAGGGCGGCATCCGCGAGCGCTTCGGCGAGCTGCGCCGCATGGGCATCCGCACGATCATGATCACCGGCGACAACCCGCTGACCGCCGCGGCGATCGCGGCCGAGGCCGGCGTCGACGACTTCCTGGCGCAGGCGACGCCCGAGACGAAGCTCGCGCTGATCCGCGAGCACCAGTCGCGCGGCCACCTGGTCGCGATGGCCGGCGACGGCACCAACGACGCGCCCGCGCTGGCGCAGGCCGACGTGGCCGTGGCGATGAACAGCGGCACGCAGGCGGCCAAGGAGGCCGGCAACCTGATCGACCTCGACTCGAACCCGACCAAGCTGATCGAGATCGTCGAGATCGGCAAGCAGATGCTGATGACGCGCGGCTCGCTGACGACCTTCAGCATCGCCAACGACGTCGCCAAGTACTTCGCGATCATCCCGGCCGCGTTCGCGCTGACCTACCCCGAGCTCAAGTCGCTCGACGTGATGCACCTCGCCACGCCGAGCTCCGCGATCCTCTCGGCGGTGATCTTCAACGCGCTGATCATCGTCTTCCTCGTCCCGCTGGCGCTGCGCGGCGTCGCCTACCGGCCTGTCGGCGCCGCGGCGCTCCTGCGCCGCAACCTGTGGGTCTACGG
This sequence comes from Planctomycetota bacterium, assembly GCA_044229935.1. Classification (GTDB taxonomy): domain Bacteria; phylum Planctomycetota; class UBA1135; order UBA1135; genus JADJLZ01. Next base: position 56,975 of record JBGASC010000018.1, on the reverse strand, counting down.
CCTGGGCGGCCTGCTCGTGCCCTTCGCCGGGATCAAGCTGATCGACCTCGCGCTCTCCGGACTGGGCCTCTCGTGAAGGAGCACACGATGTTCAAGCAACTCTCCGTCGCCGCGCGCATGCTGCTCGTGCTGAGCCTGGTGACCGGCATCGTCTACCCGCTCCTGGTGACGGCGCTGGCGCAGCTGTGCTTCCCCGCGCAGTCGAACGGCAGCCTGATCGTCGAGGGCGGCCGCACGCGCGGCTCGCGGCTGATCGGCCAGGCCTTCGACACGCCGCAGTACTTCTGGAGCCGGCCTTCGGCGACCAGTCCGGCCTACAACGCCTCGGCCTCGAGCGGCTCCAACCTCGGACCGACCAACCCCGCGCTGGCGCAGGCGCTGGCCGAGCGCATCGCGAAGCTGCGCGCCGCCCCGGGCGGCGACGCGCCGATCCCGGTCGACCTCGTCACGAGCTCCGGCAGCGGACTCGACCCGCACATCAGCCCCGCGGCCGCGCGCTTCCAGGTCGCGCGCGTCGCGGCGGCACGCGGGATGCGCGTCGAGGAGCTGCGCGCGCTGGTCGAGGCGCACGTCGAGGGCCGCACCCTCGGCTTCCTGGGCGAGCCGCGCGTCAACGTGCTCGAGCTCAACCTCGCGCTCGACGCGGGTGACAGCGCGCGCGCGCCGCGCTAGCCTCTCGCCACCCCATGCTGACGCTGCTGCTCCTCGCGGGCGACGCCCCCATCAGCGCCGACCGCCCCGGCTTCCTGAACAGCCCCACGCTCGTCCCGATCGGCCGCTGGCAGGTGGAGACCGGCGCCGCGCTCGAGCACGAACGCGGCGCGAGCGACGCCGCGGCCACGCCGATCGCGCTGCGCTACGGACTCCAGGAGGATCTGGAGCTGCGCGCCTCCACCGCGGGCTGGACGCACATCGACGCGCACGGAGCGCCGGACGCCTCGGGCTGGGGCGACCTCACGCTGGGCATCAAGCGTCCGATCGACCGGCACTGGGCCGATCTCGACCTCAGCTCGGCCGACGCCGCCTCCTGGACCGCCGAGGTGCGCCTGCCGACCGGCGCGGGCGAGCTCGGCAACCACGGCCTCGCCGCGTCGATCTCCGGCGTGCTCAGCTTCTCGCCGGACGGTCCCTGGCAGCTGGAGACCTCGCTCGGTCTCGCCTGGGATCCGCAGATCGACTCGCTCGTGGCGAGCTTCGCCGGCAGCGCCAGCCTGCCCGCCTGGGAGAACGGCAACGTGTACACCGAGCTGGGCTGGTTCCCCGCGCTGCGCACGCACGAGGATCCGCTCTTCGCCGGCTGCGGCCTGACCCAGCTCGCCTCGAACGACGTGCAGCTCGACCTCTACGTCGATGCCGGGCTGGGCGAGAGCTCGGGCGACTGGCTGGCGGGCTTCGGCATCTCCTGGCGCTGGTGAACGCGCGGGCTTCCGCGCCGCGCGCGAGCCCGTACACTCTGCGGCCCCATGGCGACCCGCAAAGACCACCAGGCCCGCTGCTTCTCCGCCTCCGCCGACGCGCAACGCGAGCTCGTCACGACCAACGTGATGGAGACCGAGGGGCTCGACCAGCTCTTCGAGCGCTCGCTGCCCTCGTTCGGCGGCGCGTACCTGCGCCGCGTCTGGACGCTGCTCGACGAGTGCGTCGGCAAGGGCCTGCCGATGACGGTCTCGATCGCGGGGCCGGTGACGGTCTCGGGGCAGCACTACGCCTGGCTCAACCCGCTGCTCGACACGGGCTGGTTCATGCTGCTCTCGACCACCGACGCGGTCTGCTACCACGACGGACACCGCGCGCTCGACGGCGCCAAGCAGCACCCCTTCCACGAGGTGCCGATCTTCGGCGACGACAGCGCGCTGCGCGACGAGAAGACGATCCGCGTCACCGACATCGGCTTCGACGAGGACGTGCTGCTCGAGCAGGACCAGTTCATCACGGCCTGCCTGCGCGAGAGCGAGTTCCAGCGCCGCATGACGGGCCCGCAGTTCCGCCAGCTGCTCGGCCGGCGCTTCGCCGCGCAGGAGAAGCAGAACGGCTGCCCCGAGGGACTGCTCGCGCTGTGCGCGCGCAAGGACCTGCCGATCTTCGTCGGCGCGCCGGGCGACGGCTCGGTCTTCCTCAACTCGATGAAGCTCTGGGCGCTCGCGCAGGCGGCAGGCGGCGAGCACCGCTTCGAGCTCGACCTGCACGAGGAGGTCTTCGAGAGCTGCGCCTACCACTTCTGGGGCCTGCGCGAGAACGAGCACGGCGCGATCGGCACGCTGATCCTCGGCGGCGGCGTGCCCAAGAACTTCAACCTGCAGCCCGAGCCCGCGCTCTCGCAGATCTTCGGCCTCGACGACATCTCGGGCTACCTCTACGACATCCAGATCACCAGCGCGCCCGTCACCGACGGCTCGCTCTCCTCCTGTCCGCCGGCCGAGGCGGTCACCTGGGGCAAGGTCGACCAGCAGCACTTCCGCTCGACCTGCGAGAGCATGCAGGCCGACTACTCGATGGTGATGCCCTTCCTCGCGCGCGCCCTGCTCGAGAAGCGCGCGCGCTTCGAGCGCTGGGCCGAGAAGATGGGGCGCGAGGCGCTCTTCGAGAAGCACCCCGCGGCGCGCGGCTACCTGCGTCCGCGCGAGGGCTACCGCCTGCTCGCGCGGCGCGAGGAGCTGCTCGCGAAGCTGATGAAGGAGGTCAAGCGCAACGCCGCGCGCCTATCGAAGGAGAGCCGCTACCCGCTGGCGGGCGCGACGCGCGCGCCGGCGAAGCCTGCGCCGGCCAGGACCACGCGCAGGCCCGCCGCAAAGCGCTGACCCTGTCGGGGGCTCCTCGCGCGCACGCAGGAATCAGCGCTCCGGATCGAGCGGGCTCCAGCGCCCCGCGCGGCGAGTGTAGAGCTGCCGCGAAACGAGGTGATCCCCGCCCTCCCAAACACGCTCGACGATCCCGTGCAGCTGTCCGATGCCCTCCCGAAGGGTCGAAGGACAGAAACACAAGATGTCGCGGGCCGGAACAGCGGCCACCGGTTCTTCTCCCGCCTGATCGCGGAGGAGCTTCTCCCACAGCTCGTCCACCATCAGGAGACTGGCCTCGAAGTTCCCGTCGCAGGTCAGCATCCAGGATGCACCTTGCACGTGCAGCTGCAGGTTCGTACCGACCTGGCGCTTCAGGTTCTCGATCGCGCTCGCATGCATCCGGCCCTGGTCGAGTCGTGCCGCGAGCAGGTGTCGGTTCTGGACGTAGGAGAAGCGATCGCCTTCGTCCCACAGGTAGGCGCACAGGAGACCGGGCGCAAACGGGACAAGCACGGGCATGTCCCCCTGCGCGAGCGGACGAGGCGCGGAGGGGTCCGAGTCCGGCGGCACGCCCTTGAGGTAGGCGATCGAGTCGGTCGGCGAGCGCTCTTGCATGGCGGAGGAGTCTACCTCGAGTCGCAGGCCGTACGCGCAGCGCCCGGGCGTCGTACGTCGTTCGCGGTTCGGACGTCCCAAGCAGGCCGCACGAGCGTAGGCTCGGCAGGATGATCCTCTCCGCACTGCTGGTCCTCGCCTCGCTCGTCCAGGAACCGCCCAAGAAGGTGCCCGATCCGGACACGACGAGGTACTCCGCGCTGCTCGAGAAGCACGTCGCGAAGGGCCTCGTCGACTACGAGGGCCTGCGCAAGGACCGCGCGGCGCTCGACGAGTACCTCAAGGCCGTCGCCGACGCGCGCGGCGAGCACGGCCTCGCGTTCTGGCTCAACGCCTACAACGCGACGGTGATCGCCTCGCTGCTCGACAGCGGGCCGAAGCTGCCCGAACAGGTGCTCGACCTCAAGGGCTTCTTCGACACGAGGAAGCACCGGATCAACGGCGTCGACGAGACGCTCAACGAGCTCGAGGGCTTCGTGCGCAAGCAGTGGAAGGACGCGCGCGTGCACTTCGCCTTCAACTGCGGCGCGCAGAGCTGCCCGCCGCTGCTCGCGCGCGCCTTCGTCGACGACAAGCTCGGCGCGACGCTCGAGCAGCTGACGCAGGCCTTCCTCGACGGTCCCGGGATCGTGCTCGATCCGCCCACGAAGGAGCTGCGCGTGACGCGCTTGTGCGAGTGGTACAAGGACGACTTCACGGCCAAGGACGGTTCGCTCGAGGCCTTCCTGCGCAAGCACGTCAGCGACGGCAAGAAGCTCGACGCGCTCGACCCGGCCAAGGGCTGGAAGATCACGTTCCAGGAGTACGACTGGAAGCCCAACGCGCGGCGCTGAGCGCCGCGGCGCTCAGCTCCCCGGCAGGCGGAACCGCTCGATCCGCCGCGTGTGCGGATCGAGCAGCCACAGCTCGGGCTGGCGTGGCGCCGGGTCGGGGCGCTGCACGGCGCTTCCCGGTCAACGATCCGGCAGCTCGAAGCGCTCGAGGTACCCGCGCTCGAGGTCGACGACCCTCGAGCCGGCCGCCTGGGCGGAGCACGGCGCGCGCCGCGCGACCGAAGGTGCGCGTCAACACCTCGCGCCGCACGCTCGTCGCGAGCTCCAGCAGCGCCACGCTCGCCCGGCCGCGTGGCACGACCGCAACCCAGCGCGCATCCGCGACGACCTCGAGCGCGTCCGCGAACGGCAGCACGTGTTCGTCGACGACGCCTCCGGCCGCATCGGTGAGCACGAGGCGCGCGGCGCGCTCGCCGAGTTCCTCGACCGGGAGAGCGACGAGCGCATGTCCACCGGTTGCGAGTCGCGCGCTGGCCGCGATCGCGCCGAGCCAGCGCCCGTCGAGTCCGCGCATGGGCAGCGCGGTTACCTCGTCGTGCTCGGCGACGGCAAGGCTCGCGTGCTCGAGCGTGCCGATGCGCGGGAGCTGGACGTGCGGCCAGGGACACTCGGGCTCCCGGGCCTCGAGAAGTTGCGTGCGCCACTCGGCCAGATGCTCGACCCCGAACGCTCGCGCCGAACGCAGCTCGACGAGCGCCGGGACATACGACCGCAGCCAATTCCCGCACACCGGAGTTCCGTCTGCCCGCAACCGCAGCGGATCGAAGCCCATCCCGCCGAGCAGATCGAGGCCCTGCGTGCAGCCGTCGGCGTCGAGCGCGCGCAACCAGCTGGTGTCCTTCGTGCCTCGTTCGACGACCAGCACCAAGCCGGCGCTCGCCTCGATGCGCGTGTGCAGGAAGCCGCTGTTCCACGCGCCGAGTTCGGACTCGGGCCGCACGACGTCGAGCCATCGCCCGCGTTCGAGATCGAAGCGCCACCAGACCTCTTCGCCCGCGCCGGTCGCGCGGCGGGCCCGCACGATCGCGCAGCCGCTCCACGAGAGATCGAGGAGGCCGAGGAGCTCGCGCGCGGGCTCCTCGCCTGCGGGCCGGCCGCAGTCGACGAACTCGCGCGCACCCTCCGCAAGGAGGACGCGGCCCGCGCTCGTCAGCGCGAGCAGCGCGCCCGTGTCGCCGACGACGAGATCGCGTGGGGTGAAGGGCAACGTGCGGTCGGAGACGCGCTCACGCTCATGCACGAGCGCGAGCTCGCTCGACCCGCGGCCCTGGGGATCGGAGGGCTCGACGAATGCGGTCCAGCGGCCCGAGGCCGAGCTCCGCACGTACGGATCGGCCGGAGCTTGCGCTCTCGCGCCCGTCGCGAGGACGGCGAGGAGGAAGCACGCGGGCAGGCGCATCGACACCGACTAACGGGACGCTCGGCGGACGTGACGATCCGCGCACGAGAATCTCCCGCGCCCTCACCACAACCACCCCGCCCCCTCGCGGATCGCCTCGGCGGTGACGCGCTTGCCGCGCAAGCCGTCGAGGATCCCCAGCGCTTTCGCCGCGACCGCCTTCGCGCGGCCGCGGAAGAGCCCCGCGATCCACAACAGCGGCAGGCTCGCGACGTCGAACACGAGGAACCGCGCCCACTCGCCGGCGCGCGCGTGCCGGCGCAGGAACCAGATCGAGTTGACGCCCATCATGTACTTGCGGCGCGGGTTGTAGCCGCCGCCGGTCGCGGACGAGGCGGCGTGGCGCACCGCGACGCTCGCCTCGAGCCAGACCCGCCAGCCGGCGCGGCGCGCGCGCAGGCACAGGTCGACGTCCTCCATGTACGCGAAGTAGGCGGCCTCGAACAGGCCGACCTCTTCGAGCACCTCGCGCCGCGCGAGCAGCGCGCAGCCGGGCACGTAGTCGACCGCGCGCGGCGTCTGCCAGCGCGGGCCGTCGGGCTGGCGGTGGCCGGCGAGCGTCGAGAGGTTCTCGCGCCAGGTCAGTTCGCCGCCCGCGCACCAGACGAGCTCGGGCCGGTCGCGGTAGACCACGCGCGGGCCGACGATGCCCCGGCGCGGCTCGGCCTCGAGTGCGCGTGCGAGCGCGTCGAGCGCGCCCGCGGGCACGAGCACGTCGTTGTTGACGAAGAACACGGCGCGCGCCGAGCTCGAGCGCGCGCCGCGCGCCCTGGTTCGAGGCCTCGCCGAAACCGAGGTTCTCGGCATTCTCGATCACGCGCAGCGCGGGGAACGCCTGCTGCACGAGCTCCCGCGAACCGTCGCTCGAGCCGTTGTCGACCAGCACGAGGTTCGACTCCGGGAGCCCCTGCGCGAGCAGCGAGCGCAGGCAGTCGAGGTTCTGCTCGCCGCCGTTCCAGTTGGCCACGACGGCGTAGATCGAGGCGCGCTCCACGCCCTAGTGCTCCTCCGCGCGAGCCGTGCCGGCCTCGACCGACTCCACGCGGCTCTCGAGCGTGCCCTGGTGCAGCACGCTCTCGATGCGCTCGCCGGGCGCGACCTCGGCGGCCGAGCGCACGGCGCGACCATCGGCGCGGCGCGTGATCGAGTAGCCGCGCTCGAGCACGCGGAAGGGCGAGGTCGCCTCGAGCGTCGCCGCAGCACGCTCGACGCGCTTCTCGACGCGCGCGAGCGGGGCCTGCGCGGCATGCCGCAGGCGCACGCCGGCGCGCGCCAGCCGCGCCGAGAGCGCCTCGAGCCGCGCGCGCGGGTTGTGGCGCTCGACGCGCGTCGCGAGCGCGGAGAGGCGCGCCGCGGGCCGGTCGACCAGGCTCGAGGCCTGGAAGCGCAGCGCGCGCGAGGCGTGTTCCAGGCGCGTGGCGCGCGACTCGAGCGCGCCCTCGATCGCGGTGCCGAGGAAGCCCGCGTGGCGCTCGAGCTCGTCGAGCAGCGCGCGCTTGTCCGGGATCACGGTCTGCGCCGCGTCGGTGGGCGTGTGCGCGCGGTGGTCGGCGACGAGGTCGGCGAGCGTGGTGTCGGTCTCGTGGCCGACGCCGGTGACGACGGGCACGCTCGTGTTCCAGATCGCCTCGGCCACCGGCAGCTCGTTGAAGCACCACAGGTCCTCGAGCGATCCGCCGCCGCGGCAGACGACGATCACGTCGACGCCGCTCTGGTCGATGCGGCGGATCGCGGCGGCGATCTCGTTCGCGGCCGCGGCTCCCTGCACGCTGGTGTGCACCAGGCGCACCGGATAGAGCGGCCAGCGCAGCGAGCGCGTGCGCAGGAAGTCCTGCAGCGCGGCCGTGTCGCGGCTGGTCACCAGCCCGATCGTGCGCGGCATCGTCGGCAGCGCCCGGCGGCGCTCGAACCATCCGCGCGCCTTGAGCTCGACCTTGAGCGCCTCGAGCTTCGCCAGGAGATCGCCGATCCCGCGCAGCTCCAGGCGCTGCACGATCAGCGAGTAGGTTCCGCGCGGCGCGTAGACGTCGAGGCGGCCGTGCGCGATGACCTTGGCGCCCTCCTTGAGGTCGAAGCGCAGCGCGGCCGGCAGCGCGCTGCGCCAGATCGCGCAGGAGACCTTCGCGTCGAGGTCCTTGAGGTCGAAATAGAGGTGCCCGGCCGCCGCGCGCTTGATCTGCGTCACCTCGCCCTCGACGGCCAGGCGTCCGAAGCCGTCGAGGCTGGTCTTGATCGCGCGCGTCAGCTCGCGCACGGCGATCACGCGGGAGCCGAAGAGCGCGGACGGGGCGGCCGAGGGCTCCTCCGGGAAGCCGGAGGCGGATGCGTCGCGCAGGCTCACGCGCTCTATATGTCCGCGCCGCCGCGCCGCGTCAATGCTGCTTCGGCGGCGCAGAGTCCCGCGGCGGGTCGGGCGGCGCAACGGCCGGCGCGGGAGCGGGCGCAGGCAGGCGCACCACCGGCACGCCGGCCGCGGTCCAGGCCTCGGCCTTGGCGCGCGGCAGGAAGATGCGGTAGCGGCCGTCGAGGAAGGGCGTCTTGTGGTCGCCGCGCAGCTGCGCGCCCTGCTCGAGCAGGATCTGCACGCCGTGCTCCTGCTCGAGGATCGTCAGGCGATCGGCGAAGAGCTTGCGCTCCAGGTTGCCCTCGCGGTCCAGGCCGTCGAGCGCGATGTCGCGCAGCACGTCCTTCTGCACGCCCCCCAGCCCGGAGAGCCGCCACCAGCCGCCGGCCGCGTCCTCGCGCAGGAGCTGGTTGAGCGCCACGCGCAGCGCGGTGCGGTCGTGCTTGCCGTCGTCGAGCAACTCGCGCGGGGCCTGCGGGCCGAAGAGCTCGGGCGCAGCCTCGATCCACGGCGTCGGATCGACCTCGGGCAGCTCGATGCGCCGCGTGCCGCGCCGCGCGGCGAGCTCGCTCGCGTCGGCTGCGACCGGAACCCCGACCAGCCCGCCCGCCTCGGGGAACGGGATGCGCTGGCCCGCGCGGCGTTCGTAGCCCTGCTCGAGCACCAGCGTCAGCGTGCGCGCGGCCTGGCTGCACTCGAAGCGCAGCCGCTCGGCGCAGAGCGTGCCCGTGGGCCGGCCGTAGGCGTCGAGCGTGCGCAGCACGACGGGGCCGATGCTGCCGTCGCCGAGCAACCCGATCTCGAGCAGGTCGAGCCCATCGACTTCGTCGACGGTGAAGAGCGCGCGCAGCTTGCGCAGCAGCTCCTGGCTGCGCTTCTCGCGCCGCGCGAGCGTCGCGTCCGGCGGCGGAGCGACCGGGCCGGCCGAGGCGCCTTCCGTCATCCCGGGGAAGTCGGGCGCGGGCACGCCGGCGGCCGCGGAGAGCTCGCGGATGCCGCGCGTGAAGCGCAGCCACTGCTGCTCGCGCTCCAGGCGCGCGGAACGCTCGGCCTCGAGCTCGGAGCGCAGTTCGGCGATGCGCGCTTCGGCTGCGTCCAGCCGCGCCCGCAGGTCGGCGTTCTCGCGCGCCAGAGCGGCCGCGTCGAGGGGCGCAGCCGGCGCGGGGACGGGCGAGCTCTGCGGCGCCTTGGCGTTCGCGGCCGCGGGCGGCAAAGGAGCCGGCGCCGACTGCGGAGGCGAGGGCGCGGCGCTCGAGTCGCTGCACGCGCCGAGCGCGAGCAGGCCGAAGGCGAGGAGCAGGGCGCGCATCGGGCTCAACGCGCTCCCCCGCCCGCGACCGCACCGACGCGCACCATGGCCGACTCGGATCGTGCCGCCGCCACCGTGCAGGCGCGCAGCTCGATCTCGCGTTCGAGGACCAGACGGCCCGGAGCGAGCGGCGCGCGGCCCCACAGGACACCGCGGCGAACCGTCGCGGGCGGGAGGTCGCCCTCCAGGCCCGCGAGCAGGGTTCGCAACGGGTCCGGCTTCCTGTCCGTCGACGTGGCCGGGGGCGGGAGGGCGCGCAAGCATGTTCCGCTTCCGTCGACGACGCTCGGCGCGCGAACTTCCAGCGGGCGCGGTGTGCGTCCCGCCGCAGCGGCGGTGCGTTCGATCGACACGCTCCAGGGCGCGCCGTCCGGAAGGCTCAGGCGCTTGGCCAGGGCCTGTCGCTCGAAGGCCTGCCGCACCGGGTCGGCGTGCATCGGATGCAGCAGAACGTGCAGGCGCGTGCCGTCGCCCAGCTCGAGCTCCCCCTCCAGGGCCGCGAGCGGGCCGGGATCGCGGCTCGCTCGCGGGACCTCCTCGCGGGGCGGCAGCTCGGCGGGCGGCCGAGTCCAGGCGAGCCAGCCCGCGAGCGCGATCGGCGGGACGAGCGCCGCGGCGAACCAGGTGCTCGCCTGCCTGCGGATCACTTCGGGTTGTCCCAGTTGTCGCGCTTGTTCTTGTTCCACCACGTCTGCCACTTGGCCGGATCGCGCTCGTCGTGCTTGGAGAGCTTCTGCAGCGCCGTGATCATCGGCGCGGCGATCACGTCGTAGCGCTGGCGCGCGACGGTGTCGTTCGGGTTGCCGTCGGTCTGCCCGCGCGCCGACATCAGGTACTTGAGCACGGTCTCGAAGACCGTCTTGCGCGTCTCGAGGTCGACCTCGCCGAAGTTCGAGAGCGCGTTGGCCGCGGCCGCGACCATCCAGTCGTCCTTGCTGTTGAGCAGGTCCTGCAGCGGCTTGAGCGCTTCCTTGTCCTTGGTCTTCCCCAGCGAATCGACCAGCCGCGTCTGCAGCGCCTGGTCCTTCTTGAGGTCCTTCTGGCCGATCCACTTCAAGAGCTCCTTGGTGCTCTCGGGCGCCATCGTCGAGAGCGCGACGGCCGAGGCCATGTAGAGCTTGTTGTTGGGCGGATCGCCCTCCTTGACCAGGCGGCGCACCTCGAAGCACTTGGAGAGCGCGGTCACGATCGCCACGCGGTCCTTCGGACCGGACTTGGGGAACTGCGGCACGAGCTGGTCGATCACGCCGATCGCGTCGATGTCCTTCTCGCCCTTGCGGTCGTCGATCATCGTCTTGAGCTTGGCGAGCAGATCCGCGACCTCGGGACGCTTGTCGGGCTCCTTGTTCTCGGCAGGCTTGGGGTCCTGCGAGAGGGGCGCGCGCGCGGCGCGGGCGGGCACGGCGGTCGGGGCGAGGAGCAGCACACAGAGGGCGATGGGTTTCCACATGGCGTTCACCGAGGCCCCCATTACCGCAAGCGCCATGCCCCGGGGCAAGAGCGCGCTGAGCGGGTCGGCTTGGGGGTCTTGTCCGCAGCAGAGGGCACAGGCTCTAGCGCCGCGAGGCCGCGAGCCAGGCCTCCTCGCGCTCGCGGATCGCGGCGCGAACGCGCTGCAGCAGCGTGCCCGCGGCGCCCGGCAGGCCGCGCACGAGGCCGCGCACCTCGACCACCGGCAGCGCGCGCCCGGTCGTGTTCGAGAGGAAGACCTCGCTCGCGCGCGCGAGCTGCGCGGGCTCCAGGCGCACCTGGGCGTGCGCGATCCCGCTCGCCGCGAGCCCCTCGAGGATCAGCCCGCGCATCACGCCCGCCAGACAGCCGCGCTCGGTCGCCGGGGTGCACACGACGCCGTCGACCACGGCCCAGAGGTTGGAGAGCGTGCCCTCGCAGACATCGCCGTCGCGCGTGCACAGGAGCGCTTCGAAGGCACCCTCGCGCAGCGCCCGCTCGCGCAGGAGCACGTTGCGCACGCGATTCGTCGACTTGATCGACTCGAGCGGGTCGTGCGCGTCCTTCGCATCGCGCACCAGCGTCACGACCACGCCCGGATCGGGCGGCCGCACGATCGCGCGCGCGCCGACGAGCAGCGTGGCTCCTGCGCCCGGCGCGCCGCGTGTCAGCGTGATGCGCAGCGCGCAGTCGCGCGGCCCCAGCGCCGCGCAGTACTCGCGCACCGCGGCGGCCGGATCGACGCGCGGCGCCAGACCGAGCTCGCGCGCGCCGTCGGCGAGCCGCGCCAGGTGGCGCTCGAGCATCCAGGCCACGCCGCCCTCGAAGAGCACGGTCTCGAAGACCGCGAAGCCCAGCAGCAGGCCCTCGTCGTCGCAGGAGACGCGGCCCGTGCCGGGGGCGCACAGGCGGCCGTCGATCCAGGCCGGGAAGTCCGCGGTGCCGCTCATCCGGCCGCCACCTCGCGTCGCCCGCCGACGGCGAGCGTCTCGATCAGCCGCGCGGCCTTGACCAGCGTCTCGCGCTCCTCGTCCTCGGCTCGCGAGGACCAGGTGATGCCGCCGCCGACGTGGAAGCTGAACTCGCCCGCGCCGGCCGCGCCCGGTCGGGGGCGCCAGACCAGCGTGCGGATCAGGATGTTCCAGGCCGCCCGGCCGCGCACGTCGACGAAGCCGAGCGAGCCCGTGAAGAAGCCGCGGCCCGCGCCCTCCTCGCGCGCGATCGCGCCCATGCTCGCGAGCTTCGGTGCGCCGGTGATCGAGCCGCCGGGGAAGAGCGCCGCCAGCGCGTCGATCGCGTCGCGACCGGGCGCGAGCTCCGCGACGACGTCCGCCAGCAGGTGGTGCACGCCGGCGAAGCTCTCCAGGCGCGGGAAGTCGCCCTCGACGCGCACGCTCCCCGTGCGCGCGACGCGGCCCAGGTCGTTGCGCACGAGGTCGACGATCATCGCCAGCTCGGCGCGGTCCTTCTCGCTGGCGAGCAGCGCCTCGGCCAGCGCGCGATCCGCGTCGGTCTCGCTCGCGCGGCGCGCCGTGCCCTTGATCGGCCGCGAACGCGCACTGCGGCCGTCGACCTCGAGCAGCAGCTCGGGCGAAGCGGAGAGCAGCGCGCCGGCGCCGAAGTCGAGGAAGGCCATGTACGGAGCGGGGTTGATGCGCACGAGTCGCTCGAACCAGGCCAGCGGATGGCCTTCGACCGCGCACGTGAATCGGTGTGCGAGGTTGGCCTGGTAGTACTCGCCCGCGGCGATGTCGGCGCGGATGCGCTCGATGCGCGCGCAGTGCTCCGCGGCCTGGGTGTGGCGCACGAGCGGCGCGACGCCGTGCGGGCGCGCGAGCGCGGGCGCCGGTTCCGCCAGGCGCGCGCGCAGCGCTGCTTCGTGCTGCGCGTCGCGCGCGACGAGCCAGCTCTCGCCGCTGTGTGCATCGCGCACGAGGAAGTCCGCGTAGACCCCGCCCGCGACCCGCGGGAGACTCCACGGATCGCGCGGCAGGACCAGGCGCTCTCCCGGCGGGCCGAGGTCGTAGGCGAGCGCGCCGACGAAGCCGCCGGCGAACGGCCCGGGCACCTCGGCCGGCGCGAGCCCGCTGCGCGCGAGCGCGCTGCGCAGCCCGTCGAGCTCGCGCGGCGCCTCGACGTCCTCGAGCGGATCGACGAGCAGCCAGGACCAGCGACCGGGCCGCTCGCCCGCGCCCTCGAGCAGCGCGAGACCGCGCGCGTCCGCGAAATGCGGCAGCAGCGCGGCCAGCGGCTCCTGGCGGCCGAGCGGCGTGACGCGCGGCGCGAGCGGCACGCGTTCAGCCCTCCGCGATCACCACGTCGCCGCCGTCGTGCGCGAAGCTCGCGGCGTAGCGACGGTGGTAGGTCCAGGCGATCGCGGTCGAGACGAGCAGCAGGCCGCTCGCGGCGAAGAACGGGCTCGACGGACCGAGGCTGGTGAAGAGCGTGCCCGCGACGACCGGCGCGAGCAGGCGCGCCAGGCTGCCGCCCGACTGGTTGAGGCCGAGGAACGCGCCCTGGCGCTCGGCCGGCACCGCGCGCGAGAGCAGCCCGTTGACCGACGGGTTCGAGAGGCCGAACCCGCACGGCATCAGGATGCAGCCGAAGATCACCAGGCTCCACGTCGGCGCGCCGCCGACGATGCCCAGGGCCAGCGCGAGGATCGCCGGCCCCGCGATCGCCAGGCGCGTCTCGCCGAAGCGCGGCACGAGGCGTCGGATCAAGCCGCCCTGGATCAGCGCCGAGAGCACGCCCACGCCGAAGAGGTAGTACCCGGCGACGCGCGCCGCGGGGAGCACGTCGTCCATCGTCGGGTGCTCGATCGCCGCGGACTGGTGGAAGGCGGCCGGAAACTTGGCCAGCCCGAAGTAGATGAACATCGTCTCGAAGCACGAGAACGCGGTGATGTTGCAGAAGTTCAGCAGCAGCAGCAGCCCGACCCGGCCGTTGCCGAAGGCCTCGCGCATCTGATCGAGACCGAACGCGCGCGAGCCGCCGGCATGGCGCGCCGGCTCGGGCAGCTTCCAGAAGCCGAACAGCGCCGCGCTGAGCGAGAGCCCCGCGGCGACGTAGCCGGGCACCGGCGGCAGCTGTCCCTCGACGTGCGCGAGCCCCGAGAGCATGCCCCCGATCAGCGGTCCGAACGTGAAGCCCAGGCCGAAGGCCGCGCCGATCATGCCCATGCCCTTCGCGCGGTCCTTGCCCTCGGTGACATCGGCGATGTAGGCCTGCGCGACGGAGATGTTCGCGCCGAAGAAGCCCGCCAGGAGTCGCGAGGCGTAGAGCATCCCCATCGAGTTCGCGTGCGCGAACAGCGCGTACGAGGCCGCGGTGCCGAGCAGGCTGCCGATCAGCACGGGGCGGCGGCCGATGCGATCGGAGAGCCGCCCCCACATCGGCGCGAAGAGCAACTGCATCCCCGAGAAGCACGAGAAGAGCAGCCCCGTCTCGAGTCCGCTCGAGTTGAAGGCCTTCGAGTAGATGGGCATCAGCGGGATGACGATCCCGAAGCCCAGGAGGTCGATGAAGACCGTGAGGAAGATGAACAGCAGCGGCGACTTGCCCGATCCCGCCGGCTTGGAGGCACTCATGGAAGCGCGCAGTATAGGGAATGCAGGCGCAGGCGCGGGACGCTGAGGAACTCCTTTCCCCGTGGAGCTTCAGGTCGACTGGCGCCTCGCACCGATAGGAGACCCGTCATGAAGCCTCAGCTCTTCGTCGTCCTGGCCGCCTCCGTGCTGCTCGCCTCCGCCTACGCCCTCGCTCCCGCCGCGCCGCAGGGGCCTGCCGACGCGCGCATCGAGGGCCTCGTCAAGGACGTCGCCGACGCCAAGGCGCGTGTCGAGCAGCTCTCCGCAGAGCTCAAGGAGACGCGCGGCATGCTCGAGTCGACGCAGAAGTACCTCGACGCGCAGTCCAAGGCCGCCAAGGCGATGGCCGACACGCTCGACGAGAGCGAGAAGGCCGGCTTCACCTACGGCATCAACCCCGACTCGCGCCACATCCTCCTGCGCGGCTGGCGCGAGCAGCTCGGCCAGCTCCAGCAGGGCGTCCCGAGCCTTCCCGCGCCCAGGCCCGACGCGAAGTCCCCGGCCCGCAAGCCCTGAGGCTTCCTTCGGCCCGCTCCGGGCCGCACCATGGGAGCGCGCGTCGGCGTGAGGTCACGCTGCCGCGCCGATCGCACCCATGCTGCACGCCCTCCCGCTCCTCGTCGCGCTCGCACTCCCCCAGGATCCCAAGCCGAAGGCCGCCAAGCCCGCGCCCAGCGCCGACGCGCAGCGCGAGCTGAAGGAGAAGGCCCTGGCGGGAAAGCCCGTCGACGGCGCCGAGATCGACTCGGCGATCCAGCGCGGCATCGTGCTGCTGCTGGCCGAGCAGGAGTCGCTCGACCCGGCCAACGAGTCCAAGCGCGAGTGGCCCTACGAGGGCGTGTACCGCGCGCAGGAGCTGCCGGGCAAGCCGCCCGTGAGCCCGCTGGGCTACCGCGTCGGCGGCACGTCGATCGCCGCCGTCGCGCTGATCGAGGCCAGCGCCGGCAAGCCGCGGCCCGAGGTGCGCGAGGCGCTCGAGCGCGCGCTCGGCTTCGTGCTCGAGAAGCTCGAGGACCCGCTGCTCAACGACGAGTTCCTGCACGGCTACGACGTGCGCGGCTGGGGCCACGCCTACGGGCTCGCCTTCCTGCTGCGCGCGCGCGACGCGCAGATCGTGCCCGCGGCGCAGCGCACGGCGGTCGACACGGCGATCCACGCGCTGGTCGCGCGCCTGGCGCGCACCGCGATCGCCGAGCCGGGCGGCTGGAACTACGCGCGCAGCAAGGACCCGACGCACGCCGCTCCGTCGACGTTCATGACCGCGCCGACGCTGCAGGTCCTCTTCGAGGCCGCGCGCGCCGGCGAGGACGTCGACCGCGCGGTGGTCGAGAAGGCGCTCGCGACGCTGGAGTCCGCGCGCCTGGAGACGGGCGCGTTCCAGTACGGCACGAGCCCGGAGCACAAGACCGGCAAGGGCATCGAGGAGGTCGCGGGCTCGATCGGACGCTCGCCGATCTGCGAGGTGACGCTCTACCTCGCCGGCCGCGGCAGCGTCGAACACATCCGCAGCTCGATCGAGGACTTCTTCAAGCACTGGGAGTGGCTCGAGGTGCGCCGCCGGCAGAACCAGACGCACATCCCGCCCTACATGATCGCGCCCTACTTCTACTTCTACGCGCACCGCTACGTCGCGCAGGCGATCGAGTTCCTGCCCGAGGCCGAACGTCCCGCGCTGCGCGAGCGCCTGACCAAGCTGCTCTGGGCCGTGCGCGAGGAGGACGGCGGCTGGAACGACCGCGTCTTCCCGCGCAGCGAGAACTTCGGCACGGCGATGACCTTGCTCGCGCTCGTCGCGCCGCGCCTTGCCGCGCCCGCAGGCTGGACCACGACCAAGGAGAAGTGAACCCATGCTGTCCCTGCTCCTGGCGATCACGCTCGCGCCCGCGGGCAATGCATCCTGGCGCACCGATCCGGTCTGGTACGACGGCCAGGCCGAGGTGGCCGTCTACGCCGCCGAGCGCGAGATCTACGGCGAGGTGCGTCACTACCGCGCCAGCGTCTACACCAACAAGGAGAGCGTCGACCCGCGCACCAGCTGCAAGAGCGAGGGCGAGAAGGGCGTCGAGGTCTTCAAGCACCACTGGCGCGAGCGCATCCCGACGCAGAACTACGACTACGACTACTCGACGATGAGCTACACGCTCGCCGCCGATCTCGCGCCCTTCAAGCTGACGATGAGCTCGCACGAGGACTGCGGCGCGAGCCTGAAGGAGTTCTGGCGCGACGAGGACGGGCGCATGCTCTGGGACACCTCGAACTACTTCCCCGGCGGCGGCAACAGGAACGGCCGCCTGGGCGCGGCGAAGAACCTCGCCCTCGAGGACGCGCTGACGCTCTCGCTGCGCGACTACGACTTCGAGCATCCCGCCGAGCTCACGCTCGCGCTCGTGCCCTTCCAGCGCTTCAACATCGCGGTGCCGCTCGATCCGGTCGAGGCGCACGTCAAGTACGAGGGCCGGCACGAGCTCGAGCTGCCGATCGGCAAGCTCCAGGCCCACCAGCTGGGGCTCTACGCCGGCGACGGCCAGTGCCTGGCGCGCTACTGGTTCCACGCCGAGGGCGCGGCACCCTGGCTGCACGTGCTCGTGCAGTGGGAGCGGCCCGCGCAGAAGATCCGCTGCCAGCTCGCCGCGCAGACGCGCAAGGCCTACTGGAAGCGCTGACCGCGATCGTCCGCATGCGCGCGCACCTGGAGTCCTTCCTCAAGGAGCTGGCGGCCGCGCGCGGCGCGTCGCCGCACACGCTGCGCGCCTACCGCGGCGACCTCGAGCCCTTCTGCGCCTTCCTCGACGAGCGCGGCATCGCCGATCCGGCCGAGGTGACGCCGCGCACGCTGCGCGCCTGGATGGCCGAGCTCTCCGAGCGCGGGCTCGCCAAGAGCTCGCTCTCGCGCAAGCTCTCGGCCGCGCGCTCGTTCTTCAAGCACCTGCTCAAGCACGGACGCATCGACGCGCACCCCGCCGCCGGCCTGCGCCAGCGCCGCGGCGAGCGCAAGCTGCCCGCCGCGCTCTCGATCGGCGAGATCGAGACGCTGCTCGCCGCGCCCGACCTCGCGGCGATCGACGGGCTGCGCGACAAGGCGATCCTCGAGTTGATGTACTCCGCCGGCACGCGCGCGGCGGAGACCGTCGGCCTGGATCGCGGCGACGTCGATCTCGCGCGCGGCCTCGTGCGCCTGTTCGGCAAGGGCCGCAAGGAGCGCCTCGGCGCGCTCGGACCGCCGTCGCAGGCCGCGCTCGCCGCGTACCTGGGCGACGCGCGCCGCCCGATCCCGCAGGGGCGCGCGAAGAACGCGCTGTTCCTCAACGCGCGCGGCGGACGCCTGACGACGCGCAGCCTCGGGCGCATCCTCGAGCGCTACCTGCGCGAGGCCGGCCTCGTGCGCCGCGCGACGCCGCACACGCTGCGCCACAGCTTCGCCACGCACCTGCTCGACCGCGGCGCCGACCTGCGCAGCGTGCAGGAGCTGCTCGGCCACGCACACCTGACCACGACGCAGATCTACACGCACGTCTCGATCGAGCGCCTGCGCGCCGCCTACGAGCAGGCCCACCCGCGCGCCGGCGCCGGCAGCGCCGAGCCCGCCGCGCGAGCGCGTCCTCGGGCGAACGCCGCGGCTGCCGCGCGACGGAGGACGCGATGAGCTCCGCAGCGCACTACCGCGCCCGGCGCAGCTGGTCGGCCGAACGCCCGAGCACGCTCGTCGTGTGCTGCTCCGACGGCCGCTGGCACGCGCAGATCGAGGAGTTCGTCGAGCACGAGGTCGACGAGCGCGCCGACCTCTTCGCCGTCCCCGGCGGCGCGGCGGTCGTCGACCCCTGGAACTCGAGCTTCGACGAGGCGCGCGTGTTCGACAGCGCGATGCGCGTCTTCGTCGAGCACCACGACCTGCGCGCGGTCTGGCTGATCAGCCACCAGGACTGCGCCTACTACAAGCTGCGCCACCCCGAGCTCGACGAGCGCGGCCGCCTCGCGCGCCAGCGCGCGGACCTCCTGCGCGCCGCGCAGCTCCTGAAGGAACGCCACGCGCACCTGGAGCCGCGCTGCGTGCACGCCGCGCTGCACGAGGGTGCGGTCGTGTTCGAGCCGGTCGGCTAGCGGTCGAAGCGCTGGAGTTCGCGCCAGCTGAAGCTCGTGCCGTCCTTCGAAGTCTCGAGCACGCTCACGAGCAGCAGGTGATCGCTGCCATCCGTGCGTCCGAGTGCGCGCACGAGGTAGCTGTGGCCCGTGCGGGCCACGGCGCATTGCAACAGCTGGCGCGCGGGGTCCGCCCGCTCCGCTTCCTCGCTCAGCACTCGAGCCGTTCCATCCGGGCCGGGGACCGTGAGGGCGCTCCAGAGCATGCGCGTGGCCGCGGGCCTCGCGTAGTCGACCGAGTCCGAGCGCATCGTCCCCAGGTCGGCCGGCAGTTCGCCACGCGCGGCGCTCTCGTAGGTCGCGCGATCCAGCTCGCCGAGGTCGAACTGGAGCAGGGCCTGGATCTCGCCGCTGTTGCGCACGGCGATCTCCCAATCCTGGTCGGGGTACGCGCGACGGTCGCACGAGTAGCAGGCCATCTCGTTGCGGCTCTCGAGCAAGGGCGTGAGGTTCTCGTCGTAGCTGGCACGGAAGAACCCTGAGGTCGTCGCATCGGACAGGCGCCAGCGGTTCTCCTGCTGCAGAGCCTCGGGCACCTTGGGAAGCACGTTGCGCGCGACGCTGCGGACTTCGTGGATCAGCTCGACGAGCTGCGAAACCGTCAGCGGCTGCATCCAGGCGGGAGCCTCGGCCACCGCGCGGAACTCGGGCTTGCGATGAGGCGTGCTCCGCTCTCCGGGTGTCGGGAACCGCTGCAGCACACGCCAGGCGATCGTCACGTCGTCGTCCGTCGCTTCGAGCACGCGGATGCCCACGAGTTGGTCGTGCTCGCCCGGGGACAGGCTGCGCACGAGGTAGGTGACACCCGTTTGGGCCTGCGCATCCGACAGTCTTCGCTCGCCGATCCGATGTTGCAGCGGCCGCAGCGTGACCTCGTCGAACGCGAGCGGCCGAACGCGCAACTCCTCGGGGCCGACCCGTTGTTCCGCGGACAGGTCCTCGAGCGTCGCGCTTCCGAGCGGATGGATGACGCCGAACGCGAGGCCGTAGAAACCGCCGGAGAGCCTCCTTCCCGCCGAGTACTCGAGGTCCGGCTCACGATCGTAGTCGTGGCTGAGCGTGGCGAACGAGAAGTAGCTCGCGCCCAGGCGCGAGAGGACCATTCCGCCGTAGGGAAACGAGCCATCCTCCCTGCGCCCGATCAGCTTCGTGAGGCCCGTGTCCGGCAGCGCGAGCAGGGCCCGCTGCTCCTCGAAGAAGCGCGCGTCGGGAGTCGTCAGCTTCTTCTCGAGCGTGCGCATCGCCTGCACGGCGAGGTCGCGCAATTCGGACTGCCCGAGCCGCGCGAGATCCGGCTTCTCGAGCGCTGCCGCAGGCTGCGCGGCAACGAGTGCCGCAACCGATGCGCGAGCCGTGCCCGGCTCCGGCTCGGCAAGCGGCTGCGGGGCCGAGTCGACGGGAAGCTGGAGCGCGACGGCAGGAGGCTGGGCCGGACGCTGCGCGAGCATGCGCGGCAGCACCCACACGCCCGCGCCGATCAGCGCCACGCCGATCCCCGCCGCGACGAGCAGTCCCGTCTTGCTCTTCGTCGCGAGCGCCCACGGAACGAGCACGCCCGCCCACGCCGAACGATCGCCGCCATGGTGCGCATCGAGCCTGCGCCGGAGGATCTCGTGCGCGCGCGAGAGCTGCGAGCGCACGGTCGCGGCGCTGCGGCCCAGGCGCTCTGCGATCGCCTGCGGCGCGAGCTCCTCGTAGTAGGCGAGCAGCACGACGCTCTTGTACGGCTCCTCGAGCGCGAGCACCGCGTCGACGACCTCGCGCTGCGCCTCCAGTCGCGCGTGCAGCGCCTCGACTGACTCGAGCGCCTCCCCGCGCGCCGTCTCGCGCTCGCGCCGCTCGCGCCGCGCGCTCCCGCGGTGCTGGTCGAGCGCGAGTCGACGCGCGACGCGCGCGAGCCAGCCCTTGAGCGAGCCCTCCTCGCGCGGACAGCGGTGCAGGGCGCGGATCCAGGTCTCCTGAAGCACGTCCTGCACGTGCTGCTCGTCGCGGAGGAGATCGCGCACCACCGCGCGCACGAAGGGCTCGTGGGCGAGCAGCGAATCCGGGGACAGGCGCGGCGGCTGGGTCATGGGAGCTCCTCTCAGTCTGGGGGACGGCTCCCAGGACGCCAGCGCTGGCCGCCGCGCGGCGCCGAAATCGTATTCGTCGAGGCCTCAGCGCCTCACGAACACGTCGGCGTGGCCGTTCGCATCCCCCGCCACGAGGTTCGAGGCGGAGCTCGAGAACGCGACGGTCGCCCCGTCGTCGCTGATCGACGCGCAGGAGCTCCAGCCGTTGCCGTTCGTCGAACCCGGACCGAGCGAACGCAGGCTCGTCCGCCCCAGGCGCAGGTCGCGCACGAAGATGTCCGCCATCGCGTTCGTGTCGCCGAGGGCCGGCACGTCGCTGCTGCTCTCGAAGACCACGTAGCGTCCGCTGCCCGAGAGCGCGGGCGCGGATCCGCCGCCCGTGAAGGGCGCGCTGCCGAGCAGCGTCGCGCGCACGAGCGCGGGGCCGGCGAGATCGCAGCGGAACACGTCGGGTGCCGCGTTCGTGTCGCCCGGGACGAGGTTCGTCGCGGCGCTCTCGAAGCCCAGGAAGCGCCCGTCGGCGGAGAGCGCCGGCATCCGGCTGCGCTGATCGCCGGGGAGACCGAGGGCGTTCCGGCTGGCGCAGATCGTCGTACCGCTCGCGAGGTCGTGCACGTAGAGCTGATCGGCTCCGACGCCGGGGACGAGGTTCGTCGCGCGGCTGCCGAACGCGACCCAGCGGCCATCGGCGGAGATCGAAATGCCCAGCGTCAGGAAGCTCCCGCCGACCAGGCTCGCGACCCCGCTCCATCCGTTGCCCGGCGTCCCGGTCGGGCCGACGCTGGCGCGCACGGTGCGCCCCGCGGCCGGATCGCGCACGAACACGTCGACGGCGCTCCCGGCGTTCGGCACGAGGTCGGTCGCCTGGCTCGCAAACGCAACACGCCCGTCGTCCGACACGGCGACCTGACCGAGGAACGTGTTCGGCAGGAAGGGATTGGTCGGGACGTGGACCCAGGCGCCGCTGCGGAAGTTCCCGGGCAGGCCGGAGAGGCCGACGCTGGCGCAGATCGTCGTGCCCGTCGCGAGCTCGTGCCGGTAGACCTGCCCGAAGCCTGCGGTGGCCGCGCCGGGGACGAGGTTGGAGGCCCAGCTCACGAACGCCACCCAGCGACCGTCCGGCGAGATCGCGGGCAGGCAGCTGATGGAGTCGGCCTGCGCGCCGGCGGAGTCGACGCTGACGCGCGTCGTGACCCCCGCGGTGAGGTCGCGGACGAACACGTCGGCGCACTGGTTGGTGTCGCCGGGCACGAGATCGTCGGCCAGGCTCTGGAACACGACGTAGCGGCCGTCGGCGGAGAGCGTCCGCCCGGGCTGGGAGGCCGAGACCTGTGCGGACAGGTCGAAGAGGACCCCGCTCTCCCCGTTGCCGGGTGCTCCGGCGAGGTTGACGCTGACCAGCGTGGTGGTCTGGGCGCGGCCGAGTCCGGCGAGGAGGAGGAGGGCCGCGAGCGCGCGCGGGGACGATGCGGGGGGCATGCGCGGGGTAGACGCTCGCCAGGGCGCAGTCACCCCGCCAACGAACGGAGCCCGCTCCCCCGCGAGCGGAGGAACGGGCTCCAGTGGAATGGTGACCCCAAGGGGATTTGAACCCCTGTCGCCAGGATGAAAACCTGGTGTCCTAGGCCTGGCTAGACGATGGGGCCACGTGTTCGACGTGGCTCCGAAGCGCCTCGCGGCACT
Source organism: Planctomycetota bacterium (assembly GCA_044229935.1). Classification (GTDB taxonomy): domain Bacteria; phylum Planctomycetota; class UBA1135; order UBA1135; genus JADJLZ01. Next base: position 34,764 of record JBGASC010000018.1, on the reverse strand, counting down.
TCAGAGAGCGCGGAAAGGTAGTGTCCGGCGGGGGCGCTGTCAACCCGGTCGGGTCCAACCGGCCGCCTCCAGCTCCCCCATCACGTGGCGGTATTCGCGCTCCAGGCCGTCGACCAGCGCCCCGCTCGCGCGCGAGGAGCCCGGAAGCACGTCCCAGGTGTAGGTCTCGATCTCGACGTGCAGCTCGGGCGTGTCCCAGCGCGCGGGGTCGGCCAGCAGGAGGCCGAGCAGCTCCTCGGCGTGCGCCCGGGTGGTCGCGAGGCCCGGCCCGAACTCCGCGCGGTCGACGGGGACGTGGAAGTGGCAGCGCCACTCCTCGCAGTCGAGCCACTCGCGGGCCGACTCGGGCTCGCGCAGCGCGCGCCCGAGCTCGGCGAGGTCGCGCGCCCCGAGCGTGCGCGCGCCCAGGCGGCCGCGCACCTGGTGCAGGTAGCGCGGCTCGTCGAGCGCGAGCAGACGCGCCACGGCGCGCGGATCGCGCGCGGGAGCCGGGAGCGCGAGCGCGCTGGTGTACTGCAGCTTGCCGAGCACGCCCGCGCGGCGCACGAGCTCGAGCACCAGCGGCGGCGACTCGAACTCGACCGCCGAGTGGCAGGCGTCGAGGCACACGCCGATGCAGCGTTCGAAGACGCGGCGCGTCAGCTCCCGCCCCAGGCCGTGCTCGTCGTCCAGGAGCTCTTCCGACCAGCGCCGGAAGAAGCGGGCGAGCGCGCTCGTGTCGCCGGCGTTCGCGCCCGGCTCGGCCTCGAGCGACAGCACGAAGCGCGTGCCCGTCGCCTGCTCGAGCAGGTCGAGCTCGTTCGCGACCGCGCCCAGGCCCGCCCAGTACTCGCGCTCGCGGTGCGCGAACGCCGCGCCGAAGCCGCCGGTGTGCGTGCTGATCGAGACGTGTCGCGTCGGGCCGCGCGAGGGATCGAGCTCGGCCGCGAGGCGCGCGACCTCGCGCGTGTACTCCAGCCGTTCGGGCCTGGCCCAGGTCGGCTCGAAGACGCGCTCCTTGAGGCCGTCCGCCGCGAACCCGCCGAAGGGGAAGGCGTTGAACGTGAAGGCGTCGAGGCGTTCGCGCGCGAGGAACTCCGCGAGCTCCCGGATGCCGCGCGAGCCGGCCGGGAGCTCGCGCACGAGCGCCCCGGAGAGGTACAGGCCGACGCCGAAGTGCTCGTCCGCTCGCGCCAGCCGGTCGCGCAGCGGGAGGGTGATCGACGCGAGGCCCGCCTGGAGCTCGCGCAGCGTCTCCGCGGCGTGCACGTTCAGGCAGTACGCAAGGCGCACGCACCGGCCCGGATGATCGCGGTGCGTCCAGAGCACGGCGCCCCCGCTAGGCCAGCGCGAGGCCTTCGTCGATCAGGAGCACCGGGATGTCGTCGCGCACGGGGTAGAGCACCTTGCCGTCCTGGCGCACGAGCCCGGCCTGCAGCGCCTCCTTGACCGGCGTGCCGCCGACCGTCTTGAGCGTGCCGGTGGCGATGCGCGCGTTGGTTCGCTGCACGAGCTCGGCGCTGGCCTCGGCGAGCGGCTGGTGGGTCGCGGGGCAGGCGAGGATGGCGAGGAGGTCCTTGTCGATCACGCGGCCCATGCTCGCCGATCGCGGGCGCGAGCTCAAGTGCGGCGCTTGACAGCCCGCGCGCGGCCGGCGAGTGTCTGGCGATGCTCCCGCTCCTGGCCGCCCTGCTGCTCGCCGCCGCACAGGATGCGCCGCCGCCGCGGGTCCTGCCCGAGGGGACCGGCGCGGAGCGCGCCGCGGCGGCGCTGCACGGCGGCGTGGCAGCCCGGCGCGTCGCGATCGGATCCTGGCGCGCGAGCGAGAGCTGGAGCGCGTGGAGCGCCGATCTCGCGGCCGCGCGCGCAGCGGCGGCGCCCGAGCCCGAGCACGAGGCGCGCCTCGCGCTCTTCGCGCTCGAGCAGGCGCGCTGGGAGCAGGCCTGGCAGCACTTCGCGCGCTGCGGCGGGGATCCAGAGCTGCTCGCCGGCCTCCTGCCGCGCTTCCTGCCCGGTGCGGACGCAGCGGCGCCGCTCGGCCCAGACGGCTTCGCCGGCGCGCTGCCCGACGGCGTCGAGCTGCGTCCCGCGCTGCCGCCGGCCAGGGGCGACGCGCCGCCCGGGCGCATCGAGCGGCGCGAGATGAAGCTCGCCGCCCTGCACGTCGGCAAGGCCACGCTCGCGCTGCGCGTGGCGCTCGAATACGACGGCGTCGTGGTCGAGCTCGCGCACGTCGCGGGCGAGGGCTGCACAGTGGGCGTCGTGCTCCCCTGCGAGGCGGGCTACGTCTTCGCCAACGAGTACATCGACTGGTACGCGCAGGAGACGCACGGCAGCGCGTTGCGCGTCGAGCTCAAGCCGGGCGACGAGCCGCACACGCTCTACGGCCGGCTCGAGCCGCGCCCCATCCGCGGGCCCGAGCACGTGCCCGCGAAGCTGCCCGAGCTCGTGCGCCGACAGGGGCTCGTGCTCGAGCTCTTGCCCGGCGACGCCGAGGCCGCGCTGCTCGCCGCGATCGCCGCGAGCTGGAAGGCGCCGCCGCTGGAGCTCGGCGCGACGGTCTGGGTGCGCGGGACGCAGCCGATCCCGCCCGGCCTGCGCATCGACCTCACGCAGCCCGCCGAGCGCGCGCTGCGCATCGCCGACCTGTGCGGGATGATCGAGCGCTTCGTGCTCGCGCCGCACTGAATGCCGGCCGCGCGAGGCGCGTAGGCCCCCTGCAGCTCCCGTGTGCGGGCGGTTCGTGACGCGCGACCCGCCGCTCAGTACGCTCAGCGGCCTCCCGACCTCCCCCCCGCGCCCCCCGGAGCCTCGCCCCATGAACTGGATCGAAATGCTGTGCCTGGGCTGCGCCGTCTTCGGCGGCGTCGTGCTCGCGCTGCAGACCGTGATGTCGCTCTTCGGCGGCGACCACGGCGACATGCACCACGATGTCGGCGATCCGGCCGGGCACGATGCGGCAGCGAACCTGATCTCGGTGCGCTCGGTCTCGGCCTTCATCGCCTTCTTCGGCCTCGCGAGCTGGGGCGCGCTCAAGGCGGGCTGGAACCCGTACGCCTCGCTGGCGGTCGGCCTGTTCGCCGGCACCGTGATGCTGATCGGCGTGGCGCTGCTCTTCCGCCTGCCGACCAAGATGCACTCGGAGGGCAACCTCGAGCCGCAGAACGCCGTCGGCGCGGTGGCGCACGTCTACCTGCGCATCCCGGCCAACAACGCCGGCAAGGGCAAGATCACGCTCGTGCTGCAGGGCCGAACCGCGGAGTTCCACGCCTGCACGCGCGGGGCCGAGATCCCCACCGGCGCCGAGGTGCGCATCGCCAAGCTGATCACCTCCGACACCTTCGAAGTCGAACCGCTCGCCTGAACGAACCATGCACGCACTTCCCCTCGCAACGCTCCAGATCCTCCCCGAAGGCACCGCGCTGGCCTGGTTCGTCGGCATCGCGCTCACCGCGCTGGTCGTCTTCAGCTTCCTGATGGTCTTCGTGCGGCGCTACAAGCGCTGCCCGTCGAACCGCATCCTGGTCGTCTACGGCAAGACCAGCGCGGGGCGCTCGGCCAAGTGCCTGCACGGCGGCGGCACGTTCGTGATGCCGCTGATCCGCGACTACGCCTTCCTCTCCCTCGACCCGATGCAGATCGAGATCCCGCTCTCGGGCGCGCTCTCGATCGAGAACATCCGCGTCAACGTGCCGAGCGTCTTCACCGTCGCGATCGGCACCGACGAGGAGACCATGAACAACGCGGCGATCCGCCTGCTCGGCCTGGATCCGCGCGCGATCATGAAGCTCGCCGAGGACATGATCCTGGGCCAGCTGCGCCAGGTGATCGCGTCGATGAAGATCGACGAGATCAACAAGGACCGCGACACCTTCCTCTCGAAGATCCAGAGCTCGCTCGAGCCGGAGCTGAAGAAGATCGGCCTCGTGCTGCTGAACGTCAACATCAAGGACATCAGCGACGAGTCGGGCTACATCGAGGCGATCGGCAAGAAGGCCGCCTCCGAGGCGATCCAGCAGGCGCAGATCGACGTCGCGCACCAGGAGAAGCTCGGCGCGATCGGCGTCGCGGCCGCCAGCAAGGACCGCCAGATCGAGGTCGCCAACAACGAGAAGCTGCGCGACATCGGCACCAAGGACGCCGAACGCGAGCGCGCCGTGCGCGTGGCCGAGCTCGAGAAGGAGCGCACGATCGGCGAGCAGAAGGCCGCCTTCGAGCGCGAGGCGCAGGTGCGCGAGGCCGAGCGCGTCATGCGCGTCGCCGTCGCGGAGGCCAACGCCAAGGCCGTCGCGGGCGAGAACAAGTCCAAGGCCGAGATCGCGGGCACCAACGCCGAGCTGCGCGTGCGCGAGGCCGACGCCTACCAGATCGGCGAGACGCGCCAGCGCGAGGCGCAGGCCAAGGTGCTCGAGGCCCAGTACGTCGCGCAGGCCAAGGCGGCCGAGGCGCAGGGCAAGAAGATCGAGGCCGAGAAGCGCGCCGAGCTCGAGTCGCTGGCGCGCGCCGTCAAGGCGCAGACGATCGTCGACGCCGAGGCGATGGCCGAGAAGCGCCGCATCGAGGCCGAGGGCGAGGCCGCGGCGATCTACGCGCGCCTGGCGGCGCAGGCCAAGGGCGAGTTCGAGATCCTGGCCAAGAAGGGCGACGGCCTGAAGCGCATCATCGAGAGCTGCGGCGGCTCGCAGCAGGCCTTCCAGCTGCTGATGCTCGAGCACATCGACGGCCTGGCGAAGACCGCGGCGCAGGCGATCAGCAACGTCAAGTTCGACAAGGTCGTCGTCTGGGACGGCGGCTCGACCAAGGACGGCACCAATGCGACCGGGAACTTCCTGCGCGGCGTCGCCGGCTCGCTGCCGCCGATGATGCACATGATGAAGGACATCGGCGGCGTCGAGATGCCGGCCTACTTCGGCAAGCTGATCGACGAGGCGGCCGAGAAGGCCGCGGAGAAGGCTGCCGCATCCGCCTCGGCCACCGCCCCGCTCGCCGCGAAACCCTGAGCGCACGAGCACCCCAGACATGTCCGATCCCGCGCTCCACCGCACGCACCGCCAGCGCCTCGCCGAGCGCCTCGCCGCGCGCAGGGCGGCCGGCCTGTTCTTCACCGCCGCGCACAAGGTGCGCAACCACGACAGCGAGTACCGCTTCCGGCCCGAGAGCGACTTCTGGTGGCTGACCGGCTTCGCCGAGCCCGAGAGCGCGCTGCTGATCCTGCCGCCGCTGGAAGGCAACGCCCCGGCGCGCGCGGTGCTCTACCTGCGCGAGAAGGACCGCGAGCGCGAGATCTGGACCGGCCGGCGCCTGGGACTGGAGGCCGCGCCCGCGCGACTGCTGGTCGACGAGGCGCGGCCGATCGAGCGGCTGTGGGACGACCTGCCGCTGCTCCTGAAGAACTACCAGCGCATCGTCACGCGCACCGGGCTCGAGCCCGAGCGCGACCATCGGCTGCTCGAGGTGCTGACCAAGCTGCGCTGGGCCGCGCGCGGCATGGTCGTGCCGCCGCTGGAGCTGCTCGACGTGGCGCCGTTCACGCACGAGCTGCGCCTGTTCAAGTCGCCCGAGGAGCTCGAGCGCATGCGCCGCGCGGCCGCGATCACGCGCGAGGCGCACCTCGCCGCGATGCGCGAGTGCCGGCCGGGCCAGCGCGAGTTCGAGCTCGACGCGCTGCTCGAGCACACCTTCCGCCGCCGCGGCTCGAGCGGCGCGGCCTACACCAGCATCGTCGCGGGCGGGGCGAACGCCTGCGTGCTGCACTACATCGAGAACGACGCCACGCTCGTCGACGGCGAGCTGCTGCTGATCGACGCGGGCGCGGAGTGGCAGTACTACGCCAGCGACGTGACGCGCACGTTCCCGGTCAACGGACGCTTCTCGCCCGAGCAGCGCGCGCTCTACCAGGTCGTGCTCGACGCGCAGCTCGCGGCGATCGCGCACGTGCGGCCGGGCGTCAGCTTCGTCTCGGTGCACGAGCGCGCGCTGCGCGTGCTGACCGAGGGCTTCGTGCGCCTGGGCCTGCTCGCCGGACGCGTCGAGGAGCTGATCGAGACCGAGGCCTACCGGCGCTTCTACATGCACCGCACCAGCCACTGGCTGGGCCTGGACGTGCACGACTGCGGCGCGTACGTGGTCGACGGCGCCTCGCGCTCGCTCGAGCCGGGCATGGTGCTGACGATCGAGCCCGGCTGCTACGTCGCGAGCGACGACGACACGGTCGAGCCGCGCTGGCGCGGCATCGGCATCCGCATCGAGGACGACCTGCTCGTCACCGCGGCGGGCCACGAGGTGCTCACCACCGGCATCCCCAAGACGATCGACGAGGTCGAGGCCGCCTGCCAGGGCCGCACGCTGGCCGGCGTCTCCTGAGCGGCGCCGCGCGATGAGCCAGGGAAATGGCCCGCAACCGTCCGCGCAGCCCTCGCGCGTGTCGCGCTGGCTGGGAATCGAGGGCGAGGAGCTGACGCTGGCGCGGGCGCGCCAGGCGCTGGCGCTCTCGGCGCGCGAAGCGGGCGTGCCGAGCCTGCTCTGGATCGCCGGGATCGCCTACCCCGCGCTCGACCTCGTGCCCGGCGGCATCGGCGTGTTCGTCAGCGGCGGCTCGACGAGCGAGCACGTCAAGCTCGCGCTGGGGACGCAGCTGGCGGTCACGCTCGGCCTGATGCTGCTCGTCTTCCCCGTGCGCCTGATCGTCGGCCTCGCCGCGATCAGCACGCCCGAGGGCAGCCGCCGCGAGGCGCGCAACTCGGTCGGCACGCTCTCCCAGGCCTGGCGCGCCGGACGCGGCATCACGCTCTCGGGCTTCGGCCTGACGCTGCAGATGCTGATCATGGGCTGCGTCGGCCTCGCGCTGCTGGTGGCGCCGCCCTACTACTTCTTCAAGGGCCTGGGCATCGAGCCCGACTCGGGCCTCTTCGTCGCGCTCGTCGCACCCTTCGCCGGCGTGTTCCTGGTCTTCCTCGCGCTGGTCTCCGTGATCTACCAGCTGGCGCTGTCGAGCCTGGGCCACAACCGCCGCGGCGCGCACTCGGCGCTGATCCACGGCTGGCGCATCACGCGCCATCGTCCGTGGGCGACCACGCGCGCGGCGCTGCTCGATCTGGTGCTGTGGATCGTGCAGCGCCTGATCGTCGCGGCCCTGATCGTGTCTTGCATCGGCGTGCTGGTGCTGCCGATCGTGATGCCCGCGCTGTGGGGCTTCGTCGGCGTGACGCGCGCGAGGTACTGGGCGCGCATCTACCGCGAGCTCGGCGGACTGATGCCCGAGGACGGGGTGCCGGGGCTGGGCGAGAGCGGCGCCTCGAGCGCAGCCCGTCCGAGCGTGCCGCCGGCGACGGCGAGCTGAGGGCAACGGCCAGCCGAACGCGCGCGCAGCCTCAGAGCAGCGTCAGCGTCTGCGTCGGCGGCAGCAGCTCCGGCGGGATCGCCTTCGCGTCGATGGGCTGTGCCCGGCGCTTGCGTGCCTGCCAAGCGGCCAGCGCCAGGCACACCAGCGGCCAGACGAACCACAGCCAGGGATCCGCGCGGAAGTCGAGCCCGAGCAGACCGGGGAACAGCATCGGCGCCACCATCCCCACACCGAACAGCGAGAGCTCGAGCGCGAGCAGCGTCCGCGGCCGGCCCGCGACGAAGCGCGCTCCGCCGCCCGAGGCCTCGACGCGCACGCACAGCTCGCGCACGAACCCCGCGTAGGACTCGCGGCGGTCCTCGAAGCGGCCGGGCCCGAGCCAGTGCTGGCTGACGAGCTCGCGCTCGCGTCCGTCGCGCGCGCGCACGCGGCAGGCCCAGCGCTCGGGCTGCAGTCGCGAGCCGGCCCTGCGCAGGCGGAGCTCGGCGATCTCGCCGTACTCGAACTCCGCGTCGACGCGGCCATCCTCGAACTCCAGGCGCAACTCGCGCGCTCCGAGCGTCCACGTGCGGGCCGGCTCGAAGGCGTCGGCGCGTCCGGACAACACGAGCGCATCCGCGCTCACCTCAGACTCCCCGCCACCTCCGAATCGACTCGGCGCGAGAAGGAGATGGTGCCCGCGCAAGGGCTCGAACCTTGGACCTGATGATTAAGAGTCACCTGCTCTACCAACTGAGCTACGCGGGCACGTTTTCGGAAAGAAGGGCGGAGAGGATAGCAACTCCCCCGCGCCAGGCAAGTCCGCACCTCGACCGGAGGTGGTGAGCGCGGAAGGGATCGAACCTTCGACCTACTGGTTAAAAGCCAGTTGCTCTACCGACTGAGCTACGCGCCCGGATCGAGGGGCGAGAGGATACCCGAAGCGGCCCTGGGCGCGCACCGCCCGGCGGGCGCGCGGATCAGACCTCCATGATCTCGGCGGTCTTCTTGTCGAGCACCTGCGTGACCTTGTCCTCGTACTCCTTGAGGATCTTCTGGATCTCGTCCTGCAGCTTCTTGTGCTCGTCCTCGGTCAGCCCGCCGTTCTTGGACTCGGCCTCGGCGTGCTTGTTCATGTCGCGCCGCGCGTTGCGCATCGCGACGCGCGTCTCCTCGGCGATCTCCTTGACCTTGGCCGCGTACTTCTTGCGCTGGTCGCCCGAGAGCGGCGGCAGCGTCAGGCGCAGGATCTTGCCGTCGGACTGCGGGTTGATGCCCAGGTCGGACTTCTGGATGGCCTTGTTGAGCTCCATCAGCGCCGAGGCGTCGAAGGGCTTGATCACGATCTGGCGCGGCTCGGGGATCGAGATCGACGCCATCTGCGAGATCGGCGTCGGCGTGCCGTAGTAGTCGACGCGGATGTGCTCGACCAGCGCGGTCGAGGCGCGCGAGGTGCGGATCGCGCGCAGGAGGTCCTGCAGGTGGTGCAGCGACTTGTCGAGCTTGTCTCGGGTGTCCTTGACGATCGTTTGGTAGCTCATGGTCAGCTCCGGATCTTCGTGCCCAGCGTCTCGCCGCGCACGACGCGTTCGAGGTTGCCCTCCTCGAAGAGGTTGAAGACGATCACGGGCAGTCGGTTCTCCATGCACAGCGTGATCGCCGTGCCGTCCATGACCGCGAGGCCCTGCTGCAGGACCTCCATGTACGAGAGCTCCGTGTAGCGCCGCGCGTTCTTGTCCTTCTTGGGATCGGCGGTGTACACGCCGTCGACCTTGGTGGCCTTGAGCAGCACCTCGCAGGAGAGCTCGGTCGCGCGCAGCGCCGCCGCGGTGTCGGTGGTGAAGAACGGGTTGCCCGTGCCGGCGGCCAGGATCACCACGCGGCCCTGCGTCAGGTGCGAGAGCGCGCGGCGGCGCACGAAGGGCTCGGCCACCTGGCGGATCTCGATCGCCGTCTGCACGCGCGTCTCCAGCCCCTGCTGCTCGAGCGCGTCCTGCAGCGCGAGCGCGTTGATCACCGTGCCGAGCATGCCCATGTAGTCGGCGCTGGCGCGCGGCGCGCCGAGCTTGGAGAACTGCGCGCCGCGCAGGATGTTGCCGCCGCCGACGACGATCGCGAGCTCGACGCCCAGGCTCGAGACGCGCGCGACCTGCCGAGCGATGCGCTGCACCGACTCGGGCTCGATCCCGTGGCCGCTGCCGCTGTCGCCGAGGGCCTCGCCGGAGAGCTTGAGCAGGACGCGCTGGTACGGTGTGGCCATGCGGGGGCTGGAAGGTGTCGGGCGGAAAGGCAGGACGCCGGCCCCCGAGGATAGGGAACCGGCGCCCGGATTTCAGCAGCGGAGCCGCGTCGAGCGCGGATCGAGCGCTACTTGCCGATCTGGATGCGCGCGAAGGACTCGATCTTCGTGCCCTTGCCGAGCGCTTCCTCGAGCACCTTCTGCACGCTCTTCGAGGGGTCCTTGATCCAGGGCTGCTCGGGCAGCACGCGCTCGGCGTAGAACTTCTCGAGCTTGCCGGCGACGATCTTCGCCTGCATCTCGGCCGGCTTGCCCTTGACCTCCTCGAGGTAGATCGCCTTCTCGCGCTCCACGTCGGCGGCGGGCACGGTGTCGCGCGAAGCACCCGCGGGGTTGTTCATCACGACGTGCATCGAGAGCTCGCGCAGGACCTGCGCGGCCTTGGCCTCGGGAGCACTGGTCGTGACCGAGACCATGGCGGCCTTCTTCTGGTCGTGGTGCACGTAGAAGCCCACGAAGCCCTGCTTGTTCTCGAAGCGCGACAGACGCGCGACCTGGATGTTCTCGCCGGTCTTGCCCACCAGCAGCTTGACGGTGTCCTGCACCGTGTTGCCGGAGGGGAGCTTGGCGGCGTTGAGCGCGGCCGCGTCGGTGAAGCCGTGCCTGGTCGCCAGCGGCGCGAGGCTGTTCAGGATCGCCATGAACTCGTCGTTGCTGGCGAGGAAGTCCGTCTGGCAGGTCATCGCCGCCAGCGCGCCGACGTGCGCGCCGGGATCGACGTGCGCGGCGACGCGGCCCTCGCCCATCTCGCGGTCGGCCTTCTTGTCGGCCGACTTCATGCCCTGCATGCGCAGCCAGTCGACGGCCTTCTCGAGGTCGCCGTTGGTCTGCGCGAGCGCCTTCTTGCACTCCATCATGCCCTGGCCGGTCCGCTCGCGCAGATCGGCGACCATCTTCGAAGTGATCTCCATCGGTGTCTTTGCGTCCATCAAGGGATTGCGTTCGGGCCGGATCAGGTCTCGTCGGTCGTCGGCAGGTTCATCTTGCCCAGCTGCGCGCCGGGGAGGCTGGTCTGCTCGGCGCGGCGCCCGCGGGCGAAGCGGCCGGACATGTTCTCGGGCATGCGGTTCTTGCCCGTCGGACGCGGATCGTCGCCGCGCTGCGTCGGCTCGTCGGAGTGCTTCTCCGCCGCGCCGGTGGTCGCCATGCGCTCGCGGTGGTTCGCGGCGCCTTCCTCGACCGAGCGCACGAGGTTGTCCACGATCAGGCGCACGGCCTTGAGCGCGTCGTCGTTGCCCGGGATGACGATGTCGATGCCGGTCGGATCGCAGTCGGTGTCGAGCACGCCGATCACGACCAGACCCATCTTGCGCGCTTCCTTGACCGCGTTGGCTTCGCGGCCCGGATCGACCACGACCATCGCGCCGGGGATGCTGGTCATCTCGCGGATGCCGCCCAGGTTGCGCACGATCTTGCGGCGCTCGCGGCGCAGGCTCGAACCCATCTTCTTCGAGTACTGGTTCATGCCGCCTTCCTCCTCGAGCTTCTCGAGCTCCTCGAGGCGCTTGAGGCGGCTGCGGATCACGGAGAAGTTGGTCAGCGTGCCGCCGATCCAGCGCTCGGTGACGATCGGCATGCCGGTGCGCTGCCCGGCGTCCTGCACGACGCCCTTGACCTGGCGCTTGGTGCCGACCCAGAGCACGCTCGAGCCTTCGGCGGCGAGGTGGTAGAGCAGGTTCTTGGCGCGCAGGATCCCGCGCAGCGTCTCGCGCAGGTCGATGATGTGGATCAGGTTGCGGCGGCCGTGGATGTACGGAGCCATCTTCGGATTCCACCGCGACACGCGGCATCCGAAATGCACGCCAGCATCGATCAGCTCCTGGAGGTTGATGTCTTGCATGGTATTCCCGTGGTGCGAGGCGGACCTCGCTCGACGCGCCCACGTGCGCGCGAGAACATCGCTGGTTGTCTGCCGACGGACCATCCGCCGGTTCCGGGTGGCGGGCCGCGTCGCGCACGAAGCCCGGAGAGCGACGTGGAAACGCGCCGAGCGAGGGGGCACGCGGACTCGAACGCACCGGGCCTCGGCCCGACCGGCGCGCCCCGCGGCCGACGGGCCACGGAATCGCCTTGCGCACGTCGAGCGGGGCCTGAACGCCCTGTCCGGTGCGCAAAGCTGGGCCGAGCAGTGTAGCGGCGGGCCCCCGCCCGTCAACCGGACGCCGCCGACGCTTGCCCGCAGCCCAACATTACGATTTCCTGGCGACAGGGTAGACTTCGGGGACGTTCCCTTCTCCTTTGCCGCATGGGCACCCCCCCTCGGATCCACATCTGCGAGCACCGCGGACAGGATCAGGCGAGCCTCGCGGCCGACCTGCGGCAGGCGGGCTGGACAGTGACGCAGAGCACGACGCTCGAGGAGAGCGCGCGCCGCCTCGCACGCGACGAGCTCGAGCTCGTGCTGCTCGATCCGCTGGTCGAGGCCGGCGAGGCCGAGCTCGAGCTGGTGCTGGGTGCCGGCGGGCGACCTCCGCCGGCGCTCCTGTATCTGGTCGACGGCGAGTTCAGCGAGGCGGCGCGCGCGCGGCTGAGCGAGCACGCGGCGAGCTTCGACCTCGCGCCGCGCGCCGCCCGAACGCCCGAGCTGCGCTGGCGCGCGGAGCGTCTGCTCGCCCAGCGCCGCCAGGCTCGCGAGGTCGAGGAGCTGCGCCGCACGTCGATGCTCGACGACCGCACCGAGCTCCTGCGGCCGAAGGCCTTCGAACAACGGCTGCGCGAGTACTTCTCCGCCGCCGAGCGCCACCGCTTCCCGCTGGCGCTGCTGCTGCTCGACCTCGATCGCTTCGGCGACTTCAACAAGCGCCGCGACCACACCTTCGGCGACCTGGTCATCGCGCGCGTCGGCGGCGTGATCCGCCGCAACCTGCGCACGGAGGACAGCGCCGGGCGACTGGGCGGCGACGAGTTCGGCGTGGTGCTGCCCTACACGCGGCCGGTCGAGGCCGCCAAGGTCGTGCGGCGCCTGCGCGACGAGATCCAGGCGCTCAATGCCAGCCTCTTCGGGGCGGCGGGTGACCTGGAGGTCGCCGGCTCGCTGGGCTTCGAGACCTTCGACGGCAGCGATCTGGATTCGGTCGAGCGCCTGCGTGCGCACGCGGAGCGCGCCTTGCGTGCCGCCAAGGAACAGGGCGGCAACTGCGGCGTGTACTTCCGCAGCCTGCCCCCGGCCGAGCACGCGAGCTGAGCGCGCGAACGCTGCGCATGGCGCGCACGGCGGGCCGCACGCGCGCTCCTCAGCGCGTCAGCGTCAGCTCGAGCCAGTCGGCACGATCGCCGCTGAACCCGTCGCCACCGTCGGTGACCTCGAGCGCGAGCTCGCGCGCCTGGCCCAGCGCGATGTCGGGCAGCGCGCGCGGCGCGTCGCCGCCGCGCACGAGCTCGCTCTGCCAGGCCACGCGGCCATCGAGCAGCACGCGGAAGGCCACCGAGCCGCGCGCGGCGAGCTCGGCGGTGTTGTCGTCGATCGCGACCGCTCCGTGCAGGCTCTTCCAGCCCGGCTCGAGCTTCCACACGGCGCGGCCGGGCGCGTGCATGCCCAGGCCGCGCGCCCAGCGCCGTCCTCCGGCGCGCAGCGCCGAGCCCGTCACGCAGCCGTCGACGCGCTGCGGCCAGCGCATGCCGAGGTCGTCGCCGAAGGGCGCGGCCGGAGCGGCTTCCGCCGGCGCGAGATCGGAGAGGAAGACCTGGCGCGGATCCTCGAGCGCGACGAGCAGCAGCGTCTCGAGCGGCAACTCCAGCCGTTCGCCGCGCTCGCGCTGCAGCTCGACGCCGCGCGCGCCCAGGTGCGCGAGCCCGCCGCGCAGCCGGCCGCCGTCGACCAGGTCGATCACCACCGGCACGCCGGCCGGCGGCTTGCGCACGTGCTCCTTGCCGGCTGCGCGATCGACGAAGAGCGCAGCCACCTCGCTCCAGGGGATCGACTTCTCGCCCACGCGCGCGTCGCGGAACGAGAGTCCGTCGGCGGAGAAGGACTCGATTCCGCCCTCGAGCACGTCGAGCGCCTCGCGCGAGCGCCGGTAGAGCCGGTCCCCCTCGGCAGCGGGCTCGAGCGGGCGCGACCACAGGTCGGGGATGCGCGCGGGAAAGCGCAGCTCGTCGAGTTCCTCGAGTTCGAGCACCAGGCCGACGCCGCCCGCCGTCTGGAGGACGAGCGACTCCTGCCGGCCGCCCTTGACCGCGCCGATCACGCGCTCGCCGCTCCACAGGCGCGCCCGCGCGGCCTCGCGCTCGATGGGCGGCGCGGAGGCGCTCTCGAAGCGCACGCGCCAGGCACCGAGCTCGCGCGGATCGCGCGTGTCGAGCTTGGCCGGATCCGTCAGGTGTTCCCCGCCATCGAGGCCCACGAGCACGACGCGCGGCGCGGTGGCCGTCTGGGCCAGGAGACACAACGAGACCAGCGTGCACAGCATGCGCGTGCATCGTCGAGGCGCGGGGCCGCCGGCGCAAGAGCGCGCGCCTAGCGGCGGTGCTCGGCGGCGTAATGCTCGCGCAAGGCGTCCCCTCCGAAGTCGCCCGCGCGCTCGCGCCAGAGGCGGTGCACGTGGTTGGCGCCGCCCTGCACGTTGTCCAGCTCGAAGGCCGCGTCCGGTGTGCTGATGCGCCAGTAGTGCGGCTCGCCCTCGGCCGTGCCGCCGCACCAGGCGAAGCCGAGCTGCTCGGGGGCCAGGGCCGAGAGCCGCGCGCGCGCGGGCGCGGCCAGTTCGAGCGCGTAGTCGCCGACGATCTCGTCGAGCAGGCGCTCGGCCAGCGCGCGGGCCGCGGGCGGAAGGGCCGCGAAGGGAAGCCCCTCGAGCTTCTCGAACGGGGCCGCCCGCCCCGGTCCGAGCACCACGTCTGCGGGCACCGCGCCGGCCAGCGTCGCCCGCGCGCGCAGCGCCGGCTCGAGCCCGGTGTAGAGCTCGCGCGCGAACTCCTCCTCCCGCCGCAAGAGCCTGAGGCCCGCGCGTGGCCCGCTGCGGAGCGTGGCGGGGTTCGTGCCGAGGAAGAACGGCGTCAGCCCCAGGACCGCCTCCCCCTCGCCCGCGACCTGCAACGAGACGTGGTGGCCCTCGAAGCGCACGCTCCAGGCGCCGACGCCGGGCTCGCCGAAGTAGGCCAGCCAGTAGCGCCCCGGATCGCGCGCGGGGTTGTGCTCGAGCTCGCGCAGCGTGTTCTCGAGCTCGACGATGCCGGTGACCTTGAGGTAGCCCTGCGTGCTCAGCAGCGCGGCGAGCAGCTCGTGCGCCGCGACGCGGCGGCGCTCGTCGAGCTCCCCGAGCGCGAGCCCCTTGCGGTCGCCGGGAACGAAGCCCCACTCCAGGCGCGCGGGAGCATCGAAGCCGAAGCACAGCTTCGCGCGCTGCGGTTCGTCGAGCTGCGAGCGGAAGTGGCGCGCCGACTCGATCAGGCGCCGGGCCTGCGCTCCCTCGCGCGCCGCGCGTGCGAGTTCCTCGACGACGAGGAGCGCGAGACAGACGACCAGGGGCACCAACCACGGACGCAGGCGGCGCGACATCGGCGCAGTCTAGCGCAGTCGCTCCCGCTCCTGTCAGGCTGGCAGCGGCATCCGGGTACCCGGCGTCTTCCTGCCAAGCAGGCAGAGCCCTGCAGGCGCCCGGCGCACGACGCAAATCGTTGCCGGATCAGGCCTTGAACGCCCCTTCCCAAACGGCACCGTTCTTGCTTGGCCGGCGCGTCTTTCGTTCCCCGCGCAGCGCCCCCCCGCGGACTCGTCCGCACGGGTCGAGGTGCTCCTCCCCCGCCAATCACGACCCAGAAGCACACATGGCCAAGCAAATGGTATTCGAGTCCGACGCGCGCGAGGCGATCCGCCGCGGCGTCGAGAAGCTCGCCAAGGCAGTCACGACCACGCTCGGGCCCCGCGGCCGCAACGCGATCCTCGACAAGGGTTGGGGCGCGCCGACGATCACCAAGGACGGCGTCACCGTCGCCGAGGAGATCCAGCTCTCGGATCCCTACGAGCACATGGGCGCCCAGCTGGTCAAGGAGGTCGCCAGCAAGACCAGCGACGTCGCCGGCGACGGCACGACCACGGCCACGCTGCTGACCGAGGCGATCTTCACGCAGGGCCTGCGCGCCGTCACCGCCGGCGCC
Organism: Planctomycetota bacterium; assembly: GCA_044229935.1. Lineage (GTDB taxonomy): Bacteria > Planctomycetota > UBA1135 > UBA1135 > JADJLZ01. Next base: position 19,072 of record JBGASC010000018.1, on the reverse strand, counting down.
GCCCCCGCGCGCCTGACCAAGGCCATGAAGGACGGCAGCGCCGCGATCAGCGCCGAGCTCGAGAAGCTCTCGCGCTCGGTGGCCAAGAACGAGGAGATCCGCCAGGTGGCGACGATCTCCGCCAACAACGATCCGCGCATCGGCCAGCTGATCGGCGACGCGATGGAGAAGGTCGGCAAGGACGGCGTGATCACCGTCGAGGACGGCAAGACGCTCGAGACGCAGGTCGACGTGGTCGAGGGCATGCAGTTCGACCGCGGCTTCCTCTCGCCGCACTTCGTCACCGAGCCGACGCGCATGACGGTCGAGTTCGAGCGGCCGCTGATCCTGGTCACCGAGCACAAGATCAGCTCGGTGCAGAAGCTCCTGCCGATCCTGGAGAAGGTCAAGCAGGGCAATCGCCCGCTCCTGATCATCGCCGAGGACGTCGACTCCGAGGCCCTCGCCACGCTGGTCGTCAACAAGATGCGCGGCGTGCTCAACGTCTGCGCGGTCAAGGCGCCGGGCTACGGCGACCGCCGCAAGGAGATGCTGCTCGACATCGCCATCTCCACCGGCGGGGTCGCACTGATGAAGGACGAGGGACGCGAGCTCGACCAGCTGACGCTGCGCGATCTCGGCAGTGCCAAGCGCGTCGTGATCGACAACGACAACACGACCATCGTCGGCGGCGCGGGCAAGAAGGAGGATCTGCAGGCGCGCATCGCGCAGATCCGCGTGCAGGTCGACGAGACCACCTCGGACTACGACCGCGAGAAGCTGCAGGAACGCCTGGCCAAGCTGACCGGCGGCATCGCCCAGATCAACGTCGGCGGCGCCACGGACACCGAGGTCAAGGAGCGCAAGGCGCTGATCGAGGACGCGCTGCACGCCACGCGTGCCGCGGTGGCCGAGGGCGTCCTGCCCGGCGGCGGCGTCGCGCTGCTGCGCGCGCGCGAGGTGCTCAAGGGCATGCGCACCAAGGACGACGAGGACTACAACATGGGCCTGGACCTGCTCCACGCGGCGCTCGCGCGCCCGGTGCAGCAGATCGCCGAGAACGCGGGCTTCGACGGCACCGTCGTCGCGCACCGCATCCTGCGCGAGAAGAAGGCCAGCTTCGGCTTCGACGCGCTGCGCGGCGAGTACGGCGACATGTACCAGAAGGGCATCGTCGACCCGACCAAGGTCACCAAGGCCGCGCTGCACAACGCCGTCAGCGTCGCGACGCTGCTGCTCACGACCGATGCGCTGATCGTCACCAAGCCCGAGCCCAAGAAGAAGGGCGGCCCGGGCGGTCCGGGCGGCGACATGGGCGACGACGAGATGGGCGGCATGGGAGGGATGGGCGGCATGGGCGGCGGCATGGATTTCTGAGCCGCGCTCCCGACCACGGACCACACACACACACGCAAACACGAACGAGAACACCCATGGCCAAGCAGATCCTGTTCGACGACAACGCACGCGCCAAGATGAAGAGCGGCATCGAGAAGCTCGCCAAGACCGTGCGCGTCACCCTCGGCCCCGCGGGCCGCAACGTGATCCTCCAGAAGTCCTTCGGCGCCCCGCACGTCACCAAGGACGGCGTGTCGGTCGCCAAGGAGATCGAGCTCGAGGACCCCTTCGAGAACATGGGCGCCAAGCTCGTGCTCGAGGTCGCCAACAAGACCAACGACGTGGCCGGCGACGGCACCACGACGGCCACGGTCCTGGCCTCGGCGATCTTCAACGAGGGCCTCAAGTACCTCGCCACCGGCGTCAACACCATCGAGCTGCGCAACGGCATCGAGAAGGGCGTCGCGGCCGCGGTCGAGTCGATCCAGGCCCAGTCGCGCAAGGTCAAGTCGCGCGAGGAGAAGGCCAGCGTGGCCACCATCTCCGCCAACAACGACCCCGAGGTCGGCCGCATGCTGGCCGACGCCTTCGAGAAGGTCGGCGACGAGGGCGTGATCACGATCGAGGAGAACAAGGGCCTCGACACCGTGGTCGACGTCGTCGAGGGCATGCAGTTCGACAAGGGCTATCTCTCGCCCTACTTCGCGACCGACCTGACCAAGCTCACGGCCGAGTTCGAGGATCCCTACATCTTCATCTTCGACAAGAAGATCTCGAACGTGCGCGAGTTCCTGCCGGTGCTCGAGGCCGCCGCGCGCAGCGGGCGTGCGCTCGTGATCATCGCCGAGGACATCGAGGGCGAGGCGCTCGCCACGCTGGTGATCAACCGCCTCAAGGGCGTGCTCAACGTCTGCGCCGTCAAGGCCCCGGGCTTCGGCGATCGCCGCAAGGCCTACCTGGGCGACATCGCGGTGCTGACCGGCGGCACGGCCATCACCGAGGAGCTCGGCCTCCCGCTCGACAAGGTGACCACCGAGCACTTCGGCTCGGCGCGCCGCGTGCGCATCACCAAGGACGAGACGACGATCATCGGCGGCGCCGGCGGCAAGAAGGCCGTCGAGGAGCGCGTGGCGCAGATCCGCGTGCAGATCGAGAACACCAAGTCGGACTACGACAAGGAGAAGCTCGAGGAGCGCGTGGCCAAGCTCACCGGCGGCGTCGCGGTGGTCAAGGTCGGCGGCAAGACCGAGGCCGAGATGAAGTCGCGCAAGGACCTGATGGAGGACGCGCTCAACGCCACGCGCGCCGCCATCCAGGAGGGCATCGTGCCCGGCGGCGGCGTGTGCCTGATGCGCGCCGTCGACGCGCTGCGCAAGCTCGACCTCAAGGGCGACGAGCGCTTCGGCGCGCTGATCGTCGAGAAGGCGCTCGAGGCCCCCATGCGCCAGATCGCGGCCAACGCCGGCGAAGACGGCGCGGTGGTGGTCGAGACCGCGCGCGAGAAGGGCAAGACGATCGGCTTCGACGCGCTCAACTGCGAGTACGTCGACATGTTCAAGGCGGGCATCATCGACCCGGCCAAGGTCGTGCGCTCGGCGCTGCAGAACGCGGCCTCGATCGCCGGCCTGCTCCTGACCACCGATTCGATGGTCACCGAGCTCAAGGACGAGAAGCCGCGCGTCGAAGGCAGCATGGCCTGAGCCGCGGCGCAGGAACGAGCGCGGGCGCGAGAGGCCGAGGTCTCCCGCGCCCGCGCGGACTTCCGCGCAGGCTGGAACCGCCGTACGCAGCGACATGAGCGCGAAGCGCGACTACTACGAGGTCCTCGGCGTGCCGCGCGGCGCCAGCGAGGACGAGATCAAGAAGGCCTACCGCAAGGCCGCGCTGCAGTTCCATCCCGACCGCAACCCGGGAGACAAGCAGGCCGAGGAGCGCTTCAAGGAGTGCGCCGACGCCTACGCGATCCTCTCGGACGCGGACAAGCGCAAGCAGTACGACCAGTTCGGGCACCAGGCCTTCGGCCAGGGCGGCGGCTACGACGGCCAGCGCTTCTCGAACATGGAGGACATCTTCTCCGCGTTCGGCGACGTCTTCGGCTTCGGCGAGGCCTTCGGCCGCGGCCGGCGCAGCGGCCCGCAGCCCGGGCGCGACCTCAAGATCGACCTCGAGCTCACGCTCGAGGAGATCGACACCGGCGTCGAGCGCACGGTCGCGCTCAAGCGCGCCGAATCCTGCGCGAACTGCAAGGGCAGCGGCGCCAAGCCCGGCACCTCGCCGATCGTGTGCGCGACCTGCGGCGGACGCGGGCAGGTCCACCGCAACCAGGGCTTCTTCACGCTCGCCACCGCCTGTCCGCGCTGCCGCGGCGAGGGCAGCTTCATCGAGCATCCCTGCTCGGAGTGCCGCGGCGCGGGCAAGCAGGCGCACAAGAGCGAGATCAAGCTCAAGATCCCGGCCGGCGTCGAGGACGGCCTGCGCCTGCGCGTTCCCCAGCAGGGCGATGCCGGCGACCAGGGCGCGCCGCGCGGCGACCTCTACGTCGTCGTGCGCGAGGTCGAGCACCGCCTCTTCCAGCGCAACGGCGCCGACCTGCTCTGCGAGCTGCCCTTCGCCTTCCACCAGCTGGCGCTGGGCGACAAGGTCGAGATCCCGACGCTGCGCGGCAAGGCCGAGATGACCATCCCTGCCGGCACGCAGAGCGGCAAGGTCTTCCGCCTGCGCAGCCAGGGACTGCCGGCGCTCGACGGCGGCGGACGCGGCGACCAGCTCGTGCGCGTCTTCATCGAGGTGCCCGAGAAGCTGACCGACAGGCAGAAGGAGCTCTTGCGCGAGTTCGCGGCCATCGAGCACAAGCGCACGGGCAGCAAGAGCTTCTTCGAGAAGATCACGAGCTACTTCAGCTGAGACAGCCATGAGCGAATCCAGAGCGGAACGCGGAGCGGAAGAAGCCCCCGGGAACTCGGGCGCGTCCACCGACGAGCTGGCGCGCACCGCGGCCCAGCGCGACGAGTACCTCGCCAGCTGGCAGCGTGCGCAGGCCGACTACCAGAACCTGCGCCGGCGCATCGGCAGCGACACGGAGGCTGCGGTCGCACGCGCGAAGAGCGGCCTGCTCGGGGAGCTGCTGCTGGTGCTCGACTACCTCGAGATGGCGCTCGCGGCGCCCTGCGCCAGCGCCGAGGGCCGAAACCTGCACGCCGGCGTGGAGCTCACGCGCCAGCAGCTCTGGCAGGTGCTCGAACGCGAAGGCGTCAAGCTCGTGCCCGAGACGGGCCGCTTCGACGCCGCCGTGCACCAGGCGGTCGAGCGCGTCGAGACCGCGAGCGAGGAGCCCGGCACGATCCTGGCGACCCTGCGGCGCGGCTACACGCTCGGCGCGCAGATCCTGCGTCCGGCCCACGTGCGCGTGGCGGGTCCCGCGGCGCAGGCCGCATCGCAGCAGGAGCCGCGCTGATGCCGACCTACGACTACCGCTGCGCGGCCTGTGGTCACGCGCTGGAGATCTTCCACGGCATCTCCGAGAAGCCGCGCCGCACCTGCCCGAAGTGCAAGAAGCCCCGCCTGGAGCGCCTGATCTCCGCGGGCGCGGGCCTGCTCTTCAAGGGCAGCGGCTTCTACCTGACCGACTACCGCTCGGCCTCGTACAAGGCGGGCGAGAAGCGCGAACGCAGCGCGAGCGCGCCGGCCGCGACCGCGTCGGGCGATTCGAAGACGCCGGCCGCGCCGGAGTCGAAGCCCGCAGCGGGCGCGCCGGAGTCGGGCAGCCAGGGCTCGGCGGGCGATGCGAGCCCGGCCGCGCCCGCGCCGAAGGGCGCCAAGCGCACGCCGAAGAAGTCCTGAGCCTCGGCCGCGCGCGTTCGCGCGCGACCAGCAGATCAGCCGCGAGAGTTCGCGCGCGAGAGGAACAGCTCCTCGACCAGCTCCGCGATCGCCGCGCTGTTGTTCGTGCCGATCACGCGCCGCGCCGCGGCGCGCGCCTCGGCCATCGAGTTCTCCATCGCCACGGCCAGGCCGGCCTCCTCGAACATCGGGATGTCGTTGGTCGCATCCCCCACCGCGACCACGCGCGTGCGCGGGATCGAGTAGAGGTCCTCGAGCACGCGCAGCGCCTCGCCCTTGCCGCGACAGGGCGGGTGCACGTCGAGCACGTGCAGGGCGCTCGTGCGGTGCGAAGGCAGCGCGCTGAGCGGGAAGTGCGTCAGGTACAGCGGCTGGCCGACGCTGGCCTCGAACTCGCCCGCGAACTCGTCCGAGGTCGCATGGCGCGTCGAGAAGAGCGTGACGCGGATGACGTACTCGGCCTCGAGTTCGTCCGGCCCGACGATCTCCAGCCCCGTCATCAGCGCCAGCGCCGCTTCCTCGGCCGCATCGCGCGGCGCGAGCGCGAGCTTGCGCTCGGCGCACATCACGACCGGCAGGTGCGCGTGGCGCCGCGCGAAGGCCAGCGTGCGCTCCAGGCTGCGCTTGCCGAGCGTGCGCTCCTCGAGCATGCGCCGCCGGCGCTGGCAGTACAGCCCGGCGCCGTTGAAGACGATCGCGGGCGTGTCCAGGCCGAGCTCGACCAGCACGTCGTGCGCCGAGAGGCTCGATCGTCCCGTGGCGACCATCACGCGCACGCCTTGCGCCGCGGCTTCGCGCAGGGCCTCGGCCGAGCGCGCGGGGAGCCGGCTGTCGTCGTCGAGCAGCGTGCCGTCGAGGTCGAGCAGGATCGCGTCGTAGTCGCGCACAGGCATTCCGCGCAGCGTAGCCCGCGCCGCGCGGCTTGTCAGCAGGCTCGGCGCGTTCAACGCGCCTGGAACACCGCGTCGGCCGTCTCGCCCTCGCGCAGCTCGAGCTCCTGGACCTGCGCCTCGCCGGCTCCCGGCGCGCCCTGCGCCGCGCAGACCAGCTTGTAGCGACCCGGTGCGAGCGAGCGCAGCTCCTCGCGCCGGTTCCAGCTGCTCAGCCAGGCGCTCGAGCGCTGGTCCTCGCGACCGTCGCGCAGCAGGAGGGCGCGCACCTCGTACCAGCGGCCCTGCGCCTCGCCGCCCGCGAGCTCGATGCGGATCGTGCCCGCCAGACGCAGGACGAAGTCGACGCCGTGGCGCAGCTCGTCGGGCTGCAGCGTGAGCGGCGGCGAGTCGAAGGTCTCGACCACGTCGCCCTCGACGTGCACCACCAGCGGGACGTTGGGCGCGAGCCCGCGCAGCTCGAAGCGTCCCTGCGCGTCGGTGTGCTCGCTGCGGCGCGTCTTCTGCTCGTAGTTGAGCCGCACCGAGCCGCGCTCGTCCTCGCGCAGCACCATCTGGTACGGCTCCTGCTCGTAGCCCTGCTGCTCGGGCACGTAGGCCCAGACCTCCAGGCCCGGCAGCGGACGGCCCGCGGCGTCGGTCACGCGGCCCTCGATCGCCGTCACGTCCAGGTCGAGCGAGAGCTCGCGCTCGCCCGGGCGCACCTCGACCGGGATGCGCGCGGGCATGCGCCGCGCGGCGTGGTGAATCAGCAGCGTGTAGTTGCCGCAGCGCAGGCTCTCGAAGCGGAAGCGCCCCTCGTGGTCGCTGTTCGTGCACAAGGGGTCGCTCGGCCCGAGCCAGCCGCGCTCGTTGTCGTCCTCGCCCTCGCGCACCTCGACCAGGCGCAGGCTGGCGCCCTCCAGCGCGCGCCCGGACTCGCGCAGCGTGCCGTGCAGGCCGCCGCGCGGCGGCGCGACGAACTCCAGCGCGGTCTCCGAACCCTCGGCCACCGTGGCCTGCACCCAGCCCTGCGTGCTCTGCGCGTTCCCGGACTGGTGCCAGACCTGTCCGACCTGGTCGTGGATGCGGAACGCGTGCACGCCGGGGGCGAGCGCGACGAAGCGCGCCTCGCCGGCGCTGTCGCTCGACTGCTCGGCGCTGTCGACCTCCCAGTCGCCGTCGTTCTCCGCGTCCTGCCTGGGCTCCTTGTGCGCGATGCCGACGCCGGAGACCGCATGACCGGCGGCGTCGCGCACGCGCACGATCACCGAACCGCCGCGGCAGAGCTCGAGTTCGACGCTGGCATCGCCTTCGGCGGGCAGCATCTGCTTCTTCGTCTCGCTGTCGAGGAAGCCCTTGGCATCCGCGCGCAGCGCCACGGTCTTGCCCGGTTCCGAATTGAGCCGGGCGCAGCCGTCGGCGCCCGTGCGCGCGAACTGCCAGGCGAGATCGCCCCAGAACTCCTGCTCGTCGGGACCCGAGAGGTAGTCCGCCGGGTCGCCCTTGTCCTGCAGGCCGCACAGGACGCGCGCACCGGCGACCGGCTTCTTGTCGCGCGCATCCACCACGCGCACGTGCACCAGGGCCGCGGGCTCGAGGCGGATCTCGCCCAGGTCGGTGGGCCCGCCCTGCACGAGCGTGATGTTCTTGTCGACGTACTCGCGGTAGCCCGGCGCGCGAATGCGCAGCTGCGCCGGCTTGGGCGGCACGCTCGGCCGCAGGTCGGTGAAGCGCAGGCGTCCGTCGTCGAAGCGGCGCTGCGCCTCGCCCTTGGCGTTGCGCAGCGAGCGTTCGCGGCCGACCCCGGCCCAGGCGCAGAACTCGGTCAGCGGCGCGCCGCTCTTCGCGTCGACGACGCGTGCGACGAGCGCGGCCTCCGGCTTGAGCTGGAAGCTCAGCCCGCGTTCTCCGGACCACGCAGCCAGCGCGTCGACGCCGGGTGCGCGGCGCGGCGCCGCCGGCGGCTGGTCGATCCAGAGCAGAACGCGGTAGCGCCGGCCGGCCTGCAGCCCCCGGATGCGGAACACGCCCTCCGCGTCGACCTGCGCCTCGCGTGCGCGCAGGAGACGCGCGGGCGGCGGCGTGTTCTCCGCGCCGGGCGGCGCGTTGCCGTCGCGCTCCTCGGACAGGCGCGCGACGACGCGCAGGCCGGCGGGCAACGCTCCCGCATCGGGCAGCACGCGCCCCGCGATCTCGTCGCCGGGCTCGAGTCGGATGTAGAGGTTGGCGCGGGTCTCGCCGGGCTGTTCGGTGCGCCCCTCCTCCTCGCCCACGGCGTACCCGGGCGCGTCGACCAGGAGGTGCCAAGGGCCGGGCGGGACCTCGTCGAGCCGGAAGGCGCCGTCGGCCGCGCTCGTGCCGAGCTCGATGCCCCGCCCCGGTGCCGCGATCCCCTGCAGCGCACCCTGGCCGTCGAGCCCGAGGAACATGCGCGCTCCGACGATGCCCTGTCCGGCGCGATCGACGACGCGGCCGGCGAGCACGACGCCGCGCGCGAGCGCGAGGTCGCCCAGGTCGTGATCCTGGTAGCCCGCGGGCACCGTGAGGCGATCCTCGCGCCGCGGCATGCAGCCGTGCGCGCGGATCACCAGGCGCAGCGGGCCGCTCTTCAGGCCCTCGAACGCGAAGCGACCGTCCGCATCGCTCTGCGTCTCGACCACCGCCGGCCATCCGCGCGGCATCGCCAGCGGCTCGACGTCGAGCGGGACCTGTCCCCACTGTTCGCCGGCCGCAGCCAGCACGCGCGCGCCGGGGAGCGGCTGGCCCTCGGGCGAGAGCACGCGGCCGTACACGCTCGGCGGCGCCTTGGGTTTCGCGGGCTCCTCGTTCGCAGGCTCCGGCGCCGCGCCGAGCGCGACACGGCCCCCGTCGCTCGCGCCGCCCGCAGCCTGCGCGTCGCGGCTCGCCGGCGAGCTTTCGGGTCCGTCGGCGAGCGCCTCGCGCCCGTCCTGCCCGGCCGAGCGCGCGAGCACGTTTGCACCGCGCTGCCCGACGAAGATGGACAGGACCAGCCCGGCCAGGGCGAGGCCAACGAGGAGCGTCAGCAGGGCGAGGGTGCGCACGGGGATCGGGGACGCGGCCGGCAACTCGATCCGGCCTCGGGGAGGCGCAGAGCTAGTCTACTCCGCGCCGCACCCGGAGGCGGGATCGGATCGGGCGGGCGCGCGGGGAACGCCGGCCAGCTTCACGGCAGGTCGACGCGCACCTTCTGGGTCTGGCCGGCTTCGATCTTGACGGTGCGGTGTTCGGGCGGCGGCGGTTGGGTCGAGTCGGGACCGAGGTTGGAGAAGTCCTCGATGCTGAAGTCCCAGTCGCCGGGCTCCAGGCCCGTGAAGCGCGCCACGCCGCCGGGCCCGGTGGACTCCGACTGCTGGTTGTCGCCGCTCGCGCCCTTGTGCGTGCCGTTGACCATCGCGTTGCGCACGGGCTGGCCGCCGCGCATCACCGTCAGCTCGACGGCCCCGCCCTGCTTGAGCACCAGATCGATGCCGCGCAGCGTCTGGTCCGGCGCGACGCGGAACTTGGCCGAGCTGCCCGGCTGCAGGTCCTTGCCGGTCACGTGCACCTTGAGGTCCGCCCCCGTGACGACGCCGCGCAGCGTGTAGCGGCCGTCGGCATCGGTGCGCTCGGTCTCGCTGGCCCCGTTGCCGAAGGCGAAGGCACCGCCGTCGTCGCCCGAGACCGCCATCACCACGCTGACCATCTGGTCGACCTGTCCGGACTCCTCGGCGAAGCGCTCGGCACGCACGCGCGCGCCGGCGATGGGCTTGCCGTCCGGACCGGTGACGCGGCCCTCGACGACCGCGATCGGCAGATCGACGTCGAAGCGCGTCTCGCCCTCGCGCACCTCGACCTCGCCCTCCCAGGGCATCGAGCGCGTCGGGTGCGTCACGCTGAGCACGTACTTGCCCGGCTTGACGCCCTCGATCTTGTACTCGCCGCTGCCGCTGGACTTGGGCGCGTTCTGGTTGCCGAAGAGCCCCATGCCGCCGAAGCTCGGCTGGCCCTCCTGCTTCTCGTCGAGGCTGAGCGTCGCGCCGGGCAGCGCCTTGCCGCCCTCGCGCACGCGGCCGACCAGCGTGCCGCGCGCGGGCGCGACCAGCTTGACGCGCGCTTCCGCGCCCTCCGCGACCTCGACGCTGGTCCAGGGCTCCTCGGGCTGCTCCTCGCCCTGCGCGCTGCCGAACGCGATCGTCGCGCGCATCGCGCCGCCGCCGAACAGGCGCATCCCGCCGCCGCCCTCGCTGATGCGAAAGCGGTGCGTGCCGGGCTTCTGGTGCGTGAAGAGCAGCTCGCCCCGCGCGTCCGTGCGCGAGGGGCCGTCGCCGTTCATGCGCCGCGCCCAGGGCGAGTCGGCCTGGTCGTCGCCCAGGTCGTGCTCGACCTCGACGCTGGCGACGGGCCGGCCCTGCGCGTCGGTGACCGTGACCAGCACGTCGCCGCCGCGGCCGAGCTTGACGAGTTCCTCGTGGTCGGAGTCGCTGGCGAGCGCGAAGGGCTGGCTCTGGTACGCCGCGCGATCGGCGTGCTTGACGCGCAGCGTCGCCTGCTTGCCGGGGAAGCTCGAGAGCACGACCTTGCCGTCCGCGCCGGTGGTGCCGTGGCTGGAGCTCTCGTCGTTGCTGCGCTCCGTTCCGCCGGGCGACATGCGGAAGACCATGCGGCCCTGGTCGCCGCTGTCGGTCAGGCGCAGCGTGACCTCGGCGCCCGCGAGCGGTGCCCCGGTCGCGAGATCGACGACCTCGACGCGGCACACGGGCGCGCGCTCGAGGCGGATCACGCCCAGGTCGATGTCCTGGCCCGCGCTGGCCTGCAGGTCCGGGCTCTCGTAGCTCTTGTATCCGGTCGCGTCGATGCGCAGCTTGAGCGCGTCGCCGCCGCGCCCGAAGCCCATGCGCGGAGGCATGCGATCGAAGCGCACCTTGCCGTCGGGGAAGGTCCGCACCGGCTGGTTGTCCGCGTTCATCAGCGGCATCATCCAGCGGTAGCCGGCCTTGACGTCCATCTCCGTCACGGGCGCGCCGCTCGCGGAATCGACCACCTGGCAGGTGATCGCCGGATCGGCCTGCAGCGGAACCTCGACGCCCCGGTCGCCGGACTTGGCGTTGACGCCGCCGCGGCCGCCCATGCCGAAGGCGAACATCCCCATCTCGTCGCGCTGCGCGCTGAGCCGGTAGTTCTGGTTGGGCTTGAGACCGCGCAGCGTGAAGCTCCCGTCGGTGCCGACCTTGGCCCGGCGCGGCATCTGGAAGCCGTCGGGGCCGAAGACCAGGCCGCCGCTCTCCTCGTTCTCCGCGCGCGGCTGCGCGCTGACCTGCAGGCTGGCGAGCTGCTCGGGCTTCGCGCCGGTGACGCGGCCCAGGATCTGCGCGCCCTCCTCGAGCGCGAACTCGAGGTTCGCGACCTGCGCGCCCGGGCGCTCGGTCAGGCCCTCGAAGGTCTTGTCGGGGTGGTCCTCGGAGCTGACGAGCAGGCGCCAGGGGCCGCTCGCGAGCATGTCGATGCGGAAGCGGCCCTGCGCGTCCGTGCGCGCCAGCGGCGCGCGCGAACGCCCCATCGGGCCGAACGCGAAGCCGTTGTTGCGCGGCTGCGAGACGAGCTCGGCCTCGGCCACCGCGCGACCTTGTGCATCGATCACGCGGCCCTCGAGCACCACGCCCTGCTCGAGCGCGATCTCGCCCAGCTCGCGCTCGCCGCGCGCGAGCGTGCGCTCGGCGTCCAGCGGCGCGAACCCTGCGGCGCGCACGGCCAGCTTGACGTGCGTCTGCGCACCGACGTCGATCTGGAAGCGGCCCTCGGCGTCCGTCTCGGTGTCGGCGCGGTGCGCCCAGGGCATGCGCTTGGGATCGACTGCATCCAGCGGCAGGAACTCGAAGCCCTCGGCGGGCGCGCCGTAGACCTTGGCCTTCGCCACGCCGCGGCCGTCGCTGCCGACCACTCGCCCGCTGAGCGCGGTGCTGCTCTTGACCTCGGTGCCCGGCGCCTGGACGCGCGCAGCCGAGCCGCTCGCCGTCGCGAGGCCGCGCTCGTGGTCGCGCGTCTCGGACTCGGGCGCGCTCAGCTGCGCCTCGGGCGAGGGCCCGCGGACGGGCAGAGCCTCGGCCGCCGTCGGGCCCGTCGGATCGTTCTTGGGCGATTGACCGCCCATCCAGAGCAGGCCACCGACGAGCACGGCGGCCAGGACGACGAGCAGGATCAATGCGTGCAACGGGCGCATCGGCGGACTCTCCTCGAGACAGGGGGACCGGGGGACGGGGGGCGCGGCGCGCTACGCGGGCTCCCGCGTCCGGTTGGTAAAGCTTGAAACATGCGCCGTCAAAAAGCGATGGCCTGGCGTTGGGGCCCCGCGTTCCCGCGCGTCGATCTTGCTACCCTGGATCCGCACCACTCTCTTCCCAGGAGTCGAATCATGCGACGAGTCTTGCTTTCGGTTCTCTCGTGCCTGTGCGCAGCCCTGCTGTTCGCATCCGGCGCACTGGCCCAGACCCCCAAGGTCGGAGACTGGTACAAGGACTCGAGCGACCTCGGCTTCCAGGTGCGCATTCCCGACGACTACCAGCTGATCCCGCCGGACCCGAACGAGGGCAACATCATCGCCAAGTTCGACCCGAAGACGGTCAAGTACGTGCTGGTCGGCTCGGAGAACCTGTTCCTGCACGTCTGGCTGGTGCGCTTCGACGCCAACCCGCCCAAGCCCGAGGGCGGCAAGAAGGCGGACCTCAAGACGCGCTCGAAGGACCTCGCGTCCTTCCTGAAGCGCGAGATCGCCTTCGGCGGCGCGGCCCAGGAGGCCTCCAAGAAGCAGCTGGAGATCAACAAGATCCCCGCCACGGAGATCGAGTACACGGCGTTGATGGGCAGCGAGGAAGTGCGCATCTACGCCGTGCAATACAAGCTCAACGCGAGCACCGACGTCGCCTGGGTGGCGGTCGCTCCGGGCGGAAAGAAGTGGCCCAAGTTCCAGCAGCCGTTCCAGCAGATGGCCAAGTCGTTCAAGCCCATCGAGGTCAAGGACGCGGCGGCGCCGCTGGCCGAGGGCGCCACCTACCGCGACAAGCGCCGCGCCGAGCTGCAGGCCGACGTGGCCAAGACCAACGGCGTGTGGAAGCTGTACGAAACGCCGCGCTACTTCATCATCTCGAACAACCAGGACAAGGCCTTCCTCGACGAGCTCAAGGTCCGCCTCGAGGCGATCCGCGACATCTACGAGCGCGACTACCCCTACGCGAAGATGCAGGAGATCAAGGCCGCGGCCGCGCAGGCGCACACCGGCGACGGCAAGGAGGTCGACCCGGAGAAGGAGGCGCGCAAGAAGGCCGAGAAGGAGCTCGACGACGCGATCAGCGGCGGCGTCGATCCGCGCGAGGCGAGCAAGTGCAGCATCGTGCGCGTCTGCAAGAACCGCGAGGAGTACATGAGCTACGGCGGGCCGGGCGGCTCGGCCGGCTACTGGAGCCCGATGGCGCGCGAGCTCGTGCTCTACGACGACAAGGCCGAGGGCGGACGCGGCGACACGTGGGCCGTGCTCAACCACGAGGGCTTCCACCAGTACATCTACTACCTGTACGGCAAGCTCTCGCCGCACAGCTGGTACAACGAGGGCACCGGCGACTACTACTCCGGCTACCAGCGCGAGAAGTCCGGGCAGTTCAAGCTCGACAAGTTCGCCTGGCGCAAGGACCTGATCGCGCAGTCGATCCGCGAGGGCCACGTGGTGCCGCTCAAGGTCTTCACCAAGATGACGCAGCCCGAGTACTACTCGAACAAGAACGAGAAGTACGGCACCGACATCGGCATCCACTACGCGCAGGGCTGGTCGTTCATCTACTTCCTGCGCACCGGCAAGCAGAACCACGCCAAGGGCTGGAACCCGGCCTGGGAGAAGATCCTCGACACCTACTTCCAGACGCTGGGCGCGACCGAGGACCTCGAGCAGTCCGTCAACAAGGCCTTCGACGGCGTCGACTGGGACGCGCTCGAGACCGCCTGGAAGGAATACACCAAGTGATCCGCGCCCCGCTCCGCACGGGCACGCTCGCAGCGCTGCTCCCGCTCGCCCTCCTCTGCGGCTCGCCGCTCGCGCACGCCGACCGCGTGCTGACGCTCGACGGCCGCGTGCTCTCGCCCAAGAAGGCGCGCGAGCAGGGCGCCGGCTACAAGTTCACCTTCGAGAACGGCGAGCTCGTGCTGCCCGACAAGAAGGCGGTGCAGTCGGTCGAGATCGAAGGCGACATGTCCGAGTACGTCCCCAAGGACGAGGACGAGAAGAAGAAGCTCGCCGACGGCTACGTGAAGTACCGCGGCAAGTGGCTCTCGAAGCCGGCCTACGAGGAGGAGCTCAAGAAGGAGCACGAGAAGAGCAAGGCGCGCACCGAGGAGCTCGCCAAGCACGCCGACTGGCGCAATGCCTGGACCAAGGAGACGGCGCACTTCGTCTTCAAGTCGAACACCTCGCCCGAGGTGCTCGACTACTACTGCGAGCTGCTGGAGGCCTACTACAGCCTGATGGACCAGCGCATCGGCATCAGTCCGACGCCCGTGATGCGGCGGACGAAGATGACGATCAACATCTACAAGAGCTACGACGAGTTCCAGAAGCTCTCCGATCCGCGCGCGCAGATCAGCCCGAGCACGCTGGGCTACTTCTGGTCCTTCGACAAGACGCTCAACTTCTTCCACGACTACTCCGAGCCGTCGCTGTCGACCTGGGTCGCGCTGCACGAGTGCACGCACCTGCTCACGTACCTGATCGACCAGCAGTACGAGCCGCAGATCTGGCTCAACGAGGCCGTGGCCGACTACTATGGCTCGTCGAAGGTCGAGCGCGACAAGAGCGGCAAGCTGGTGATCAAGCCCGGCGAGCTGCAGACCGACCGCGTGCTGACCGTGCAGCAGGCGATCAAGGTCGAGAAGGACGGCGGCGTGAAGACCGGCGAGTCGAGCGCGCCCAAGGGCGGCCCGAACGGCAAGGGCAAGCCGCGCGGCTTCGCCGACCGTCCGTTCACGCACCTCGCCGACCTGTTCATCCTCAACCACGACCAGTTCGACGGCTTCCAGTACGCGCACGCCTGGTCGTTCGTGTACTTCCTCAACAACTTCCAGAACGGCAAGTACCAGAAGGCCTTCAACAAGTTCTTCAAGGGCCTGTACACGCTGGAGAAGGGCCTGGAGGTCGAGAGCGTCGCCGGCGGCGGCATCACCGGCGCGGGCAAGCAGGTCTCGCCGGAGAACATCCGCAAGTACCTGTTCGGCAAGCTGGGCCTCAAGGACAAGGACCAGGACCAGCTCGAGAAGGACTGGCGCGACTACATCGAGAACATCCCCATCCTCGGCCCCGAGGCGCGGTTGAAGCGCGGCATGATGGAGATGCGCATGGGCGAGTTCGAGCAGGCACTGGCCGACCTGAACGTCGCGATCGAGGGCGGCTCGAGCGATCCGCGCGCGTACTGGGCGCGCGGCAAGTGCGCGATGTTCGAGAAGGGCCCGCAGGCAGGCATCGAGGACCTGCGCAAGGCGATCGAGATGCAGCCGCTCAACCAGCTCTTCCACTACGACCTCTCGAACGCGCTGGTCGGTCGACTGACCTTCGGCAGCCGCTTCGGCAAGGGCGGAGCCTCGTTCTCGATCGGCGAGGACGAGGACAAGAAGATCGACAACGCCGAGGCCAAACAGCAGGCTGGTCTGGCGATGGAGCTCGATCCCGACAACGACGCCTACCGACAGTGGTTCGAACGTTTCCAGTGACCCGTTTCCTGCGCCTCTCCCCCGTCCTCGTCCTGCCGCTGGTGCTCGGCGCCTGCGTCGGCACGCGCAAGCTCTCCGACCCGACGCTCGAGATCCGCACCGAGAAGGGCAGCGAGCTCGGCGTCTCGACCGACTACGGCGTGGTCTTCCTCGGCCGCACCTCGGGCGCGGGGCGCGCCGAGATCACGGCCTGGTTCGGCGACGGGCCGAGCGTCGAACCCGTGGTGATCGAGCCCGTCGGCGGCGGCCTCTACACCGCCGAGACGGAGATCCGGCTGCCGTCGGTGCCGCTCTCCTTCGACGATCCGCGCCCGGGCCAGGAGCTGATCCTCGTCGGACGCGACGAGCGCGGGCGCTGGGAGACGACGGTCGAGGTCGCCGACGAGCCGCGCGCCTTCGGCATCCTGACCAGCATCCCGCGCGAGCTCGCGGGACGCCCCGAGCAGACCGGAGCGGGCGTGTTCATCGTCGATCCGGAGGACGCCTCGCGCCGGCGCCTGGTCGGGCTGGTGTCGGGCGCCGTGCGCTTCCAGACGCACGGCGGGACACGCCAGTACCTCGCCATCGTCGGACCGCAGGACCTCTGGCGCCTGGTGACGCACCGCCGCGAGCTGATCAAGAAGCGCCGCTGGGTCTACCGCGACGACATCCTCTGAGCGCGACCGCGTGCGGCGCTCGCGCGCTCAGCGACGCCGCTCGAGCAGCACGAGCTCGCGCGGGTTGTCGCGCTCGCGCAGCGTGCCGCGCAGCACCTCGCGCCAGCCCTCGCAGCGCGGTCCCGCACCCGCGGCCAGGGCGCGCGCCTCGCGCTCGTGCACGAGGTACCAGCCCGGCGGGAACTCCTGCAGCGGCGGCGCGGCGTCGGCGATCACGCGCCAGCGCGCGGGCTCGCGCGCGGCGAAGAGCAGCACCAGGCTCGGATCGTCCCCCACGCCGATCAGCGTCAGCGGCTCGCCCGCCGGCAGCTCGCGCTCGATGCGCGCGACGAACTCGGGGATGCCCGCCTGCTCCGCGCGCGCGATGCGCTCGACGGGCAGCACCAGGCTCGCGACCGCGGCGCAGCCCAGGAACAGCGCGGAGAGCGCCTCGTGCACCCGTCGTGCGCGCCAGGCGAGCGCGCCCGCGCCGAGCATCGCCAGCGCCAGCGCCGCGCCTGCACAACCGACGACGCAGTGCGCGGTCGAGAGCTCGACACCCGCGACGCGCGGGGCGTGCCCCGCGCGCGCGAGCTCGAACCCCAGCAGCGCGCCTGCACCGAGCGCCAGCGCGGCCGCGGGCCCCAGGCGGCGCAGGGTACCGCGCGCGTCGAAGCGCGCACCGGCCGCTTCGGCGCGCGCGAGCCAGCCGTCGAGCGCGAAGCCGGCCAGCAGCGCCTCGGCCGGCACCGCCGGCAGGAGGTAGGCGCGGCGCTTGTACGCCGCGAGCTGGAACAGGACCAGGATCGTGATCCACCAGCAGCCCGCGAAGCGCGCGCCCTCGTGCTTCTCGCGCCAGGCACGCCACAGGCCGGCGAGCGCGACGAGGTTCCAGGGAAACGTGTCGCTGAGCCAGGGACCCAGGTACGTGAGCGGGTCCATGCGGCCGTTGCCGCCGCCGAACTGCGCCAGGTTCTCGCTCAGGAGTTGCGAGCGCACGAACTCCTGTCCGCCCGTGCGCCACGCGGCGAGGTACCAGGGGACCGCCACGACCAGCCAGACCAGCGCCGCGCGCAGCCAGGGCAGTCGCGGCACCCAGCGCGGACCGCCCTCGCGCAAGCTGCGCCAGGCGAGGTAGGTCGCGCACGCGCTCGCGGGCAGCACGAGCCCCAGCGGCCCCTTGGAGAGCACCGCCAGCCCGGAGGCGACCGCGGCGCCGAGCAGGGCCCGGCGCGAACCGCCGAGCAGCGCGCCCCCGAGCAGGAGCAGCGCCAGCGTCACGCACGCCGCGAGGCACATGTCGACGCGCCCGAAGTGCGACTGGTGCTCGAACTGCGCGCTGGTGACGAGCGCGAGCGTCGCGAGCAGCGCCGCGCGCGCGCCGACCAGCCCGCGGCCCAGGCTCGCCAGCGCCAGCGCGCAGGCCAGGCCGGCCAGCGCCGAGGCGAAGCGCAGGTCCCACACGTCGAAGGCCTCGCCGAGCGCCGGTCCCGAAAGCGATCGGCCGCGGACGAGCGAGCGCAGGGCGCGCTCGGCACAGTCGATCCAGTGCAGGAGCGGCGGCTTGTCGGGCAGTGTGGTGCCGTTCTCGACGTGGTTCTCGACGCGCGGCAGCACGAGGTCGCCCTGCGCGAGCATTTCGCGCGCGTAGACGCCCTCGCGCGCTTCGTTGAGCACCCAGATCGGCGCCGCGCCCAGGCGCGCAAAGCACACGCAGGCGCAGACCAGCACGAGTGCCAGCCACGTGCGGCGTGTCATCGGACTCTCGGGACCCGGAGGCGTCATCGCGAGGCTTCGGCCGCGCAGCGCGGCCCGTGTCGAGCCGCAGAGAATAGCGCCTGGCACTCGCGGCTTCCTTCCCCCGTGCGCTCCCCCTATCCTCGCGCCGCGCGGAGGAGCGCACCCATCAGCCCCGCGAGCCCGACCTCGGACGCAGCGCAACGCGGCACCATCCGCGCCCGCGGCCTCGTGCGCCGCTTCGGGCCGAAGACGGCCCTCTCCGGCGTCGACCTTGAGGCCGGTCCCGGCGGCGTGATCGGGTTGCTCGGGCCCAACGGCAGCGGGAAGAGCACGCTCCTGCGCATCCTGATCGGGCTGGTGCGCCCCGACGCGGGCGAGGTCGAGCTCGACGGCGCGCACCTCGCCGGCGATGGGCTCGCGCTGCGCGAGCGCGCCAGCTACGCGCCGGGCGAGATCGCGCTCTACGGCGAGCTCAGCGGCGAAGGCCACTTGCGCTTCCTGCTGCGCGGACGCGAGCGCGCGGCCTTCGACAAGGCCTGCGCCACCGCGCGCGAGCTCGGGCTGCCGCTGGAGCGGCGCGTGCGCGGCTACAGCCACGGCATGAAGCGCCAGCTGCTGGTCAGCGCCGCGCTCGCGCCGGACGTGCGCGTGCGCATCCTCGACGAGCCCAGCGAGGGTCTCGACCCGCACAAGCGCGGCGAGGTCCTGGCGCTGCTCGAGCGCGAGAAGGCCGCCGGCACGACGATCCTGCTCTCCTCGCACCACCTGGGCGAGATCGACCGCATCTGCGACCGGCTGGTGTTCCTGCACGCGGGGACCAAGCTCGCCGACGAGACGCGCGAGAGTGTGCTCGCGCGCGCGCGGCGCCTGGTGCGCCTCTCCTTCGACGCCGCGCCGGACGCGGAGGTCCTCGCGGCGCTCGAC
>JBGASC010000017.1:0-95937 GCA_044229935.1 Planctomycetota bacterium | reverse complement strand
GGGCGCAGGCGAGCGCGGCGCGCAGCTCGGCTTCGTCGTGGTGCGCGCCCTGCGGGAAGCGCGCCAGGAAGCGGTCGTAGGCCTGCGCGGCGCCGTCGCGGTCGCCGGCGTCCTCGCGCGCGCGCGCGGCGAGGAAGGCGGCCTCCTCGATCTCGGGCGCGTCGCCGGCCTCGCGTGCGAGCGCGTCGAACAGCGTCGCGGCGCGCGCGGCGGCGCCGCCGAGGTAGGCGCACCAGGCCAGGCGCGAACGCACGCGCAGCGTGCGCGCGGCGTCGCCGCCGGCCCCGAGCGCCTCGGTGAAGGCGCGCTCCGCCTCCGGCCAGCGCTTGGCGCCGTAGTGCGCCTCGGCCAGCGCCAGACGCGCCTCGCCGGCGAGCTTCGACCCGGGGAAGCGCTGCACGAGCTGCGCGGCGAGCGCCGCCGCATCGTCGAAGCGCTTCTCCTCGAGCGCGGCTGCCGCCGCGGCGAGCAGGGCGCGGTCGTTGCCGATCGCCTCCCAGACGCGCTGCGCCTCGGCCGTGCGGCCGAGACCCGCGAGCAGTTCGGCGCGCTGCAGGCCCAGTCGCTCGGCGCTGTCCGCCGCGGGCCGGGCCGCGAGCGCGCGCTCGAGCGTCGCGAGCGCGGCCTGCTTGTCGCCGGCTGCGACTTGCGCGCGCGCGCGCCAGCCGAGCGCCTCGGGGTCGCCCGGGCACTCGGGCGCGGCGAAGGCGCGCACGGCGGCCGCCGCATCGCCGGCGCGCAGGAGCTCGACGCCGCGCTGCAGCGCGCACTCCGCGCGCAGCTTGCTCTCGGGGAAGCGTTCGAGCAGCGCGCCGAAGTCGCGCGCGGCCTCGGCGTGCTCGCCCAGCTCGGCGTGCGCGAAGGCGCTGCCGCGCAGCGCCGCGTCGGCGTAGCTCCCCTCGCGCACCGCCGCGTAGGCCTCGAGCGCGCCGCGCGCGTCGTGCGCGTCGAGCAGGCACTCGCCGAGCAGGAAGCCCATCTCGCCCGCGCGCGGTGCCGGCGCGCCGGCGAGGGCGCTGCGCGCTGCCTGCGCCGCCTCGGCCGCGCGGCCCAGGTGCTGCAGGCACCAGGCGCGGCCGCAGCGTGCGTCGGCGGCGTAGTCGCCGGCGTCCTTGCGCGCGAGCAGCGCGTCGAAGTGTGCCAGCGCGTGCTCGTCGTCCTTGCGCGCGAGCTCCGAGCCGGCGAGCAGCGCCAGGCTGGGCGCGACGAGGTACTCCTTCGGCGCGGCGAGCACCTGCGCGAGCGCGCGCTCGGCGCCGGCGCGCTCGCCGGTCGCGAGCAGGCACTGGCCCAGGCGGAACTGCACCTCGGCCGCGAACTCGAAGCCGGCGCGGCGGCCGAGCTCCTGCAGCACGGGCAGCGCCTCGCGCTCGCGCGAGAGCTCGAACAGCGCCGAGGCGAGGCGGTAGCGCGCGAGGTCGGCCTTGGGGTGCTCGGGGTGCTCGCGCAGGAAGCCCTGCGCCTCGCGCACGACCTGCGCGTGCAGGCCCTTTCCCGCGAGCGCGGCGACGTAGGCGTACTGTTCGTCGGCGGGATCCTGCAGCGGAGCACTGGCGAGAACGAGGAGCAGGGCGAGGGCGCGCATGGGGCTGTTCCTTCGTCGATGGCACGAGCGCGAACCCCGCGCGAGCGCTCATCTACTACCGCGGTAGTATGTCGAGCCCGCACGCAGGGCGGAAGGGGCGTCGTGTACGAGACACGAAAGGCTCAGCGCTCGCCGCTCTTCCAGCTCGAGAGCGGACCGCGGTAGCGCTCGAGCTCCTCGACCGCGCGCGCGTCGAACCCGGCGCGCGCCGGGTCGTTGGCGTCGACCGGCGCATCGATCGGCGCGCCGGATCCGTGGCCGGCTGCGCGAGCGCGCAGGAACTCGAACAGGCCGACGAAGGGCGAGCGCGCGTGGCGCGCGCGCACGGCCGAGAGCTCCTGCAACCCGCTCCACCACACGAAGAGCGCGACCAGCGGCAGGCCCAGGTTGGGCTCGAACAGCCCCGGGATGCCGGTCAGTCCGGCCAGTCCGAGCACCAGCGCGATCCAGCGGCCGACGCGCACGGCCGTCTCGGTCGCCGCGAGCCAATCGCCCTTGCGGCCGAGGAAGGCGCGCAGGATGCGCCCGCCGTCCATCGGAAAGGCCGGCAGCAGGTTGAACGCGCCCATCACCAGGTTGGCGCCGATGAACCACTCCAGGAGCTGCTGCGCGAGCGGCCCGAGCGCGTGCTCGCCGGTGCTCGGGTCGACGAACGCGCCCCAGACGAGGTACAGCGCCAGCCCGAGCGCCGCGAGCAGGAAGTTGACCGCGGGGCCCGCGATGGCGACCAGGCCCTCGATGCGCGTCGACTCCGGGATGCTGCTCATGCGCGCCATCCCGCCCAGCGGCCAGAGCGTGATGTCGACCACGCGCAGGCCGAAGGCGCGCGCGACCAGGCTGTGGCCGAGCTCGTGCAGCAGCACGATCCCGAACAGCGTGCCGACCAGGCCGAGCTCGAAGAGCATGCCCTGCGGGCCGCCGAGCACGAGCAGCACGGCGATCATCACCAGCAGCAGCCAGTGCAGGCGCACGCTGATGCCGAACACGCTGCCGATCTTGATCGAGCCGTTCACGAAGGGCCGTCGGGCATCCTAGCAGGCGGGGATGGCCCCGGCGTGCCGCGACGGCGTATCCTCTCGGGCTCCCGAGTCCTCCATGCAAGCTCCCGAGATCCTGATCCTCAAGACGGCGGCGCTGGGCGACGTGCTGCGCACGACCTCGATCCTGCCCGGGATCGCCGAGCGCCATCCCGGTGCGCGCATCACCTGGGTCACCGCGCCTGCGGCGCTCGATCTGGTGCGCACGCACCGGCTCGTGCACGAGGCGCTCGCGCTCGACACGCGCTCCGCGGCCAGCCTCGCCGCGGTGGGGGGCGCGCTGGCGGCCCGGCGCTGGCGCTGGGTGATCTCGCTCGACGACGAGCAGCCCCTGTGCGCGCTGGCCTCGCAGCTCCCGGCCGAGCGACTCTCGGGCGCGCACCTGGCGCCGGACGGCTCGCGCGCCTACACCCCCGACGTCGCGCCCTGGTTCGACATGGGGCTGCTCTCGGTGCACGGCAAGGACGAGGCCGACCGGCTCAAGATCCGCAACACGAAGAGCCATCCCGCGATCTACGCGCAGATGCTCGGGCTCTCGATGGGCAAGCCGGAGCTCGCGCTGCCCGAGGAAGCGCAGGCCTTTGCCCGCGCGTTCGCGGAGCAGCACCAGCTGCACGCCCACGGGCCACTGGTGGGGCTCAACACGGGGGCCGGCGGGCGCTGGGTCTCCAAGCAGCTCCCGGTCGAGCGCACGGTCGATCTGGCCGGTGCGATCGCCCGCGAGCTGCGCGGTCGCGCGACCTTCCTCGTGCTCGGCGGCGAGTCCGAATCGGCCCGCAACCGCGAGATCCTGGCCGGGCTGGCCCGGCATCCGGGCAAGCCCGCCTTCGTCGACGCGGGCACCGACCACCCCCTGCTCGACTTCGCCGCCCTGGTCGGTCGCTGCAACCTGCTGGTGAGCTCGGACAGCCTGGCCCTGCACATCGCGATCGCGCTCGACGTGCGCTCGGTGGCCTTCTTCGCCCCGACCTCGGCGGCAGAGATCGAGCTCTACGGGCTGGGGGAGAAGGTCTCGAGCACGGCCCCCGACTACTGCTCGTACCGGCCCGACGCGGACAACTCGAGCCTGACGGTCGAGCGCCTCTTGCCGGCCTGCCTGCGGCAGCTGGAGCTCGTGCGCCGGTCACCGACGGCGCGCGGACGGAGCTGACGCTTCGGGAAGGCCTCGGAAAAATCAGGGGAGCAGCGAACCCGTTGGACCGCTCGAACGTCTTCGTCCCGCCCGGTTTCCGTCGCCTGCCAGCGAGCGGACCCCCGCACATGTGCGTGTTGCCGTTATAGTTGAAGCACGGCATCCGCACAGGCACGAGGGACCAGCCGCGGCAGTCGAGGACTTCTCCACAACTCTCTCAACCCATCGCCGGGGAGTGCACCCCCGTCGACGACCCCCCTCCTTCATCTGCGAACCGACATGGCACGAAACAACGCTTTCGGGACGGCCACCGCGTCGTTCCTCGGGATCCTGGCGCTCGGCGGTGCGGCCCAGGCCCAACAGCTGACGCACAACACGGTCAACGTCCCGAGCAGCTCCGGCTACACGGAGAACGTCGACTTCGCCGACATCGACAACGACGGCGACTTCGATGCCGCCTTCGCCAACGGCGGGGACTTCGGCAACCAGCAGAACATCCTCTGGCAGAACCAGGGCGGGGCGCAGGGCGGGACGCTGGGCATCTTCACCAACGTGACCGCGGCGCAGTTCCCGGCCGTCCTCGACGACAGCCGCGACATCGAGTTCCTCGACCTCGACGCCGACGGCGACCACGACCTGTACATCTCGAACACCTCGCAGATCGTCAACCAGACCAACCGCTGGTGGATCAACATGGGCGCGGCGCAGGCTGGCACCATGGGCTTCTACCAGGACCAGACCGCGACCCGCTGGTCGGGCCTGGGCGG
This sequence comes from Planctomycetota bacterium, assembly GCA_044229935.1. Taxonomy (GTDB): domain Bacteria; phylum Planctomycetota; class UBA1135; order UBA1135; genus JADJLZ01. The sequence continues at coordinate 91,416 of JBGASC010000017.1, read as the reverse complement.
CGCCGGTTCCTCGATCGCGCCGAGCATGCTGATCGGCGGCGGCTTCATCGACTGGTCGTGCGACTGCGACTTCGGTGACCTGAACAACGACGGCGCGATCGACCTCGTGCACTCGACCTACGGCGGTGCCTTCGGCGGCAACGTGCCGACGCGCATCTTCCTCAACAACGGCGCGGGCGTCTTCAGCGAGTTCAACCCCTCGGGCTTCACGCTGCCCGGCCAGACGATCGCCAACGGCAACCCGGGCATCTGGTGCGAAGGCACGCAGCTGGCCAACACGACCAACGCCACCGGCACGAACTGCGACATCGCCTCGAGCGCCCTGGACATCGACATCGAGGACATCGACGGCGACTTCGACCTCGACATCCTGCACGGCGCGCGCCAGGAAGTGCCGCGCATGTTCCAGAACCGCTACGCCGAGAACGGCAACGTGCTCGGCTTCCGCGACGTCACGGGCTCGGCCTTCCCGGCCGGCTACTCGACGGGCAACGGCCACTACGAGCAGGAGATGGGCGACCAGGACGGCGACGGCGACATCGACATCTACGGCCTGAACTGGCTGGTCAACATCAACTTCGACGACATCGTCACCAAGAACAACGGCAACGGCACCTTCCAGTCCGTCGTGACGCTGTCGAACTCGCAGTCGGACGACAACGAGGGCGACTACTTCGACTACGACAACGACGGCGACCTCGACCTGTTCATCGCCAACTTCTCGGGCCAGGACCGCGTCTACCGCAACGACGGCGCGGGCAACTACACCTACATGGCGACGGGGACGATCATCCCCTCCGACAGCACCACCTCGCTCGACGCGGACACCTTCGACGTCGACAACGACGGCGACGAGGACGTGTTCGTGGCCAACGACGCCAACCAGGCCGAGTGGTACCTGCAGAACTCGACCACGGCCAACGACACCTTCGCGCCGTACCTGCCGCGCCTGGAGCAGGCGCCCAACCGCGCGGCCGGCGCCGCGCCGACGGTGGTGCGCTTCTGGGTCGGCGACAACCACGCCTACTACGTGATCCCGTACTACGTCTCGAGCGTCGACGTGTCCGTCAACGGCGGGCCGATCACGACCTATCCGGCGCGCGCGATGTGGGGCCAGCAGTTCCGCTGCGAGATCCCCGGCAACCTCGTCGGCACGATCTCGTACACGGCGCACTCGACCGACCGCTACGGCAACACCGGCGCGTCCGGCACCAAGGTCTACATCGCGACCGCGGGCAGCAGCCCGATGACCTCGTACTGCGATGCGGGCGTCTCCGGCGTGATCGCCTGCCCGTGCGGCAACCCGCCCTCGGGCTCCGGCCGCGGCTGCAACAACAGCTCGAACACCGGCGGCGCGGTCCTGGCCGCGACCGGCACGGCCTCGCTCGGCTCGGACAGCGTGGTGTTCGTGACCAGCGGCGAGAAGCCGACGGCGACCACGATCCTGCTGCAGGGCGACAACACCAACGCCGCGGGCGTGGCCTTCGGCCAGGGCGTGCGCTGCGTCGCGGGCAGCCTCAAGCGCCTCTACGTCAAGAACGCGGTGGCCGGCTCGATCACGGCCCCGGTCGGCGCGGACCCGAGCGTCTCGGCGCGCTCGGCCGCGCTGGGCGACACGATCCCGGCCGGTGCGACGCGCTACTACGGCGCGTACTACCGCGACCCGACCGTGCTCGGCGGCTGCGCCGCGACGGCCACGTTCAACATCACGCAGGCCGGATCGATCCAGTGGCAGCCCTGAGCGGCGCCTGAGATCGAGCGGAACCAGCGGGCGTCGCGCGAGCGGCGCCCGCTGTGCGTAGAATCGGGTGCTTGAACCCCTTGCGCTATGCACCCTTCGCCTGGCGCGCGCTGCAGAGGTCCGGCCCGCCGCTGCACCTGACGCTCTTCGTCACCGGCGCGTGCAATCTGCGCTGCCGGCACTGCTTCCACTGGAAGGAGGTCGCCGCCGGCATCGCGGGCCCGACGCTGGCGCAGATCGAGGCATTGGCGGCTTCCTGCGAGCGCCTCGGTCCGCTCTTGTGGGTCAGCCTGGGCGGCGGCGAGCCCTTCCTGCGCAAGGACCTCGCCGCGATCGCGCGGAGCTTCGCCTCGCGCGGGCTGCGCCACCTCGCCATCCCGACCAACGGCCTGGTCGAGGAGCGCCTGGAGCCCTTCGTGCGCGAGGTTCTCGGGCACGAGCGCGACCTGCACCTGGCCATCTCGGTCTCCTTCGACGGCCCGCCCGCGATCCACGACTCGATCCGCCAGGTCTCCGGCGGCCACGCGCGCGCGAAGGAGGCCGTGCGCACGCTCCGGCGCCTGCAGACGGAGTTCCCGAACCTCGGCGTCGGCCTCCTGCTCTGCGTCACGCGCGAGAACCAGGACGTGCTCGCCGATCATGCCGAGGAGCTCGTGCGCGAGCTCGTGCCCGACAACCTGACGATCAACCTCGCGCGCGGCACGGCGCTGGACGAGAGCCTGCTCGCCGTCGACGTCGCGCGCTACGAGGAGGTCGTCGCGCGCAAGCTCGCGTTGCAGCGCGCGGGCGTGCTCCCGTACTTCGACTTCCCGCTGGCGCGCCTGGCGCAGGCGCGCGACGAGCTGATGTACGAGCACGTGGCGCGCGTGGCGCGCGGCACCAGCGAGCCGCACCTGTCCTGCACCGCGGGCTCGCTCTCGGCCGTGATCTTCGAGAACGGGGAGGTGCACCCCTGCGAGGTGCTCGGCGAGAGCCTGGGCGACCTCAACACGGTCGAGTGGGATCTGGCGCGATTGTGGAACTCGCCCGCGGCCGTCGAGCTGCGCCGGAAGATCCGCGCCGAGCGCTGTCGTTGCACCTGGGAGTGCGCCCAGGCCGACAACGTGCTCTTCCGCGCGCGGAGCTGGCCGGCGCTCGCGCGGCGCACGCTGCTGCGATGAAGCTCGGCCTCCTGATCCCGTGCCGCAACGAGGCGGCGGTGATCGAGCGCAAGCTCGCCAACCTCGGGTGCATCGCCTGGCCCGCGGGCGGCGCGCGCATCGTCGTCGTCGACGACGGCTCCGAGGACGACACGGCCGCGCTCGCGCGCGCGGCGGCGGCGCGGCATCTCGCCGGACACGACGTGCGCGTCGTGCCGAACGTCGATCGGGCGGGCAAGCCCGGTGCGCTGCGCAGCGGGCTGGCCGAGCTCGAGGGCTGCGAGCTCGTCGTGCTGACCGACGCGGACGTGCTGCTCGAGGAGCGCGCGCTGGTCGAGCTCGCCGCGGCCTTCGAGCGCGAGAGCGAGCTCGGCATGGCCTGCGGCGCGCAGCGCTTCACCCACGGCAGCCAGGCCTGGGACCGCTGGACGGCGCGCGTGCGCCGCTGCGAGTCGGCCCTGGGGATGCTCGTCTCGGTGCACGGGCAGCTGCTCGCCTGGCGCGCGGAGCTCGATCTGGTGCCGACGCTGGGCATCGCGGCAGACGACCTCGACCTGATGCTGCAGGTGCGCGGCCGGACGCACGGAGCCCGGCGCGTGCGCCTGGTGCCGAGCGCCGTCTTCCTCGAGGAGAAGTGCGCGAGCGGGCCGCGGGCCGAGGAGCAGGCGCGCGCGCGCCTACCTGCAGGTCGTGCGCGCGCACCGCGCGCCGCTGCGCGGCGTGCTTGGCTCGCTGCAGTGGGCCTTCTATCGTTGGGGCCCCGTGTCGGCCCCGGCGCTCACCTGGATCCTGCTCGCGCTCGTCGGAGTGGGCGGCGCCGTGCTGCTCGACGGCGCCTGGCGCGCGCTGCCGCCGCTCGCGGCGGGGCTCGCGTGCCTCTCGGGCCCGGGCCGGCGCTGGCTCGCGCTGGTGGGCCTGATCGCGCGCGCCGGGGCGCTCGAGCGGCGCTCGACGCTGGCCGAGCGCTGGGAGATGGCGCGCTCCTAGCGCATGCCGCCGCTCGACGAAGTCCAGGCGAGGAGCCGCGCGCGACGCTTCGAGCTCGTCGTGTTCCTGCTGGCGCTCGCGCTGCGCCTGGTCGCGCTCTGGCAGTACCAGCACGCGCACCCCAACGCCGAACACCCGGTGATCGACGAGCAGAGCTACGACCGCTGGGCGCGCGCGATCGCGGGCGGCGAGTGGCTCGGCCACGAGGTCTTCTTCCAGGAGCCGCTCTATCCCTACTCGCTGGGCGTGCTGTACGCGCTCTTCGGCCCCGAGCGCGTCGTCGCCCGCGTCGCGCAGTGCGTGCTGTGGGCGCTCGCGGCCGTGCTCGCCGGACGCCTCGCGCGGCGCGCGTTCGGCGAGTGGCCCGCGAGGATCGCGGCGCTCGGTCTCGCGCTGTACGGGCCGGGGCTGCTCTTCCCCGCACTGCTGCTCAAGGAGAACCTGTTCCTGGCGCTGTTCGCGCTGTTCGCGCTGCGCCTGGTGGGCGCGGTCCGTGCGCGCGACTGGCTCGTGCTGGGCGTGCTCGGCGCGCTGGGCGCGCTGCTGCGCGGCAACATGCTGGTGCTGCTGCCGCTCGTCGCGCTCTGGCCGCTCGCGCGCGAGCGTTCGCGCGCGGCGCTGGCGCGCGCGGCCTGCTTCGCGGCCGGCGTGCTGCTCGTGCTGCTGCCGGTCGGGCTGCGCAACCACGCGGTGGGCGGCGTGTTCGTGCTGACGACCTCGGGCGCGGGCACGAACCTGTACGGCGGGAACAACGCCGAGAACCCCTGGGGGCGCGCGACCGAGTTCAGCTTCGTGCGCGGGATCCCCGAGCACGAGGCCGACGACTGGCGCCACGAGGCCGAGCGCCGCAGCGGACGCACGCTCGACCGCGGCGAGGTCAGCCGCTTCTGGATGCACGAGGTCTGGAGCTCGATCCGGCGCGATCCGGGCCTGCACGCGCGCATCCTGTGGAACAAGCTGCGGCTCACGCTCGGTCGCTACGAGGTGCCCGACAACCACTGCCTGGACTGGGACGCGCGCTACGTGCCGATCGCGCGCCTGCCCCCCTCGGACTTCGGGCTGGTCGGCGCGCTGGGGATGGCCGGAGTCCTGCTCTGCTGGCGGCACTCCCGCGCGGCGCGCGAGCTGGCGCTGCTCTTCGCGCTCTACCTCGGCACGATCGTGCTGACCGTCACCAGCGATCGTGCGCGCCTGCCGCTGCTCGTGCCGCTCGCGCCGCTGGCGGGCTTCGCGCTGCTCGAGCTGGTGCAGCGCGCGCGGCGCGGATCGCCCGGGCAGCGCGCGGGCGGCCTCGCCGCGCTGCTCGTCGGCGCCGCCTTCGCGTTCGTGCCGGCGCTGCCGGCCGGCGAGCGAGCGCAGGACTTCGACGAGCGCGAGTTCAACCTCGCCGTGCAGAGGATCTCCGAGCCTGCAGGCCTGGCCGATGCGCGCGCGATCGCCGCGGGCCTGCGCGAACGCCAGCCGCGCAGCGCGCGCGTGCTGCTCCTGCAGGCCGAGATCGATCTCGCGCTCTCGCGCGCGGGCCAGCCCGGACGCGCGCTCGCCGACGTCGAGGGCGAGATCGCGCCGCTCGTCGCGGACGAAGGGCTCAAGGCGCGCGAGCGCTTCCACGCGCAGTGGCTCGGCGGCTCGCTCGCGCTGGCGCGGCACGATGCCGTGCGCGCCCAAGCGCTCTTCGCCCGGGCGCTGCGCTTCGATCCCGAGGACGCGCGGCTGCGGCTGGAGGCGGCGACGGCGGACTGCCTGGCGAGCGAGCTCGGCCCGGCCGATCCCGCGCGCCTGGAGGCGGCCGTGCGCACGCTCTCCGAGCTCGAGGGCGCCGCGCAGGATCCTGCGCGAGCCGCCGAGGCGCGCATCGCGCGCTGCGGCGCGCAGTTCCTGCTCGGGCGCGAGAGGCTGCGCGCCTCGAAGGACGAGCCCGCCGCACGCGCGCTGGTGCAGGCGGCGATCGAGGGGCTGCGCGATCCGTGCCTCGACAAGTCGCTCGCGCCGGCGCTGCGCGCGCGCGCGCGGCAGCTCGCCGGCACGATCCAGCTCGCGCTGGGGGAGCCGGACAACGCCGAGAACCACTTCCGCGCGGCGCTGGCGCTCGTGCCGGATTCGCGCGAGGGCCGGCTGGGCCTCGCGGAGGCGCTGATCGCGCAGCTGGAGACGGGCGCCACGAAGGACAAGGCCGAGGTCGAGCGCCTGCTCGCGGGCCTGGAGGCGCCGGGGCTGCGTGCGCGGCTGTCGAGGCTTCGCTGAGCGGCCGGGAAGCGGGGGCGCTCACGTTCGTCTGCCCGCGGGCGTAGGCTGGGCGCGCGCGCAATCGCTCCCCCCGCGCCGCCACCGATGAGCCCCGAGCCGCAGCATCCCGTGCTCGCCGCACTGCGGCGCCTCCCGCTGCACGAGGCGATCGGCGAGAGCTGGATCGCCTCGCGCCTGGCCGCGCAGCTTCCGGAGGGCGAGTGCGCGGTGCCGCATCCGCGCGGCGGCGCGGCCTGCGACGTGCGCTTCCGCCACGCCGAAGGCGCGCACACCTGGATCGAGATCGTCGAGGCGCGTCCCTTCGCCAGCGTGCAGCACTGCGACCGCGACCAGCGTGCGCGCTTCGAGGAGCTGCTCTTCGAACACGCGGTGCGCGACGTGCGCGAGAAGCTCGCCGGGCACGTGCCGCCCTGCCGCACCGGGTTCGCGCTGGTGCTCGGCTATCACGGCGCGGGCCGGCTCTCGCTGCCGCCCGGCTGCATCGCGCGCTTTCGCGCCTGCGCGGGACTCGATGCGACGGGCTGGGCCGAGCACCGCGCCGAGCCCTGGCCCAACCCGCTGCTCGTGCACCGGGCTGCGCAGATCGAGGTCGTCTACTGGGAGCGCGCGCTCGCCGCGGCGCGCGGCGCGCGTTCCGGCTGAATCGTCGGCGAACGGCGCTCACAGGCTGGACGCGTTCGCGTAGGCGCAGCTTCGCTCGGCGGCGTGCCGCGCGCGAAGAGACTCGAGCATGAGCTTCCCGATCGTCTGCCTGTTCCAGAGCCTGCTCGCGGGCGCTGCGCAGGAGCCATCCGCGCTCGACGTGCGCGTGATCGATGCGCAGCAACGGATCCCGGTCGCGGGCGCGGAGCTGCGCTGGTTCGCCTACTCGGACGAGCGTCTGGGCCGGCTGGGACCGCCGCCGGATGCCTACAGCGTGCTGCTGCGGGACGACTTGTTCGGTTGTGATCCGTTCGCTCGCAGCGGCGAGGACGGTCGCGCGCGTCTGGCTCCCACGGAGCAGACCGGCTTCCTGTGCGTGTCCTCGGGGGGACGCCGCGGCTGCCGGTCGCTGCCCGCGGGCACGACGGGGGAGTTCGAGCTGCCGCTGCTTCGCGACTGGCCGCTGGACGTGGACATCGTCGATCCGGCGCGCGCTCCGCTGGACGGCCTGGGTGTCTGCTTGCGCTACGCGATCGGAGCCGAGATCGGGTTCAAGGATGCCAACGCGACCCGGGTCGGCGTCGTCGACGGCCGTGCGCACATCGAGCACGCGGGGTACTACCAGGGCGCCTGCGAGAGCGGCGGCGCGTTCTATGCGGGGCTGACCGGCTGGGTGGGCAAGCCCGTGACCGTCTGGCTGCCGCGCGAGGAGCCGCCCACGGGGCGCGTCACGCTCACGCTTCCGCCGCACGGCTGCGTGCGCATCGACGTGGTCGACGAGGACGGCCAGCCTGCCCAGGCGCTCGATCCGCTCTGCGTGGGCGAGCGCTGGCTCCTGCCCGAGCAGGTCGCCTGGCCGGTCGCGCCGGCCGGTGGGGCGCTCGCAGGCGGGCAGGGCTTCGTCGCGCTGCCGCTCGAACGCGGTCACGCCACCGTGGCGCACGTCGCGGTCGGCGCGAAGCTGCGCGCGCGCGTGCAGCGCAACACGGACTCCACGCCGACCAGCATCGAGTGTCCGGGGCCCGCGCGTGCGGGAGAGACCGTCGCCACGCGGCTGCAGCTGGGCTCCGGCCTGTTCACGGTCCGCGGGCAACTGCGACTTCCGCCGGGCATGAGCCTGGGCAGCCTCCCTCCCGGCTTCCGCGGGCGCCTCACGTTCGATGCGGACGCCGCGCGCGTGGCGAGCTGGCAGCACGAACTGGTGCTGCGCTGCTCCTCGCGCGACGAGCGGGAGTTCGCCAGCTGGCACCTGTGGATCGAGAAGGACTGGAGTCCCGGCCTGCACGACCTGGGAGAGATCCTGCTCGAGCCCACGCCGGTGTTCGCCGCCGGCCGCGTGCTGGATGCCCGCACGCACCAGCCCTTGGCCGGCGTCCTGGTGCGGCTGCCGCAGGAGGCCGGCTGGCCGCCGCCGGGCGATCCGGTCGCGAGCGATGCGCAAGGACGCTTCACGCTGCACGCGGACAGCGAGCAGGCCGAACGCGAGCTCGAGTTCTCGCGTCCCGGTCCCGATGGCGCGCCGTGCGTCGTGCGCAGGCGCGTGCACCGCGGCGCGCGCGAGCTGCTGGTCGAGCTGGCCGCGCCCTGAGCGCGCTCAGGCCGAGGCGTCGGCGAACTGCAGCCGGTACAGCCGCGCGTAGATCCCGTCCTGCGCCAGCAGCTGCTCGTGCGTGCCCTGCTCGCGCAGCCGTCCCTTGTGCATCACCAGGATCCGGTCGGCGCGCCGCACGGTCGAGAGGCGGTGCGCGACGACCAGCGCGCTGCGGCCCTCGAGCAGCTTGCGCGTGGCCGTCTCGATCTGCGCCTCGGTGTTCGAGTCGACGCTGGCGGTGGCCTCGTCGAGCACGACGATGCGCGGGTCGCCCGCGAGCGCGCGCGCGATCGAGAGGAGCTGGCGCTCGCCGGTCGAGAAGGTCGCGCCGCGTTCGGCCACCGGGTGCGAGAGGCCGCCGGGCAGGCGCGCGACGAGCTCGTCGGCGCGGCTGGCCTCGAGCGCCAGCTCGAGCGACTCCTCGCTGACGAAGTCGCGCTCGAGCACCAGGTTCTCCTCGATCGTGCCGGCGAAGAGGAAGTCCTCCTGCAGCACGAGTCCGACCGCGGCGCGCAGGCGCGCGGGCTCGATCGCGCCGAGCTCGACGCCGTCGATGCTGACGCGCCCGCTCGACGGCGCGTAGAAGTGCAGCAGCAGGTTGACCAGCGTGCTCTTGCCCGCGCCGGTCGCGCCGACGACGGCGACGGTCTCGCCCGGGCGGATCTCGAAGGAGAGGTCGTGCAGCACCTCGGTGCCGGCCTCGTAGCTGAAGCTGACGTGCTCGAAGCGGACGTGACCGCGCAGCGCCGGCTGCGTCACCGCGGCAGCCTGGCCGGAACCGGGACGCTCGAGCGTCGGCTGCGTGTCGAGGATGTCGAAGATGCGCTCGGCCGAGGCGAAGGCGCTCTGCAGGATGTTGTAGCGCTCGCCCAGCTCGCGGATGGGCGCGACGAGCAGCGCGACGTAGAACCAGAACTGCACGAACTCGCCGTAGGAGAGCTGGCCGCCGGCGATCGAGAGGCCGCCGACCCAGAGCGTCGAGCCCTGGATCGCGCTGACCACGAAGTCGATCACGGGGAAGAAGAGCGCGAAGAGGAAGATCGTCTTGAGGTTCGCCTCGAGGTAGCCCGCGAGGTGCTGCGCGAAGCGCCCGGAGACCGCCTCCTCGCGGCGGAAGACCTGCACCACGCGGATGCCCTGCAGCACCTCCTGCAGGTAGCCGTTGAGGCGCGAGAGGCGCGCGCGGACCGAGCGGTGCGCGCGCCGCGCGCCGCCGCGGAAGACCAGGCTGACGCCGATCAGGAAGGGCGTGCCCGCCGTGACCACCAGCGCGAGATGCCAGTCGAGCAGGAACAGGAACACGAGCACGCCCGCGACCTTGACGAAGTCGAAGAGCAGCACGATCAGGCCCGAGGTGAACATCTCGTTGAGGTTCTCGACGTCGCTCGAGACGCGCGTGACGAGCGCGCCGGTCGGCCGGCGGTCGAAGAACGAGAGGTCCAGTCGCTGCATGTGGCGGAACAGGCGCGTGCGCAGGTCGGCGATCACGACCTGGCCGGTGCGGTTGAGCTGCGCCACCTCGAGGTAGCGGAACACGACCGAGAGCGCGACCAGCGCGAGGTAGCCGCCGGTCCAGATCCAGAAGGTGCGCACGAAGGGCGACACGTCGGCCGCGGGATCGTGCTCGCGTGCCGCGACGGCCGCGCGCACCGGCCCGTCCAGCGCGTGGCGCCAGACCCAGGGCCCGAGCATGTCCAGCGCGAAGAGCACGGCCAGCACGCCGAAGCTGGCGACGAACAGGCGCGCGTGCGGCCGCGCGTAGCGCGCCAGGCGCAGCAGGATCGTGTTGTCCCAGGCCTTCGAGCTGACGAGGTCGTCGTCCTCGGGGTCGAGCTCCTTCTTGGCGGCGCTCATAGGGCGGAGAGCTCCTCCTGCGCCTGCTGGCGCTGCCAGGTCTCGCGGTACCAGCCCGCTCGGGCGACGAGCTGGGCGTGCGTGCCCTGCGCCTCGACGCTGCCGTCGCGCGCGAGCACCAGGATGCGCTCGGCGCGCTGCACCGAGGAGAGCCGGTGCGCGGCCACGATCACCGTGCGTCCGCTGCCGGCGCGGCGCAGGTTCTCGAGCAGCTTCGTCTCCGTCTCCGTGTCGACCGCCGAGAGCGCGTCGTCGAGCACGAGCACGCGCGGGTCGCGCGCCAGCGCGCGCGCGAGGCAGGTGCGCTGGCGCTGGCCGCCGGAGAGCGTCACGCCGCGCTCGCCGACGAGCGTGTCGAGGCCCTTGGGGAAGCGCGCCACCTCGTCCTGCATGCAGGCGAGCTCGACCAGCTCGCGCACGCGCTCGTCGGAGAGCGGCGTGTCGGAGCCGAAGGTGATGTTGTCGCGGTAGCGCTCGGAGAAGAGGAAGCTGTCCTGCGGCACGTAGCCCAGCGCGCTGCGCAGGTCGGCCAGCGCCAGCTCGCGCACCTCGATGCCGTCGAGCGCGAGCACGCCCGCGGGTTCCAGCAGCCGGCCCAGGCAGAGCAGCAGCGTGGTCTTGCCCGAGCCCGTCGGCCCGACCACGCCGAGCACGCTGCCGGCGGGCACCTCGACCGTGACGTCGCGCAGCGCGGGCTGCTGCGCGCCGGGGTAGGTGAACGAGACCTGGCGCAGGCTGAGCGCGCCGCGCGGCGCCGGGAGCCGACGCGGGGCGGGCGCGTCGACGATGTCGGGCTGCACCGCGAGCAGCTCGTCGATGCGCACCGCGCTGGCCTGCGCGCGCGGGTACATGCCCGCGATCCAGCCCAGCGCGATGATCGGCCAGAAGACCTTGAAGGTCAGGTCGATGAACTTGAACAGGTCGCCGGCGGGCAGCGAGCGGTCGATCATGGCCCAGCCGCCCAGCACCAGGATCGTGACGAAGGTCAGGTCGTTGGCCGCGTGCGTCAGCGCGTGCGTCAGGCCGCGCGAGCGCCCCAGGTGCACCTGGTTCTGCATGTTGCGCTGCGAGGCCTCCTCGAAGCGCGCGCACTGCTGTTCGGCCAGGCCGTAGCCCTTGACCACGCGGATGCCCGAGAAGTTCTCCTGCGCGCGGCTGCCGATCTCGGCGATCGACTCCTGCACGGCCTCGGACCACTTGTGCAGCCGCGGCGTGAAGAACTTCATGCCGAAGCCCATCAGGAGCAGCGGCAGGAGCATCGTCAGCGCCAGCGGCGCGTTGAGCGTGACCAGCAGCACGATCGAGGCCGGCACCATGACCACCGCGCCGAGCGTGTACATCACGCCCGGGCCGAGGAACATGCGGATGTTCTCGACGTCGCTCGTGACGCGGCTGACGACGTCGCCCGAGCGGCTCTTGACGTGGAACGAGAGCGGCAGCGAGACGAGCTTGTCGAAGAGCTCCTGCTTGAGCTCGTTCTCGACGTAGCGCGAGACGGCGACGATCCACCAGCGCTGCAGGTAGCGGAAGACGCCCTTGAAGACCGAGAGGCCCAGGATGATCCAGAAGACGCCGGCCAGGAAGTCGGTCGGGCTGCCCAGGCGCAGGCGGTCGAGCGTGCTGCCGATCTTGACCGTGATCGCGATGTCCGCCAGCTGCGCGAGCGGGATGCACAGGAAGCCCGCCACGAGCTGGCGCCGGTGGCGCAGGAAGCGCCGGAAGAACCGCCACAGCCGCGCCATGCCTTCAGCGACGCTCCGGCAGGAGCGTGTGCACCGCCGCGATCAGCGCTTCGAGCTCGCGATCGAGCGCGGCCGCGTCGACGCGCGCGGCCGCGCGCAGCGTGGGGAAGGTCTCGGAGGCGTAGCCGTTCTCCAGCGCCGGCGCCCAGAGGCGGTTCTTGTACCAGGCGCGCTGCGGCACGCCCTCGGGCGCGGCGAGCGCGGGGTAGAGGTTGCGTCCGCGCGCGGCGGGAGTTCCCAGCGCCGCGGCGAGCTCGTCGAAGGCGCCGGCGAGCCGCGCGGCGCGCTCCTGGCCGAGCCAGCTCGTGCCGTCCTTCGCCTCCGTGCCGGCAGCGCGCGCGAGCGCGGCGAAGCTCTGCGCGGCCTCGGACGCGTCGAAGCACTGCGTGCCGCGCTCGGCGATCTCGGACAGCAGATCGGCCAGGAACGTCCCGGCCAGTTCGTGCCCGCGGAAGCCCGGGTCGATGAAGCGCTCGACGCAGGCGAAGTCGTCGAAGGTCGTGTGGTACTGGCCGCCGTGCGCGCCGCCCAGGCCGAAGTCGAGCACCGGCAGCGAGAGGTGGTGCAGGAACACCGCGAAGTCCGAGCCGGAGCCGGGCAGGTCGAAGGCGGGCTCGCCCTTCGCGCGCGCCTTCCATTCCTCCCACAGGTTCGTCGCGCCCTCGGGCGCGGCGATCGGCGCGGTGCGCTCGCACACCGCGCGCACGACGCCGAGCAGGCCGGGCGTGCCGGAGAGCCCGTGGAACTCCTGGCCGCTGACCGCGGTGTCGGCGTTGATGTAGGCGAGCGTGTGCGTCGCCAGCCAGGCGCCGTTGGCCTCGCCCCATTCGGTGCTGCCGATCAGGCCCCATTCCTCCGCGTCCCAGAAGCCGAGCGTGATCGTGTTCTTCGGCTTCCAGCCGGCCTTGGCGCGCGCGCCGAGGATCTGCGCCGCGCGCAGCAGCGCCACCGTGCCCGAGCCCGCGTCGTTCGCGCCGCGCACCCAGGCGTCGCGGTGGTTGCCGGCGATCACCGTGCGCTCGTCGCTGCCGGCGAGGCGGCCGATCACGTTGCGGATCGTGCGCAGCTCGCGCGGCTGCTCGATCGAGAGGCGCACCGCGACGGGACCCGGCCCGACCGCGCGCGTCGTGCTCGCGCCCTTGTCGTCCTGCAGCGTGCGCGTCGCGAGCGAGGCGAGCACCAGCTGCGCCTCGCGCGCGCCGATCGCCGTGCAGGGGATCGTCGGCAGGCCCGCGTCCCACTCGCTCGGCGTGAGCCGCCGCGCGTGCGCGTCGCCCGGGTGCGGCGAAGCCCAGCCCGGCGTCGACGGATCGCCCGGCGCGCGGCCCATCGGCGAGACCGAGCCGCGCTGCGCGTCCCAGTCGGGCTTCCACGGTCCCTCGGGCCAGACCGCGCCCTTGGCCGCGCCGTCGTCGGCCGGATCGCTGAAGAGCAGCACCGCGGCGCAGCCGTGCTTCGCGCCGAGCTCGACCTTGATGCCGCGGTAGCAGCGGCCGTAGCGCGCGAGCGCGATCGTGCCGTGCAGATCGATGCCCGCGGCCTCGAGCCGGCGGTAGTCGGCCTCCGTGCCGTAGCCCGCGTCGACCGCCGGTCCGCGCGCCGTTCCGCTCTTCGACCAGCCCAGGCACTTGGGCACGTCCAGCGGCGGGACCGCGTCGGGGTCGAAGGTCTCGTGGCGCGACGCGAGCGGCTGGGGATCGGCGGCGCTGCGCAGGATCTCGATCTCGATCGAGCGCGGCAGGCCGAGCAGCACCTCGCGCTCATCGATCTCCGCCGTGAAGCCGGCGCGCTCGAGCTCGCGCGCGACGAACTCCGCCGCGGTGCGCGAGCCGCAGGTCCCCGCGAGGCGGCTGGAACGCGTGAGCTCCAGGAGCAGCGCGCGCGAGGGCGGAGCGGCGGGAGCGTCCTGGACGGCGAGGAGCAGCGTGGCGAGGAGGATCGACATGGTGGAGGGGCGCCCAGGATAGGGCCCGGCGCGCGCGCTCCCAAGCGCGAGCCCGCTCCGCGCGCAGGCGAGTGCGGCGAGGCAGCACCCAAAAGACCATCTCGCCTGCTAGTCTCTCCGCGCCGATGGAACGCACGATCCTGTTCGACGCCGTGGTCTTCGACCTCGACGGAACGCTGGTCGCGACCGACCGCTTCTGGGTCGAGGCGGCTCGCGCGGGCGCGCGGCGCGCCTTCGCCGAGCTCGGGATCGAGCGCGAGTTGCCGACCGGCGCGGAGTGGATGAGCCTGGTCGGCCTGCCGCTCGCGGACGGCTTCGCCCAGCTCTTTGCCGATCTCGAGCCGACCGCGCGCGCGCACGTGATGCGCCGCTGCGTCGAGGAGGAGGAGAGCGCGCTGCGCGCGGGGCAGGCGGCGCTCCTGCCGGGCGTGCCCGAGGTGCTCGCCGAGCTCGCCGGTCGCGGGCTGCAGCTGGGCATCGCCTCCAACTGCGGCCGCGACTACCTGCGCACGATGCTGGTCGAGCTGGGCCTGGAACGCTGGGTGCGCGAGGCGCGCTGCCTCGACACGCCGGGCATGCGTTCGAAGTCGGCCATGGTCGGCGACCTGCTCGAGACCTTCGGAACGCGCGCCGCGGTGATGGTCGGCGACCGCCAGGGCGATCGCGACGCGGCCTGGTCGAACGGGCTGCCGCACGTGCACTCGACGCGCGGCTTCGCGCAGCTGGGCGAGGACCTCGCCTGCGAGGCGGTGATCGAGGACATGGGCGAGCTGCCCGCGCTGCTCGAGCGCCGCGCGCGCTGGATCGAGGGCGCGCTCGGCACGCTGGGCTTCCTGGGCGGCGGCGCGCCGCGCTCGCTGGGCGTCGCGGGACACTCGGGCAGCGGCAAGACGCTCTTCGCGCGCGATGCGGCGCGCCTGCTGCGCAGGTCCGGTCGCGGCGCGGTGGTCGTGGCGCTGGAGCAGTTCCTCAAGCCCGACGCGCGCGACGCGGACCTCGCGGCGACCAGCTTCTGGCCGCGCGAGCGCCCGCTCGACCACCTGCAGCTGTCCTTCGACGCCTACGAGCTGGTCGAGGCCGTGCTCGAGCCGCACGCGTCCGGCCGCGCGGTCGACCACCGGCGCGAGGGCCTGCACGTCGTCGTGCGCCCCGACGAGGTGCTCGTGCTCGAAGGGCTCTACCTGCTGCATCCGCTCTTGCGCGCGCGGCTGGATCGAGTCGTGCACCTGGAGGTCGACGACAACGTCTGCCTGCGGCGCATCGCCGGGCGCGACGCGCGCGCCGGGGCCGAGGCGCTGATGCGCGTGCGGCGCCACTCGCTGCCCGTGCAGCGCGCCTTCGACGCCGAGGTCGATCCCGCGCGCAGCGCCGACCTCGTGCTGCCGGGCGACAACGTGCTCGGAAGCTGAACCGTGAGCGAGAGCACGGCTGCCCGCGTGCGCGTGATGCTCGGCGCCCTGGCGCTGGTCGCTCTGTGTGCCGCGGCCTTCGGGCCGGCGCTCTCGGGCGCGTTCCTCGCGTGGGACGACGCCGACACGCTGCTCGGGCACACGCGCTGGCGCGGGCTGGGGCCGGCCGAGCTGCGCTGGATGTTCACCACGCTGCACCTGGGGCCCTACCAGCCGCTCGCCTGGCTGAGCTACGCGCTCGACTTCGAGCTGTGGGGCCTGGATGCGCGCGCCTTCCACGCCACGAACCTCGCGCTGCACGCGGCGAGCGCGGTGCTGGCCTTCCTGTGCGCCCGCGCCCTCTTCGCGCGGCGCTGGAGCGCGCCCCAGACGCGCGCGGCACGCGACCTCGGCGCCTTTGCGGCCGCCGCGCTGTTCGCCTTGCACCCCCTGCGCGTCGAATCGGTGTGCTGGATCACGGAGCGCCGCGACGTGCTCGCCGGCGTGTTCCTGCTCGGCTCGCTGCGCGCCTGGCTGGCGTGGAGCGCGCAGCCGGCGCGGCGTCGCTGCTTCTGGCTCGCGTTCGCGCTGTACGTAGCCAGCCTGCTCGCGAAGGCCAGCGCGCTGGGCTGGCCGCTGGTGCTGTTCGCGCTCGACGTGTGGGTGCTCGGACGCCGTGCCTGGCGCGCGCAGCTCGCCGAGGCGCTGCTCTTCGCGCTGCCCGCGCTCGTGCTCGCGCTGGTCGCGCTGGCCGGGCAGGGCGCGCTGCCGGGCGCGATGGCGAGCTGGCAGGAGCATGGCCTGCTCGCGCGCGCCGCGCAGGCCTGCTACGGCTGGGCCTTCTATCTCGTGCAGACGCTCGTCGTCCGCGGCGTGCAGCCCTTGTACGAGCTCGTGCTGCCGCTCGATCTGCGCGAGCCGCGCTTCGTCGCGGCGTTGCTCGTGGTGCCGCTCGTCTGCGGCGCGGCCTGGCTCGCGCGAGCCCGCGCTCCGGCTGCGTGGTGCGCGCTCGCCGCCTACACGCTGCTCGCGGCACCGCTGCTTGGCTTCGCACAGACCGGCGCGCAGCTGGTCGCGGCGCGCTACAGCTACCAGCCCGCGCTGGCGCCGGCCTTCCTCGTCGGCGCGCTCGTGTGCGCGCTCGCGACCGTGCGCCGCGCGTGGCTCGCGCCGCTCGCGGGCGCGGTCGCGCTGGTCTCGGCCCTCCTCGTGGGCGCATCGCACGCGGATGCGCGGCACTGGCGCGACGACCGCGCGCTCTGGACGCACGCGCTCGAGCTCGATCCCGCCAACCGCGGCGCGACGCGCAACCTGATCGCCGCGCTGTACGCCGAAGCGAAGACGCGTCCGCCCGCCGAGCGCCGTCCCGTGCTCGAGCAGGCACTCGCGCTCGCCTTGCGCGCGCCGCGCGCCGAGGAGGACCCCGAGCTGCAGAACGCGCGTGCGGGCGTGCTGGCTGCGCTGGCCGACCTCGATGCGGCGCGTGCCCCCGAGCTGCGCGCGCAGGCGCTGACCGCGCTGCGCCGCGCGGTCGAACTCGCCGAGCGCACCGGCAGCGACGGGGGGACGGCGGCCCTCAACCTCGCGGCGCTGCTCCTGCGCCTGGACCGGCCCGCGGAGGCCGTGCCGATCCTCGAGGCGGCGACCCGCCGCAACCCGCGCGACGCCTCGGCCTGGGCCGCGCTCGGGCATGCCCAGACCGAACTCGGGCGGGCCGAGCCCGCTCTGGCCGCGCTGGGACGGGCCCTGGAGCTCGATCCGGACCTCACCGGGGCGACCCTCGAGCGGGGGCTGGTGCGGGTCGCCCTCGGCCAGGGGAGCGAGGCGCGAAGGGACTTCCAGACCGTCCGGGACCTGGTCGAGCGGCGCCTCGGGCCCGCCGCGGCGGCGTCGGACCCGGACTGGATCGAGGCCAGCGCCCAGTTGGAGCGGCTGGGGGCCGGGGGGCGCTAGGGGCATGGGGGGGGGAGGTGCTTAGGTCCGGGGCCGCTCAAGTTCCGGGATCTGGGCAGCACAGAGGCGTATGGGCATGACATACTTGCTAGCAACCTCGCCTCCTCGCGATGCAACCCAGGTCGGTGCTCCGTTGGCACCCCGATCGCGGTTCGGACGGGCGGGACACAGTCACTCCTCAGGAACTCGCAGTAGTCATCAGGAACCAGACCATGAAGAAGATCCTTCTCGCTTCGGTCCTCGGCCTCGCCCTCACGGCGACGGCGACGGCCTCCAACTTCTCCGTCTCGGGTGCTGGCGGCAGCATCCCCGACGTGACGGGCACGAACACGTGGAACGTCACCTACGCCGGCACCCCGTTCACGTCGACCGTGACGGTTTCGAACCCGGTCACGAGCATCACCAAGGTGCGCCTCAGCGGCTTCAACCACACCTGGCGCGGTGACCTGCACATCCTGCTGAAGAACCCCGCCAACACGGTCTTCAACGTCGTCGTGCGCCCCGGTTCGACGGGCGCGAGCGTCGGCGACTCGGGTGACTACCTCAACGGCACCTACGACTTCGTCGACGCCGGCGGCGGCACGGTCGCCCAGGGCGCCACGAACATCAACGGCGGCACCTACAACATCTTCCAGAACACGGGCACGGGCCAGTGGACGCTCGGCGGCGCGGTCAACGGTCCGCTCTCCGGCATCACCGGCGCCGCGGGCACGTGGACGCTCGAGATCCGTGACTGGGCCGCCGGCGACGTCGGTTCGCTGACGGGCTGGACGCTGGAAGGCACCGACGCCGGTGGTCCTCCGGTCGCGTTCTGCGATCCGGGCGCCGGTGGCGTCAACGTGTGCCCCTGCGGCAACCCGCCCGCGGGCGCCGGCCGTGGTTGCGAGAACAGCGCGGCCACCGGTGGTGCGAGCATCGTCGGCACGGGCAACACCCAGCTCTCGGGTGACACGCTCGTGTTCACGACCACCAACCAGACCGCCAACGGCACGACGATCGTTCTGCAGGGCAACGCGATCAACGCCGCCGGCACGAACTTCGGCCAGGGCATCCGCTGCGTCGCGGGCAGCCTCAAGCGCCTCTACGTCAAGTCCCCCGGCGGCACCGGCGGCATCACCGCTCCCGCGGGCGCGGACCTGAGCGTCTCGGCCCAGTCGGCCGCTCTGGGTGACACGATCAACCCCGGCGAGCACCGCTACTACATGGCCTACTACCGTGACCCGATCGTCCTCGGCGGCTGCCCGAGCACCTCGACGTTCAACGGCACCAACGCGCTCGACGTGACCTGGAACTGATCCCAGCACGCGTCGCGAACGCACCGGCGGGTGCGCGGATCGTCTCGACGACGGTTCGCGCACCCGCTCTCGTTTCCCGCGCGGTACCGGCTCCCGCGCAGGAGACCGGCCGGTAGCATGGAGCGAGTTCCGCGCGCTTCCTCCCCGCCCCCCGGAGTCGAGATCATGGCCAGCCTCCCGCGTGTCGCCCTGCCGGGCGTGTTCCTCGTGTTCATCACCGCCGCCGCCTCGGCGCAGGTGACGGAGATCGAACCCAACGACAACAAGGCCAGCGCGACGCCCGCGCCGGGCCTGGTCGGCGGGAACTACCTCGACGGAAACTCGCAGCTGGGCGGCGGCACCGGCAACGACTACTGGCTGGTCTCGACCGCCATCGCGGCACCGGGCATCTATCGCCACGAGCTCGTGATCAGCACCACGGGCACGGCGGGACACACAGGCTTCCTGCGCGGGCTGAACGAGTTCGGCGGGGCTGCGGGCAGTTGCCCGCTCAACGGCACCGCACCCTCGATCGGAACGGTCGACACCCTGGTGCAGACCAGCTCGACGGCTTCGCTCCCCGCGCGCATGAACGCCTGGTACGGCTTCGGCAAGGGCGAGCAGATCTACTACATGATCTCGGGGGCCGCGACGACGACGGCGAACTACCACGTCACGCTCAACGACATCCCGGTCTCGCCGCTGGTGTGCCCGGTCAGCTTCACCGCGGGACCCGTGACGCTCTCGACCACGGGGCTGACGATCGCCGACACCGACATCTACCTGTACGACGCGAACTTCGACGTCGTGCTGTCGCCCGAGGGTGCGGCGAGCAACGACGACGAGCACTGTCACGCCGGCAACGTCACGCAGTCCTGGCTGACGCGCACGCTCGGGCCGGGGACGTACTACCTCGCGGTGGGGGGCTACAACACCTGCACGAACCTCGCCTCGCCCAGCGACGACGACTACATGGGCGGGGTGGTGCTCGACTTCCCCGGCGCGCTGGCGTGCAACGTCCAAGGCACCGGCGCCGATCGCGACTTCCGTATCAGCGACGGCGTCACGACGTACACCTCGAACTTCGTCGCGACCGCGCGCTACTTCGACGTGATCTGGATGCGCTTCACGGTGCTGGCCGGTCCGCCGGCGCGGATCTGCAACCCCGGCAGCGGCGGCGTCAGCGCCTGCCCCTGCTCGAATCCGCCCGCCGGCATCGACCGCGGCTGCGACAACAGCTTCGGCACGGGCGGCGCGTCGATCGCCGCGAGCGGGAACGCGCTGCTCTCGGCCGACACGCTCGTGTTCAGCACGTCGAACCAGACCAGCAACGGCACGACGATCCTGCTGCAGGGCACGGCGAACAACCCGACCGGCGTCGCGTTCGGCCAGGGCGTGAGATGCGTGGCGGGCACGCTCAAGCGCTTGTACGTCAAGTCGCCCGGCGGGACCGGCGGCATCACGGCGCCCGCGGGCGCGGACCCGAGCGTGTCGACCCGCTCCGCCTCGGCCGGTGATCCGATCGGTGCGGGCCAGCACCGTTTCTACATGGCGTACTACCGGGACCCGGGCGTTCTGGGCGGCTGCGCCGCGTCGGCGACGTTCAACGGCACGAACGCGCTCGACGTGACTTGGTATTAGGCAGGCGGGAAGTAGGGTGAGGCGGGAATTGCCTCGTCATGGCTTGCGGGATTCGAGCGCTTGGGAGAAGCATAGGGCGGTTCCCGCTTCCCGGTTCGCCCATCCATCGTGACGTGGGCAATGCGACGGGCGCATCAGCGTCGTCGTTGCCGGGTGTTCCTCGTCGTCACGCGAGCTTCCACACCCATGAACACAATCGTCCGCTCCGCAGTGCTCGCCGTCGTCGTCTCCGGCAGCGCTCTTGCCTCCAACTTCTCCGTCTCCGGCCCCGGCGGCAGCATCCCCGACGTGTCGGGCACGAACACCTGGAACGTCACGTACTCCGGCGTCCCGTTCACGTCGACCGTGACCGTTCCGAATCCCGTCACCAGCATCACGAAGGTCAGCCTCGCGGGCTTCAACCACACCTGGCGCGGCGACCTGCACATCCTGCTCAAGGACCCCTCGAACACGATCTACAACGTCGTGGTGCGCCCCGGTTCGACGGGCGCCAGCGTCGGCGACTCGGGTGACTACGTCACCGGCACCTACGACTTCGTCGACGCCGGCGGCGGCACGGTCGCCCAGGGTGCGACGAACATCAACGGTGGCATCTACAACATCTTCCTCAACACGGGCACGGGTCAGTGGACGGTCGGCGGCGCGGTCAACGGTCCGCTCTCCGCGATCACCGGCGCGGCGGGCACGTGGACGCTCGAGATCCGCGACTGGGCCGCCGGCGACGTCGGTTCGCTGACGGGTTGGACGCTCGAGGGGACCGATGCGGGCGCCATCCCCTCCGTGTTCTGCGATCCGGCCACGGGCACGACGATCGCGTGTCCCTGCAGCAATCCGCCGAGCGGATCGGGTCGCGGCTGCGACAACAGCTCGGCGACGGGCGGCGCGAGCCTCGCGGCCTCGGGCAACTCGAGCCTGAGCGGCGACACGCTGCTGATGAGCCTGGCCGGTCTGCCGGCGAACGACCTGACGGTCCTCGTGCAGGGCCCGTCGGCGAGCACGAGCGGAGTGGCGTTCGGACAGGGCGTGCGCTGCGTCAGCGGCCACCTCCTGCGCCTCTACACCCGCAACTCGGACGCGGCTGGCAACCTGGCCCTGCCGGGCGCGGGTGACCCGACGATCTCCGCGCAATCGAGCGCGCTCGGCGACCCGATCGCAGCCGGCTCGCCGCGCTTCTACATGGCCTACTACCGCGATCCGACCGTGCTCGGATCCTGCGCGGCGAACCTGACCTTCAACGCGGCCAACGCGGTCGGCGTGACCTGGAACTGACCCGGTCCCGCATCGCGTGCGCACCGGCGGGTGCGCGAATCGTCCTGTGACGGTTCGCGCACCCGCGCTCTTGCACGACTCGTGCGCCGCTTCGCTCCCGCTCGGGGGGTGCCTCCGCTAGGATTCCCCGCTCGGAGCGGGCCAACATCGGCCGTCCGATGGCCGTACCCGGCCGCTCCCGCCCCTCCCATCCAGCGATGACCGCCACCACCATCCCCGCCCAAGAGGAGATCCAGCGCGCTTCGGCCTGGATCCAGGACCTGCGCGCCTCCGTCAACCAGGTCATCGTCGGCCAGGAGAACCTGCTCCAGGGCCTGCTGATCGGGCTCTTGACCGATGGCCACGTGCTGCTCGAGGGCGTGCCGGGCCTCGCCAAGACGCTGGCGGTCTCGAGCCTCGCGCGCGCCGTGCGCGGCAGCTTCGCGCGCCTGCAGTTCACGCCCGACCTCCTGCCCTCGGACCTCGTCGGCACCGAGATCTACAACGCCAAGGAAGCGAGCTTCACGGTGCGGCGCGGCCCGATCTTCGCGAACTTCGTGCTCGCCGACGAGGTCAACCGCGCGCCGGCCAAGGTGCAGTCCGCGCTGCTCGAGTCGATGCAGGAACGCCAGGTCTCGATCGGCGGGCAGACCTTTCCGCTGCCGCGGCCCTTCCTCGTGCTCGCGACGCAGAACCCGCTCGAGCAGGAGGGCACCTACCCGCTGCCCGAGGCGCAGCTCGACCGCTTCGCGCTCAAGGTGGTCGTCAAGCACCCCAAGCGCGAGGAGGAGCTCGAGATCCTCGACCGCATGGCGAGCACACGGCCCAAGCTCGAGGTGCGCCAGGTCGTCACGCTCGAACAGGTCTTCCAGGCGCGCGAGGTGCTCGACAAGGTCGTGCTCGACCAGCGCCTGCGCGAGTACATCGTCGACCTGGTCATGGCCACGCGCGATCCGAAGGCGTACAAGCTGGCCGAGCTGGTCGGTCGCATCCAGTACGGCGGCAGCCCGCGCGCCACGATCTGGCTGGCGCAGGCCTCGCGCGCGCACGCCTTCCTCGCCGGCCGCGGCTTCGTCACGCCCGGCGACATCAAGGCGGTCGCGCTCGACGTGCTGCGCCACCGCGTCACGCCCACCTACGAGGCCGAGGCCGAGGGCCTCTCCTCCGACGCGCTCGTGCTGCGCGTGCTGGAGACCGTCCCGGTCCCCTGAGCCATGGCCGCGCTGGGCTTGTTCACGACCAGGCGCGCGCGCGCCGCGGCGCGCGCGGCGGCCGAGCGCGCGGCCGAAGACCGCAGCCTGCTCACGCCCGAGCTGATGGCGCGCGTGCGCGCGATCCAGATCCGCACGCACAAGCTCGTCACGACCGCGCTCTCGGGAGGCTACCGCAGCACCTTCCGCGGCTCGGGCGTCGAGTTCCAGGAGGTGCGCGCCTACACGCCGGGCGACGAGGTGCGGCGCATCGACTGGAACGTCACGGCGCGCACGGGCGAGGCCTTCGTCAAGAACTACGCGGAGGAGCGCGAGCTGACGATCCGCCTGGTGATCGACCAGAGCCGCTCGATGGACTTCGGCAGCGCCGAGTGGACCAAGCGCGAGGTCGCGGCGCAGCTCGCCGCGCTGATCTCCTTCGTCGCGCTGCGCCACCAGGATCGCGTCGGCCTCTCGCTCTTCGGCGAGCGCCCGGGCCTGCACCTGCCGCCGCGCAAGGGCAGCCAGCACGTGCTGCGCATCGTGCGCGAGGTGCTCGCGGCGCGTGCGAGCTCGCCCGGCAGCGACTTCGCCGCCGCGCTCGAGCAGGAGGAACGCCTGCTGCGGCGGCGCTCGGTGGTCTTCCTCGTCAGCGACTTCCTCGAGGGGCCCGCACCCGCGCCGCGCGAATGGGAGGGCACGCTGCGGCGCCTGTCGCTGCGCCACGACCTGATCGCGGTGCGCGTCTTCGATCCCTTCGAGAACGAGCTCGCCGCGGCCGGCATCCTGGGACTGCGCGAGCTCGAGGGCGGCGGCACGCGCGAGCTCGACACGCGCTCGCGCGCCGTGCGCGAGGCCTGGAGCGCCCGCGCCCGCGCGCGGCGCGAAGAGACGCTCTCGCATCTGGCGCGCGCGCGCGCCGACGTGCTCGAGCTCGACACCACGCGCGACGTCGGCGACACGCTGCGCGCGTTCTTCCGGCGCCGCCTGCTGGCGCGGGGAGGTTCGCGCTGATGTTCGCCGCGACGTTCGCGCTGCTGCTCGCGTTCCCCGGCGCGCCCGGCGAACCGCGCGCGCGCCTGGACTGCGCGCCGCGCCGCGCGGAGATCGGCCAGCCGGTCGAGTGGACGCTGGTGGTCGACGCGCCCGCCGGCAGCACGGTGCTCCTGCCCGAGCAGGATCCCGCGCTGGACGCCTCGTGGGTGCTGCTCGAGCCGCGGCGCGTCGAGCGCGACGAGGGCGCGGGCGCGTTCGAGCTGCGCGCGCGCTGGACGCTGGCTTCGCTCGAGCCCGGCTCGCGCACGCCCTGGAGCTTCGAGCTGCCGGTCGAGACGCCCGCGGGCCGCGTGACGCTGCGGGCCGAGACGACGGCGCTGGAGGTGCTGCCCGCGCTCGCCGCCGACGAGGACGCGCCGCGGCCGCTGAAGAGCTACCTGCCGCCGCCGCCTGCGCCGGCCTCGCGCTGGTGGTGGGCGGGAGCTGCCGCGGCGCTGGTCGCGCTCGCGCTCAGCGCGTGGCTTTGGCGCCGGCGCGCCGAACGGCTGCGCCGCGCGCGCGCCGCCGCGGCCGTGCCGGGCGCTCTGGCGCGCCTCTCGACGCTCGAACAGGCGCTGTTGAACCAGCCCGAGCGCGTGCGCGAGCACGTCTTCGAGCTGACGCGCTTCGTGCGCGAGCGCACCGACCGCTGGCTCTCGCTCGAGCGCTCGGCGCTGACCGACGAGGACTGGTCGCGCGCGCTCTCCGCCGACGAGCGCGTGCCGCTGGGCGTGCGCACCGCGAGCGCGCGCCTGCTCGAGCGCTCGGCGGCGATCAAGTACGCGCTGGCGACGCCCTCGCCGTTCCTCGCGCAGGAGCTGTGCGCGGACGCGCGTGGCGTGGTCGAGACGCTGGAGCAGACGCCCGCACCCGCTCCCGTGCCGGCCGCGCCGGCGGAGGTGGCGGCGTGAGCGCGCTCGCGTTCTCCCTGCTCGTGCCGGCGCTGCAGGCCGGCGAGGACGCGATGCGCAGCGCGGCCGAGGAGCGCTTCAAGCTCTGGGGCAGCTACTCGCTCGCGGATCCGTGGTTCCTGGCGCTGGTCCCGCTCGCGCTTCTGGCGGTGATCTGGGGCCGCACGCGCCTGGGCCGCGACCGCGGCCGCGTGCCGGCGCTGGCGGGCTTCGCGCCGCCCGCGACCTGGCGCCAGCGCCTGGGCTTCCTCGTGCCGCTGCTGGAGTTCGGCGCGCTGGCGCTGGTGGCCGTGGCGCTGGCGCGGCCGCTGCGCGGCAGCGTCGAGAGCGTCAGCGAGTCGGAGGGCGTCGACATCACGCTCTTGATCGACCGCTCCGGCTCGATGGAGCACAAGGACCTCGACCCCAAGCGCAACCGCCTCGAGGTGATCAAGGAGGTCGTGCGCGACTTCGCCGTCCGGCGCATGAGCGACCACGAGGGAGCCGCGGACAACATCGCGCTGATCGCCTTCGCGGCCTATCCGCAGATGCTCTGCCCGTTCACGCTCGACGTCGATGCGATCACGGGCTTCCTCGAGAAGCTCGCGCCGGTCGACAACCGCGCCGAGGACGGCACCGCCATCGGCGTGGGCCTCGCCAAGGCCGTCTCGGTGCTGCGCGAGTCCAACGCGCGCTCGCGCGTGGTCGTGCTCCTGACCGACGGCGAGAACAACATCGACCTGATCACGCCCGCGGACGCCGCGCGCATGGCGGCCGAGAACCACATCAAGGTCTACACGATCTTCGCCGGGCGCTACGTCTACGTGCCGGACATGTTCGGCAACCTGCGCCCGACCGAGCGCGAGATCGACACGAGCGAGCTCGAGTCGATCGCCAAGACCACCGGCGGCCGCTTCTACCGCGCGCGCGACAAGGCCGAGCTGGAGCAGATCTACGGCGAGATCGAGCAGCTCGAGCGCACCAAGCGCATCGAGCGCCGCTACAGCCAGACCTTCGACCTCTACCCGCGCTTCCTGGCGATCGCGCTGGGGCTCGAGCTGTGCGCCTGGCTGCTCGGCGCGAGCGTGCTGCGGAGGATCGCATGAACCGCGCCAGCTTCCTGGGCTTCGAGCTCCTGCACCCGGGCTGGGCCTGGGTGCTGCTCGGCGTGCCGCTGGTGCTGCTCCTGGGCGTGTGGGCGCTGCGCGCGCGCCGGCGCGACCGCTCCGCGCTGGTCAGCGCGCGCGCGCTGGCGCGCTTCCTGCCGCTGTTCTCGGAGAACCGCCTGCGCCTGCGCGTCGCGCTGGTGACGGCCGGGGCGCTGTTCCTCGGCCTGGCGCTGCTCGGCCCGGTGCGCGGGTTCACGCTGCGCGAGGTGCAGCGCAAGGGCCTCGACCTGGTCATCTGCCTGGACACCTCGCGCAGCATGCTGGTTCAGGACGTCAAGCCCGACCGCCTGACGCGCGCGCGGCGCGAGATCACCGGCCTGCTCGACCAGCTCAAGGGCGACCGCGCCGCGCTGCTGGCCTTCGCTGGCGACGTGCGCGACGTCGCGCCGCTGACGCACGACCGCGGCACGCTCGCGATGTTCGTCGACACGCTCAACCCCGACGAGAACCTGCGCGGGGGCACCGACATCGGCGGCGTGCTCGAGCAGGCTCTCTCGCTCTTCGACGGACGCACCGGCGCGCACGAGGCGATCGTGCTGCTCACCGACGGCGAGGACCTCGAGGGCCACGGCCTCGAGGTGGCGCAGAAGGCGCGCGAGCGCGGCATCCGCGTCTACCTCGTCGGCATGGGCACCACGCAGGGCGGCAAGATCCCCGACCCGCCGCGCGGCTTCCTCAAGGACGAGCAGGGCAAGGAGGTCGTCTCCGCGCTCGACGGCAAGAGCCTGCAGGCGATCGCGGAGCTGACCGGCGGCGCCTACCTCTCGGTCGAGAACTCGCCCTTCCCGCTGCAGGAGATCTACGAGAAGCGCATCGGCCGGCTCGAGGCGCGCGAGCTGTTCGCGGGCAAGGAGCGCATCCCGCACGACCGCTACCAGTGGCCGCTCGTGCTCGGCGCGGCCTGCCTGCTCGGCGCCGCGGGCCTGCGCGAGCGCCGCACGCGCGCACCGCGCGCGAGCTTCGCGCCGCACACCAGCCCGCAGCCGTCGAACGTCCAACGAGGTGCCGCATGATCTTCCACGGACCGATCCTCGCCCTGCTCCTGCAGGCCCCGACCGCGCAGCCGAGCGCGCAACCGGCCGCGCCGGAGCCCGCCTCCGCGCCCGCGCCCAGCGCCGCCTACCGCGGCACGTTCGCGCAGGGGCTCGACGAGCTGCGCACGCTGGCGCTGGCGAAGAAGGAGGCCGACGCGCTCGCGCTCTCCGCCGCGCTCGAGCCGCTCGCGCGCAGCGATCGCGAGCGCGCGGCCTTGGCCTACGCACGCGGCGTGACGCACGCGCGGGTCGAGCAGCGCCAGCCGGCGAACGCCGAGTTCCAGCACGCGCGCGCCGACGGGCAGGACCAGCTGCGCCTGCACTCGATCTACAACCTCGGCGGGCTCGCGCTCCAGGAAGCGGAGGGCTGGTACAAGCAGCTGCCCGAGGTCTCCGGGCAGCCGGCGCAGGGACAGCCCGCTCCCGTCCCTGTGCCCGCGCCCAAGGCCGCGGCCGCGCCCGGTCAGCCCAAGCCGCCCGATGCGCTGGCCGAGGCGCGCAAGGCCTACCTCGCGGCGCGCGAGCACTTCGTCGAGCGCCTGCGCGCGCAGTGGGACGACGCCGACACGCGTGCCGACGTCGAGCTCGTGCAGAAGCGCCTGAAGCGCCTCGACGAGATCGAGAAGCAGCGCAAGGAGCAGGAACAGAAGCAGAAGGACCAGCAGAAGCAGCAGGACGACAAGCAGAAGCAGGACCAGAAGGACAAGGACAAGCAGGACAAGCAGGATCCCAAGGACAAGCAGGACAAGGACCAGGAGAAGCAGGACCAGCCCAAGGATTCGAACGACCCGCAGAAGGACAAGCAGGAGAAGCCGCCCGAGCAGCCGCAGGACAAGGACAAGGACAAGCAGGAACAGCCCAAGCCCGAGGATCAGCCCAAGCCCCAGGAGCAGCCGCAGCCCAAGCCCGCCGACGCCCAGGAGAAGCAGCTGACGCAGGAGGAGATGACGCGGCTGCTCGACAAGCTGCAGGAGCTCGAGAAGCAGGCCGACAAGCTGCGGGCGCAGATCCACAAGGCGCGGCGCGTGGCCGTGAAGAAGGACTGGTGATGCAACGACTCGTGCTGATCGTCGGCTGGCTCCTGGCCAGCCTGGCCTTCCTCGCCGCGCGCGCGGATGCGCAGGTGCAGGTCAACGCGCGCCTCTCCAGCGGCATCGTCAAGCTCGGCAGCCCGGCCGCGCTGATCCTCGAGGTCGAGGGCGCGAGCGACGTGCAGCTGGGCGCGCCGCCCGCGGTCGACGGCCTGCACTTCGGCAAGCCCAGCGGTCCCTCGCGCCAGGACTACGTCGCCTTCCTCAACGGCCGGCGCACGTCCTCGACGACCCTGACCTGGTCGTTCGCGATCAGCGCCGACCGCAAGGGCGAGTACAAGATCCCCGCGATCGAGGTCACCGCCGACGGCAAGAGCGCACGCTCCAACGAGGTCTGGCTGCGCATCGTCGAGGACCTGCAGGGCGAGCAGCTCGGTCGCTTCGAGATCGCCGCGCCGAGCACGGTCGTCGAGGGCCAGCCCTTCACCGTCGAGCTGCGCTTCGGCTGGGACACGCGCCTGGACCGCGAGGTCAACCGCGCCAACCTCTCGCTGCCCTGGTACGGCGAGCTCGGCGGCGTGGTCGAGCTCGATCCTCCGCCGGCCGAGCCCGGCGTGAAGCAGATCACCGGCGTGATGATCAACAACTCGGGCAACTACGCCGCGGACAGCCTCGACGAGCAGAAGACCGGCGACGGGACCTTCCGCACGATGCGCATGCGGCGGCGCTTCCTCGCCGCGCGCGCGGGCAAGCTCGAGTTCTCGACCAGCCACCTCGAGTTCGGCCGCGTCAGCCAGGACTTCCTGCTGCAGCGCGAGAGCAAGCTCTACTACAAGCGCTTCGCCGCGTTCACGATCGACGTGGTCGCGCTGCCCGAGAAGGAGCGCCCGCTCGACTTCAGCGGCGCCGTGGGCGTGCTGCGCGCCAGCGCGCGCGCCGACCGCACCGACGTCGACGTCGGCGACTCGATCAAGCTCAGCGTCGAGTGGACCGGCGAGGGCAACCTCGAGTTCTTCAACCCGCCCGAGCTGGACCGGCTCGACGCGTTCCAGGGCTTCCGCTGCTTCGGCAAGGCCAGCGAGCGCAAGACCGCCGACCGGCGCGTGCTGACGTACGACCTCGCGCCGACCACCGACAAGCTGACGCAGATCCCGCCGGTGCCGCTCTCGGTCTTCGATCCCAAGCAGAACGCCTACGTGACGATCACGACGCAGCCCGTGCCGATCCGCGTGCGCGCGCTGAAGAACGCGACCGGCCTGAGCGACGAGGGCCCCGCCAAGGGCGGCGACTACGACATCCGCGACATCCAGACCGGAGCGCTCGCGCTGGTGCGCGGCTCGGCGCCCGGCGCAGTCTCGGTCTGGAGCTCGCTCGCGCTGGTCGCCTGCGGCTGGATCGGCACGCGCACCTGGGTGCGGCGCCAGGGCGACCCGTCCTCGCCGCTGCTGCGCCGGCGCCGCCGCGCGCGCAAGGAGCTCGAGCGCCAGCTCTCCGGCGCGAGCAGCGCCGCGCAGCAGGCGCGCGCCCTGCAGGCCTTCCTCGCCGCGCGCAGCGGCGAGCGCGCCGAGGCCTGGATCGGGCGCGACGTGCTGGCCTGGCGCGAGGCGCGCGCCGAAGGGACGCGCCCGGGCCTGGACGAGACGCGCGCGCTGTCCGCGCTCCTCGACGAGCTCGACGGCAACTGCTGGGGCGGCCGCGACGTGCCGATCGAGCGCGGGCGCATCCTCTCCGTCGCCGATGCGCTGGTGAAGGGAGGCCTGTGATGCCGCGCCTCCTGCGCTGTCTGGTCGTGCTGCTCGGCACGTTCGCGCTGGCCTCGGTCGCGCGGGCGCAGGGCGCAGCCGACGAGAGCTACCGCGCCGCCGACCGCGCCGCCGTCGCGGCCTACCGCAAGGGCGATCTGGAGAGCGCTCGCGAGGCCTGGGAGCGCTGCCTCGCGGACCCGGCGCTGGCCGGCGCGCACGAGGAGCGCGGCCGCGTGCTCTACGACCTGGGCAACGTCGCCTACCGGCAGAAGAAGCTGCTCGAGGCGGTCGGCTGGTACACCGCCGCGCTGCGCGAGCGCCCGCGCGACGCCGACACCTGGGCCAACCTGGAACAGGCGCGCAGCGAGGCGCACCTGGAGCCCGAGGACCGCGGCGACCTGCTCGCGACGCTCGAGCGCCTCTTCACTGCGCTGACGCCCGAGGAGTCGCGCTGGCTCGCGCTCGCGGCGACGCTCGTCTGGGGTCTCGTTCTGGCCGGCGAGGCCTTCTTCGGCGGGCGCAGCTGGGCCTGGATCGCGCGCCTGGCGACCCTCGCGCTGCTGGTGCTGCTCGTGCCCTGGCAGATCCACTCCTGGCGCGGTACGCGCGACGAGTGGCTCGTGACCTCGACGCAGCCGCTCGCGCTCGCGAGCGAGCCGCGCGCCGACGCGGCGCACCTGGGCGAGCTCGCGCCCGGCGCGCGTGTGCGGCGCCTGGACGAGCTGCCGGAGTGGGATCAAGGTCGCCGACGCGGACGAGCGCGTGGGCTGGGCGCGGCGCGAGTCGCTCTTCGCGCTGCGGCGCTGTGCAAGGCCGCGCGAGGGCGCGGCCGTGTTCCTCGCGCGGCGCGGGCTTGTCCCGGAGCCGCGCGCAGCGGATGCTCTCCGGCGTGAGACCCCACCAGCGCCTCGCCTGCTCCGCCCTCCTGTGCGCCTTCGTGCTCGCGCCGGCCTGCTCGCGCGGGCGCGACGCGGTGCACCTGGGCAACGGCGTGCTGGTGATCGCGATCGACGCGCTGCGCGCCGACCACGTGCACTGCTACGGCTACGACCGCGAGACCACGCCCTTCATCGACGGCTGGGCCGCGCAGGGGACCGCCTTCCTGAACGCGTTCACGCCCTCGCCCGACATGCAGGGCGCCCATGCCGCCGTGCTCACCGGCACCGAGCCGACGCTCTCGCACCGCGACCTGGAGCCCAGCGACGATCCGGTCGCGCGCCTGGCGGAGTGGTCGATCCCGCAGGCATTGCCGCACCTCGCGCGCGAGTTCCTCGCGGCCGGCTACACCACGGCGGCCTTCGTCGACCATCTGGGGCTCTCGGACGTCTACGGCTTCGGTTCGGGCTTCGAGGACTTCCGCTGCTTCGCGCCGGACCCGCGCTCGACGAGCTCGGTCGGCTACGAGGGCGTCGCGAGCAAGCTCCTGACCTGGCTGCGCGACCGCTCGAGCGACGAGGACTGGTTCGCGTACGTGCACGTCAACGACCTCGAGCGCCTGTGGGAGCGCGGCGGCTCGGAGGAGAAGTGGGACACGTTCTTCGCGCCGCGCGCGGAGCTCTCGGCCGTCCCGCCGGTGGCGCAGGCCGAGCGCAGCTTCTTCGCCATCGCGCGGCCGCGCTGGCGCGGCGCGACGCGCTCGCTGGGGGAGTACGAGGCGCTCTACGACGGCGCGCTGCGCCGCCTGGACACGAAGTTCGGGCTGCTCTTCGAGGAGCTGCGCAAGCGCGGCCGCCTGCGCAACACGACCGTCGCGATCGTCGGCACCTACGGCGTCGGCTTCGGCGAGTCGGGGCTGTTCCTCGACAGCGGCACGCTCTCCGACAGCGACCTGCACGTGCCGCTGATCGTGCGGCCCGCGCCGGTCCTGCACTGCAAGCAGGGCGTGCGCTCGAACTCGCTCGCCAGCCTGGTCGACTTCGCGCCGACGCTGCTCGAGCTCGCGCAGCTCCCGCGGCCCGCGGGGATGGCGGGGATCTCGCTCGTGCCGCAGATGCGCGGCCAGCCCGGCGCGGAGCGCGAGTTCGCCTTCGCCAGCGGCGGACTGCAGGGCGGCTTCGCGGTGATGGACGCGAACGACTGCTTCGAGCGCTCCTTCCCGGCCTCGAACGGCACGCCCGACCTCTCGCGCTCGTGGACCGGCGAGGGCGCGCTCGCGCCGCTGCGCAAGCACCTGCACGACCGGCGCCAGCGCGGCGACCTGGGACACCTGGGCTCGAGCCTGGAGGACGAGGCGCTCGCCGCGCGGCTGGAGGGCGCCGGCCACGACTGGTACACCGCCGTCGGTCGCGCACGCGAGCTGTACGCCGGCCGCCTGCGCGCCAGCGACCTCGGCCGCGAGGAGCTGGCGCACCTGCGCAAGCTCGGGCTGGTCGGCGAGCTGCCCTGATCCGGACTGGGCGTTTCGCGCGCGTCAGGGCAGGCGCCAGATCTCGACCGTCGTGCCCAGGCTCTGCATGCGCAGGATGCGCGCGGCGCTCGGGCGCAGCGGATCGAAGCCCGTGCCCACCAGCGTCAGCCCGCGCTCGCGGCCGTCGTCCTCGCGCGAGGGGGCGAAGCGCGCCGCGCGCGTCGCGATCTTCGCCAGCACGTCCTGTCCGCCGCCGGAGAGATCGAGCACGACCCAGCGCACGCCGAAGCCGCGCAGGTAGGCCAGCGCGTCGTGCTCGAACGCCAGACGCGAGTCGGGCCGGCCGCCCGGCTCGACCAGCACCTTCCCGGCGCGCGCGCCACCGAGCGCATCCGGATGCGCGAGCTGCCACTCGGACCACTGCGAGCGGTGCTCGACCTCGGCGTTGGCGCGCGCCGCCGCGGGCGCGTAGGCGAGCGGCAGGTCGCGGTAGGGCAGCACGGCGATCGTCTCGGACGGGTCGACGTGCTCCTCGATCCAGCGCGCGGCCTGGTCCATCGGCGTCGGCTGCGTGCGCATCAGGCGAAGCGCGCCGCGCCACAGCGGCAGCGCGACGGCGAGCGCGCCGCTGCCCGCGCAGAGGCGCGCGCGCGCGTCGCGGGCGCGCGCGGCGAGCGCGCGCGCGCACTCGACGGCCCAGCCGCCCGCGCAGGCGGCCAGCGGGATGAAGGGCAGCAGGAAGCGCAGCAGCGTGCCCTCGTACGCGCCGAGCACGATCGCGTACGGCACGACGAAGGCGAGCACGACCAGCAGCTCGCCGCGCAGGAGCTCGCCGAAGCGCCACGCGCGAGCACTGCCAGGCGAAGAGCAGCAGGCCGGCGAGCGCCAGCACGCACAGCACGGGATCGATCTCGACCAGGCTCGTCGCCAGCCTGGCCCAGCGCTTGCGCACCGCGCAGGTTGCCAGCGACGAACCCGAAGAAGCCCGCCAGTCCCGCGCCACGCGGGCGCCGCCGCTCGAGGCCTGGACCGTCGACAGGAAGAACGGATAGAAGAGCGCGACGCTGGCCGCGACGGGCAGCAGCGCCGCGGCGAGGCGGCGCGCGGCGCCTGGCAGCGCGCGCCGCGGCACGAGCAGCAGCGCGGCGCACAGCGGGGGCAGGCACAGCGCCGCGCTGTGCAGGAGCTGCCGATCGCGAGCGCCGCGGCCGCGCCGGCCAGCAGGCAGCGCGCAGCGGCGAAGGCTTGCGCACCAGCTCGAGGGCCGCGAGCAGCGCGAGCAGGTCCAGGCCCGCCGCGACGGCGTGCGGCTTCTGCTGGATCGAGAGCGTGATGTGCAAGAGGCTCGTCGCCACCAGCCCGGCGGCGACGCACGCGCCCAGCGCCGACATCCAGCGCCGCGCGAGCAGCCAGGTCAGCGGCACGCTCGCGAGCCGAGAGCAGCGCGAGCAGCGTGCGCAGCTGCGTCCACGGCGCGGCCGCGCGCACGAGCGCCTCGTCGAGCGTCGCCGCGGGCGCCGCGCCGCTCGGGGGACGGCAGCAGCGCCCCCAGGCGCGGCAGGAGGTGCGGGTAGGCGGTCAGCACCCACTCGTCGCCGGCGGCCGGCTGCTTTCCCTTGCGGAAGAACTCGGTCTGCTCCAGGAAGACGCGCTCGTCGTGGCCGCCGAACTCGGGCAGCGCGTAGTCCAGGCCCGTCAGGCGCAGCACGCCGGCCGCGACCAGGCATGCAAGCAGCGCCAGCACGGCCCAGCGGCGGCGTGACGTCTCGTGCGGTTCGCGGGAGTCGGTGCAGGAACACGGGTGATCCCCAGGGTGCGGTCCCGGGATCAGGACGTCACGTGTACGCAGAACCGCCCCGGTCCGCTCAGGTTCCGCCGGCGCTGTCGGGGTATTCGTCCGGCAGGCTGCCAGCCGCCCGGCGCGTCGACCAGCAGGGCCGCGTGGGCCGGGTCGTTCTGGAAGGCGAAGCTCTCGTGCGGACGCCAGCCCATCGCGCGCGTCACGACCACGCGGATCACGTTGTAGTGGCTGGCGAGCGCGAGCGTGCCGCCGCGCGCGCGCGCAGGCGCCTCGAGCAGCGCCAGGCGCGCGCGAAGACGTCGGCGTCGCTCTCGCCGCGGTGGCCCTTCCAGTTCCATGGGTCGGCGAGGAACACCTCGCCTTCGAGGTCCCAGCGCCCGGCGGAACTCGCTCGAGGGCAGGCCCTGCCACTCGCCGCGCCAGATCTCGCGCAGGCGCTCGTCGATCGCCAGCGGCGCGCCGCTCGCGCGCGCGATGCCCTCGCCCATGGCGCGCCTTGCGCGCGAGCGCGCGAGGCGACCACGAGATCGAGCGGCACCGCGCCGAACGAGGCGCTCATCGCCTGCGTCGGCCCACCTCCGAGAGCGGCACGTCGGTGTTGCCGTAGGCGCGGCCGTGCCAGTCCGGATGGACTTCGGCGTGGCGCACGAGCCAGATGCGCGTGCCGCTGCCCGGCGCGGGCTCGGGCGCGGGGCGCGGCCCGGCCTCGTCGGGATCGGGAAGGGCGGGGGAGCGATGATGCGCATCGCGCGCGAGCCTAGCCGAGATCCGCGCGCGCGCTCAGCCTTGCCCGGCCGCACGAGCGCCGTACTTCAACCTCGACCGTATTCCCTCCCGCCATGCCCAAGATCACACTCCTGCGCAACGGCAAGACCTACAGGTCGCCGCCGGCACGTCCTTCATTTCTGCCGCGACCACGAGGCCCCGCACGACTTCGGCTGCACGGTCAAGGAGCTGCGGCACCTGCGTGTGCGTGATCGAGACGGGCGCGGCGAACGTCGACCCAGATCCTCGCCGGACGAGCAGGAGACCGTGACGATGTGCACCGCCGTGAAGGGCTTGCCTGGGGTGCCAGCTCACAGTCGCGGAGACATCAGCGTGCGCGCGCTGGAGTGAGCTCATGGTCCAGGTCGGCGTGATCCTGTCCGGCTGCGGTTTCCTCGACGGCAGCGAGATCCACGAGGCGGTGCTGACGCTGCTCGCGCTCGACCGCGCCGGCGCGCCGCGCCTCCTCGCGCCCAACGTCGAACAGGCCAGCGTGATCAACCACCGCAGCGGCAAGCCGCGAGATCCGTGCGCAACGTGCTGCTGGTCGGCGCGCATCGCGCGCGGCAAGGTGCAGGACGTCGCGAAGGTCTCGGCGACCGGGCTCGACGCGCTGGTGCTGCCCGGCGGCTTCGCGAGCGAAGAACCTGTGCACCTTCGCCTCGAAGGGCGCCGCGGCCGAGGTCGAGCCGGCGTGCTGAAGCTCGTGCGCGCGATGCACGCCGCGAAGAAGCCGATCGGCGCCTGGTGCGCCCCGCGCTCGTCTCGCGGCGGCGCTGAGGAGGCATCCGCAGCTGACGATCGGCGACGACGCCGGCACCGCGAAGGTGCTCGAGTCGATGGGCACGCGAAGCGCGACCACAGCGTGACCGGCGTGTGCGTCGGTAGGCGAACCGCATCGATGACGACGCCTGCGTACATGTACGAAGCGCGCATCGGCGAGGTCGCGCAAGGGATCGAGAAGGCGGTCGCGGAGCTGCTGCGGATGTGCTGAGCGGGTTCAACGCTGAAGCAATCTGCTTCTTCTCTGCGAGCCTGCTCTGCAGCTCCTGTACAGTACGATTCAGTGGTTCGAGTTGCTGGGCGGCGGACTTGGCCATCCTGTCGAGTGCCAAGACGGAGGATGGACGGGATCTCCAGAATGGCTACGACACCCAAAGCACTCGCCCCTGCCCCGATGGCAATCGCAACGTTGACCAGGGCCACCCCCAAGTTCACAGCCTGTCTGGCGGATCCGACTTCTGAAGCGCATCTCGCTTCGCGATTACGGTGATCGGGATCGGCTGATTGTTCGCGTCGTCGATCGCAGTCTTGCCCTGCTCTCCCGCACGCGTTCGATCCCGTTTGCGCTCGGTAGCTGGACCGTCTGCGCGTCGCTGGACGTGCTCGAGTGCGCCGCAGTACTCGCAGGCGAACTGCTCAGGCTGATCCTGGATCTCGGGGCAGGAGCTCGCCGAAGCGCCGCGCGCGCGAGCACTGCCAGGCGAAGAGCAGCAGGCCGGCGAGCGCCAGCACGCACAGCACGGGATCGATCTCGACCAGGCTCGTCGCCAGCCTGGCCCAGCGCGCACCGCGCAGGTTGCCGGCGACGAACCCGAAGAAGCCCGCCAGTCCCGCGCCGCGCGGGCTGCCGCCGCTCGAGGCCTGGACCGTCGACAGGAAGAACGGATAGAAGAGCGCGACGCTGGCCGCGACGGGCACGAGCGCCGCGGCGAGGCGGCGCGCGGCGCCGGGCAGCGCGCGCCGCGGCACGAGCAGCAGCGCCGCGCACAGCGGGGGCAGGCACAGCGCCGCGCTGTGCAGGCTGCCGATCGCGAGCGCCGCGGCCGCGCCGGCCAGCAGGCAGCGCAGCGGCGAAGGCTTGCGCACCAGCTCGAGGGCCGCGAGCAGCGCGAGCAGGTCCAGGCCCGCCGCGACGGCGTGCGGCTTCTGCTGGATCGAGAGCGTGATGTGCAAGAGGCTCGTCGCCACCAGCCCGGCGGCGACGCACGCGCCGAGCGCGGACATCCAGCGCCGCGCGAGCAGCCAGGTCAGCGGCACGCTCGCGAGCGAGAGCAGCGCGAGCAGCGTGCGCAGCTGCGTCCACGGCGCGGCCGCGCGCACGAGCGCCTCGTCGAGCGTCGCCGCGGGCGCCGCGCCGCTCCCGGGGGACGGCAGCAGCGCCCCCAGGCGCGGCAGTAGGTGCGGGTAGGCCGTCAGCACCCACTCGTCGCCGGCGGCCGGCTGCTTGCCGCTGCGGAAGAACTCGGTCTGCTCCAGGAAGACGCGCTCGTCGTGGCCGCCGAACTCGGGCAGCGCGTAGTCCAGGCCCGTCAGGCGCAGCACGCCGGCCGCGACCAGGCATGCAAGCAGCGCCAGCACGGCCCAGCGGCGGCGTGACGTCTCGTGCGGTTCGCGGGAGTCGGAGCGTAGGAACACGGGTGATCCCAGGGTGCGGTCCCGGGATCAGGACGTCGCATTGTACGCAGAACCGCCCCGGTCCGCTCAGGTTCCGCCGGCGCTGTCGAGATTGCGTCCGGCGAGCTGCCAGCCGCCCGGCGCGTCGACCAGCAGGGCCGCGTGGGCCGGGTCGTTCTGGAAGGCGAAGCTCTCGTGCGGACGCCAGCCCATCGCGCGCGTCACGACCACGCGGATCACGTTGTAGTGGCTGGCGAGCGCGAGCGTCCCGCCGCGCGCGCGCGCGAGCGCCTCGAGCAGCGCCGGCCAGGCGCGCGCGAAGACGTCGGCGTCGCTCTCGCCGCGGTGGCCCTTCCAGTTCCACGGGTCGGCCAGGAACAGCTCGCGCTCGAGGTCCCAGCGCCGGCGGAACTCGCTCGAGGGCAGGCCCTGCCACTCGCCGCGCCAGATCTCGCGCAGGCGCTCGTCGATCGCCAGCGGCGCGCCGCTCGCGCGCGCGATGCCCTCGCCCATGGCCCGCGCGCGCGCGAGCTGCGAGGCGACCACGAGGTCGAGCGGCACCGCGCCGAACGAGGCGCTCATCGCCTGCGTCTGCTGCAGGCCGACCTCCGAGAGCGGCACGTCGGTGTTGCCGTAGGCGCGGCCGTGCCAGTCCGGATGGACTTCGGCGTGGCGCACGAGCCAGATGCGCGTGCCGCTGCCCGGCGCGGGCTCGGGCGCGGGCCGCGGCCCGGCCTCGTCGGGGATCGGGAAGGGCGGGGGAGCGATGATGCGCATCGCGCGCGAGCCTAGCAGGTCCGCGCGCGCGCTCCGAGCCTTGCCCGGCCGCACGATCGCCGTAGAGTGCTGGCCCCTCGACCGTATTCCGCCCCGCCATGCCCAAGATCACACTGCTGCGCAACGGCAAGACCTACGAGGTCGCCGCCGGCACGTCCTTCCTCGACTTCTGCCGCGACCAGGAGGCCCCGCACGACTTCGGCTGCACGGTCGGGAGCTGCGGCACCTGCGTGTGCGTGATCGAGAAGGGCGCGGCGAACGTCGACCCGATCTCGCCGGACGAGCAGGAGACCGTGACGATGTGCACCGCCGTGAAGGGCGCGCGCCTGGGGTGCCAGCTCACGGTCCGCGGAGACATCACCGTGCGCGCGCTGGAGTGAGCTCATGGTCCAGGTCGGCGTGATCCTGTCCGGCTGCGGCTTCCTCGACGGCAGCGAGATCCACGAGGCGGTGCTGACGCTGCTCGCGCTCGACCGCGCCGGCGCGCGCGCGGTCTGCCTCGCGCCCAACGTCGAGCAGGCCAGCGTGATGAACCACCGCACCGCCAAGCCGCAGGAGTCCGTGCGCAACGTGCTGCTGGAGTCGGCGCGCATCGCGCGCGGCCAGGTGCAGGACGTCGCGAAGGTCTCGGCGACCGAGCTCGACGCGCTGGTGCTGCCCGGCGGCTTCGGCGCCGCGAAGAACCTGTGCACCTTCGCCTCGCAGGGCGCCGCGGCCGAGGTCGAGCCCGGCGTGCGGAAGCTCGTGCGCGCGATGCACGCCGCGAAGAAGCCGATCGGCGCCTGGTGCATCGCGCCCGCGCTGCTCGCCGCGGCGCTGAAGGACGCGCATCCCCGGCTGACGATCGGCGACGACGCCGGCACGGCGAAGGTGCTCGAGTCGATGGGCGCGAAGCACGCGACCACGAGCGTGACCGGCGTGTGCGTCGACGAGGGGAACCGCCTCGTGACGACGCCTGCGTACATGTACGAAGCGCGCATCGGCGAGGTCGCGCAGGGGATCGAGGCGGCGGTCGGCGAGCTGCTGCGGATGTGCCGCTGAGCGGGTAGCCTGGAGCTCGTGCTCCGAGCGCTGGACACCTCGAGGGTGAGGCTCCCGGGCGTGTCGACGCCACGCCTGGTCGGGCGGCTGGGCGCGCTGCTTGGGATCACGCTCGCAGGAGCGCTCGTGTGCGGCTCGATGCTGGCGCAGCCGTTGACCGGGGCGACGTCTCCGTTCGGGCTGCTCGCGGATCCGTTCGCGCTGCTCGTCGCGAGCCCGGTGATCGGGATCGGCTGGCTGTTCGCGTCGTCGATCGCGCTGGTCCTGCTCCCCAGCCGCTACTGTTTGCGCTCGGCGCTGGCCGTCTGCGCCGCGTGCGTGCTCGAGTGCCTGCTCCTCGCGAACGTGCAGCCCTTGCTCGGGCTGGGGGCCGTGCTGCTGACGATGCCGTTCGGGTGCGCCTGGCTGTCGCGCCTGGGCCGAACCGGCGCGCGCTGAGATCCAGGCCGCGCGCAGCAGTCCGCGCTCACCCGCGCGACCAGGTCATCCACACCGGCAGGCGCTCCTGCAGGAACACGTCCGCTCCCGAGCGCATGCCGGCGCGGGACATCGCGCAGGCAAGGCAGCACACGGCGAGCACCAGCGCGAGCAGGCGCTCGGGTCCGTCGCAGACGACGAAGGCGTTCGCGAACAGGAACGCGAGACCGTAGCCCGCCGGCCGCGTCAGCGCGCCGAGGAAGAGCGCCATGCCGCCGACCAGCGTTCCGTACAGCGCGACGTGCGAGAAGAACCAGGGGTGCGGCAGCACGACGTTCTCGCCCCAGGCCTTGACCATGCCCGGCGCGGCCGCATACGCCTCGCGCGCGCCGA
Organism: Planctomycetota bacterium; assembly: GCA_044229935.1. GTDB lineage: Bacteria > Planctomycetota > UBA1135 > UBA1135 > JADJLZ01. The sequence goes on along the minus strand of JBGASC010000017.1, from coordinate 51,992 downwards.
GCACGAGCTCCTCGCCCTGGCCGTTCTGCAGCCGGTTCCAGGCCTCGACGATCAGGAGTCCGCCGACGAGGATGCGCAGCAGCACGAGGCCCCAGCTCGGGAGGTTTTCGCCCATGGGCGGATAGTCTGTGCATCTCGAGGAACCCGATGCAAGCCATCCGTCCCACCCTGCGCGTCCAGCTCTGGTCCGGACCGCGCAACGTCTCGACCGCCCTGATGTACTCCTTCGCCCAGCGCGCCGACACGCGCGTGGTCGACGAGCCGCTCTACGCGCACTACCTGCGCGTCTCGGGCGCCGACCACCCGATGCGGCGCGAGGTGCTGGCGGCCCAGGACCAGGACGGGGAGCGGGTCGTGCGCGAGGTGCTCTTGGGCTCGTGCGACCGGCCGGTCGTGTTCTTCAAGCAGATGGCGCACCACCTGGTCGAGCTCGACCGCTCCTTCCTGCGCTACGGCGCCAACGTGATCCTGACGCGCGACCCGGAGGAGATGCTGCCCTCGCTGGCGGAGAACCTCGCGGTGCCGACGCTGCGCGACACGGGCTACGCGATGCAGACCGGGCTCGTGCGCGAGCTCGCCGCGCTGGGACAGGATCCGCCGGTGCTGGTCGCGCGCGAGCTCCTGCTCGACCCGCGCGGCGTGCTGACGCAGCTGTGCGCGCGCCTGTCGATCCCCTTCGACGAGCGCATGCTCTCCTGGACCAGCGGGCCGCGGCCCGAGGACGGCGTGTGGGCGCCGCAGTGGTACGCCAGCGTGCACCGCTCGAGCGGCTTCCAGCGCTACGAGAGGAAGCGCGCGCCCTTCCCCTCGCGCCTGGAGCCGCTGCTCGCGGAATGCCGGCCGCACTTCGCCGAGCTCGATCGGCGCGCGCTGCGCGCGGGGGTGCCGGCGTGAAGCTCCTCCTCGCGGGCGCGCTGCTCGCGCTCCTGCCGCAGGCGAGCGCGCCCGATCCGTACCAGACGCGCACGCTGCGCGGCTGGAGCGTGCACGTCGAGCGCACGCTGCTCGCGCAGGGCGAGTGCGGGGCCGAGGCGCTCGAGCTGCTCGACGCCAAGCTGCTCGACGTGGTGCGCGCCGTGCCGCCGTCCGCGCTCGAGAAGCTGCGTCTCGTGCCGATCTGGATCAGCCGCGAGGATTCCGTCGCGCCCTGCTCGTGCTACCACCCCTCGGCGCAGTGGCTGCGCGAGCACGGCCACGATCCGCGCAAGGCGAAGGGCGTCGAGATCACGCACGCGCGCACCTTCCTCGAGTGGACGCACGAGCAGCCGGCGATGGTGCTGCACGAGCTCGCGCACGCGTTCCACGACCAGGTGCTCGGCCACGAGGACGCCGGCCTGCGCGCGGCGTTCGCGGCCGCCAAGGCCTCGAGGAAGCTCGAGGACGTGCTGCACTGGGACGGCAAGCGCTGCCGGGCCTACGCGCTCGAGAACGAGGACGAGTTCTTCGCCGAGATGAGCGAGGCCTGGTTCGGCACCAACGACTTCGCGCCCTTCGTGCGGCCCGAGGTGCAGCAGGACTTCCCCGAGCTCGCGCGCGAGCTCGCGGGCTGGTGGGGCAGCTGATCAGGGCTGGTGCAGGCTCGCCGGCGGCGTGTCGAGCACCTCGACGTGGCCCATCTCGCGCTTCTCGCCGCGGCTCTCGGCCAGCAGGATCCTCCCGTGGCGCGTCCAGCGCGTCCAGGGCGTGCTCATCTTGGGCTTGTCGTCGGCGCGGTGCTCGAAGTAGTCCCAGCGCTCGACCAGGTGCGTGTCGCGCGCGACGTAGACCTCGTAGCGGTTGTCGGGCGTGTCGCCGACGCCCTGGAAGGTGAGCTGCAGCACGTCGGCCTTGCGGGCGCCGTCGAGCTCCGCCTCGCGCAGCCACTTCAGCGTCAGCCCGCTGTCCTTGAGCTTGTACGGCATCACCAGCCAGTAGCTGTCGTTGATCCAGGTCGAGCGTGCGCGCTCGAGCGCCTTCTTCCGCGCGGCCTCGTCGGTGAGCTCGACGCCCTTGTCGAAGACGCGACCCGTGCCGCTCTGCAGGTTCATCAGCACGACGCGGTCGCCCTCCTCGAGCCGGTAGTTGCCCGTCGCCTTGTCCCAGACGTGGCTGCGCCGGCCGAAGAAGTTCCAGCACAGGACGCGCGTCGAGTCCCACGCGGCGCGTCCGCCCATCGCCTCCATCGTCTGGTCGGCGATCGCGCAGGCGCGCGCATCGGATCCGGCGACGTCGAACCCGGCGCAGGGCGGGTTGGTCTCGCGCGCGGCCGCGCCGGGACCGGCGGGGGCGGAGTGGCTGGCGCAGGCGGCGAGCAGCGTTAGGCACAGGACAGAGGTCGCGAACTTCGTCATCATGCGCGCCATGGAACCCAAGCTGCCCGATCCGCGCAACGAGAAGATCTGGATCCACGTCGGAGGCGAGCTCCTCCCGCGCGAACAGGCCAAGGTGTCCGTTTTCGACAGCTCGGTGCAGGGCGGCGACGCGGTCTGGGAAGGGCTGCGCGTCTACGGCGGGCGCGTCTTCGCGCTCGAACAGCACCTCGAGCGCCTGGAGACCTCGGCCCGTGCGCTCGCCTTCGAGCGCATCCCGCCGCGCGCGGAGATCCGGCGCGCGTTGTTCGAGACGCTGGCGAAGAACGGCATGCGCGACGGAGCGCACGTGCGCCTGACGCTGACGCGCGGGAAGAAGGTCACCTCGGGCATGAGCCCGGCGTTCAACCAGTACGGGACGACGCTGATCGTGCTGGCCGAGTGGAAGGCGCCGGTCTACGGCAGCGGGGGGCTGACGCTGATCAGCTCCGCGGTGCGCCGCGCGCCGCCCGCGGTGCTCGACTCGAAGATCCACCACAACAACCTGCTGCACAACATCCTGGCCAAGATCGAGGCCAACGCCGCCGGCGCCGACGACGCCGTGATGCTCGACGTCGAGGGCTACGTGGCGGAGACGAACGCGACCAACCTGTTCCTGGTCAAGCGCGGCGTGCTCGCGACGCCGCTCGCGGACCACTGCCTGCCGGGCATCACGCGCGGGATCGTGCTCGAGATCGCGCGCGCGAACGCGATCCCGTGCGTCGAGCGGCGCTGCTCGCTGATGGAGTTCCACACCGCCGACGAGGTCTTCACCACGGGCACGATGGGCGAGCTCTCGTGGGTGAAGCGCATCGACGGCCGCACGATCGGCAGCGGCGAGCGCGGCGCGCTGACCGCGCGCCTGTGCGAGCTGTTCGCGCGCCGCACCGCGAGCGAGGGCGAGCCGATCCCGGGTTGAGCGGCGTCAACCCGCAGCGAGCGGGACCTCGAGCACGATCCAGGCGCCGGGCGAGGGCGCGATCGTGTGCTCCCTCTCCGCGGGCGCGGCGGACGCGGCGTAGTCGCGTTCGAGCAGTGCATCGCCGGACGCGATCCAGGTCTCTCCGCGCAGGCGCTCGGCGAGCTCGGCGAACAGGTGCAGGCCCAGCCCCATGTTCCCGCGCCCGCCGCGCGTCACGCGCCGGTGCAGGGCCAGTCGGATCGCCTCGGCGTGGCTCGCGATGCGCGACTCGAACTCCGGGTTGCTCGCGAGGCTGCGCCAGTAGCCCATGCCCGCATCGGCGAAGGCCACCTGCAGGCGGCCGCTGGCTCGATCGGCGCGCGCGAGCCCGAAGCCGGTCGAGGTGCGGCCGCTGTGCTGCACGATGTTCGCGCCGAGCTCCTCGAAGACGAACTGCGCCGCGCGCACCGGGCTCGGCGCGAGGTCGGCGTGTTCGGCCTCGAGCAGGTCGCGCGTGCGGTCGGCGAGCTGGCGCGCGAGCGCGAGGTCGCCGATGCGCCGCAGCGGCACGCCGTGCGGCGGGGTGCTTGGGCTCGCGGGTTCGACCAGCCCCAGCTCGCGGAAGAAGTCGAGCTCGCGCAGGCGCTGCAGGGCCGCGTGTGCGAGCGGCTCGAACTCCAGCACCGTCGCGTGTCCCTCCTCGCTGCGCCGCGCGATCTCCGCGGCGAGCAGCACGATGCCGGCCGGCTCCAGTTCGGTGCCTGCGCTCACGCGCAGCACGAGCTCGGGCTCGTCGGCCGCCCGCGCTCGCGCGGCGAACCACGCGGCGGCCGCGCGCGGCCCGAACGGAGAGGGAATCGTCCACGAGGGCACGCACGGCAGCATAGCGTCCGCGGGACGACCGAACCGGAAGCTCTTGCGCCGGGGCATGGCACCCAGGAAGACTGCTCGGCGTGGCCAAGGTCGCCGTTCCCGAGCCGAAAAACCCGCGCGTTCGCGGAGGCCTCGTGCTCGCGCTCGACCAGGGCGGGCAGTCCAGCCGCGCGCTGGTCTTCGACGAGCGCGGCGCGCTGCTCGCACGTGCCGCGCGCACGGTCGCGGAAGCGCGTCCGGGCCCCGCGCGCGTCGAGCAGGATCCCGAGGAGCTCGTGCGCTCGCTGCGCGAGGCCGCGGACGAAGCCGTCGGCGCGCTCGGCGCGCGGCGCGGCGAGCTCGCCGCGGCGGGCCTCGCGACGCAGCGCTCGAGCCTTGCCTGCTGGGAGCGCGCGAGCGGGCGCGCGCTCGCGCCGATCCTGAGCTGGCAGGACACGCGCGCGGCCGGTTGGCTCGCGCGCTTCGAGCCCGACGCCGCCGAGATCTCGCGCCGCACGGGGCTGCGCCTCTCGCCGCACTACGGCGCGAGCAAGCTCGCCTGGTGCCTGGAGCACGTCGAGGCCGTGCGCGCGGCGCGCGAGGCGGGCACGCTCGCGGCCGGTCCGCTGGCGAGCTTCCTCGCGGCGCGCTTGTGCGCGGAACGGCCCTGCGTCGCCGACGCGGCCAACGCGACGCGCACGCTGCTCTTCGATCCCGCCAGCGCCGACTGGGACGACTGGCTCCTGGCGCGCTTCGGCATCCCGCGCGCGATCCTGCCGCGCGCGGCGCAGACGCGCGGCGCGTTCGGAACGATCGAGGCGGGCGGCGTGCGAGTGCCGCTCTGCGTCCTGACCGGCGACCAGTCGGCGGCGCTGTACGCGGCGGGCGAGCCGCGCGCGGAGGACCTGCTGGTCAACCTGGGCACGGGCGCCTTCGTGCAGCGCGTCCTCGAGCACCCCGCGCGCGTCGAGGGGCTCCTGACCAGCCTCGTGCGGCGCGAGGACGGGCGCTCGAGCTTCGTGCTCGAGGGCACGATCAACGGCGCGGGCAGCGCGCTCGCGCTGCACGCGGCCGAGCGCGGCGAGGGCGACACGGTCGCGGCGCTCGAGCGCGCCCTGGCCTCGACCGAGGAGCCGCCGCTCTTCCTCAACGGCGTCTCCGGGCTCGCGGCGCCCTACTGGCGTGCCGACTTCCGCTCGCGCTTCGTCGGCGGCGGCAGCGCCGCCGCGGAGCACGCCGCGGTGGCCGAGAGCGTGCTCTTCCTGGTGCTCGAGATCGAGCGCGCGATGCGCTGCGAGCTCCCCGCGCCGCGGCGCATCGTCGCCAGCGGCGGCCTCTCGCGCTCCGACGCGCTCTGCGCGCGGCTGGCGGACCTCGCCGGCCTGCCGGTCGAGCGCGCGAGCGAGGTCGAGTCCACCGCGTGCGGGCTGGCCTGGCTCGTGCGCGGTGTTCCGGGCGAGGCCGCGACCCCCGGTGGCACGCGCTTCGAGCCCCGCGCGGACGCGCGGCTGGCGGCGCGGCACGCGCGCTGGCGCGACGAGCTCGCGCGCGCGCTCAAGGGCTGACGCGGATCGTCGCCAGCGGCGTGTCGGCGATGCGCAGCGTCGCGGTGTCGGCCTTGCGCGCGGCGGGCGGAAGCGTGCGCGCGAGCAGCGCCTCGACCTTGGCCGCGGTGGCGCGGTAGCCGGTGAGCTTGCCGCCGTAGATCGCGATCGCGCGCGGCCGCGTCTCGTCGTCGCGCGCGAGCGTGGTCTCGCGCTGGCGGTGGAAGGCGGCGCCCTCGCCGTGCGGCAGGACGCGCAGGCCGGCCCAGGCGTCGAGCAGGCGCGCCTCGAGCCTGGGGAAGTACGCGGCGAGCGTCTCCTGCAGGTACTCCAGCTCCTCGCTCAGCGGCCGCACCAGCCGCGGGTCGCCGCGGTAGGGAGTCTCGGTCGTGCCGACCAGCAGGCGCTCCTTCCAGGGCATGAAGAAGACCGCGCGTCCGTCGCGCGGCGCCTCGGCGTAGTAGATGCCGCGCGCCAGGCGCGCGTCGAACTCCAGGTGCGCGCCGCCGATCAGATCGATCTCCAGGCCGGGCGGGCGCGGATCGATGCGCTCGCGCACGAGGTTGACCCATGGCCCGCCGGCGTTGACCAGCGTCGCCGCGCGCCAGGCGAGGCGCTTGCCGTCCTGCGCGAGCTCGATCTCGAAGCCCTCGTCGACGCGCCGCGCGCGCTCGAAGCGCGCGGGGCAGGCGATCTTCGCGCCGAGGTCCTCGGCCGAGCGCGCCACGGCGCGCACCAGCGCCGCGTCGTCGGTCTGGCCGTCGTAGTAGCGGTAGACGCGCTCGAGCCCCTCGGTCGAGAGCCCGTCGAGCTCGTCCCACTCGCGGCGCGGCAGCGAGCGGAAGTGCGAGCTGCGGCCCAGCCCGCCCAGCAGCGAGTAGAGCGCGAGGCCGCTGCGCACCTGCCAGGGCCGCCGGCGCGTCGTGGCGTAGACCGGGATGTGGAAGGGCACGAGCTTGACCAGCTCGGGCGCGATCGCGAGCAGGATGCGCCGCTCGGCGAGCGACTCGCGCACCAGCGCGAACTGGCGCGACTCGAGGTAGCGCAGGCCGCCGTGGATCAGCTTGCTCGAGCGCGAGGAGGTGCCCGAGGCGAGCGCGCGCTCCTCGATCAGCGCCGCGCGCCAGCCGGCCGCGGCGGCGGCCTGCAGCACGCCCACGCCGTGGATGCCGCCCCCGATCACCACCACGTCGAAGCGCTCGGCGTTCACGCGCGCCCCCAGTCGGCCCCGAGCACGGGGAGCAGCTCGGGCAGCGCGAAACTCTCGACCAGCGCCACGCCGCGCGCGGCGAGAGCGCGCGCGAGCGTCGCGTCGGCGACCTCGTACACGGCCAGCGCGGCGCCGGGGTGCGCCAGCGCGCCGCTCGCGGGCAGCCCGTCGACGTCGCAGAAGACGTACTCGGGCGCGAGCGCGGCCAGGCGCGGGTCGGCGCGCTCCTCCCAGCGGTCGAAGACCGCGCCCAGCGGCAGCGCGCAGCGCGCGCGCGCGAGGAGCAGGAAGGGGAGGTCGAAGCTGATCAGGGCGCAGCGCCCCTGCGCCTCGCCCAGCGCCGCGAGCACCTGCGTCAGCACGCGCTCGGCGCCGAAGCGCTCCAGCGCGACGCGCTTGATCTCGACGAAGGCGCGCGCGAGGGGAAAGCGCTCGAGCAGCGGCCCGAGCTCGGCCAGGCGCATCAGGCGCAGCTGTTCGAAGCGCGCGCCGAAGCGTCCGCGCTCGGCGCAGGCGAGCTCCGCCAGCTCGTCCCAGCGCCGCTCGTGGATCGCGCCCTGCACGCCGCACAGGCGCTCCAGCGTGCGGTCGTGGAACACGACCGGCACGCCGTCCGCGCTGAGCTGCACGTCGAGCTCGATCCAGGCCGCGCCCGCCGCGAGCGCCTGTTCCAGCGCGAGCAGCGTGTTCTCGGGAACGCGCGCGGCGTATCCACGGTGGGCGACGAGCTTGGGAGCGTCCATGCGGTCCGGGCCAGCCTAGGCATCGGCGACAGGGCAATGCAATGCAGCGCAGTGCTCCCGCGCGCTCGCGTGCGGCGCTACCGTGGCGCGTCCGAGCATGAGCACGCCGCGCGCCGCCGTCCTGAGGACCGACCTGCGCGCGATCTACGTCGACGGCATCGTCTACAGCCTGATGGTGGGGCTGGGCGAGATCTACGTGCCGGCCTTCGCCCTGCGCCTGGGCAAGTCCGATGCGACCGCGGCCCTGGTGGCGACGCTGCCGATGCTCGCCGGCGCGCTGCTGCAGCTGGTCTCGCTGCGCGTCGTGCGGCAGCTCGGCTCGCTGCGGCGCTGGGTGGTCGTGTGCGTCGCCCTGCAGGCGGCCTGCTTCGTGCCGCTGGCGGTCTGCGCCTGGACCGGGAGCATGCCCACGCTGCTGCTCTTCCTGGCCGTGGCCCTCTACTGGACCGTCGGGCTCGCCTCGGGACCGGCCTGGAGCTCCTGGGTCGAGACGCTCGTGCCGCGCGCGCTGCGGATCAACTACTTCGCCGTGCGCACGCGCATGCTGCACGTCGCGGCGCTCGTCGGCCTGGCGGCGGGCGGCTGGATCCTGCAGTCGACCCGCGGCTGGGAGCCGCCCACGCGCGGCTTCGTGATCCTCTTCGCCTGCGCGGCGCTGGCGCGCACGGCCTCGGCCGTGTGCCTGGCGAGCCAGAGCGAGCACGGGGGAGCGCACGTCGGGACGCGCGTGGTCGGGCTGCGCGAGTTCCTGGCGCGCCTCGTGCACGGCCGCGACGGGAAGCTGCTCGCGTACATGCTGGCGCTCCAGCTCGCGGCGCAGGTGGCGCAGCCATTCTTCACGCCCTTCATGCTCTCGCGCCTGGAGCTCGACTACGCGCACTACATGGGGCTGGTGTCGGCGGCCTTCCTCTCGAAGTCGATCTCGCTCGAGTTCCACCGCCGCTTCGCGCAGCGCTTCGGCGTGCGCGCGCTGCTGTGGGTGGGGGCGCTGGGACTCGTGCCCTGCTCGCTGCCATGGATGCTGACCGACTCCTGGGGCTGGCTCTTCGCGACGCAGATCCTGACCGGCGCGGCCTGGGCCGCCTGGGAGCTCTCGACCTTCCTGCTGATCTTCGACGCCGTCGAGGCCGAGGAGCGCACCAGCGTGCTGACCAGCTACAGCGCCTGCAACGCTCTGGCCTTCGTGCTCGGCTCGCTGGGCGGCACGGCGCTGCTCGCCGGCGCGGGCGGCGGGACGAAGGCCTTCTACCTGCTCTTCGGAGTCTCGGCCCTCCTGCGCCTGTGCGCCCTGCCGCTGCTCGCGCGCGTCCCGCGCCTGGAGCCGCGCCGCGGCCCGATCGGCAGCGGCGTCGAGGCGCTGCGCCCGTCGGCAGGCTCGATCGACGAGCCGCTCCTGCCGCAGCTGGAGCGCTCCGAGCCCGCGCGAGCGGGGCCCGAAAAGCCTTCCGGGGTCAAGTCCTGACTCCGCGCCCGACGAAGAGCCTGCGGCTTTGTGCCGCGAGGTTCGTCGTGAAGAGCACGTTGATTGCGCTGGTCATCTTCCTGGGTTCGATCTGGCTGCTCCTGGCCTGGTCGAGCAGTTCGCCCGGCACGCCCTTCCAGGGCGCGCAGGCGGCGCTCAGCTCCGACGAGCAGGAGTCCGCCGGCCACATCAGCGAGGTGTGCGAGGCGCTCTCGCAGGACATCGGCTCGCGCGGCGCGCACGCGCCGGCGGCCGACGAGGAGACGCGCGACTTCCTGCGGCGCGAGCTGCGACGCATGCGCGTCGACTCGACCGAGATCGAGCTGGACTGCGCGGGCGTGCCGACCAAGGCCTACGAGGTCGTGCTCGTCGGCCGCGGCCTGGCCAAGGAGTCGATCGTGCTCGGCGCGCACTACGACTGCCGCCCGGGCTCGCCCGGCGCCGACGACAACGCCTCGGGCGTCGCCGTGCTGCTCGAGGTGCTGCGCATCATGTCCGGCTCGGGCTACGACCGCACCGTGCGCTTCGTCTTCTGGGGCGCGGGCGCGGGCGCGGTGGCCGGCACCGACAAGTCCGGGGCCTGGGCCTACGCGCGGCGCCTGCGCTCGCGCAAGGAGCAGGTCGCGGCCGTGCTGTGCTTCGACCGCCTGGGCATCTACAAGGACGCGCCCGGCACGCAGTCCATCCCGCTGCCGATGGGCCTGATGTACCCCAAGCGCGGGGACTTCGTGGCCTTCGTCGGGGACTGGGGCGTGCACTCGCTGCTCGACAAGTCCAGCGAGGAGTTCCGGCGCGTGTGCCGCTTCCCCTCGCAGTCGATCAGCCTGCCGAGCTCGCTCTCGTTCATCGCCGACTCCGACGACGGCGCCTTCCGCGAGAACGGTTTCGGCGCGATCCGCGTCACCGACACGGGCAGCTGGCGCAGCCCCAGCGTCGGCACGGCCGCCGACAACCTGCGCACGCTCGACTGCACGCGCATGGGCCGGCTCGCGCACGGACTGGCCCAGACCGTGACCGGGCTGGCCAAGAAGACGCTCTCGCTGCTCTAGTCGCCGGAGGGAGCTGGAGCCGCGGCGCGCGAACGGGTCTAATCGCGCGCTCGACGAGTCTCCCGTGAACGACGCCTCCTTCGCCAGCGCACCAGCCGCCGTCCATCCGCTCGAGGTCCAGGGACTGACCAAGACCTACGAGGGCACGCTCGCGGTGCAGGAGCTCTCCTTCCACACCGCGCGCGGCGAGATCCTCGGCCTGGTCGGTCCCAACGGCGCGGGCAAGACCACCACGCTGCGCTCGATCGTCGGCATCCTGCCGCTGCAGCAGGGCAGCGTGCACGTCGCCGGGCACGACCTCGCGCGCGCCGAGCGCGCGGCGAAGCAGCACCTGGCCTGGATCCCCGACGATCCGCAGCCCTTCGACAGCCTGACCGTCTTCGAGCACCTGCGCTTCACCGCGGCGCTCTACGGTGTCGAGGACTGGGAGGGACGCGCCGGCGGCCTGCTCGAGCGCTTCGAACTCGCGCACAAGCGCGACGCGCTCGGCGGCGAGCTCTCGCGCGGCATGCGCCAGAAGCTCGCCTTCGCCTGCGCCTGGCTGCACGCGCCGGCCGTCGTGCTGATGGACGAGCCGCTCTCGGGCCTGGACCCGCGCGGCATCCGTTCGGCCAAGACCGCGATCCAGGAGCTCTCGGCGACCGGCACGGCGGTGGTGCTCTCCTCGCACCTGCTCGAGCTGATCGAGGAGCTCGCGCACCGCATCCTGATCCTCGACCGCGGCCGCAAGGTCTTCGCCGGCACGATGGAGGAGGCGCGCGCCACGCTGCAGGTGCCCGCCGGCTCGAGCCTGGAGGAGATCTTCCTGGCCGTGACGCAGACCGCGCCCGACGCGCGCGAGGGCTGAGCGCATGTTCGGCCCGCCGGCCCTGCGCCTGCTCGTCTGGCTCAAGCTGCGCGGCGCGGTGCGCGCGCAGGTGCGCCGGCTGCGCACGCCGCGCAACTGGATCTTCCTGATCCTGGGCGTCGGGCTGTTCGCGCTGTGGGCCTTCAACTTCCTCTACTTCGGCTCGCGCGGCCTGGGCGGCGGGCACGACCCGCAGTCGGAGTTCGCCTGGTCGCGCATCCTGCTCTGCGCGCTGGGCGTGCTGACGCTGGTGGGCTCGTTCAACCACCGCGGCCTGTACCTGCCCAAGCAGGAGATCGAGCTCGCCTTCAGCGCCCCGCTCGCGCGCAGCGACCTCGTGCGCTACCGGCTGACGACGAACCTCCTGCGCTCGATCATCGCCGGCCTGGTCGTCGGCGTCGGCGCGGCGCGCAAGCTCGAGCACCCCGGTTACGCCTTCGCCGGCACGTTCGCGGCGCTGATGTTCCTGCCGATCGTCGGGCAGGCGGCCGCGATCCTGCTCGGCGACGCCGAGAACCGCTGGACGCGCCTCGCCAGCCGTGTGCCGGCGCGCGCGATCACGCTGATCCTGGGCGTGGGGCTGGTGCTGCTCGTCGTCGACCTCAGCTCGGACGAGGGCGGCCTCCTGGGCGAGCTGGCGCAGAGCTCGAACGGCGGCGCGATCTACGAGCAGCCCTGGTACCACGCGCGCCTGGTGCAGGCGATCCTCTGGCCGACGCTGCCGTGGGCGCACGCGATCAACGCCGCCGGCCCGGCCGAGTTCGCCGGCTGGTTCGCCCTGTGCGCCGCGCTGTGGGTGCTGGCCTTCGAGCTCACCGCACGCATCGGCGTCGACTTCCGCGAGCTCTCGCTGGCGACCTCGGCCGACATCGCGCGGCGCCTCAAGCGCCTGCGCAGCGGCGGCGCGGGAGTGGCGGCCTCGAAGGCCGACGTGCGTTCGGTCGGCTGGCGCGTGCCCTGGCTCTTCGGCCGCGGTCCCTTCGGCGCGATCGCCTGGCTCAAGCTGGTGGCGATGCTGCGCAAGGCGCGCGGTACGCTGCTCTTCTCCGTGCTGGTGGTCGGCTTCGTCGCGGTCGGCTTCCCGCTGATGTTCGAGCACGGCCGCCTGGCGCACGATCCCGAGCTCGCCTCGCGCAACGGCCTGCTCGCCTCGGCGATGATCGCCGCGGTCGGAAGCATGTACCTCGCCGCGGGCCTGCGCTTCGACTTCCGCCAGGACCTCGAGCTGATGGACCTGGTCAAGAGCTGGCCGGTGCACTCCGCGCGCATCTTCCTCGCGACGATCCTGCCCGAGGTGCTGCTGATCAGCCTGCTGCTCGCGACCGCGATCGTGGTGCGCTCGTTCTTCAGCGGCTTCCACCCCGTCATCGCGGCGATCCTGCTCTTCCAGCCGCTGGTGACCTTCGCCTGGATCGCGATCGACAACGCGGTCTACCTCTTCTCGCCGGTGCGCTTCACGCCCGGGCAGGAGGGCGCGCTGCAGCACATGGGCCGCTCGCTCCTGCTGATGCTCCTGCGCCTCTCGATCCTGGGCGTGTCGCTCGCGCTCGCGGGAGGTCCGGCGGCGGGGCTGATCCTGGGCGCGGACTGGCTCGGCATCGAGCGCGGCCTCGCCTGGGTGATCGCGCTCGTCTACGCCTGGGGCGTGCTGCTGGCGCTCGATGCGGCGCTGGTCGTCGGCGGCGGCTGGGTGCTGCGGCGCTTCGACGTGGCGCGTGATCGCGGCTGAGCGGGCGCGGCGGAACGAGCCGCTCAGCGCTCGCCGAGCACCGCCGCCAGATGCGGTGCGAGCCGCTCGCGCGTCTCCTCGTTGACCCAGCCGACCCACGAGACCGGCGTCTCCGTGTCGATCGGGAAGTCGAGCGCGCTGCCGTCGACGGCGGTGATCACGCAGCCGGCGGCCTCGGCGCAGAGCAGCGCGCCGGCGATGTCGTAGGGCTTGGTGGTCAAGGTCGGCCTGCCGCGGCGCTGCGCGAGGAAGCCGCGCAGGTCGGCGATCATGCGGTAGGTGCCCAGTGTCAGCAGCGCCAGCTGCCCGCCGTTCGACACGTACTGGTCGTCGTAGCAGTTGCGCACGTCGGCGCGCTCGTGCTCGGCCAGGCGCGCGAGGAAGCGCGCCTCGATGCCCGCGATCTCCGGGCGCATGTCCGCCATGTACTTGAAGAACGGGAAGTAGCCGTGGTCGGCGCGCGCGTCGCTGCCCGTGCGCAGCGTCGAGGGCTTCACGATCGGCCCGCCCTTGTAGAAGGTCTTCTCCTCGAAGTGGCACGGCCCGCCGCGCACGGCGGAGAAGCGGCGGAAGCTCGCGGCGCGCGAGTCGGGGATCTCCGAGAGCAGCCCGAAGACGAGCTCGCGCTGGCGCGGTGCGCGCGGACCCGGGCCGGCCATGCCGACCACGCTCCAGGCGCTGCGCAGGTCGGTCATCAGGTTGCGCGTGCCGTCGATCGGATCGACGACGATGCGCGGCCCGCCGTGGTCGAAGCCGGGCAGCTCGTGCATGCCGTCCGGGCCGGGGCCGACGTGGCGCCAGCCGGCCTCCTCGGTCAGGATCGAGAGCGGCTGCACGCGGCCGACCTCGCGCAGCCACTCCAGCAGCGCGGCCTCGCTGGGCTCGTCGATGCCGTAGGTCGTGTCGCCCGCGCCCTCGCCGACCGGGCGCGCGAGCCGGCTGAAGTCGCCGCTGCGCCGCGCGTTGAGCAGGGCCTCGCGCGCCCCGTGGCGCATGCGCTCGCACAGGTCGAACAGCGGCACGATCCAGTGGTCGACGAGCTCGGTCGTGGCGGCGTCCATCGCGGGTTTCTTGTGCCTTCCGCGACGAGCTTCGTCAATTCGGGCCCCGGAATCGGAGCGGATTCCGCCCCGCAGGCCCCATGCCTGCGACCCTCGTCCCGCCCGCGGACCCCTCGCGCTGGACTCGTGGCGCGCCCGGCCTACACTGCGCCCCCCTTCGCCCGAACCAGAGAGCCCCGACGCACCCATGAGCTCCGTCCGCGACGTGATCATCATCGGCTCCGGCCCCGCCGGCTACACCGCGGCCATCTACTGCGCGCGCGCCAACCTGCGGCCGCTGCTCTTCCAGGGCATGCAGCCCGGCGGCCAGCTGACGATCACCACCGACGTCGAGAACTACCCCGGGTACAAGGACGGCGTGCTCGGCCCGAAGATGATGGAGGACTTCCTCGCGCAGGCGCAGCGCTTCGGCACCGAGATCAAGTTCGAGCAGATCGTCGAGGTCGATCTCACCAAGCGCCCGTTCACGCTCAAGAGCGACTTCGACAGCTTCCAGGCCCAGAGCCTGATCATCGCCACCGGCGCGAGCGCCAAGCTGCTCGGCCTCGAGAGCGAGACGCGCCTGATGGGCCACGGCGTCTCGGCCTGCGCCACCTGCGACGGCGCCTTCTTCAAGGAGAAGCACGTGGCGATCGTCGGCGGCGGCGACACGGCGATGGAGGAGGCGAACTTCCTCACGCGCCACGCGGCCAAGGTGACGGTGGTGCACCGCCGCGAGGACTTCCGCGCCAGCAAGATCATGCTCGAGCGCGCGCGCAAGAACCCCAAGATCGCCTGGCACCTGAACCAGGAGGTCGTCGAGGTGCTCGCGCAGGAGGGCAAGGCCAAGATGCGCGCGCTCCAGCTCAAGAACACGAAGACCGGCGCGCTGAGCGAGTTCGCCTGCGACGGCCTGTTCATCGCGATCGGCCACCAGCCCAACTCGGAGATCTTCCGCGGCAAGCTCGCGATGGACGAGGTCGGGTACATCCAGGTCAAGCCCGGCAGCACCTACACCAGCGTCGAGGGCGTGTTCGCCTGCGGCGACGTGATGGACAAGGTCTATCGCCAGGCGGTGACCGCCGCGGGCTCGGGCTGCATGGCCGCGATCGACTGCGAGCGCTGGCTGGAGGCGCAGGGGGGGCACTGAGCGCGGCGCGCGCTGCCGCTCACTCACGCACGAGCACCACGCGGTGCGGATCGAGCGCGCTGCGCGGGTAGCCGCGCGACCAGCCTTCCCACGACTCGACGCGCCATCCGGGGAGCGCGAGCGAGAGCCGTCCGGGCTCGTAGGCGAGCTCGAGGTCGATGCGCCCGTCCTCGAAGCTCGCCGCGAGCGTCTTGCCGCCGGCGGTGACGAGCGCCGCGCCGCCGAGCGGCACCCGCGCGCCGTCCTCGTCGCCGAGCACGAGCAGGTGCGTGCGCCAGCTCGGCGCGAGCTCCAGCTCGAGCAGCCAGTCGCCGTCCGATTCGCGCAGCTCGGCCTGCGTCCCGCGCGCGGAGAGGAAGCCCTCGCGCTCGGCGACCCAGAAGCAGGGCGTGCCCAGCGGCAGCGCGGCGTAGCCCGTGCCGTCGAAGGGCACGCTGCGCAGCTGTGGCTCGCCCTGGTAGTCGAGCGCCGCGCGCTTGCCGGCCGCGCTGCGGTCGGGGAGCAGCGCGAAGCGCAGCTCGGGGACACGCGCGCCGCCGGCGCTCTCGCGGGCGCGCACGCGCACGCGGCGCGCACGGAGCTGGTCGCAACGCTCGAAGGCGAGGGCGCTCGCGCCGTCCGCATCGACACGCACGCTCGGCGGCGACCAGGCGAAACCCTCGTCCAGCGGCGGCAGGATCTCCCAGCGTCCGCGCGGCAGGGACTCGAAGGCGAAGCTCCCGTCCTCGAGCGGCGTGTCGAACGCGAGCGCGGGACGATCGAGGCTGCGCGCCCGCACGCATCCGGCGAGCGGCAGCCCCGCGCGGCTGGTCGCGCGACCGCGCACCGGGGCGTTGCGCGGCGCGTCCGCCACTGTGTTCGTCGCGGCCTGCGGCTCCGCGCACTCCGCCAGCGCGAGGCGCACGCGCTCGGCGTGGATGCCCGCTCGGGCGTGCACGCGCGCGCGGCCGGCGAAGCGACCGTCGCGCGTCCGGACGACGAGCTCGCAGGCCGAGCGCTCGGCGCACGAGAGCAGGCTCAACGGCGCGAAGGCGGGGAAGCGCACCCACGGATCGCAACCCTCGCGCACGGCGACGCACGCGCCGCCGTCGAGGCTCGCGACGAGCTCGCCGGGCGCGCAGGGCAGCGCGCCGACGAACTGCAGGCGCAGCGTCGGCCCGATCTCGACCTCGAGGCCGCGACGACTGCGGTTCGCGGCGAGCACCGTCTCCGCGTCGCGCACGACGAGGTCGCGCGCGTCCGCGAGGCGGAAGCTCCCGTCCGGGGCGGTGCTGCTCGTCGTGCGCGCGCTCGGCTCACCGGCCTCCAGCGTCAGCTCGGGGATCGGCTCGCCCGTGCGCGCGTCGACGGCGTAGCCCGCCAAGGGCCGCGGCTCGGCCGCGGCGGCAGCCGCCAGGACCTCCTCGTGCGGCAGCGACGCCGCGCTCCGGCGCACGCGGCCGCTCGGATCGTCCGCGAGCGCGGCCTCGGTCTGCGCCCCGCGTGCGAGCGCGACCGCCTGCGCCGTCTCGCGGGCCGCGAAGCCGCGCGCAGCGCCCCAACCGAGCACGACCAGCGCGGCGAGCAGCGTCAGGCCCGCGGCCGGGAGCGCCGCGCCGCTGGTGCGGCGCACGAGCCAGGGCGCGAGCGCGACGCACCACGCGCGTCGCCCGCCGAACTCGCGATCGAGCTCGCGGCGCAGCTCGATCAGCCCGCGCTGCAGCCGGCTGCGGACGGTCTCGATGCCGATGTCCATGCGGCGCGCGATCTCGCGCGGCGGGAGCCCCTCGAACCAGCGCAGCCAGAGCGTGCTGCGGTAGGGCTCGCGCATCCGCCGCAGCGCGTCGAGCACGCGCCGCTGCGTGTCGATGCGCTCGTCGAGGTCCGTCTCGAGCGCGAGCTCGGGCCGCGCGCTTTCGCGTTCGCGCGCGCTGCGGCGGCGCTCCTCGCGGCGCAGGTTGTGCGCGCGGTTGGTGACCACGCGCGCCAGCCAGGCGCGCAGCGCGCCGGCCTCGCGCGGCGGGTGCGTCAGCGCCTGGAGGTAGGCGTCCTGCAGCACGTCCTCGGCGCGGGCGGGATCGCCGAGGAGCTCGCGCGCCAGGGCGCGCAGGAAGTCCTGGTGCTCGAGCAGGCGCTCGCTGGGGAAGGCGGGTTCGGACATGGCCTCATCTCCAGCAGACACCGGCCGGCCCGCTTCCGGTGCGGCGAGCCGGCGAAAAACGTGGGGCTGCACCCGATGCGCCGCGCGCGGTGTCCAGGGGGGACCATGCGACTCGGCGAGCTCTTCGAAGGACTGGTGCACGGCGACCTCTCGACCTCGGCGCTCTCCGATGCGCGCGAACGCGGGCTCTCGACCGGGCGGTTCCTGGCCCTGATCGGCGGCCTGGGCGCGCTGCACGGCGCGTGCGTCGGGCTGTACGGGCTGTGGTGGGGGAAGGCCTACGGTCTGGCGCACCTGGTGGCGGTGATGTGCAAGGTGCCGCTGCTCTTCCTCCTGACGCTGCTGGTGACGCTGCCCTCGCTGTACGTCTTCGCCGCGCTGGGCGGCTCGCGCCTGCGCTTGGGTCCGACGCTGCGCCTGTTCCTGGCGGCGACGGCGCTGGCGCTGGTCGTGCTCTCGAGCCTGGGCCCGGTGATCGTCTTCTTCACCTTCAGCACGCGCAGCCATCCGTTCCTGCAGGTGCTCAACGCCGCCGCCGCCACGCTGGCCGGCCTGGTCGCGCTGCGCTTCCTGCGCCGGCGGCTGGAGGAGGTCGCGCCGGGCGAGGAGCTCGAGCTCGCCGACGGCGTGCGCGTGACGCGGCCGTCGCGCGCGGGGCTGGTGTTCACCGGCTGGCTCGTCGTCTACGCGCTGGTGGGCGCGCAGATGGGCTGGATCCTGCGCCCCTTCGTCGGCACGCCGCACCTGCCGCAGGAGCTGTTCCGCAACACGCAGTCGAACATCTTCGAGGGCCTGCTGCAGGCGCTGAAGTACCTCTGAGCCATGCTCGCCGACGCCGAGCTCCTGCTGCACGCGCGAGGCGGCTTCGCGCCCGGAGCGCGGCCGGTCCCGCTGGCGCGGCTGGCGGGCCTGGTGCTGCTCTCGGCCGTGCTGCACGGCGCGGTGATGGGCTCGCTGGGCGGGAGGCCGGCGGGATGCGCGTACGCCGCGCTCAAGCTGCCGCTGCTGTTGAGCGGGTCGGTCGCGCTGTGCCTGCCGAACTTCTACGTCGTCAACGTGCTGCTCGGGTTGCGGCGCGACTTCCCCGACGCGGTGCGCGCGATCCTCGCCGCGCAGGGCTCTCTCGCGCTGGCGCTGGCGGCGCAGTCGCCCGTGCTCGCGCTGTACTACCTCTCGGGCGTGCGCTACGCCGAGGCGCTCTTCCTCAACGGCGTGCTCTTCGCGCTGGCCGCGCTGGCGGCGCAGCTGATGCTCGCGCGGCACTACCGCTGGCTGCTCGCGCGCGACGCGCGGCATCGCATCGCGCTCGTGCTGTGGTTCGCGCTGTACGTCTTCGTGGCGATCAAGCTGGGCTGGATCCTGCGGCCGTTCGTGGGCGATCCGCGCCTCCCGCCGAGCCTGTGGCGGCCCGAGCCCTGGGCCGAGAACCCGTACACGAACCTGTTCTGGACCGCGGTCGGGATCGGCGCGGGACTGTGGCGCCTCCTGACCGGCGGCACGTGAGCCTCGCGCGCTCTCCCGGAATGCCGCAGAGCCCGAGGTGTTCCGGCACCTCGGGCCCCGCGAGTCAACACAACACCTTGCTCAGGGCGCGGCGGTGGGCGTCCACAGCGCGCGCTTGATCGTCACCTGGTTGGGGTTCTGCACGTTGAGCATGTCCTTCGTGCGGCCGTCGTAGTTCAGGCGCAGCCCGATCTTGTACGGCGAGCCCGGCAGGTTCGCGTCCGTGCCCTGCGTGCCGCTGGAGGGCTTGCCCGGCGCGAGCAGGCCCAGGTCGGCGCAGACCAGCGAGCCGTTGAGCTCGAGCTGCCCGTCCATGCGGTCGCTGCGGTGCACGATGCCGAAGATCGCGTTGTTGGTGTAGAGCAGCCCGTCGATCTTCATCGAGGAGCCCGTCGGCAGCGTGTCCTTCCAGGCCTCGAGCGCGTTCTCGTAGACCTGGTCCGCGAGCCAGCCGTCGGTCGGCGTGGCCTGCAGCACGCTGGCCTTGGCCGCGCCCGTCGCCTGGTCGTAGAGCAGCGGGTTGGTGTGATCGTTCGGATCGAGCACCGTCAGCATGCTCATGTCCCAGGTCAGCGCCGCTTCCGGTCCGCGCCACGTGCCCGTGGACGGATCGAAGTACTGGCCGCCCTCGTTGAAGATCGGGATCACGTCGCCCGGCCCGAACTGGTAGAAGCGCGGCACGTAGTCGGCGCCCTTGTAGTTGGGGTTGGTGACCGTGGTCCCGTGCGGGCCGGGCAGCGTGGGCTGCGTGTAGGCCCACTCGGAGCGGTTGAAGATCGCGATCTCGGCCAGCGTGAAGTTCCAGGGCGAGTTCGGCGTGCCGTCGACGATCGCGTTCTCGTCGTGGTGCTGGAACACCGACGGGTCGAGGTAGTCGCCGATCATCATGTTGCCGCCGGCCGCCAGGCCGAGCGCGTTGACCGTGCCGTCCTGGGCCACGCCGAACGTGCGCGGGCCGCTGGGATCGCCGGGCTCGTCGCCGGGCAGGTAGGCCTGTCCGTCGGCGTAGGTCAGGTTGCCCGGCACGTAGAGGTTGCCCTTGGCCAGGATCGAGCCCTTGCCCTTGACCACGCCCTGGATCACGACGTCGCCGTCGATCGCGACGGTGCCGTCGATCACGAGCGGGTGCTCCTGCGTGCCGGTCAGCACGACGTTGCCCGTCGTGACGTGCGCCAGGCTGGTGGTGTTGCCCGTCGTGGTCGCGTCGTGCCAGGCCGAGT
This sequence comes from Planctomycetota bacterium, assembly GCA_044229935.1. GTDB lineage: Bacteria > Planctomycetota > UBA1135 > UBA1135 > JADJLZ01. Next base: position 32,275 of record JBGASC010000017.1, on the reverse strand, counting down.
CGGTGCCGACCGTCTGGCCCGCCGCGGCGACGAAGATCGTTCCGCCGCTGATCGTGCCGTCGGCCTGCTGCGCGGCGGCGTAGAACTCGTTGGGGTCGACGTGCTTGTTGCCCGCGCCCGCGGAGCTGTGATGCCCCGTGTCGGGGTCGACGCCGCCGTCGTCGGGGAAGGGCGGCGGGAAGTCGATCGGCAGGCCGCCGTCGACCATCTCGCCGTAGTTGGTCGGGTAGTTGAGGTAGAGGTTCATGCCCGGCTGCGGCGGGTTGCCCGCGGGCGAGAACGCGTTCGTGGCGAGGTGCCCGCTCGAGTCCTCGAGCAGGTGGCCCTCGTTGTCGAAGGTGCACGACTTGGCCGACTGCTGGCTCCAGTTCGAGATCGGCACGCCCGCCTGGTTCGTGGCGACGCCGCGAACGTAGAGCGAGCCGGCGATCAGCGAGTCGGCGTCGGAGTCGCTGATGCCCGCGCGGCTGTCGGAGCGCAGCTCCAGCGCGGTCAGCGTGCCGACCTTGACCTTGGCGAAGCTGTCGTAGAGCGTGCTGTCGTGGTTGAACACGCGCGCGGCGCTGTCGACGCGCGTGTGGCAGAAGACGCAGTTGACGTTGCGCGTCAGGATCGCGTAGTCGAAGCCCTCGAAGGCGGCGGGCTGGATGTTGTAGACCACCTCGACCGAACGCGAGGTGCCGCCGTGCACGGCGCCCTCGCCGCGGCAGGTGCTCGTCCCGATGCTGAAGTACAGCTGCGTGGCGTTGCCCTGGTCCTGGCGGCGCACGCGCAGCGAGTCGACGCGCGCGTGGTCGAGCGCGCCGGAGGCCGGCAGCGCGACGCGCGGCAGGAGATCGATGCCCGGGCCGATCGGGTCCACGCTGATGCCCTCCTGCTCGAGGTAGACGCGGAAGCTGGCGATGTCGCCGGCCGCGCCGCCGTGCGAGCGCAGGTAGCCCGCCCAGAGCGTGTCCGCGGCGAGGTTGCTCGCGCTCTCGGCCGTGCTGCGCAGGTTGTAGTCGTCGTTCTGCTGCACGGCGACCTGCTTGCCGGAGACGCTGGCCGACAGGAAGGTCAGCCCCAGCACGCTCAGGACCGACAGCATCAGGAGCGCCGGGATCAGTGCCGATCCGCGGCGCGTGCGCGCCGTGTCTCCCTGGCCGGTCGCTCGTCCCGGGCTCCAGCCTTCGTGTTCGTTGCTCTTCATCGGAATCCGCGCGAGAACGAGCTGCGCGCGCGCCGCGGCGAGCTCGACGCGGCCCGCTCGGCGCTGGAGGCCTCGCGCCGCGAGGTGATCGGGCTGAACGACGGGCAGCACGGCCTGCGCGCCGAGCTCGAGGGCGCGCGGCGCGAGGCGCAGGAGCGCGAGCAGGCCCTCGCGCGGCGCGACCGCGAGCTGGCGACGGCGCAGGCCGAGCTGGCCGGCCGCGAGCGGCGCCTGGAGAGCGCGCGCAGCGAGCTCGCGCTGCGCGAGCGCGAGCTCTCCGACCTGCAGGGCGAGCACGCCGCTCGCACGACGGAGCTCGCGTCGCGCACGGCGGCGCTGGAGGAGGCGCAGCGCGCGCTCGCCGCGCGCGAGAGCGAGCTCGAGCACCTGCGCGGCGAGCTGGCGCGGATCGCCGCGCGCGAGGGCTGGCGCGCCTCCGAGATGCTCGCCGCGGCGCGCGAGCTCGACCACGCGCGCTTCCGGCTGCTCGCACCGGCGCTGCGCGAGCGCGCGCAGCGCTGGACGGAGGGCGCACCGTGACGCGTCCGGTCTCGATCGTGATCCCGTGCGCCGGCGAACGCGCGGCGCTGGAGCGCTCGCTGCCCGTGCTGCTCGCCGAGCTCGAGCGGCGCGCCGCGGGCGACGAGGTGCTGCTGGTCGACGACGGCGGCGGCGCGGGGCTGGAAGCCTGGGCCGCCGAGCGCTTCCCGCCGCCGGCGACCTTCGAGCGTGCACGCGCCGAGCTGCGCACGCTGACCCGCGCGCGGCGCGGCGGCCGGTCGGCGGCGCTGCGCACCGGCTGCGAGGAGGCCACGCACGCGCACGTGCTGCTGCTGGATCCCGCCTTGCAGGTCGAGCCCGGCTTCCTCGAGCCGCTGCTCGCCGCGCTGGAGGACACGCGCGTGTTCGCCGCGTGCCCGCGCACGGACGCGGCGCTCGAACGGCCCGCCTGGCGCGCCAGCGAGCTCGTGCTGGAGCGCGCCAGCGATCCCGCGGGCGACGAGCCCTTCGAGCTGGCCTTCCTGACGCGCGCAGCGGCGCTCGTGCGCCGCGACGAGCTGCTCGCGCGCGGCTTCGATCCGCTCTTCGAGCCCGACGCGTGGCTCGAGCGCGAGCTGGCCTGGTCGGTGCGTCGCGAGGGCCGCACGCTGCTGTGCGTGCCGCGCTCGCGCGCCCGCCTCCTCGTCGAGCCGGCGCCCGCGGCGGACGAGCACGCGCAGCGCACCCGCGCCGCGATCCTGGCCGAGCGCGGGCGCCTCTTGTGCACCTGGAAGCACCTCGACGACGAGGCGCTCTGGCGCGCGCACCGCGCGGCGCTGCTCGCGCGCGTGGCGCAGGCCGTCGCGCGCGGCGAGCGCGAGAGCCTGCTCGCGCTGGCGCTGGCGCTCGAGGATCTGCCGGCGCTCGCGCGCGGCCGGCCCGCGGGCCACGCGCGCGTCGGCTTCGCGGCCCTGGCGCGCGAGCCCGGCTCAGCGCGGGAGCTCGAAGGCGCGCAGCGCGACGCCTGAGCAGGGCTCGCACGTGCCGCTCGAGTGCAGGTACTGCGCGCGGCAGCGCGGGCAGTAGGCGAGGCAATCCTCGCCCAGGCGCTCGGGCGGCGCATCGAGACGCTCGGGATCGAGGCCACAGCGGCGCAGCAGAGCCTCCAGCGCGCGCAGCTCGCGCGCACGGGCCGCGGCGAGCACGCGCGCGGCATCCGGCGCGAGCTCCCCTGGCGGGGAAACGTGCCGCGCGGCGCGCAGCCGCTCGGCGGCGCAGCGCTCGAAGTCCTCGCGCGGCAGCAGCACGGCGGCGAGCGCCAGCGGATCGCGATCGGCGAGGAAGTCGCGCGAGAGCAGGTCCGCGCTGCGCATCGCGCCCGGCGGCGAGAGGGCGATCGAGAGCCAGGCGCCGCGGTTCTCGCCGGTCGCGCCGGGGAACAGGCGCGCCTGTGCCCGCGCAAACGTCAGCACCGTCGCCGCCTGCAGCGCGAGCAGTCCGCTGGCCGTCCACAGCAGCGTCGGCACGAGGCCGACGTACTCGATCACCAGCGGCAGCGCGACGAAGGCGTAGACGAAGAGCGCGTTGGCGAGCGGCAGGAGCCGCGCGCGCTCGGGGCGCATGCGCTCCAGGCGCGCGGGGATCGTCGCGGCGTCGAAGCGCTGCTCGGCCAGCGCGTCGAGCGCGCGCTCGCGCTCGGCCTGCGCGAGCGAGGCGAGCCGCCAGAGCTCCTCGGCCAGCTGCGCGGTCGCCCGAGCCGAGCTCGTGCTCGCCAGCACCTCGCGCCCCAGCCGCAGCTCGCGTCCATGGAGCTCGACGCGCCGCGTTTCCTCCCAGCTCGCGAGGCGCCGCGTGGACGGGTTGCAGACGCCCTCGGCCGCGAGCGCGAGCGGCAGCGGCTCGCTGACGAACACGCAGCCCAAGGGCGGCAGCGGCCAGGCGAGGTTGAGCCCGGCCTGCGCGTTGCCCCAGAGCGCCCCGCCGTCCGCGCGGCGGTACGTGCGCCAACGCTTGGTGAACACGCTCGACTGCGTGCGGACCCAGACCAGGCAGTCGGCGAGGTAGATCGCCGCGAGGACGAGGTAGAGCTCCTCGAGCGCGCTCACGGACCCGGGGACTGCGCGTCCTCGTTGGTCTTCTTGCGCCCGCCGAAGAGGCGCTTCAGCCAGGCGCCGGCCGCGATGATCGGGATCAGGATCAGCTTCCAGAGCTTGGCGAGGAGCCCGCTCTTGATCGCCAGCGCGCCGACGCCGCCGGCGACCAGACCCGCGAGGCCGTACTCGGCGATCTTGTCGCCCGTCGTGAACTCGGCGTACTTGTGGCCGGACTTGTACTCGAAGCCCTGCAGCAGCTTGGCGAACGCGGGCAGCGCGGCGTCGACGCGCTCGGGACCGAGCACCAGGTCGACGTTCATCACGCCGCCGCGGCCGAGCAGCTTGGTCGACCAGTTGACCGAGCGGCGGCCGTCGGTCTCGATCAGCTTCGACCAGGTCAGGTTGTTGGTCTGCGGGTCGTAGAACGGCGGCTTGTGCCAGCCGACGAGCTTCATCTCGGACCAGCCGCGCTTGCGGCGCTCCTCGTTGGAGGCGTCCATGCCCTCCTGCGCGTCCTTGAGCAGGGCGTCCGCGTCGATGTTGCGGTCGTCGTCCTTGACGTAGCCGTCGCCGGAGAAGTCGAAGAAGACCCACCAGCTCTGCTCGAGCCCGCCGCCCGCGAACCAGATCGAGCCCAGCTCGGCGCCCGAGGTCAGGTTCTCGTTGAGCTCGAGCAGCTTGCGCGTGCTCGCGCCGTCGAGGAAGTAGAAGCCCTCGGGCACGCCGATGTGCGCCTCGCGGCCGAGGTCGCCGTCGAGCGGGCCCTTGTGGAACGTCAGGCCCTGCTTCTCGTAGCTCTGCACGATGTCCTCGACCGTCGGCTCGCGCTGCTCCTCGGCCTGTGCGGCGTCGGGTGCAGGCGCGGGCGCGGGATCCTGGGCGAGGACGAAGCTCAGGGCGGGAACGAGCAGGAAGGGAACTGCGAGCATCGGGAGCAGCCTCCGAATCGGGGAAGGGAAGGGGTTCAGCCGAAGGACATCAGGAACTCGCCGTTGACGCGCGTCTTCTTCATCTTGGAGATCAGGGTCTCCATCGATTCGACCGGGTCCATCTCGTTGAGCACCTTGCGCATCATCCAGATGCGCTTGATCTCCTCCGAGGTGAAGAGCAGCTCTTCCTTGCGCGTGCCCGAGCGGTTGATGTCGATCGCGGGGAAGATGCGCCGGTCGGAGAGGCGCCGGTCGAGCACGAGCTCCATGTTGCCCGTGCCCTTGAACTCCTCGAAGATCAGCTCGTCCATCTTCGAGCCGGTCTCGATCAGCGCCGTGGCGAGGATCGTCAGCGAGCCGCCGTCCTCGATGTTGCGCGCGGCGCCGAAGAAGCGCTTGGGGAACTGCAGCGCGGTCGCGTCCATGCCGCCCGAGAGCAGCTTGCCGTTCGAGGGCGCCTCGATGTTCGACGCGCGCGCCAGGCGCGTGATCGAGTCGAGCAGGATCACGACGTCCTCGCCGGCCTCGACCAGCGACTTCGCGCGCAGCATGACCATCTCGGCCACCTGCAGGTGGCGCGAGGCGGGCTCGTCGAAGGTCGAGCTGACGATCTCGCGCTTGCCCTCGGGCAGCATGCGCTCGAAGTCGGTCACCTCCTCGGGCCGCTCGTCGACGAGCAGGATGATCAGGTGCGCGTCGGGCGCGTTCTTGACGATCGACTTCGCCAGCATCTGCAGCAGGATCGTCTTGCCCGTGCGCGGCGGCGCGACGATCAGGCCGCGCTGGCCGCGGCCGATCGGCGTGATCAGGTCGACGATGCGCATCTCGAGCGGGTTGTCGCCCACGCCCTCGAGGATGATGCGCTCCTCGGGATAGAGCGGCACGAGCTCCTTGAAGGGCGCGCGGGTCTTGGCCTCCTCCGGGTCGTGGCAGTCGATCTCCTCGATGTCGACGACGGCGAAGTGCTTCTCGCCCTCGCGCGGAGCGCGCAGGCGGCCCTTGACGGTCATGCCCGGCAGCAGCGCGTACTTCTGCACCAGCGACGGGGGCAGCACCACGTCGTCGGTGGCCGGCATGTAGTCGTAGCAGCTGGAGCGCAGCATGTGGTGGGGGCCCTGCAGGGCGACGACGCCCTCGGCGACCACCGGCACGCGGTTCTTCAGGCGCTGGGCGGTGATCTCGAAGATCACGTCGCGGCGGTTGCGCGCGTTCTGGATCTCGACCTTTTCCTCCTCGGCCACCTCGTAGAGGTCGGAGAGGTTCTTCTGCTGCAGCTCGACGTGCAGCACGGGCTTGGGCTTGCCGCGCTTGGGCGCGGGAGCGAGCGTCTCGTCGAGCGCCGCCAGCGCCGCCTCGTCGAGGTCCGCGGGGAAGGTGGCATAGTCGAAGCTGACCACCTCGTTCTGCGGCACCTGCAGGTTCATCGGCCGGCGCTGCTTGTGCTGCTGGCCGCCTCCGCCCTGCTGGCCGCCGCCCTCGCCGTCGCGGTCGCGGAAGTTGCGCCACTTCTTGAAGCGGCGCTTGTGGCCGTGCTGGTGCTGTTGCTGCTGCTGCGGGTGCTGTTGCTGCTTGTCGGGAGGACCCATCGGTTCACGTGTGGGGGATTCGGGGTACGCGCTCATCGAGGTGCGCCAGGTAGCGTTTCAGTGCGGCTTGGAGCTCGTCCAGGCTGCCGCGGTTGTCGATCACGAAGTCCGCGCGCGCGCGCTTCCGATCGAGGGGCAACTGTTGGGCTTCGCGGCGCGCCACCTCTCCTTCGCTCCAGCCCCGCGAGGCGGCGGCTCGCCGCGCGCGCTCGACAGGATCGGAATCGACGAAGAGCAGCTCGTGACACTCCCCGACGAGCCCGTGGGCGGCCTCGTTCTCGAGGAGCAGGGGGACGTCGAGCACCACGCGCGGGAGGCGTCGCGAGCGCGCATCGTCCAGGAGCGCGCGTATCCTGGCACGGATGCGCGGGTGGGTAAAGGCCTCGAGCCGCGCGCGCTCGGCCGGCGAGGCGAAGACGCGCCGGGCCAGCGCCTCGCGGTCGACGCTGCCGTCGGCCCGCAGGAGCGAGGGTCCGAAGGCCGCGGCGAGCTCGGCGCGGACCTCGGGGCTCTCGAGCACCTCGCGCGCGATCGCGTCGGCGTCGATCACCCGCCCGCTCGGCCCGGCGAGCTCCCGGGCGACCCAGGATTTTCCCGAGGCGATGCCGCCGAGCACGCCGATCACGCCGGGGGCACGGGGGCGCTTGGCATCGAGGGGGCTGGAAAGCAGAAACCGGCCGCCGGCCGGGGGGTAGGGCAGGCCCCGGATCCCGTTCCGGGGCCCAGCGTCTTTCTCGTATCAGGTCGGTGCACGCGCGCCAAGCGCGGACGCGGACTTGCCGGCGAAGGGGCGCTTCGGGTATCACGATGCGCCCTCGTACCCGGGACGAGGCCCCCCCGCCCCGTGCGGCCGACGAGCCGCCCTCCCGAATCCCCCCGAGTTCTCGACATGAAGCGATCCCAGCGTGGTGCTGCGAAGGTGAGCGTGATCTGGCTGGTTGGCCTCGTGGTGGCCTTCCTCATCGCGCTCGTGATGTTCTTCCTGACCAACCAGCAGGCCACGAACACGTTGGAGGAGCTCTCGTCGAAGACCAAGGAGGTCGAGCAGCTCAAGGATCAGAACAAGGAGCGCACCACGACGATCCTCGAGATCTCGAAGGTGCTCGGCTTCACCGATCCCTCCGCGGCCTCCGCGAGCAACGTCGAGGCGGCGACCAAGCAGCTCGGCGACCTGCAGAAGGGGATCCCCGAGGCGGACCAGACGGCCAAGGACTACCGCGCCTTCACGTCCAGCCTGATCCCGATCTACACGGCCAAGGACGCGCGCATCAAGGACCTGCAGAGCCAGCTCGACGCCGCGCTCGCGGAGAACAAGGCTGTCAGCGGCCGGATGAACGACGCCGTTGCGGCCGCCGAGAAGGACAAGGGCGACCTGCGCCGCCAGCTGGCGGACACCGAGCAGCGCCTCAACGACACCAAGACCGACCTCGAGCGCCAGCTCGGCGAGGCGCGCGAGAGCTACAAGGGCTCCGACGCGACGGTGCTCAAGCTCAAGCAGGAGATCCAGGACGTCAAGGCCGCGGCCGAGACCGAGAAGCTCGCGCTGCAGGCGCGCATGGACGAGCAGGGCCGCAAGCTCAACCCCTTCCTGAAGGAGCCCGAGCGCGCCGACGGCAAGATCCTGCAGGTCTCGAAGGACCTCGGCCTGGGCTGGATCGACATCGGCACCAAGCAGCGCCTCTCCGCGGGCACCAAGTTCCGCGTCGTCTCCGGCGCCGCCGGCTCGAAGACGATCAAGGCCTGGGCGCAGGTGACCAGCACCAAGGGCGACATGGCCGAGGTGCGCTTCTACGACCAGACCGACCCGCTCGACCCGCCCGTCGCCGGCGACGTGGTCTACAACCCGCTCTTCGACCCGCACGGCGAGCGCTCGGCGCTGCTCGTCGGCCGCTTCAGCGGTGCGACGCTCAACCAGAAGGAGCTCGAGGCGCTGCTGGTCGGCATGGGCGTCAGCGTGCAGAAGAAGCTCGACAAGTCGACCGACTTCCTGATCGTCGGCGGCGAGATGTACACCGACGAGAACGGCCAGCCGGTGGAGACGCCGGTGCAGCCCTCGGAGCTGCCCGTCTACAAGGACGCGGTCGCGCAGGGCGTGCAGATCGTGCTGATCAAGGACCTGCGCCAGTACTTCAGCTTCTGAGCCGGGCCTCCGGGCCTCCGCCGCGGGCGGGTTCGCGCGAGCGAGCCCGCCCGCGTGCTTTGTGGCGCGGCTCGCGTCGCGGATAATCCCCGGCCCGCCGGACCATGGCCGAACCCCTCGAAGAAACGCGCATGTCGCTCGGCGACCACCTGGAGGAGCTGCGCAAGCGCCTCTTCCGCTCGGTGCTCGTGCTGACGATCGCCTTCGGCATCGCCTGGTGGTTCAAGGAGGACATCGCCGAGGGGATGCTCTGGCCGTACCGCACGGCCGCGCAGCAGATCAACGCCGACATCCTGCAGCAGCACGAGGAGGAGCTCGCGCGTCCGGGCAACACGCACCGGCGCTCGGACTTCTTCCTCAGCGACGAGCCGGGCGACAAGCGCCTGCGCGATCCGGTCGAGGAGCGGCCGGTGATGTTCGGCATCGGCGAGAGCTTCTTCTTCGTGCTCAACAACTCGATGTACTTCGCGTTGTTCCTGGGCTCGCCCTTCGTGCTCTGGCAGGTCTGGCAGTTCGTCGGCGCGGGACTCTACAGGCACGAGAAGCGCGCGATCCTGAAGTACTTCCCGGCCAGCGTGCTGCTCTTCCTGATCGGCATCACGTTCTGCTTCTTCCTGATCATCCCGACCGGGATGTACTACCTCGCGACGACACTCTCGCTGGAGAAGGTCAAGCCGATGCTGCAGCTGGAGAAGTACACGAGCTTCCTGACCACGATGTGCCTGGCGATGGGGGCCGTGTTCCAGCTGCCGATCGTGATGATCTTCGCCTCGCGGCTGGGGCTGATCGAGCCGAGCACGTACTCGAAGTACCGCCCGCACTTCGTGGTCTGCGCGCTGTTCGTCGCCGCGATCCTGACGCCGGGCCCGGACTGGATCTCGCAGGTGCTGATGACCGCGCCGATGATCGTGCTGTACGAGATCGGGATCATCGTGGCGAAGCTCGGCGCGAAGCCGCGCACCAAGCCCGACGGGAGCCGCGCGTGAGCGCGAGGGTCCTGGCCTGGGTCGTCGCCAGCGGTGACGAGCTGGTGCAGGGCCGCAACGTCGACACCAACTCGAGCTGGCTCGCGCGCGAGCTCGCACGGCTGGGCGTCGAGGTCGAGCGCTTCGTCGTGCTCGGTGACGACGAGGCCGCACTGCGCGCGCTGGCCGAGGAGGCCGGGCGGCGCGTCGACCTGATGATCGTCACGGGCGGGCTCGGCCCGACGCTGGACGACCTGACGCGCCACGCGCTCGCATCCGCGGCCGGCGTCGAGCTGGTCGAGGACGCTCGATCGCTGGAGACGATCCGCGGCTGGTTCCTCGCGCGCGGCCGGCCCTTCGCCGAGTCCAACCGCCGCCAGGCGCTCGTCCCGCGCGGCGCACGCGTGCTGGAGAACCCGCTCGGCACCGCGCCGGGCTTCGTGCTGCGCCACGGCCGCGCGCTGCTCGCGGCGCTGCCCGGACCGCCGCGCGAGATGGAGCCGATGTTCGCGCGCACGCTCGCGCCGATCCTCGCGGACGAGCTGCCGCCGCGGCCGGCGCTCGCGTCGGCGAGCTTCCACCTCTTCGGCCTGCCCGAGTCGAGCTTCGCCGACCGCTGCGGCGCGTGGATGGCGCGCGAGGAGAACCCGCTCCTGGGCGTGACAGCCAAGGCCGGCGTGCTGAGCGCGGTGCTGACCGCGCGCGCGTCGAACGCCGCCGAGGCGGAGGCGCGGCTCGCTGCGCGCGCGGCCGAGGTCCAGGAGCGCTTCGCGGAGTGGATCTTCAGCCGCGAGAGCGGCGACCTCGCCGCCGTGCTCGGCGCGCTGCTCCTGGAGCGCGGGATCACGATCGCGACCGCCGAGTCCTGCACCGGCGGCCTCGTCGCGGCCAAGCTGACCTCGGTCCCGGGCATCAGCGCCGTCTTCGGCTCGGGCTGGGTCAGCTACGCCAACCGCGCCAAGCACGAGCTCCTGGGCGTCCCCGAGGAGCTGCTCGCCCGGCACGGCGCGGTCAGCGCGCCGGTCGCCGAGGCGCTCGCGCGGGGCGCGGCCGAGCGCTCGGGGGCACGCCTGGCGGTCGCGCTGACCGGCATCGCGGGGCCCGACGGCGGCAGCGAGGAGAAGCCGGTGGGGCTGGTCTGGTTCGCGACGAGCTTCGACGGGGTCGTCGAGAGCTGCGAACGGCGCTTCACGGTGCGCGGGCGGGACCTGATCCGCGAGTTCGCGGCCCTGACCGCCCTCGAGCTCGCGCGGCGCCGCGTTCTGGGACGATAGCACCCGGCGATTGACCGCTCGGGCGCTCTTCGATATCCTCCGCGCCCTTCTGCGCCGGGCTACCCCGTGGTGTAACGGTAGCACAAGAGGTTCTGGTCCTCTTAGTCAAGGTTCGAATCCTTGCGGGGTAACCACTCCCCGGCGCACACACGAGCACGCGGCCTACCCCGTGGTGTAATCGGTAGCACAACAGGTTTTGGTCCTGTTAGTTCTGGTTCGAGTCCAGGCGGGGTAACCACGCGGCGGGTCGGAAGAACCCGCGCGCTCTCGCGTCCGACGTGATCCCCATCGCTGCCGCAGGATCCCCCGCATGCTCTCCACGCTCGTCCGTGTCGTGGCGCTCGTCGCCCTCTCCGTCGTCGCCCAGGCCCGTGGTTCCGTGCAGCTGCAGCTCGCCGGCGAGGTGAGCAACGAGACGGGATCGAGCGTCGACCTCGAGGTCTCCGCGCGCGGCGACGGGCCCGAGCCCAAGCTCGCCGCGCTGCACCTGTTCGTGCTGCCGCACACCAGCGCAGCCGACATCGCGGCGCTCTTCGCCAGGCGGCTGGAGGCGCTGCACATCGCGCACGTGCTGACCTCGGGGCCCGAGTCGCGCGAGCGCGCCTCGCTCTTCATCGAGGGCATCTCGCGCATCGAGGTGCGCGTCAGCGACGGCCTCTCGGCGACGCTCGGCCTGCCCGAGGACGCTCCCGCCGCCGTGCAGGTGCTCCCGCCGCTCGCGCGGCGCGGCAAGGGCAGCGTGCGCTTCCACGGCGCGACCTGGGATGCGCGCATGCGCCAGCGCGGCGCGATCGACTTCCGCGTCGAGCTCGCGGAGGACACCAGCCCCACGGGTGCGGCCGAGGCCTTCGTGACGGCCTGCTCGCAGGCGCACTGGCTCTCCGAGAAGCCCTCGCACGAATCCTGGCGGCCCTCGGACTCGCTCGAAGGCGTCGGCCTCGCCGGCACGAGCCTCGCCGTCGACTCGCGCGCCGCGGACTGGGGCCTGGAGCTGCGCCTTCCCGAGCGGCCGCAGTAGCGCGGCTCAGTAGCCCAGCGCGCGCAGGATGCGCAGGGCCTCCGGATCGCGCCGCTCCAGCTCGCCGCGCTCCCGTGCGAGCTTCTGCGCGAGGTCCGCGAAGCGCACGTCCGCCGCGGAGAAGCGCAGGAGCTCGGCCTCCAGCCGCGCGAGCGGCGCCTCCGGCGGCGGGTTCGCGAGGAGGTCGTGCTCCTCGGCCCCGTCGTGCGCGAGATCGAAGAGCTCCTGGCCCGCGATCACGAGCTCCTTGTCGGCCGGCCGTGCCGCGTCGAAGACCTGCGCGTAGCGCCGCACGAGCTTCCAGCGGCCCAGGCGCACGGCCTTGTGCTGGATCGCCTTCGACAGCCCCGCGCCCTCGATCTTCTCGCTGAAGACGGCCTGCGCCGGGCCGCTCGTGCCGCCGAGGAGCTCGGGCCGCACGAGTCCGCGCACGCTGAGCGCGTCGCCGGCGGGCACGAGCGGCGCGAGCCCGAGGTGGTCGAGCAGCGTCGGCGCGAGATCGCAGAGCGAGAGGTCCGCCTCGACGCGTCCGACGTGGCGGCCGGGCGCGGACTCGGGCAGGCGCACGAGCAGCGGCACGCGGCAGGTCGCCTCGGAGACGTTGCGGCCGTGCTCGAAGTAGTAGCGCTGCTCGCCGAGGCTCTCGCCGTGGTCGGCGGTGACGATCACCAGCGTGTTCTCGAGCACGTGCTCCGCGCGCAGCCGCGCGAGCAGGCGGCCGATCTCCGCGTCGACGTAGCGCACCTCGCCGTCGTAGAGCGCGCGCACGGCCGCCGCGTCGATGCGCCCGTCGGGAAGGCGCGCGCTGGCCGGCACGTTGTACTCGGCGACGAAGGGCCTGGGCTCGCTCGCCGCGTCGATCGGCTCGGGCGCGGCGCCGCCGCGCGCGAATTCCGGCGGCGGATCGTAGCTGCCGTGCGGGTCCATGTAGTGCAGCCACAGGAACCAGGGCTTCCCAGCCGAGCACGCGCTCGCGCGCGGACCCGCGCTGCCCTCCTTCCAGCGCTCGAGCCCGAGCGCGACCAGCGCGCCGTCGGTCAGCGAGCGCGCGCGGCGCTCGGGCACGTTCTCGGGCGGCACGCGCTGCGCGTCCGGCAGCTCCTCGGTCCACTGCTCGAAGCCGCGCGCGAGGCCGGCGCGCTCGGCACCGAGAACCCAGTTGCCGACGATCGCGGCGGTGCTCCAGCCCGCCGCGCGCAGGCGCTCGGCCAGCACGGGCACGGCGGGGGAGAGCGGCTGCAGGAGCTCGCGCACGCCGTGCTCGTGCGGGTAGAGGCCGCTCATCAGGCTCGCCAGCGCCGGCGTGGTCTTCGCGCGCGGGCTGGTGACCGCGGGGAAGACCAGCGCCTCGCGGCCGAACGCCTCGAGCTGCGCGCAGAGCGCGAGCCGGTCCTCGCGCAGCGTGTCGACCGTGATCAGCAGCACGTTCGGCCGCGGCGCCTCGCGCGCGCAGCCGGCGAGCAGCGCGAGGAGCGCGGCAGCGAGCGCGCACAGCCTCACCGCAGCCTCACGAACTCGTCCGAGAGGTAGCGCGGGCCCAGCTCCTTGGCGCGGCCGCGCTCCCACTCGTCGGGCACGCCGCTGAGCAGGCGCAGGCCGAGCTCGCGCTCGAAGGCGGCGCGCAGCACGGGCGCGAAGTCGGGGGCCGTGATGCCGCGCGCGCTCTCGCGCACGGTCGCGATCGAGCCCTCGAAGAGCGAGCTGTCGAGCTTGATCGATCCGTGGTGCAGCACGCGGCCGCGCGTGCGGCGCTGCGCGGAGCCGACACCCTTGCGTCCGCCCCAGGCCAGATCGAGGCCGGTCGACTTGTGGAAGCACATGCCCGTGCCCTCGATGTCCGAGCTCAGCGTCGCGCCGCCGCGCGGCTGCGCATGGATGCCGACCTCGGCCAGCGCGGCTCCGATCGCGGCGTGCACGCGCTCGTACGAGTCGCCCAGCTTGCCCTGGTAGAGGCGGTTGGCGAGCGGCGCGGCGAAGGAGAAGGTCAGCTCGTGCACGTGGTGGATCGCGCCGCCGCCGGTGATGCGCCGCACGATCGCGCCCGGCTTGCGACCGTCGATGCCCGAGGCCGCGGGCACGTCGGCGAAGCGCTGGAAGTAGCCCAGCGAGAGCGTGTCGGGCTTCCAGCTGTAGAAGCGCAGCGTCGGCACGGACTCGGGCGCCTCGAGCAGCGCCTCGTCGAGCCCCATGTTGAAGGCCGGATCCGCGCCCCAGGTCGTGATCAGACGCCACGTGTCCATGCAGGTTCGATCCAACGTACCTCGAAGGACGCACGCCGCGCCATCCGGGATTCGCAGGCTGCCCGCGCGGGAGCTCGCCGAGCGCGGTCGGCGCCGAGCGTGAGACACTCGACGCGGAGGGCTTCCACCGGCGCTGCTACAATCCCCTCGAGCCCGCGCGTCCATGCACATTCCCGACGGTTATCTCTCCGCTCGCACCGCTGCTGCGGCGGCCCTGCTCGCCGGCGGCGGGCTGGCGCTCGCCCTGCGCCGCGTGCGAGCCGAGCTGCCGCCGAGGCGCGTGCCGCTGCTCGGACTGTCGGCCGCCTTCGTGTTCGCGGCGCAGATGATCAACTTCCCCGTCGCGGCGGGCACGTCGGGCCACCTGGTCGGCGGCGTGCTCGCGGGCGTGCTGCTCGGCCCGAGCGCGGCGGTGGTCGTGCTCAGCGCGGTGCTGATCGTGCAGTGCCTGCTCTTCGCCGACGGCGGGCTGCTCGCGCTGGGCGCGAACGTGTTCAACCTGGCGCTGGTCGGCGGCGCGGGCGGGGTCGCGCTGCAGCGCCTGGCGCGCGCGTTCCTGCCCGGCACGCGCGGGTTGATCCTCTCGGCGGCCTTCGCCGCGTGGTGCTCGAGCGTGCTCGCGGCCAGCGCGTGCGCGGGCGAGCTCGCGCTCTCGGGCGTCGCGCGCGGCGAGCTCGTCTTCCCCGCGATGGTCGGCGTGCACGCGCTGATCGGCCTGGGCGAGGCGGCGATCACGGCCTGCGTGCTCAGCGCCGTGGCGCGGCTGCGGCCCGAGCTGCTCGCCGCGCCCGAGCCCGAGGCACCCGGCATCGGCCGCGCGGCGCGAGGCGAGCACATCGTCCTCGGCCTCCTGGTCGCGCTCGGTCTGGTGCTCTTCGTCGCGCCCTTCGCCTCGCCCTGGCCGGACGGGCTCGAGCGTGTCGCCGCGGAGCTCGGCTTCCAGGTGCGCGCGGCAGCGGCGCCGGTGGTCGCCGCGCCGCTGGCCGAGTACCAGGCGCCCGGGCTCCTGCCCGGCGGCTGGGGCACGGCGCTCGCGGGCCTGCTCGGCGTGCTGCTCGCGTTCGCCACCTGCGCGGGGCTGGCGCGCGCGCTCGTGCCGCTGCGCGCGCGCGACGCCGAGCGCCCGCGCTAGGACGACCGCGCATGCGCACCGACTTCCTCGAGCGCACCAGCCGCCTGGACAGCCCGGTGCACCGGCTGCCGGCCGGGCTCAAGCTGGGGTTCGCGCTCGGCCTGGTGCTGACGCTGGTGCTGCTCCCTCGCGGCGCGTGGCTCGCGTGCGGCGCGGTCGCCGCGGCGCTGTTCGCGCTCGTTCTCGTCGCGCGCGTGCCGATCGCGGCGCTCCTGAAGCGACTCCTCTGGCTCGAGCCGCTGGTGCTCGGCGTGGCGCTGCTCGCGCTCGCGCAGCCCGACGGCGCGCGCCTGTTCGGCTGGATCGTGCTGCGCAGCACGCTCTGTCTGGCGACGATGCTGCTGCTCGGTGCGACCACGCCCTTCGACGCCCTGCTCGGCGTGCTCGCGCGCCTGCGCGTGCCGGCGCTGCTCGTGACGACGCTGGCGCTGCTCCAGCGCTACCTCTCCGTGCTCGTCGACGAGGGCCAGCGCATGCGCCGCGCGCGCGCGAGCCGCAGCTTCGGCCGCAGCCGCTGGCGCGAGTGGCAGTCGCTGGGCACGACCCTCGGCGTGCTCTTCGTGCGCTCGAGCGAGCGCGCCGAGCGCATCTGGACGGCGATGTGCGCGCGCGGCTGGCGATGAGCGCAGCCCTCAGCGTGCGGCGGCTCTCGTACCGCTACCCCGACGGCACCCAGGCGCTGCGCGAGATCAGCTTCACGCTCGAGGAGGGCGAGTGCGTCGGCCTGATCGGGCCCAACGGCGCGGGCAAGTCGACGCTGCTCCTGCACCTGGACGGCGTGCTGCCCGAGCGCCTCTCCGCGCCGCCCGCGGTCTTCGTCGGCGCGCGCGCGCTGACGCGCGAGAGCCTCGACGCGATCCGGCGCGAGGTCGGGCTGCTCTTCCAGGACCCCGACGACCAGCTCTTCTGCGGAACCGTCTTCGAGGACGTCGCCTTCGGCCCGCGGCACTTCGGCCTGGCCGAGCGCGATCTCGCCGCGCGCGTCGCGAGCGCGCTCGCCGCGGTCGGCCTGGCGGGCTTCGAGGCGCGCTCGCCGCAGCACCTCAGCCTGGGCGAGAAGCGCCGCGTCTGCCTCGCCGGCGTCCTCGCCTGCGAGCCGCGCGTGCTCGCGCTCGACGAGCCGACGAGCGACCTGGACCCGCGCGGCCGGCGCGAGCTCGAGGCGCTGCTGCGCACGCTTCCGGCGACGAAGATCATCTCCACGCACGACCTCGAGCTGGTCGTGCGCCTGTGCTCGCGCGTGATCGTGCTCGACCGCGGCGAGATCGTGGCCGAGGGCCCGACGCTCGAACTGCTCGCCAACGAGCCGCTGATGCTCGCGCACGGCCTGGAGACCCCGCACATCCTGCAGCACGACCATCCGCACCGGCCGAACTCGCGCCCCGCGCGTCCGGACGAACCGCACGCGAGCTGAGGCGCGCCGCGCTATCCTCTGCGCGAGGCCAGACCATGCTGATGCACACGAAGACCCTGCTCGTCGCGCTCGCCGCGTTCCTCCCGCTCGCGCTCTCCGCGCAGGACAAGCCCGCCGCCACGATGAAGGCCGTACGCATGCACGACTACGGCAAGGCCGACGTGCTCGTGCTCGAGGACGTGCCGCGCCCCGAGCCCAAGGCCGGCGAGGTGCTCGTCAGGATCCACGCCGCGGGCGTCAACCCCGTCGACTGGAAGGTGCGCGCGGGCAAGCTCGGCAAGATGAAGTCGCGCCTGCCGATGATCCTCGGCGGCGAGATCTCCGGCGTCGTCGAGAGCTGCGGCGCCGAGGTCAAGTCGTTCCAGCCCGGCGACGAGGTCTGGTCGCTGCTCTCGCTGATGCGCTGGGGCGGCTACGCCGAGTACGCGGCCGTGCCCGAGGGCGAGCTGGCGTACAAGCCCAGGTCGATCGACCACGTGCACGCCGCGGGCGTGCCGCTCGCCGCGCTGACGGCCTGGCAGGCGCTCGTCGACACCGCCAAGCTCGAGAAGGGCCAGACGGTGCTGATCCACGCCGGCGCGGGCGGCGTGGGCCACTTCGCGATCCAGATCGCGAAGGCGCGCGGCGCGAAGGTGATCGCGACCGCGTCGGAGAACCACCTCGCCTTCCTCAAGGAGCTCGGCGCCGACCTCGCGATCGACTACAAGGCGCAGAAGTTCGAGGAGCTAGCGAAGGACGTCGACGTCGTGCTCGATTCGATCGGCGGCGACACGCAGGCGCGCTCGCTCGGCTGCCTCAAGAAGGGCGGCTTCCTCGTCTCGATCGTGCAGCCGCCGGACGCGAAGAAGCTCGCGGAGCTCGGCGTGAAGGGCGCGATCATCCTGGTCAAGCCCGACCCGAAGGAGCTCGACGAACTCGCCAAGCTGGTCGAGGCCGGGAAGCTGAAGTGCGTCGTCAGCGACACGATCCCGCTGGCCGAGGCGCCGCGCGCGCACGAGCTGAGCGAGACCGGGCACACCAAGGGAAAGATCGTGCTCGAGGTCGTGAAGGACAAGAAGTGAGATTCGATTGGGAGTGTTGCAGCTCGCGCGGGGCGATGGTCGCTTCGTCCTCGTTCCGCCGCTTCCGAGCGAGCAGGAAGCAGTCCTCACGCACCTGACCTCAGGCCCGGCGAGCTGTGTCGTGGCCGCACTCGACCTCAGCCGCGGCCTCCTGGCCGTGCGAAGCCTCGACCCGGGGCCCGTACTCGAGCGCGACTGGTTCGCATGGCTTGGAATCTAGGCGCCAACTCACGGAGCACGAACGAAAGCCGGCCGTGCGGGACGGCCGGCCAGGGCGCCATGCGATGGGATTGAAGGCTGCCTAGCGATAGCTCTCCACGCTCGGGCACGCGCAGACGAGGTGCTTGTCGCCGTACGCGTTGTCGATGCGCGCCACGCCGGGCCAGAACTTGTGCTGCTTCAGCCACGGCGCGGGGAAGGCTGCCTGCTCGCGCGGATACGGATGCTTCCACTCGCTCGCGGTGACCTCGGCCAGCGTGTGCGGCGCGTTCTTGAGCGGGTTGTCCTTCTTGTCCAGCGTGCCCGCCTCGACCGCGCGGATCTCCTCGCGAATCGTGATCATCGCGGTGATGAAGCGGTCGAGCTCCTCCTTCGACTCGCTCTCCGTCGGCTCGACCATCAGCGTGCCGGCCACGGGGAAGCTCATCGTCGGGGCGTGGAAGCCGAAGTCCATCAGGCGCTTGGCGATGTCGTCGACCTCGATGCCGGCGCTCTTGAAGCCGCGCATGTCGAAGATGCACTCGTGCGCGACGCAGCCGTTCTGGCCCGTGTAGAGCACCGGGTAGTGCGGGAGGAGCTTCTTCGCCAGGTAGTTCGCGTTGAGCACCGCGACCTGCGTGGCCTTCTTCAGTCCGTCCGAGCCCATCATGCGGATGTACATCCACGAGATCGGCAGGATCGAGGCCGAGCCCCAGGGCGCGGCCGAAACGGGCCCCGCGTTGCCGGGAAGCTTCGCCAGCGGATGTCCGGGCAGGTGCGGCGCGAGGTGCTTCGCCACGCAGATCGGGCCCATGCCCGGCCCGCCGCCGCCGTGCGGGATGCAGAAGGTCTTGTGCAGGTTGATGTGGCACACGTCGGCGCCGAGCTCGGCGGGGCGCAGCAGGCCGACCTGCGCGTTGAGGTTCGCGCCGTCCATGTACACCTGGCCGCCGTGCTGGTGCACGACCGCGCAGATGTCCTTGATCGCGGCCTCGTACACGCCGTGCGTCGAGGGATAGGTGACCATCAGGCAGCCGAGCTTCGCGGCGTGCTGCTCGGCCTTCCTCTTCAGGTCCTCGATCTCGATGTTGCCGTGCGCGTCGCAGTCGACGACGACGACCTGGAAGCCGGCCATCACCGCGCTGGCCGGGTTGGTGCCGTGCGCGGAGTGCGGGATCAGGCACACGTCGCGCTGCGCGGCGCCGCGTTCGTTCTGGTAGCCCTTGATCGCCAGCAGGCCGGCGTACTCGCCCTGCGAGCCGGCGTTGGGCTGCAGCGAGCAGGCCGCGAAGCCGGTGATGTCGCACAGCCAGCGCTCGAGGTCGCGGAAGAGGTGCTGGTAGCCGCGCGTCTGCGTCAGCGGGGCGAAGGGATGCAGCCGGCCGAAGCCGGGCCAGGTGATCGGCAGCATCTCGGCCGCCGCGTTGAGCTTCATCGTGCACGAGCCCAGCGGGATCATCGAGGTCGTCAGCGAGAGGTCGCGCGCCTCCAGGCGCTTGAGGTAGCGCAGCATCTCGGTCTCGGAGTGGTACGTGTCGAAGACCGGGTGCACGAGCGGCGGACGCTTGCGCGCCAGCGCGCCGTAGTCGAGCGGGCGCAGCTCGCGCGCGAGCTGCTCGATCTCGGAGAGCTCGCAGGCCGCGCCGCGGAAGCACTCGACCAGCGTCGCGATCTCCAGCTCGGTGCTGGTCTCGTCCAGCGAGATGCCCAGCCCGTCGGGGTACGCTCGCAGGAGCAGGCGGCGCGATTCGCAGGCGGACTGCACGCGGCGCAGCTCGGCCGGGGCGAGGTCGACGCGCAGCGTGTCGAAGGTGAGGCCCGGGCGCACCTTGCGGCCCGAGGCGCGCAGGGCCTCGGCCAGCACCTGCGTCAGGCGCTGCACGCGCGTCGCGATGCGCGTCAGGCCGGCGGGGCCGTGGTAGACGGCGTAGCAGCCGGCGATCACGGCCAGCAGCACCTGCGCCGTGCAGATGTTGCTGGTGGCCTTCTCGCGGCGGATGTGCTGTTCGCGCGTCTGCAGCGCGAGACGCAGCGCGGGCTTGCCGTGCCGGTCGATCGAGACGCCGACCAGGCGTCCGGGCATCGAGCGCTTGTAGGCCTCGCGCGTGGCGAAGAAGGCCGCGTGCGGGCCGCCGAAGCCCAGCGGCACGCCGAAGCGCTGCGTGCTGCCGATCGCGATGTCGGCGCCGAGCGCGCCGGGCGACTCGAGCAGCACCAACGCCAGGATGTCGGCCGCCATCACCACCAGCGCGCCGTGCTGGTGCGCGCGCTCGACGAAGGCGCGCGGGTCGCGCACCACGCCGTCGGTCGCCGGATACTGCAGCAGCGCGCCGAAGATCGGCTGCGCGAAGTCGAAGGTGGCCGGATCGCCGAGCACGATCTCCAGGCCCAGCGCGCCGGCGCGCGTGCGCAGCACCTCGATCGTCTGCGGATGGCTGTCCGCGGCGACGAAGAAGTGCGTGCGCGCCTTGTCCTTGCACACGTCGTAGCACAGCGCCATCGCCTCGGCCGCCGCGGTGCCCTCGTCGAGCATCGAGGCGTTGGCGATCTCCAGGCCCGTGAGCTCGAGCACCATCGTCTGGTAGTTGAGCAGCGCCTCGAGCCGGCCCTGGCTGATCTCGGGCTGGTAGGGCGTGTACTGCGTGTACCAGCCCGGGTTCTCCAGCACGTTGCGCTGGATCACCGGCGGCGTGACGCAGTCGGAATAGCCCAGCCCCAGGAACGGCCGCCAGACCTGGTTCTCGGCCGCGATGCCGGCGAGCTCGCTGAGCGCGTCGCGCTCGCTCGAGGCCGGTCCGACCGCGAGACCCGTCCGCGTGCGCAGCACCTTGGGCACCGCCGCCTCCGTGAGCGCCTCCAGCGACGTGAAACCCAGATCGCCCAGCATGCGCGCGAGGTCGGCCTCGCGCGGTCCGATGTGGCGATCGACGAAGCGATCCTGTTCGAGCATCGAAGCGGCCTTGGTCTCGGTGGTGGTGGGACGACGGGAGGGCTCGGCGGTCGGCAGTGCGGCGCTCATGGTGCGGGCCTCGCGGAGGGGATCAGTGCGGCTGGGCGATGAACTTCTCGTACTCCTCGGCGCTCATCAGGTGCTCGAGGCTCTTGGCGTTGGGCTTGACGCGGATCAGCCAGCCCTGTCCCCAGGGATCCTTCGAGAGCACCTCGAGGTGGTCCTCGATGGCCGGGTTGATGTCGAGCACCTCGCCGGCGACGGGGCTGTTGAGGTCGGCCACGGCCTTGACCGATTCGATCTCGCCGAAGGTCTGGCCGGCCTCGAGGATGCGGCCCGGCTCGGGCAGGTCGCAGTAGACGAGGTCGCCTTCGTTGCCGTTGGAGAGCTCGTTCACGGCGAAGTCGGTGATGCCGATCAGCATCGTGTCGCCTTCGCTCTTCACCCACTCGTGGGTTTCCGTGTACTTGCGGTCGTTGGGACGCATGTCGATGGGGAGGTGGGACTCGGGGTTTGGGGAACTCCCGCCGCGCACGCGGCGGGAGGTGTTCACTTGCGCGTGCGCGAGAAGAAGGGCAGCGCGCAGAAGGTCGCCGGCTGGCGCTTGCCCTTGACGTCGAGCTCGCAGCTCTCGCCGGGCTTGCCCAGGCCGACCGGCACGTAGCAGCTGCCGATGTTCGTGCCCAGCGTGGGGGAGACGCTGCCCGACACGACGTAGCCGATCTCGCGCGCGCCCTGGAAGAGCGCGTAGCCCTGGCGCGGGACGCGCGGCCCGTCGGTCTTGATCCCGACCAGCTGCTTCTTCGGCGCCTTGCTGAGCGCCTCGAGCGGCGTGCGGCCGATCCAGTCGCCCTTCTCGGGCGCGAACGAGACGCCGAAGGCGAGGCCGGCCTCGATCGGGTTGTGCGTCGCGTCGATCTCGTGGCCGTAGAGCGGCATGCCCGCCTCCAGGCGCAGCGTGTCGCGCGCGCCCAGGCCGATCGGCTTGACGCCCTGCGGCGCGCCGGCCTCCATCAGCAGGTTCCAGCAGCGCACGCCCTCGGCGGCGGGGACGTAGACCTCGAAGCCCTGCTCGCCGGTGTAGCCCGTGCGCGAGATGCGCGTGTTGCGCAGACCGCAGAACGTGCCGAAGCCGAACTTGTAGTAGCCGAGCTTGGCGAGGTCGATGCCCTCGCACAGCGGCTGCATCACCTGCGTCGAGACCTGGCCCTGCAGCGCGATCATCGCCTGCGCGTCGGAGAGGTCCTCGATCGTCACCTGCAGGCCCTGGGCGTGCTCGCGCATCCAGGCGAGGTCGACCGCGGTGTTCGAGGCGTTGACCACGAGGTAGACCTCGTCGCTGCCGCGGTACACGAGCAGGTCGTCGATCGGGTTGCCGTCGGCGCGGCAGAAGAGCGAGTAGCGGATCGACCCGAGCGGGATCTTCGCCACGTGGTTGGTGCAGATGCGCTCGAGGAAGCGCAGCGTGTCCGGGCCCTTCACGTTGACGCGGCCCATGTGCGAGAGGTCGAACAGGCCGGCCTTGGTGCGCACGGTCGTGACCTCGTCGAGGATCGGGCCGTACTGCACGGGCATGTACCAGCCGCCGAACTCGACCATCTTGGCGCCAAGGCGCACGTGCACGTCACGCAGCGGGGTCTGCTTCATGGGTTCGCGCTTCCGCGCCCGGGAAAACGACACAGGGGCGCCGTGGCCGTGCGTGCCGTGCGCCCCTGTCGTGCCAGCTCCGATCCGACGGGAGGGAGCGATTCCAGGAGAACCTCCAGGCTGGGTCCTGGTACCTGAGAGTTTCGCGCTGGCTTCCAGCGCTTGCCCCTTCGGCGTCCCGGCGCGAGCCGGGATCTCTCCCCAGACCTGGGTTCCGAGTTGTGCGGGCCGCTGACTCTAGGGAATTGACGCCTTCCCGCCAAGGCCGTCCGCCCGCTCCCGAGCGCCGGGGGTAGATTTCCACGTGACCTCCCCGGAAGTTCCCCCCCGGACGGGCCCCCGGAGGGCGTTCCCTGGCCTCGGCCGCCGGCTCGCGTGCGCCGGGGCCTTGTGCGCATGGCTGGGGACGGCGCAGGCGCAGAATCCCTTCGCGCCCGGGCTGCGCTGGGTGCGCTCCTCGACCGCGCAGGACGCCTGGATCCCGCGCTCGGTCGCGCTCGGCGGCGACGAGAACGAGGTCTGGGTCGCCGCGAGCGCGGGCAGCAAGCACGTCGAGCTCCTCGCGCTGGCCGGGAGCGGCGCGCAGGCGCCGATCCTGCGCGACGACAGCTACGCCAACGCCCTGGGCGTGGTCTCGGTCTCGGCCGGCAGCGACGTGCGCGCCTTCTTCGCGCTGGCGCAGGAGGCCAACCCCGACGCGCAGCACCGCCGCACGCACCTCGACCGGCACGACCCGGTGCAGGCGCTGCAGCAGGGCGGCAACGCGCGCGTGTGGAGCCACGACTTCGGCTTCCTCACCAACGGGGCCGCGCGCATCGCCTGCGACCAGGGCGGCACGCGCGTCGTCGGCGCCGTGTGGGACTCCGTCACGCACGAGGTGCAGGTCGACCTGCTCGATGCCGCGAACGGAGCACTGCTCTACCGCACGCGCGTGCCGGCGCTGGCGCTGGACGAGATCGCGCTGGATGCGACGGGCGCGCACCTCGCGCTCGCGGCGGGACTGGACCTGTGGGTGCTCGACGCGCAGGGCGCGAGCGTGCACCACGAGGTGCTCGCGACCTCGACGCATGCGCTGGCGCTCTCGGGCGACGGCACGCTGCTGGCGCTGGGCGGCTCGGGCATGCTGCGCCTCTTCGCCGAGCAGGCCGGCGGCAGCTTCGCGCAGCGCCTGGGGCTGCCGGTGCCCTCGCCGGGCGAGCTCGCCGCGCGCTGCGCGCTCTCGGCCGACGGGCGCACGCTGGCGGTGGGCTGGTGGAACGCCGCCAGCGGCACGGCGGTGCGGCTGCAGCTGCTCGACACGCTCGCCGGGCAGCTCCTGTGGGAGAAGTACCAGCCCGGCTTCGTCGGCGGACCGCAGAACCTGCCCGAGGCGGTGGTCGCCAGCGCCGACGGCGAGCGCGCGGCCTTCGGCCTGTGGGGCGACGGCACGAGCGAGCCCGAGCTGCTGCTCGTCGCGCGCAACGCCGCGGTTCCGCTGCTCGCGGTCGACCTGCCCGGCAGCGTGCAGGGGCTGGCGCTCGACGCGCACGGCCAGCGCCTGGTCGTGACGCACAAGGACGTGCACGCGAACAGCTTCGGATCCAACGGCAGCGTGCGCCTGTACGAGACCGGCGAGCGCGACCTGGTGCTCGGCTCGCGCGCCGCGCCCGGCGGGAGCTTCGAGCTCGCCGCGCGCCGCAGCGGCGCGAGCTTCGTCTTCTTCCTCGCCGGACCGCGCAGCGCGCAGCCGCAGGTCTTCCCCAACACGCAGGGCACGCTCTGGCTGCGGCGCAACGCGCTCGGCGTCGTGCCGCGCGCTGCCGACGCGCAGGGAGGCGCCGATCTCTCGCTCCCGATCCCGGCCGATCCGCTGCTCTACGGGACCGAGCAGCACTTCCAGGCCGCCTTCCGCGTCAACGGCGTGCTGTGCTTCGGCACGAGCGTGCTCGACGCGCTGATCCTCTGACGCGGCGCCTCGGGCGCAGCCGCCCGGCGCCGCGAAGAGTTTTCCGCACCGTCCGAAGCCGCGACGGATCCGCGAGGCTCGGCTCAAGAGCCGACGGCGGCGCTCCCGATAGCGCACTCGAACCGCGTGGCATGCCGCCGCGCGGCCTCCCCGCACATCCAGAGCTACGAAGCCCGGCCGCCGCACGGCCGGACGTTCAAGGATCCCCGTCATGAGTCTTGGGAAGCACCTGGTCCCCGTCGCCCTCTCGCTCCTCGCGCTGGCCTTCGCTGGCTGCTCCGCCGGCAGCTCGAGCGGCATCAACTCCATCGAGACGGCCGTTCAGGACCTCACGCAGGACGACGAGGGCCTGGTGACGGTCGTGACCTTTGCCAGCGAGAGCGGCCTGTCGAGCGCCACCGCGGCGAACTTCGTCGCGACCCACGGCCAGACCGCCACCGCGGTGGACGTCGCGGGCAACACGGTCACGATCACCTGGGACGCGCGCGTCTCGCCGGCCGACACGCTGGCCGTCACGGGCGTCTCGGGCATCGATCCCGCGCCGCACGCGGTGACGACCTCCGACCCGTCGGCGCCGACCTACACGGTCGCGAGCGCGGACATGAACGCGGGGCTGGGCGCGGACGTGATCACGCTGCAGTTCTCGGGCCCGCACCTGGTCGAGTCGACCGTCGAGGATCCGGCCAACTGGGTGCTCACGGCGGGCGGGTACACGATGGACCTCTCGGACTCGACGCTGGACTTCGACACCTCGACCCAGGTGCTGACGATGAACCTGGGCACGACGGCCAACGTCTGGGCCGACTTCACGCTCAGCGCCAGCGGCGTCACGTCGGTGGGCGAGGTGCCGGCCGACTCCAGCGACGTCGACGGCACGGGCAGCGGCGACAACACGCCGCCCTCGCTGGTGTCCGCCGAGCAGAACCTGTCCGAGGACGAGTTCGGCCGCGTGATCGACTTCACCTTCGACGAGGCGATCAGCCCGCTGGTCGCGACCCAGCTGGGCCGCTTCGGCTGCACCACGCCGGACATCGCGGTCACCGCCGAGCAGCTCTCGGCCACGGTGCTGCGCGTGACCTTCAACAACCCGATCGTCCCGGGCGTCAACACGGTCAACCTCAACGGCCTCGTCGACGCGCACGGCAACGCCTTCCCCGACACCGACCAGGCCATCACCCAGCCCAGCCCCGTGGCGAACACGGTCGACGGCGCGGCAGAGGCGGTCACGGTCAGCAACGCGGGCAACGACTACATCACGCTGACGACCACGCAGGCCTTCGATCCCGACTCGGCCGAGGACTGGCACAACTGGACGCTGCACGTCGCGGGCAACCTGATCGACCTGTCGACGCAGACCTTCAGCTACGACCTGCAGAACAAGACGACCACGATCACGCTCGACTTCGACATGCACAACGGCGACACGTTCACGCTGGTCGCGACCGACGTGGTCGACGTCGACGGGGACACGGCCGGCCTGGGCGACTTCCAGACCGTCGGCGGCGACGCCACCGCGCCCAGCGTGGTCACGATCGTCCAGAACCGCACCGTCGACCCGACCGGCGCGACGGTGGACGTCAGCTTCGACGAGGACGTGGACGAGACGGCGGCCGAGACGAACGGCAACTGGGCCTCGGGCGGCTCGCAGAACCTGGTCTCCGCCACGCTGCTCAACAACGGCAGCACGGTGCGCCTGGTCTTCGACGCGCCGATGATCCCGACCGTCGACTCGGTCGACGGCGCGGCGCTGTCCGACCTGGCGGGCAACACGACCAGCTTCTCCGACACGGTCGGCAGCTCGACCGACACGACCGCGCCCGCGGTCACGGTCAAGAGCGCCAACGCGATCGAGGGCGCGGACAACGACACGCTCGTCGTGACCTTCGACGACAACCTCTGGCCGACGAGCGTCACCGACGCCGCGCACTGGACGGTCGAGTCGCCGATCGGCAGCTCGCTCGACGTGAGCGCCTGCTCGATCGCCTGGGACGACACGAACAAGCGCGCCACGCTGACGCTCGACAACGGGCTCAACCTGCAGAACGGCGACGACTTCTCGATCTCCTTCGGCAGCGTCTACGACCTCGGCCACAACGCAGTCCCCGCCACGGCCGTGACGGGCACGGTCAACGCCGAGACCACGCTGCCCGAGGTCGCCTCGGTCTACCAGGAGGCCTCCGCGGCCGACGAGGTGGTGGTGACGTTCAGCGAGCCCTGCACGGCCCTGACCGACCTGTACGACGCCGGCACCAACCCGACCGGGACGCGCTACGTGCTGCGCGACAACGGCGGCGCGCTGCGCGGGACGGCCACGAGCGCCAGCGCCCTCTCGGGCGGCCTGGGCGTGCGCCTGTCCTTCGGGGTCGTGGTCAACGCCAACGACACGCTCGACGTGCTCGGCCCGACCGACCTCGCGGGCAACCCGCTCTTCCCGGCGCTGACCTTGCCGCTGCTGGTCGAGGACACCAGCGCACCGACGCTCTCGAGCTTCACGGCGACGACCGTCACGGGCGAGGCCAACGACACGATCGTGATGACCTTCGACCGGCCGATGTGCGCCTGGGGCGCCGAGGACAAGTCGCACTACACCGTCACCAGCGCCGGCGCCGGCGCGATCGAGCTCAACCGCGCGCTGATCGACTTCGACGGCAACGACACGGTCACGATCACGCTGGCGGGCACGGGCCTGCACAACCTCTCGGGCGTCGACAACCTGACCGTCGCCGTCGCGGGCCTGTACTCGGCCCAGGGCAGCGCGATCAGCGGCACGAGCTCGGTCGGCCCGCAGGCGATCACGGGCGACGTCACCGCGCCGACCATCGGCGTGACCGGCGTCAAGCTCGACCCCTCGACCGCCGACTCGCTGCTGATCGAGTTCAGCGAGGCCGTCGACCAGGTCTACAGCGAGACCGCCGCCAACTACGACCTCAACAGCGGCAACCTGGCCACCGCGGCCGTGCAGGTCGGCCCGCGCGTCGTGCGCGCGACCTTCGCGATCACGCCGCAGGCGGGGGACTCGCTCGACGTCACGTGCGAGGACCTGGCGCTCAACCAGAGCGGCACGATCACGCGCACGGTGCAGTCCGCGGACGCCACGGGGCCGCTGGTCTCGAGCGTGGCGGGCTTCGCCGCCACGGGCTACGGCCTCGACACGTTCAGCGTGACCTTCAGCGAGCCGGTGATCCCCGCCACGGCCTTCGCCACGGGGAACTACACGATCACGAGCAACAGCCAGCCGATCTCGCTCCTGGGAGCGACGGCGACCTACGTCTCGGCCACCAACACGGTGGTGTTCACGCTCGCCTCCGGCCAGGAGCTCGACTCCGCGGTCAACGTGCAGGTCACCATCTCGGGCGTGCAGGACGTCTCGGGCAACGCCATGGCGGCGCCCGTCTCGACCAGCGGCGCGGTCGGCGGCGACAGCAGCGCGCCGACGGTCCAGAGCTCCTTCGTCAACTGGCTGGTCGACTCCAGCGGCAAGACGGTCGACGTGCGCTTCAGCGAGGACGTCCTCGCCAGCGCCGCGGGCACCCTCGCCAACTGGGGCACGAGCGGCTCGGCCTCGGTGGTGTCGGTCACGCGCCTGGACGACGACCACTACCGCGTGCTGTTCTCGGCCGCGCTCGCGGCCGGCGACCTCGTGACGGTGGCCGCGATCTCCGATCCGGCCGGCAACGCCGTGGGCGGCACGCTCTCCACCAACCCGGAGGAGTGAGCCGCATCCGAACGGTCACCTCCGGCCCCGCCCGTCCGGCGGGGCCGGTTCGTTTTCCGGAGCTTGGCTTCAGGCCGCTCCGCGGCCGGCCCGATACGACCTCGCCACCACCACCCGGTCTGCCGGGAGATTCCACCCCGTGGGACAAAACGCCACCGATCGCCCGTTGTTCGTCGAGGACATCATCACCGCCCTGACCGGCGGCATGAGCGGAGTCCACGCGCAGACGCTGCGCAGCAGCATGGAGCGCGCCGCGGTCGAGTTCGACGAGCGCACGGCCGAGGCCTTCGCGCGCTCGCTCTTCAACGATCTGAGCGCCAACCCGCAGGACCTGCGCGGCCTGGAGGCGCTGATCATCCTGGGGCTCGCGCACCCGCGCGTGATCGCGCGCCACGGGATCTCGCTGGAGACCGAGGGCCGCCGCCTGGCGGTCGTGCTCGAGCGCAACGGCCACGGCGAGCGCGCGCGGCAGCTGCTCGACATGCTGGCCGCGAACCTGCCCTCCGAGTCGCCCGAGGACACGCGCACGCGCCTGGACCAGCACGCGGCCGCCAACGCGGCCACCATCGACCGCCTGCTGCAGCGCGCGCAGGAGTGCATCGCCCGTGGCTACAAGCGCGAGGCGATCCAGAACCTGCAGGAGATCCTGCTGCTCGACCACGGCCGGCAGGACGTCGCGCGCATGATCCGCGACCTGCGCTACAAGGACGAGAACCGCGGCCGGCGCCTCAAGCTCGCGCTCAAGGTGCTGCTCGCGCTGGGAATCGTCGGCGGGCTGGGCTGGGCCCTGGTCGTGCGCGAGGAACACGTCCGCGCGCGCTGGGACGAGCTCCCGCTCGCGCGCCCCGGCGACGGCGTGTCGCTGCAGGGACGCCTGGACGCGATCGAATCGCTGCTGGCGGAGGAGCACGTCTGGACGGGCGTGCTGCAGGCCTGGAAGGAACGCGACCAGCTGCGCCTGGAGGTGCAGGAGCTGCAGGACAGCGCGGCCCGCAAGGCGCGCAGCACCGCGCTGGAGAAGCAGGCGCGCCAGCAGCAGGCCGAGGACGTGCGCACGCGCGGCATGCTCAGCGCGCAACGCGGCGAGTTCGAGGCCGCGCTGCTCGACCTGCGCTCCGCGCTCGAGCTGGGCGGCGAGCACTGGGAGCTGCGCCCGCGCGTGCTGACCGACATCGCCGCCATCGAGAAGTGGAGATCGAAGAAATGAGTCCCCAAGTCGCACGGCCGGCCGCCCGCGATCCCCGCGCGGCCGCCCAGGGAAGCGCCGCATGAAGCTCATCCAGCGCTGGCTCGCATCCAGCAAGGTCCGCAGCGCGGCGCGCCGCCTCGCTGACGACCCCAACGCGCGCCACTACGCCGAGCTGGCGCAGCTGTACGCCCTGCAGGGCTCGCTCAAGGACGCGCTCGAGGTCGCGACCGAGGGCCTGCACGCCTATCCCAAGGACAACGAGCTCAAGCGCCTCTTCGACCGCACGCGCCAGATGCTGCGCGAGGGCCGCACGCGCGAGCTCCTGGTCGAGCTCGAATCGCACCCGCGCCCCGCGCTGTGGCGCGAGCTGGTCGAGATCATGCTCGAGGACGGCCGCGTCGCGCGCGCCGAGGAGGTCGCGGCCGAGTGGTACCAGGCCACGAAGAGCGCCGAGGCGCTCTACTGGCGCGCACGCGCGCGCTGCGAGCGCTACTTCGTCGACCGCCACCGCGACGACGGCCGCATGGCGCTGGAGCTGGCGCAGAGCGCGCGCGAGGCGCTGCCCGGCGACGAGCGTCCGCTGCGTCTCCTGCTCGAGGTCTACGGCCGCGTCGGCGCGTTCGCCGATGCGCGGCGCGTGCTGGCGCGCCTGCTCGAGGTCTGCCCGGGCGATCCGTACCTCGAGGCGCGCTTCCGCACCGTGGCCGCGCTGGCCGATCGCTCCAAGGAACTCGAGGCCTGCCTGCGCGAGGTCGAGCGCACGGGCCGTTTCGCCGACGAGGCGCAGGAGTCCGCCGGCGCCGCCCCGCAGAACGCGGGCCTGACCGTGCGCCCGCTGCTGCAGTCGCTGGCGCGCGAGCGCGGCGTGCGCGGCGCGTTCTACGTGCGCGGCGCGACGGCGCTGGTGCAGGGACCGCGCGGCTACACCGCCGAGCGCACGGCGCGCGGCGTGAGCGAGATCCTCGCTGCCTCGCGCACCGCGGGCCGCAAGCTCGGCCTGGGCCAGACGCTCGAGCTGCGCCTGGAGGGCGGCTTCGGCGCGCTGGTGATGGCGCCCGGCGAACTGGGTTCGGGCGCGCTGTGGATCGAGAACACGGCCCTCTCGCGCAAGCT
This sequence comes from Planctomycetota bacterium, assembly GCA_044229935.1. GTDB lineage: Bacteria > Planctomycetota > UBA1135 > UBA1135 > JADJLZ01. The sequence continues at coordinate 1,997 of JBGASC010000017.1, read as the reverse complement.
CGAGCAGGGCCTGCGCGACCTCGCCAGCCTGGCGGGCTCTGCCCGCGAGGTGCAGGCATGAAGCAGTTCCTCGAGACGCTCGCGCGCATCCCCGGCGTGCGCACGGCCGCGCTGGCGACCCCGGACGGCGTTCCGATCTGGCACCTCTCGCAGCCCGCCTCCGGGCGCGGCCAGGCCTCCGCCGCGCAGAGCGGCGCGCGCAGCGAGGGCGAGGCCGCCCACGGACCCGACGTGCACGCACTGGCCGCGCTGGCGACGAGCTGGGTGGCCGAGGTCTCGCGCTCGACGTCGCCGCTCTCGTGGGAGTCGCCGCGGCGCCTGGTGCTGCGCGCGGCGCGGGGCACGCTGATCGTGCAGGACGCGCCCGGCGCGATCCTGGTGGTGCTGCTCGAGGGCGGCGTGCGCCCCGAAGACCTGCGCCTGCCGATGGACTCGGTCGTCGCGCGCATGCAGCGCCACCTGCGCGCGATCGAGCGCCCCGATGCGCCTCACGCACAGGGTCCCGCGGGCGTCCCCGGGGCCTTGCCCAACCGCGAAACGAGCGGACCCGTCGAGGGGCCGCTCGAACCGCTGCCGGATCTGGGCGACGTGCCCGCGGAGATCCCGATCAACGTTGTCCAGGAAGCACCCGGCCCGATGTCGAGTGGAGATTGACAGAGATGGTTCAGATCAACTTTGCGCAGAAGCAGGTCAACGCGAAGATCGTCTTCTACGGCCCGGGCATGTCGGGCAAGACGACCAACCTGGAGGTCATCCACCAGCGCGCTCCGGCACCCAACAAGGGTGAGCTGACCAGCATCAGCACCGACGGCGACCGGACGCTGTTCTTCGACTTCATGCCGCTGGACCTGGGAACGGTCGCAGGCATGCGCACCTGCTTCCAGATCTACACGGTCCCCGGACAGGTCTACTACAACTCGACGCGCAAGCTCGTGCTGCAGGGCGTCGACGGCGTGGTGTTCGTGGCCGACTCCTCGGCGTCGATGATCGAGGAGAACCTCGAGTCGATGCGCAACCTCGAGCAGAACCTGGCCGAGTACGGCAAGTCGCTCGCGACGATGCCGCTCATCATCCAGTTCAACAAGCGCGACCTGCCCGACGCGTTGCCGGTCGAGGAACTGCAGCGCCTGCTGAACCCGTACGGCGCGCCGTGCTATGAGGCGATCGCCAACACGGGGCAGGGTGTGTTCCCGACGCTCAAGGCGCTCGCGGCGCGCGTGCTCGAATCGATCCACACCGGCAGCCGCTCCGCCGCGCCGACGGCGGGGATCCAGGCCGGACTCTCGCAGACGGGATTCCATCCCGCGCCGTCCATGCCGGGCACGCCGGGCGCGGTCCCGCGCACGCTGCAGCAGACCGGCTACAACCAGGTCCAGAACGGACAGCTCTCGGGCGTGCCGCAGCACGCGCAGCAACAGCCGATGCAGCCGCAGCCGCTGCAGCAACGGCCGATCGGCATGCAGCCCGCGATGGCGATGCAGCCGGGACAGCCCATGCAGCCCCAACCGGGCCTGATGCCGCCGCAAGCCGGCTACCCCGAGGCGCTGGCGCGCACGACGGTCCACGCTCCGCCCGTGCAGGGCGGGATGCAACCGGGGATGTCGATCCCGATGGGGCAGGCGTCCATGCCGGGTCAGGTGCCGATGCATCCGCAGATGCAGGGAGGACAGCCGGGGATGATGCACCCGCAGATGCAGGTGCCGCCGGCGATCCCGCAGCCGCCGATGCACGGACATCCCCAGCAGCCGAACGGCCTGCAGCAGACGGGTTACGGCTACGCTCCGCAGGGACAGGTCGGCATGCAACCGGGGATGCAACCCGGGATGCAGGCGCAGTCCGCGCCCATCGCCATGATGGCGCCGCAGCAGGCCGCTCCCTCGGGCGGGCTGCACATCCTGCGCGTCGAGAAGGGGCAGACCGCGCCGCCTCCGGCCCCGGCCCACAAGCCGCGTCCGGCCGCACCCGCCGCGACCAAGCCCGCCGCTGCCGTCAAGACC
>JBGASC010000016.1:0-96191 GCA_044229935.1 Planctomycetota bacterium | reverse complement strand
CTGATCGCGCCCAAGAGTTCATATCGACGGCGCGGTTTGGCACCTCGATGTCGGCTCATCGCATCCTGGGGCTGAAGGAGGTCCCAAGGGTTTGGCTGTTCGCCAATTAAAGCGGTACGCGAGCTGGGTTTAGACCGTCGTGAGACAGGTCGGTCCCTATCTGATGTGGGTGTAGGATGACTGCGGAGCCTTTCCCCTAGTACGAGAGGATTGGGGAGGACGGACCTCTGGTGTTCCAGTTGTCGCGCGAGCGGCATCGCTGGGTAGCTACGACCGGAACGGATAAGTGCTGAATGCATCTAAGCGCGAAGCCTTCTCCAAAACTAGTCATCCCTATCAGTCCCCTGGAAGACTACCAGGTTGATAGGCCGGCGGTGTAAGGATGGCAACATTCTTAGCTTACCGGTACTAATCGGACGATTGGCTTAACCACCTTTCTCCACCGAATGGATAACCATTCTGAGGAAGAAGGTTGTTCGCATCTGGCTTCAAGATCTGTCCACTCACCTTCCCACTACAAGCAGCCCAATATGGGCTGCATTAGTATTCCCGGTGACCATGGGCTCCTGGCCATACCCGTTCCCATTCCGAACACGGTCGTCAAGCAGGAGCCGCCGATGATATTGCCATGCGAGAAAGTAGGTTGTCGCCGGGGTTTTGAATCGGGCACCCGCACGCTAGTCGTGCGGGTGCCTTTTTCTTTTTGCATGAGGCTCGGCGCCCCCGCGCCGTAAGCGGATTGCGGTTGCCGGTGCCATGGGGGGGATTCATTTGCGCCTGGTTGCCTCAGTCAGATACGTTCGGTTCAACGCTTCTCCGGATAGGGGTTGTGAGTGGCCTATCGTGTCCAGTGTGACGACGGTACTCGGGCACTGATTGGCCACCCAACACCCGGTGCTCGGGAGGACCTTCCTGCGTTTGTTGCCGGTGAATGGTCTGTGGCACTGGGCGGATACAGCATGAGTTGTCGCGCCCTAGTTGATTGCCCCAGCCTGAGAACCCCAGTCGCGGTTCGCGTCTTGGACTAGGTGGCGGTGCTGGGCTTGGCCGCCGCGTTTGCCGAGCGGGCGAGTACTGTGAGTGGTTCCTGCTTAGGCCTGAGTGGATAATCCGGTCAGGGCTTCTGGCCCGTTTGCTTTCAGACTGCTTGCTGGTGTCTCGGTGCTGCTCCGGATTCGCACGGACAGCACGACGTGTTGCGCGACGAAGCGATTGCCTGGGTCGCGGTTGTCCGCAATGCCCGAGTGCGGTTGGCGGCAGCACCGCATATGGATGCCGTAGCCTACTGTGACGGCGTGGGGGGAGACGCCGTGAGGGGACGGCTGTGGGGAGGCCGCATGTGCTGGACTCGTTGGGAATGCTGGTTGACTGAGGTGTCTCTCGTTCCGCAGTGGTCGAGGGTGTGTGAATCCCTGTCCGGTACCGTGCCTGCCTTGCCTGTGATAGGTCTGCCCGGGATCCCGCGCGTTGAGTGCTGGTATCCTCTGCTCACGGCCAAGCGTTGTGTGTTCGATGGGAATGCGGGGAGGCTCCTGGGGTGTTGCCGTCCCTTTCCATGCGGTTCTCGTTGCTCCCGGGAGGCTCGCGGGAAATTGGGGAACTGTGTTGCCTGGTTCCGTAGCGTCTCGTTCGCGCAGGTGATCGTGCGGCGGCAGACATAGTCCTGGGCAGGATCACAGGTGGGTGTGCTGCTCGGCTTCGGTCGAACGAGGTGCTCTAGCCCGCTGCGCTGTCGTTGAGGGCTTCATGGACGCACAGTTGCGTTGACCATGGGAAGGCAGCTCAAGGTGCTCGGCGCGGACGATCGCGTCCCCCCGCCCCGCCCTGCATTCTGAAGCTGCCAGCCCGCATCGCTCGGCGGGGCCCGCGGGCAGAGAGGAGGTGCAGCCGAGGCCGCGACCTGAAGTCGAAGTTCCTACCGTTGCCCAGGTCACCTCGACGCCAATGGGCATGCGAGCTGCATTCGGACTTCGAGACCTCTGAGCCCTGCGTATTGAAGATCGGCGCGACTCGCTGGATTGCCACGCGCCCTCAGGGGCGTCCGCGGAGGCGGGGGCGGGCAAGTAGTGACCGTCCGCGGAGGGCTTGCAGGCAACTCAGGTCGGCAACAATCGCCGGGTGGTCTCGACTTGGGCTCCTGCGCGGCACGACCCCCACAGGAACCTGCCTTCCGAGCGAGGAGTGCAATAGCCCCTTTCGGCCCTGCGAAGATGCCTTGAGCCAACGGAGCGTCGGGAACCGCGCGAGGGAGGGGCGCGGGAATCAGGATCGGTAGTCCGCGTTGATGCGCACGTAGTCGGCCGAGAAGTCGCAAGTCCAGGCTTCTGCGCAGGCAGCGCCGACCCCGAGATCGATCCCCAGGATCACCTCGTGGTTGTTGAGCAGGTGCAAGTGTGCAGCCGGTTCGTTCTCTGGATGTGGTTTCCCGGAGGAGAAGACGTCGGCTTCGCCGATCCAGACGCGCGCCTTGTTGGTGTCGAACGTGACTCCGGACCTGCCGGCAGCCGCGAGGATCCGACCCCAGTTCGGATCGCGACCGTGCACGGCAGTCTTCGTCAGTGGGCTGGTTGCGATGGTGCGGGCCACATGCGCGGCCGCCTGCTCGCTCGGAGCCCCGTGGACCTGAACGGTGACGAGCCGGGTGGCTCCCTCCCCGTCTGCCGCGATGCAGCGGCAGAGCTCCTGGCTGACCTCCAGCACCGCACGCTCGAGCACATCGTCGTGAGAGTCACTCCAGCTGGCGCGCGATTTCGGATGCGTGGCGGCTTCCGCGTGCTGGCTGCTCCAGATCAGAAAGGTGTCATTGGGGGATGTGTCGCCATCCACCGTGAGGCGGTGGAAGCTGCGGTCCGCGATGCGACGCAACATCTCCTTGGGGTGGTCGTCGGCTGGGCCATCGGTCAAGACGTAGGCGAGCATCGTGGCCATGTTCGGATGGATCATGCCGGACCCCTTGGCGACGCCGGTGACCCGGAATGGCGGGCCGGCCTTGTCCTCGACAGCAAGCGTGCGGATCTTCGGGACGAGGTCGGTGGTCATGATCGCCGTGCCGAAGTCGCCCAGGCCTCGTTCGGTGGCCCCGGCGACGAGATTCGGCAGCGCCTCGAGGATGCGCTCGCGCGGCAGGCGCGCGCCGATCACGCCGGTGCTCATGAACAGCACCTGCTCGGGCGGGCAGCCGATCAACTCGGCCAGGGCGCGTTGGACCGCACGGTTGTCCTCGATTCCCTCCTCGCCCGTCGAGCAGTTCGCGTTCCCCGAGTTGACGAGCAGCGCGCGGACCTTGCCGCGCGACTTCGCCAGGCTCTCGCGACCGACGACGACGTGAGCGCCGACGAGCTGGTTCGACGTGAAGAGCGCGGCGGCCGGATAGGCCCTGTCCGCCACGATCAGCCCGAGATCGAGCTTGTTTTTCTTCGCGCGGATGCCGCAGTGCAGCGCCGAGGCGCGGAACCCGGCCGGGAGGACGGGGCGGGCGTCGCTGACGCGATTCTGGCTGGTGGGGAGACGTTCCATCACTCGAGTCGTCGTTTCCATTCGCGGACCTCCGCACGGACGCGCTCGGGCGCCGTGCCTCCAATCTGATTCCTTCGTGCGAGCACGGCGTCCACGGAGAGCTCCGTGCGCCACTGCTCGTGCGTGACCTCGGACAGTTCGGGGAGCAGCGCGCGCCAGGCGGGCGTGGGCAGGTCCTCGAGCTCGCAGTGGGACTCGAGCGCTGCGCGCACCACGGCCCCGGCGCGTTCGTGCGCATCGCGGAACGGGATCCCGCGGCGAACCAGCCAGTCGGCGAGGTCGGTCGCGTTGGCGTAGCCGCGCGTCGACTCGGCGCGGCAGCGCTGCGTGTCGAAGCGCGCATTGCGCACCGTGATCTCCGCGATCTCCAGGCTCGCGTCGGCCGTGTCGAGCGCGTCGAAGAGCAGCTCCTTGTCCTCTTGCAGGTCCTTGTCGTAGGCGAGCGGGAGGCCCTTCTGCAGCACGAGCAGCGCCTGCAGCACCCCGAGCACGCGCGCGCTCTTGCCGCGCAGGAGCTCGAGGCTGTCGGGGTTCTTCTTCTGCGGCATCAGGCTCGAGCCCGTCGCGACGGCGTCCGAGAGCTCGAGGAAGCGCGCCTCCTGCGAGGCGAAGAAGATCCAGTCCTCGGCGAGGCGCGAGAGGTGCACCGCGACCGTGCTGCAGGCGAAGGCGAGCTCCGAGGCGTGGTCGCGCGCCGCGACGGAGTCGAGGCTGTTGCGCGTCGGCCCGGCGAAGCCGAGATCGCGCGCGAGCGCCTCGCGCTCGACCTGGAAGGCCGTACCGGCGAGCGCGCCGCTGCCGAGCGGGCAGCGGTCCATGCGCCGGACGGCGTCCGCGAAGCGCGTGCGGTCGCGCTCGAGCATCTCGACGTAGGCGAGCAGGTGGTGGCCGATCGTCACCGGCTGCGCGCGCTGCAGGTGCGTGTAGCCCGGCATCGGGTTGGCCGCGTGGTTCTCGGCCAGCGCGACGAGGGCGCGCTGCAACGCGACGATGCGCTGCTCGAGCGTCGCGGCACGCTGCTTGAGGAACAGGCGCAGGTCGGTCGCGACCTGGTCGTTGCGCGAGCGGCCCGTGTGCAGCTTGCGCGCCGGATCTCCGATGTCGGAGCGCAGCTCGCCCTCGACCAGGCTGTGCACGTCCTCGGCCTGCGAGTCCTGGAGTGCCTCGGGCTTCCCCGCGAAGCGCGCCGCGAGACGCCCGAGCCCCTCGCGGATGGCGCGCTCCTCGGCGACGTCGATTACCTGACCGGCGAGCAGCGCCTTGGCCCAGGCGAGGCTGCCCTGGATGTCCTCGCGCCACATGCGCGAGTCGACACCCAGGCTGCGGTTGAAGCCCTCGAAGCGCGGGTCGAGTCCGCCGCTGAAGCGTCCGCCCCAGAGCTTGCTCACACCAGTACCTTGCCGGACTTCTTGCCGCCGGGCTTGGCGCCAGCGGATGGGGCCGAGCTCGCCGTCCCAGCCTTCGCCGCTTTGGCCGAACCCGCAGACGTGGCGCTCGCCGCCTTGGCCGAGCCCGCTTTGGCCGGGCCCGCCTTGGAGTGGCTCGAGCCGGCAGCCGAGTCCGCGGAGCCCGCCGCCTCGCGCCGCACCTTCGCCGCGACCATGCCGGGCAGGCCGTAGAGGCGCACGAAACCGTAGCTGTCCTTGTGCGCGAACGCGGCGCTCGCGCCGAAGGTGGCGAGGTCCTCGCGGTAGAGCGAGAAGGGGCTCTTCGCCGAGAGCGCCGTGGCGGAACCCTTGTAGAGCTTGACCGCGACCGTGCCGGTGACGTTGCGCGTCGCTTCCTGGAAGAAGGCGTCCATCGACTCGCGCAGCGGCGCGAACCAGCGGCCGGTGTAGACGAGGTCGGCGTAGTCGGGCATCAGCTTCTCGCACATGCGGTGCGTGTCCCGGTCGAGCGTCAACGCGCGCAGCGTGCGCAGGCCCTCGAGGATGATCGTGCCGCCGGGCGTCTCGTAGACGCCGCGCGACTTCATGCCCACCAGGCGGTTCTCGGTGATGTCGATGCGTCCGACGCCGTGCTTGCCGCCGAGCTTGTTGAGCAGCGTGACGAGTTCGATCGAGCCGAGCGCCTTGCCGTCGACCGAGACGGGGACGCCGCCCTCGTAGCCGATCTCGACCACCTGCGCCTTCTCGGGCGCCTTCTCCGGCGAGACGGTCAGCATCCAGACGTCGTCCGGCGGCGCGTTGGCCGGGTCCTCGAGCGCGCCGCCCTCGTGGCTGATGTGCCACAGGTTGCGGTCGCGCGAGTAGATCTTCTTGCGGCTCTGCACGACCGGGATCTTGCGCTTGGCGGCGTAGTCGAGCGCGTCCTCGCGGCTCTGGATGTCCCACTCGCGCCAGGGCGCGAGGATCTTGAGCTCGGGCGCGAGCGCCATGTAGGTGAGCTCGAAGCGCACCTGGTCGTTGCCCTTGCCGGTGCAGCCGTGCGCCACGCTCGGCGCGCCGATCGCGAGCGCGTGCTCGACCTGCGCCTTGGCCAGGATCGGGCGCGCCATGCTCGTGCCGAGCAGGTAGCGGCCCTCGTAGACCGTCATCGCGCGCAGGCAGGGCCAGACGTACTGCTCGAGGAATTCCTGGCGCAGATCCACGACCTTGCACGAGGCCGCGCCCGAGGCGAGCGCCTTCTTCTCGAGGCCGGCGAGCTCGTCGTCGCCCTGGCCGACGTCGCAGCACAGGGCGTGCACTTCGAGACCGTAGTTCTCGCGCAGCCAGGGAATGATGATCGAGGTGTCGAGACCGCCGGAGTAGGCCAGGACGACTTTGTCGGACATGGATCGGGTCTTTCGTTCTCGAGTGGATGTGGCCGGGTGGTTCGCGGCGCTCAGCTCTTGCCCATCAGGATGCCCAGCACGGCCTTCTGCACGTGCAGGCGGTTCTCGGCGATGTCGTACACGACCGACTGCGGGCCGTCGATCACCCCCGTGGTCACCTCCTGGCCGCGGTGCGCGGGCAGGCAGTGCATGAAGAGCGCGTCGGGACGCGCCAGGGCCATCAGCTCCTCGTCGACGCGGTAGTCGTTGAAGATGCCGGCGCGTTCCTCGATCTCGTCCTCCTGGCCCATGCTGGCCCAGACGTCGGTGTAGACCGCGTCCGCTCCGCGCACGCCGGCCTCGGGATCGTTGAGGATCTGGATGTCGGAGCCCGACTCGCGCGCCATCAGCATCGCCTCGCTGACCACGCGCGCGTTGGGCTCGTAGCCCTCGGGCGTGCAGACCGTGATGTGCGCGCCGAGCAGGGCCGAGACGTGGATCAGCGAGTGGCAGGTGTTGTTGCCGTCGCCGACGTAGACCACCTTGCGGCCCTTGACCGGTCCCCAGCGCTCGGTGAGCGTGTAGAAGTCGGCCAGAGCCTGGCAGGGGTGCAGGTAGTCGGAGAGCCCGTTGATCACGGGAATCGAGCAGTTGGAGGCTAGCTCCTCCAGCACGCGGTGCTTGAACGTGCGCGCGACGATGCCGTGCACCCAGCGCTCGAGGTTGCGCGCCATGTCCTTGACCGACTCGCGCGAGCCCAGGCGCACGTCGCGGTGGTCCATGAAGACCGCGCTGCCGCCGAGATCCTGCATGCCGATGTCGAAGGTGAAGCGCGTGCGCAGCGAGTCCTTCTCGAAGATCATCGCCAGGCGCTTGCCGCGCAGGAGATCCGAGAAGGCTCCGCGATCGCTCTTCAGGGCGCGCGTGGCGTCGAAGATGGTCTCGACGTCGCCGGGGCCGAGCTGCGAGATGGAGAGCAGGTCCTTGACGGGAAGCGTGCCGAGGGTGGCGGTGGTCATGGGTTTGGATCCGTGTCGGTGCCGGTCTGGAGTCGCCGGCGAGGCGTGCCGCTCGCGCGGCCTCACAGGCTCCGCAGCGCGCCGCGCAGGATCTCCAGCCCCTGCGCGATCTCGCCCTGCGTGATGACGTACGGCGGAAGCAGACGCAGAACGTCGCCGCCCGTGCGGTTGGTGATCAGGCCGTCCTGGTAGAGCTGCTTCTGCAGCCCTTCCGCGCCGCGCTCCAGGCGCAGGCCCTGGATCAGGCCCGTGCCGCGCAGCTCGGTGATCACCGGGAACTCGCGCTGCAGCGACTCGAGGCCGCTGCGCAGCTCGGCGCCGCGCGCGCGCACGTGGGCCAGCAGGCCGTGCTCCTCGAGCTCGCTCAGGAAGACCAGCGCCCCGCGGCACACCAGCGGACCGCCCGCGAAGGTCGAGCCGTGGTCGCCGGGTGACAACGTGTCGGCGAGCTCGCGCGTCACCAGCGTCATGCCCATCGGCAGCCCGGCCGCGATCGGCTTGGCCAGCGTGACGATGTCGGGGCGCACGTCGATCTGCTCGCTGTAGAGGAACGTGCCCGTGCGGCCCGAGCCGCACTGCACCTCGTCGTGGATCAGCAGCGTGCCGCTCGCGCTGCAGGCGCGGCGCACGAAGCGCAGGAACTGCGGGTCGAGGCAGCGCACGCCGGACTCGCCCTGGATCGGCTCGAGGATGACGGCAGCGGGGGACTGCGTCGCGAGCACGCGCTCCAGCGCGGTCTCGTCGCCGGGCGCGATGAAGCTGACGCCGGGCACCAGCGGCTCGAAGGGCTCGCGGTACTTGGCGGTGTGCGTCACCGAGAGCGAGCCCATCGAGCGGCCGTGGAAGCTGCCCTCGAAGGCGACGAAGCCCGTGCGCGAGGGCTGGCCCAGCTTGCGCTGGCGCTTGCGCGCGATCTTGAGCGCGGCCTCGACCGCCTCCGTCCCGCTGTTGGTGAAGAAGACCGCCTCCATGCCCGAGAGCCGCGCGACGCGTGCGGCGACCTCCTCGGTGTAGGGATGGCGGAATAGGTTGCTGGTGTGGATCAGCTTGCCGAGCTGGTCGGTGAGCTCGGCCACCAGGCGCGGATGCGCGTGGCCGAGCGCCGAGACGGCGATGCCGCCGAGGAAGTCGATCCAGCACTTGCCGTTCGCGTCCCACAGGCGCGCGCCCTGGCCGCGCACGAAGACCTCGTCGGCGCGCAGGTAGGTGGGGAGGACGTGTTCATCCATGGAGGGCGAGTTCCTGTCGGAAGAGCGTGCCGGTGCGCGGTTCGAGCGCCTCGAGCAGGGCGTCGGCTCCCGCGGCGGGAGCGATCTTGACCAGCGCCTGCGGGCCCGCGGCGAGCGCCTCGAGCGCGGCCTCGACCTTGGGGATCATCCCGCCCGCGATCACGCCCGAGCGGACGAGCTCGGCGCAACGCGCGGCGTCGAGCTCGGCGATGCGCTGCTTGGAGGCGTCGAGCACGGCCGGCACGTCGGTCAGGAACACGATCGCGTCGCAGCCCAGCGCCGCGCCCAGCGGACCGGCGGCCGTGTCGGCGTTGATGTTGTAGAAGCGCTCGGAGGAGCCGCTCGCGCCAGCCGCGAGCGGCGCGCAGGTCGCGATCACGGGCAGGAACCCGCGCCCGAGCAGCGTGTCGACCAGGCGCGCGTCGATGCGCGCGACGCGGCCGACGAAGCCCAGTTCGACGCCCGCTGCGTGCACGGGCTCGGCCCCGAAGCTCGCGCCGTCCGCGCCGCACAATCCGACCGCGCACAGGCCGGCGCGGTTGAGCGTCTCGACCAGCTCCTTGTTGACCTGGCCGCACAAGACCTGCAGCACGAGCCCGGCCGTCTCCGCGTCGGTCACGCGCAGGCCCTCGTGGTAGCGCTCCGGCAGGCCCAGCCGCCGCACCAGCGTGCGGATCTGGTTGCCGCCGCCGTGCACGAGCACCAGCTCGTGGCCTGCGGCGCGCGCCCGCGCCAGCGCCGCGGCGAGCTCCGCGCGCGGGCCGGCCTGCTCCAGCTGGGCGCCGCCGATCTTGACCAGGATCTTCATGCGAGCCCTGCCGCCTCGGGCAGACCGAGCATCAGGTTCATGTTCTGCAGCGCCTGTCCGGCCGCGCCCTTGAGCAGGTTGTCGATCACGGAGACGATCACGATGCGGTCGCCGCATTCGCCCACGGCGAGGTGGCATTCATTCGTGTTCTGCACGCCGCGCAGCTCGGGCAGCCCGCGCTCGAACACGCGCACGAAGCGTTCGCCGGCGTAGCTCTCGCGCAGGCAGCCGCGCAGCGCCGCAGCGTCCGCGCCCGCGGCCGGCGCGAGGTAGATCGTCGAGAGGATGCCGCGGAAGACGGGCAGGAGGTGCGGCACGAAGACGAGCTTCTGCGTGCCCGCGTGCAGGCGGATCTCGGGCTGGTGGCGGTGGGTGCCCAGGCCGTAGGCGAGGAAGTTCTCGTGGCTGTTGCCGAAGAGCGTTCGCGCGCTCGGCGTCTTGCCCGCGCCGGAGACGCCGCTCTTGGAATCGCACACGATCGTCTGCTCGCGATCGACCAGGCCGGCCGCCAGCAGCGGCTGCAGCGCGAGCAGGATCGAGGTCGGGTAGCAGCCGGGGTTCGCCACCAGGCGCGCCTCGCGCAGCGCGGGGCGCGCGCGCTCGGTCAGGCCATAGACCGCCTGCGGCAGGAGCTCCGGCGCGGCGTGCGCGTGCTCGTAGTGGCGCTGGTAGAGCGCCGCGTCGGGCAGGCGGAAGTCGGCCGAGAGGTCGACCACGCGCAGGCCGAGCTCGAGGCAGCGGCGCGCGAGCGGAGCCGAGGTCCCGTGAGGCGTGCACAGGAAGGCGCCGTCGCACTGCGCGACGCGCTGCCAGTCGAGCGCGTCGATGCCGGGCTCGCTCTCCAGCTCCGCGGGCTCGGGCGCGGAGCCCTCGCGCGCGCTGGCGAAGACGGCGAGCTCGAGCGCGGAGTGCCGCGAGAGCAAGCGATGCAGCTCGCGTCCGGTGTAGCCGGACGCGCCCAGGACGGCTGCGCGCTTCATCGGCGCTTCCTGCCCTCGCGCAGCTCGTTCAGGTTGCGCACCACGCTGCGTGCCGCGGACGTGCTGCGCGCCACGACCAGGATCGTGTCGTCGCCGGCGATCGTGCCCACGATCTCGGGCCAGCCGGCCTGGTCGAGCGCGATCGCCAGCGGCGAGGCGCTGCCAATGGGCGTCTTGAGCACGACCAGGTTCCCGGCGGCGACCACCGAGCTCATCCAGCCGTGCACCGCGGCGTAGAGCGCCAGGCTGTCGTCGGCCTCGGCGAGGGGTTGCGCGTTGGGCAGCTCGTAGCCGCCCGGCCCCTTGAGCAGGCCCATGTCGCGCAGGTCGCGCGAGAGCGTGGCCTGGTTGACCTCGATCCCGCCCCTGGAGAGCAGCTCGGAGAGCTCGAGCTGGCTGTGCACGCGCCGGGCGCGCACCAGCTCGGCGATGCGCGCGCGGCGTTCGTCGCGCGAGCTCTGCCGGGGGTCGGGGGTGCTGCGGGGGGGCTTGAGCATAGAATTGATCGGCGCGTGCAGAATTATGCACAGCCTCCCCGGCTGCGCGCAAGCACGCGGGCCGGAATCTTCGCCGCGCGCGCCTTGAAGGAGCCGGGTGGGCTCGGGTAGGAGTGCGTCTCGCCGCGCGCCTCCCGTGCGGCAGAGTCCCCCGGAGCACCGCGTGGCCGACCTCCTCACCGCCGACAACCTGATCGCCCTGGCCACGCTCTCCCTGCTGGAGGTCGTGCTCGGGATCGACAACATCGTCTTCCTCTCGATCCTGAGCGCCAAGCTCCCGCCGGAGCAGCGCAGCAAGGGACGCCGCATCGGGCTGGCGCTGGCGATGCTGATGCGCATCGGCCTCTTGCTCTCGCTCTCGTGGGTGATGCGCCTGAACGAGCCGCTCTTCCAGCCCTTCGGTCATCCGCTCTCGGGCCGCGACCTGATCCTGCTCGGCGGCGGTCTGTTCCTGATCGGCAAGGCGACCTTCGAGATCCACGAGCGCCTGGAAGGCGCGGAGCACGGCCCGGTGGCGAGCGGCGGCCAGGCGCGCTTCGCCAGCATCATCGTGCAGATCATGCTGCTCGACATCGTCTTCTCGCTCGACTCGGTGATCACCGCCGTGGGCATGGCGCAGCAGCTGTGGGTGATGATCACGGCCGTGGTGATCGCGGTGGCCGCGATGATGGTCTTCGCGGGCTCGGTGGGGGACTTCGTCGAGCGCCATCCGACGATCAAGATGCTGGCGCTCTCCTTCCTGATCCTGATCGGCGTGATGCTGGTCGCCGAGGGCATGGGCCGCCACATCGAGAAGGGCTACATCTACTTCGCGATGGCCTTCTCGCTGGGCGTCGAACTGCTCAACATGCGCCTGCGCAGGGGCCAGAAGCCCGTGCACCTGCACGGGCCCGAGTTGCCTCGCGACGGGGACGCACGCTGAGCATGCCGCGCGAGGCCGCCGCGCCTGCGCAGCGTTTCCCGCTGCGCGCGGTGTTCCTCAGCGGTGCCTGGCTCTCGATCGCGTTCTGGGGCGCGTCCTTCGTCGCCACGCGCGCGGCGATCGCCGCCTTCCAGCCCTTCGCCCTGGTCGCGGCCCGCTTCGCGCTGGGAGCGCTGCTGCTCCTGGGCGCGCTCGCCCTGCGCGGCGAGGCGCTCGTCCCGCGCCGCGAGGACCGCGCGCGCTGCGTGCTGCTGGGGCTGATCCTCGGGGCGCACATCGCCGTGCAGGCCTACGCCCTGCGCTACACCAGCGCCGTGCACTCGGGCTGGATCGTGGGGTTCTGCCCGGTGGTGATCGCGCTCGGCTCGCAGCTCTTCCTCGGCCAGCGCCTGCCCGCGACCGGCTGGCTGGGCATCGCGCTCGCGAGCGCCGGCGTGTTCCTGGTCACGCTCGAGCACGCCGCGGATCTCGCGCGCGCCGGCTGGGGCGACCTCCTGGTGCTGGGCACGACCTTCAGCTGGGCCGCGTACACGCTGCTCTCCGCGCGCGTGGTGCGGTCGAGCGGGGCGCTGCGCACGAGCGCGTTCGCGATGGGCGTCGCGAGCCTGGTCTGCGCGCTGGGAGCACGGATCGAGGGCGAGGCACTGCTCGCTCGCCCCAGCGCCGAGGCGTGGGCCAGCCTGGTCTTCCTCGGCGTGTGCTGCAGCGGTGTCGCCTTCTGGCTCTGGAGCCGCGCGATCCTGCTCCTGGGCACCGCGCGCCTGGGAGGCCTGATCTACTTCCAGCCCTTCGTCACCGCAGGGCTCGCGTTCTGGATCCTGGGCGAGCGCCCGGGCTGGACCACATGGCTCGGTGGTCCGCTGGTGATCCTGGGCGTGTGGCTGCTCGGGCGCCAGCCGCCGGCCGCGGCGGGGTCGCCCTCGCGCGCCTGATTCCGGTATCCTGCTCGCCCGGCAGGAGGTAGGGAGCGCGCCCGCTGCGCGCCGGTTCTCCCTCCGCTGCGGCCTGCCCCGCGATGATCCACCTCCCGCGCACCCTTCTCGCGTTCGTCTGTCTGTTGCCTTCCGCCGTGCCCGCGCTCGGCCAGGTGCCGCCCTCCCCGCCCTCGGAGGGCAAGGGCAACCAGGCGCCGCACGTCGACTGCATCGTCTGCGGCGAGCGCTCGTACACCTTCCCCTCGGGGGCGCCGGTCGACAAGGACGGCAACCTCTCGGTCTGGTGCACGCACTGCAAGCGCGACACGCCGCACCGCTCGAGCGTCAACCAGTCTCCGGGGCTGCCCTCGAAGGAGAACAGGCCTTCGGAGAAGGGCGGGCTGAAGCTGCGCCGCGCGGAGAACGAGGGCGCGCCGAGCGCCGAGGCGCCTGCTGCGCAGGGTGCGGGCGGCAGCTCGACCGGCGGCGCTCCCGCGGCGCAGGCCCCGGCCGCTGCGCCGGGAGCCGCCGCGGCGAGCTTCGTCTTCAAGGAGGTGCGCAAGCAGAAGAACCTGGAGGACCGCCTGCTCGAGTCCTCGGTCGAGAGCCTGTGCGCGATGGGCGAGGTCGGGCTGGCCGCGGCGCGCGGCGAGCTCGCGTCGCAGGACGCCCCGGCGATCCTCGTCGCGGCGCGCGTGCTGCTGCGCTCGGCGCAGCCCGCGGACCTCGAGCTCGTGCAGCAGCGCCTGCGCGCGAAGCTCCCGCCGGCGGTCGCCGCACCGCTGCTCGCGGCGTACGTGCGCGCCGACCCGGTGCACGCCGGCCCGCGCTTCCTGGTCGAGATGCTCGATTCGCAGAACGGCGGGCTGCGCACGCAGGCCGCGCGCGAGTTGCGTCCGCAGCTGGCGCAGGCGACCGTCGCCGTGCTCGAGCCGGCGCTGGAGAGCAAGCGTGCCGAGACGCGCTTCGAGGCGGTCACGCTCGCCGGCGACCTCACCGACGCGCGCGCCACGGATGCGCTGCTCTCGCATCTGGCCGACCCGGCGCCGCACGTCGCGGTGCAGGTGATCAGCGAGCTGGCCGGGCGCAAGGAGGACAAGCTCGACGCGCGCCTGCTGTCGCTGGCGTTCCGCGAGCGCTGGGTGCTCCGGCCCGAGGCCTACGCGCTGCTGGCGCTGATCGAGCGCGAGGACACCAGCTCGCAGGCGATCCTAGACGACACGCACATCGAGCCGCTGCTCGCCTCGCTCAACGCGAACGACCCGTTCATCGCAGGCACCTGCGCCTGCGCGCTCGCGGGCATCGGCTTCCGCAGCGGGCGCGTGCGCGACGCCTCGTGGCTGGACCAGGACGTCGTCGACCGCCTGGTCGGCGTGGTCAGCGGCAAGGTCTTCCACAACGACTTCTCCGCGCTGCAGGGTCCGGCGCAGCGCCGCCTGCAGCTGATCACGGGGCAGGACGCAGGCGCCGACGGCGCGCGCTGGGTCGCGTGGTGGATCGCCGCGCGCAGCGGCTTCCGCGCGCACCGCGCCTGGATCCAGTACGAGCCGGCCGAGCTCGCGCACCTGCGCGTGCAGGTGCGCTCCGGCGACGAACGCTGGCGGCTGCTCGGACCGGAAGAGCCCTGGCCGCTCGATCTGGTCTCCGACGAGCAGGCCTGCTTCCTGACGCAGGCCGAGGTGCAGGATCTGGCGCAGGTGCTGCAGCACGAAGGGCTCTTCGGACCGGACCATCTGCCCGGCACGCGCGGCACGCGCGGCGAGGGCGAGCGCTCGCTCGAGGTCTCGGTCGCCGGTCGGGGCAAGGGCTTCATCCTCGGCCCCGACGTCAAGGAGCCCTGGTTCGAGCGCGTCGTCGCCGCAGCGCACGCCGTGCTCGATCGCAACCGCTGGCAGCGCTTCCCGACGCCCGGCCACCACTCCTCGCCGCGCGACCTGTGGGTCGAGCAGTCGGCCTGGTGGGCTGCGGATCACCCGCAGGCCGAGCGCGACCGGCGCATGAAGGACCTCGTGCTACAGGCGCTGCTGGGGCGCCGCGGACGCGAGCGCGAGCGCGCCTTCGCCGAGCTCGAGCGCCTCTACGCCCTGCCCGGCCTGGCCGAAGCCGCCGACTTCCGCGTCTTCCTCGACGAGCTCGCGGGCAGCTCGCCGCCCGAGCGCGCGCCGAGCCTGATCCGCATGGCGATCGCCGCGGCGCGCAGCATCGATCCGCAGCAGACGCGCGTGCCCGACGGCCCGGCGCGCGAGCTGGTGCGCGCGGTGGTCGAGCGCAGCGATTCGATCGAGGGTGCGCTGCCGGCCGTGCTCGAAGCCGCCGGTCCGGCCTTCACGCGCGAGATGCTCGGCGACACGCGCCCCGCGGTGCGCGCGGCTGCGGCACACGTGCTGCCGCAGTTCCCCGAGGCCGACCCGGTGGCGGCGCTGATGCCGCTGCTCTCCGACAAGGCTGTCGAGGTCGAGGCGGCAGCGGTGCAGTCGCTGGGCGAGCTGCGCGCCGAGAACGCGCGCACGGAGCTGCTCGTGCGCGCCCGGATGGGCCTCAAGCCCGTGCGCGCGGCAGCGCTGCGCGCGGTGGGCCGTCTGCGCGGCGAGTACGTGCTCGATGCGCTGCTGCTGGCGCTCTCCGACGCCGATCCCGACCTGCGCCTGGCCGCCGTCGAGGGCCTGGCCGAACTCGAGGACCCGGCCAGCGCGCCCTTCCTGGTCTCGCTGCTCTCGGACCTCTCCGCGCCGCGCGTGCACGAGGCCGCGCGCACCGGCCTGCTGCGACTGCGCGAGCGCGCCTTCCCCGAACTGCGGCGTGCGCTCGTGGGCGCGTCGCCGGCCGGCAAGCTCGAGGCGGCGCTGGTGCTCGCCGAACAGTGCGTGCCCGAGAGCGTGCCGGTGCTGCTCGGCGCGCTGACCGCCAACCCGCGCGATGCGCGCATCGGCGCCGAGCTGACCGTGCTGACCTGCGTCGATCTGCGTGCGCAGGAGGATCCGGCCGGCCGCTGGTGGGACTGGTGGGACGGCGTCGTGCACGACGATGCGATCGCCTGGTTCCGCGCGGCGCTCGAGCGCCTGCAGCTCGCGCCTCCGCCGGCCGAGGCCTTCGCGGGCAAGGGCACGCGCGAGGGGCTGGGCTACCTCGTGCACCTGCTCGCGCGCGAGGAGACCTGGCTCGCCGAGCGCGCGCGGCGCGAGCTGGCGCGCATGCTCGGCCGCGATGTCGGTGCGCTGCCGCCGCAGGGCTCGCGCGAGGCCTGGATCGCGCGTCTGGCGGCGGACGTGGACAAGCGCCGCGATCCGTGAGCGCGCGGCGCGTCCAGCGCAAGCGGCGCTCGTCGCGCCGGCGCACGCGCACGTCGCGCGCTCCCGGCGCGAGCGTGCTGGGCGGCCGTTTCCTCGCGCTGGTCGCGCTCTGTACGCTCGGCCTCGCCTGGCTCGGCGTGTCGCAGGGTCCCAAGCTGGCACGCCAGGTCTGGAGCCTGATCGGCGTGCGGCGCGTCGAGTCGCACGCGAGCGTGCTGCGACTCGCGGCCGCCGAGAGCGGCGTCGATGCGTGCCTGCTCGCCGGCGTGATGTACGTCGAGAGCCGCGGGCAGGTCGACGCGGTCTCGTCGAAGGGCGCGCGCGGACTGTTCCAGCTCCTGCAGCCCGCCGCCAAGGACGCCGCACGCCGGCTGGGCCTGCCCGAGCCCAGCCCGGAGCTGCTCACGAGCGACGCGGCGCTCAACACGCGGCTGGGCGCCGCCTACCTCGACTGGCTGATCGGGCTCGAAGGGCCGGATCTCGAGCGGGTGCTCGTCTGCTACAACGCCGGCCGTTCGAAGCTCGCGCGCTGGGAGAAGGAGCTGGGGGGCTGGGAGAACTGGCGTGCGGCGCAGCGTGTGCGCGATTCGAGCGGGGCCTACACGTACGCGCGCGACGTGCTCGACTTCGCGCAGCGATTTCGCGAACGCGGGAACATCGTCGCGCCGGCGAGCGTCCTCGAACACGCTCCGCACGAGTTGCCCGGCGGGCCGTCTCCGGCCGCGCCGGCCCTCGACGCGAAGCGCTAGCCGGGGTCCCCGCGCCTTGCGCGCGGCGAGTATCCTGGCTCTCGAGTCCTGCGAGCGCGCCGCCCCCCGACGCGCGTTCCCTCCATCCCCCCGAGAAGAGTCGACCCCATGCTGTCCACCCCGTCGCGCACCCTCCGCGCCGCGGCCGCGAGCCTGCTCGTCGCCGCCCCCGCCCTGGCCCAGTTCGACCCGCACTCGCCGCTCGCGCACGCGAACGGAGCGAGCACGGACGCGGGGCTCCCGTACCTCGACATCCGCACCGACGCCGAGGGCGTCCCGCTCGCCGCGCACGCGCTGGCGATCGGCGCCGTCCGCGACGCCGCCACCCGCGAGGCGCGCGCGCAGGAGCTCGCGCGTCTTGCGCTGCGCGTGCCCGGAGTGAAGCTCGAGGAGGATCCCTTCCTCGGCACGCCGCGCTGGCTGGCGTCGACGCAGGCGCTCCTGACCGGCCCGATCCAGGGCGATTTCCGCGCGCTCGACGTGCTGCGCGGCTTCGTGGCCCAGTCTCCGGCGCTGTTCGAGGCCGGTCCCGGCGAGATCGAGCGCGCGCGCATCGTGCGCGACCTGCGCACGCGCCACAACGGCGTCACGCACCTCACGCTGCAGCAGCAGCTGGGCGGCGTCGACCTCTTCGGATGCGAGCTGCGCGCCAGCGTCACGCGCGACGGGCAGCTGATCAACGTCTCGAGTACGATGCTGCCGCGTCCCGCGGCGGACTTCGCGCCCAGCGCGCTGGAGCTCGGCCCCGAGGCCGCGCTGGCGCTGGCCGCCGCCGACCTCGGCCTCGGAGCGGCGAGCTTCGTCGCGCTCGACGCGCCGCAGGGCGCCGCGCTCGAGCAGCGCTGGAGCTCGGCGAGCCTGCGCGGCGACGAACCGGTCACCAGCCAGCTGGTCTACTTCCCGCGCACGCGCGGCGACCTGCGCAGCGCCTGGGCGCTGGTGCTGCCCGTTCCCGGCGTCGGCCACACCTACGACGTGATCGTCGACGCGACCGACGGCACGATCCTGCGCCGCGAGGACCGCCTGCACTACTTCAGCACCACGCAGTCGATCACGCTGCGCGTCTACACCGGCGACAGCCCCGCTCCCGGAACGCCCGGCAACGCCACGCCCAACGGCGTGCAGTTCCCCTTCGTCTCGCGCACGCTGCTGACGGTCCAGCCCTCCGACATGGCCCCCTGGTCGCCCAACGGCTGGATCGACGACGGCAACAACGAGACGCTCGGCAACAACGTCGACGCGCACAGCGACCTCGACAACAACAACGTGGCCGACCTGCCGCGGCCGCAGGGCAGCCCCGCGCGCACCTTCGACATCGCGCAGGACAACACGCTCGCGCCGTCGACCTACACGCAGGCCTCGATCGTCAACTTCTTCTACCTCGCCAACCGCTACCACGACCGGCTCTACGCGCTGGGCTTCGACGAGGCCTCGGGCAACTTCCAGACGAACAACTTCGGCCTGGGCGGGACGGGCAACGACGCGGTGCAGGCCGATTGCCAGGATGGCGGCGGCACCAACAACGCCAACTTCGGCACCAGCGGGAGCGACGGCTCGTCGGCGCGCTGCCAGATGTACGTGTTCACCGGCCCGACGCCCGACCGCGACGGCTCGCTCGACGCGGACGTGGTCTACCACGAGCTCACGCACGGCACCTCGATCCGCCTGCACGGCGGGCTCTCGGGCACGCAGCCGGGCGGCATGGGCGAGGGCTGGAGCGACTTCGTCGCGCGCTGCATCAACTCGGACGCGAGCGAGGACCCGGATCAGGTCTACACCACCGGCGGCTACGTCACGTACCAGCTCAGCGCGGGCTTCGTCGACAACTACTACTTCGGCATCCGCCGCTTCCCGTACAGCACGGACCTCAACAAGAACCCGACGACCTACGCCGACACCGATCCCAACCAGCAGAGCTACCCGGCCAACGTGCCGCGCAGCTCCGTGATCGGCAACACCGCCAACGAGGTGCACAACGTCGGCGAGATCTGGTGCAACATGCTGCTGGAGTGCCGCGCGAACCTGATCCACTCGCTGGGCTTCGCGGGCAACGACGTGATCCTGCAGCTGGTGGTCGACGGGATGAAGCTCTCCGTCGGCAACCCGACCTTCCTCCAGGCGCGCGACGCGATCCTGCAGGCCGATCTCGTCGACTACGGCGGCGTGCACCTCGGCGAGCTGTGGAGCGGCTTCGCCAAGCGCGGCTGCGGTTTCTCCGCGACCTCGCCCGCGTCGAGCACGACCACCGGCGTCGTCGAGGCCTTCGACGCGCCCGTGATCGTGATCTTCCAGTACCCCAACGGCACGCCGACGCAGCTGATGCCCGGCGCGACGACGAGCTTCCCGGTCAACCTCAGCGGGCAGGCGGGCACGATCCCGACGCCGGGGACCGGCCAGCTCTCCTACTCCGTCAACGGAGGGGCGTTCCAGACCGTCAGCCTGCTGCAGGGCGCGCCGAACCAGTACACGGCGACGCTGCCGGCGGGGACCTGCTTCGATGCGGTGCGCTACTACGTCACGACGCAGACCAACAACGGAGCGGTCACCGATCCTGCCGGGGCGCCGGCGACGACCTACAGCGCCTCGGTCTTCACGGGCGTGGTGACCTCGTTCTCCGACAGCTTCGAGACCAGCCAGGGCTGGACCATCGGAGCCGCCGGCGACACCGCCACGACCGGCGTCTGGGAGCGCGCCGACCCCGAGGGCACGGGCGCGCAGCCCGAGGACGACCACACGCTTGCGGGCGTCAACTGCTTCGTCACCGGCGCGGCGGCCGGCACGAGCCTGGGCGCCAACGACGTCGACGGCGGGGCGACGACGCTGATCTCGCCCGTGATCGACCTGAGCGCCTCGCCCACGGCGCAGGTCAGCTACTGGCGCTGGTACTCCAACGACCAGGGCGGCGCGCCGAACGCCGACACGTTCCGCGTCGACGTCAGCAACAACAACGGCACGACCTGGGTCAACGCCGAGACCGTCGGACCGGCCGGTGCAGGCACCTCGGGGGGCTGGGTCTTCCACCAGTTCACCGTCTCGAGCTTCGTGACACCGACCGCGCAGGTGCGCGTGCGCTTCGTGGCCGAGGACGCGGGCACGGGCTCGCTCGTCGAGGCCGCGGTCGACGACTTCGTGGTCGACCGCAAGGTGTGCAACTCCTCCGTCACGCCGTACTGCTTCGGCGACGGCAGCGGCGCCGCCTGCCCCTGCGCCAACAACGGTGGCGCGGGGCGCGGCTGCGCGAACTCGACGGGTCAGGGCGGCGGGCTCGCCGGCAGCGGCAACCCCCAGGTCTCGAGCGACACGCTGGTGCTGACCACCTCGGGCACGCCGGCTTCGGCCACCGTGGTCTTCTTCCAGGGCAACAACCAGGACAACGGCGGCGCGGGCATCGCGCTGTTCGACGGCCTGCGCTGCACGTCGGGCTCGGTGATCCGCCTCGGCGTCAAGTCGAGCTCGGGCGGCAGCACGAGCTACCCGCAGTTCGGCGACCTGCCGATCTCGGTCAAGGGACTCGTGCCCGCGGGCGGCGCGACGCGCCACTACCAGGCGCAGTACCGGGATCCGGCCAGCTTCTGCACGGCGGACACGTCGAACTTCACCAACGCCGTGACCGCGATCTGGACACCCTGATCGAGGACACGGCTCGTTCCTGAGCTGAAACGCGGCGGGCCGGCGTGATGCCGGCCCGCTGTGTTGGTGCTGCGCGGCTTCGTTGGCGCCGTGCGAGCAGGTGGCAGTGGCTGAGCGAGTGGCGCCGCGGGAACGGGTCGCAATGCCCGAGCGAGTGGCGCCGCGGGAAGGGGGCGCACTGTCCGAGCGGGTGGCGCCGCGAGAGCGGATCGATGCGGGCCGAGATCGGTCCCGCCCGGCCCCGGGGCGGAGCGACCTTCTGCCAGGCCGCTCGACGCCGCCGCCTCGCGGATCAGTACTGGCGCAGGACGGCCAGCACGACGCCGCGGATCTCGACCTCGCGCGTGCGGATGGGCTGCATCTCGGAGTTGGCCGGCTGCAGGCGGAAGCTGCCGTCCTTCTCGCGGTAGAAGCGCTTGAGCGTGGCGTCCCCGTCGGGGAGCACGGCGACGACGATCTCGCCGTTGTGGGCCTGCTTGCGGTTCTCGACCAGCACCAGGTCGCCGTCGCGGATCGAGTCCTCGATCATCGAGTTGCCCTTGACGCGCAACGCGAAGACCTCGCGGTCGGGCGGGACGAGCGAGGCGAGGTCGAGCTCCTCGGGGGCCTCGACGGTCTCGATCGGGGCGCCGGCGGCGACGCGACCGAGGATCTGCAGCTTGGAGGCGCTGGGCGCCTCGGCCTCGACGGGCTGCAGGCCACGGCTGATGCCGCGCTTGCTGCGCGAGAGCACGCCCTTGCGCTCGAGCTCGGCCACGTGGCCGAAGACGGTCACCTTGTTGACGCCCAGCGACTGGGCGATCTCCTCCAGCGTCGGGCTGATGCCGTGCTTGCGACGGTAGGTCTCGAAGATCGTCAGGATCTCTCGCTGACGACGCGTGAGGGGCGGGAGGGGGACCATCCGAGGTGGGTTGGGGCGCGAGGGGAGGCTGGAATGGGTGTGGCCGGAGGGCGTGAGGCGAGCGCGGATCAGAACAGGAAGGTCGTCGCGATCAGCACGGCGAACACGATGAACGTGAGCTTGTCGCGGCGCGTGAGGGAGAGGATCTGCGTCATGGTCTGTCTCCTTGTTCCTTGGGACGGTTGGCTTCTTGGCTCGTGGCCCGCGCGAGCTCTCGCGAGGAGAGACGTGCGGTGTTCTTGCTGGGTCACCACCCGGACCGAACAGAACCCGAATCTATCGACGGGCCCCGACCCGAACAAGACCCGAATCGAACTTTCCGGCGAGCCGGCGCGCTCGTGCGCCCTGGTCTCGGGACTTGCGTTCCAAGTCCTTGTCGAATAAGAACGTACTCGTTCCCGCGCGCGGGAGCAGAAGCCCTCCCAAGCCTTGAACACGACCTTCCCCTTCGGCCTCGAGCGCTACCTCGTCCCGTTCTCCTTCCGGCAGGTCCCGGTCTACCGCTTCGACGTGGTCGTCGTCGGCAGCGGGGTCGCGGGCAGCGCCGCCGCGATCGCGGCCGCGGGACGCGGAGCGTCCGTGGCACTGGTGGCGAAGGCCGAGCTGCGCGAGACCAACACGGTCTACGCGCAGGGCGGGCTGGCGGCGGTCCTGGCGGCGCCCGACACCTTCGACGCGCACATCGCCGACACGCTGCGCGTGGGCTGCGGCCTCTCCGAGCGCGAGGCGGTCGACTGCGTCGTCCGCGGCGGACCGACGGCGGTCGAGAAGCTGCTGCAGATGGGCACCGAGTTCGACCGCACGCCGGCGGGGGAGATCGATCTGTCGCGCGAGGGCGGCCACAGCCACCCGCGCATCCTGCACTCGCAGGGCGACGCGACCGGCCAGGAGATCCAGCGCGCGCTGACCAGCGCGGTGCTCAACCACCCGGGGCTGACGGTCTTCCCGCACACCTTCGTGCTCGACCTGCTCTCGGCCCCCGACGGCCGCGTGGTCGGCATGCTGACGCGCACCGCGCGCGGCGACCTCGTGGCCTTCTCGGCCGGCCATGTGATCCTGTGCACGGGCGGCGCGGGCCAGATCTACCGCGAGACCACCAACCCGGTGATCGCCACGGGCGACGGCGTGGCGCTGGGGTTCCGGGCCGGCGCGCAGGTGCGCGACCTCGAGTTCGTGCAGTTCCACCCGACCTGCCTCTACATCGCCGGCGCCGCGCGCCAGTTGATCAGCGAGATCGTGCGCGGTGCAGGCGGCATCCTGCGCGACCGGACCGGCCGGCGCTTCATGCCCGAGTACCATCCGCAGGCCGAGCTCGCGCCGCGCGACGTCGTCAGCCGCGCGGTGTTCGCGCAGATGGTCAAGACCAACGACACCAGCGTCTACCTCGACCTCTCGCAGGTCGACAGCGACCCGCACGTGCTCTTCCCCGGCATCAGCCGCACCTGCCGCTTCTTCGGCATCGACATCGCGAAGGACCCCGTGCCGGTGCGCCCGGGCGCGCACTACATGGTCGGCGGTCTCGCGGTCGATCTCGACGGGCGCACGAACGTCGCGGGCCTGTGGGCGGTGGGCGAGTGCTCGAGCTCGGGCCTGCACGGCGCCAACCGCATGGGCTCGAACTCGCTGCTCGAGGGCCTCGTGCTCGGCCTGCGCGCGGGAGCGGCCGCCGCGCTCCAGGGCGGCGGCGCCGATCGTGCGCTGACCGCCGTGCGCCGCACGCGCGAGATGCCCAAGCCGCCGCCGGGCGTGCGCGTCAGCCTCGAGGACCTGATCTACTCGCTCAAGTCGCTGATGTGGCGCCAGATGGGCGTCGAACGCGAGCGCGCCGGCCTCGAGGACGCGCTCGCGAAGATCGCCTTCTGGTCGCGCGCGGTCGAGGACCTCGGCCCGAGCGAGCCGCGCGCCTGGGAGCTCCTCAACATGCTCACCGTCGCGCGCCTGGCGACGATCGGCGCGCTGACGCGCGAGGAGTCGCGCGGCTGCCATTGGCGTTCGGACCATCCCGAGGCGCGTCCGGCCTGGCGCGTGCACACGCTGCTGCGCGCGCGCGCGGACGGCGAGGCGCTGGAGGCGATCGAGCTCTCGCTCGCGCCCGTGCGCGAGCAGGCCATGGTTCCATGAGCCGCGCCCCGCGTGCCACGGGCAAGCCGCGCGAGCGCGCGCTGGTGGTCGGGATGCGCTCCTCCGCGCCGGGAACGCCCGCGCTCGAGGCCGAGTGCGATCTCTCCGAGGCCATGGGCCTGGTGGTCGCGGCCGATGCCGAGGTGGCGGGCGAGGGCATCCTGCAGAAGAAGGCCTCGGCCTCGCCGGCGACGCTCTTCGGCAAGGGCAAGGTCGACGAGATCCGCCTGGAGGTCGAGCGCCTCGAGCCCGACCTCGTCGTGGTCGACAACGACCTCTCGCCGGCCCAGGCGCGCAACCTGGAGAAGGCCTGGAACGTGCGCGTCGTCGACCGCTCCGAGCTGATCCTCGACATCTTCGCGCGCCGCGCCAAGACCGTGCAGGCGCGCCTGCAGGTCGAGCTGGCGCAGATGGAGTACCTCGCCCCGCGCCTGCGTCGGATGTGGACGCACCTGGAGCGCATGGAGGGCGCGATCGGCACGCGCGGTCCGGGCGAGACGCAGCTCGAGACGGACAAGCGCCTGATCAAGGAGCGCATCAAGATCCTCAAGGCCGAGCTGGAGGAGATCGAGGCGCGCAAGCAGCGCGAGGTGCGCACGCGCTCGGACCAGTTCACCGTCGGTCTCGTCGGCTACACCAACGCGGGCAAGTCGACGCTCTTGAACAAGCTCACCGGCGCGAAGGAGTTCGTGGCCGACATGCTCTTCGCCACGCTCGACACGCGCACGCGGCAGTGGCGCCTGTCCGACGGCCGCACGGTGCTGCTCAGCGACACGGTCGGATTCCTGCAGCGGCTGCCGCACCACCTCGTGGCCTCGTTCCACGCGACGCTGGAGGAGACGCTGCACGCGGACCTGCTGCTGCACGTCGTCGACGGCTCGCATCCGGACGCCGCGGCGCAGATGGAGGCGGTCGAGGGCGTGCTGGGCGAGCTCAGCCAGGACCTCTCGGGCGCGATCCTGGTCTTCAACAAGGTGGACCGCGTGCCCGACCGCATCGCGCTGCAGTACCTGCGCGCCGGCCGCCGCCAGGAGGCCGTGCACGTCTCGGCCGCGACCGGCGAGGGCCTGGCCGAGCTCGAGCGCCTGGTGCGCGCGCGCCTGGACCAGCGCTCGACGCTGATCGACGTGCTCCTGCCGATGAACGCGGGCCGCTTCGAGTCGCAGCTGCGCAAGCTCTGCCAGCCGCTCGAGGACGACTGGGACGAGGCGCGCAGCATGCGCCGCCTGCGCGTGCGGCTGACGCACGGCGCGCTGGGCAACCTGCGCCGCGGCGCGCTGCCCGGCGTGCTGTTCGAGCCGGTGGCCGGCGAGACGGCGCGCGCCGAGCCGGGCTGAGCGCGCACGCTCGCGTCCGGGGCGCGATCAGGGCTTCTTCGCCGTCAGCTCCTCGAGCGGCGGCAGCGTCAGCTTCTGTCCCTCGCGCACCGCATCGGGCGAGGCGAGGCCGTTCGCGCGCGCGAGCGCCTGCACCAGCTCGACGCGCGCGCTGCCGTAGTGCTCCTTGCAGATCGTCGAGAGCGTCTGGCCCTTGGCCACGCTCAGCTCGAAGGCGTGCGCGGTGGGGGGCAGCGGCTTCGCGGGCGCCGGCGCGCCGGGCGCGGAAGCAGGACCGGAGGGAGCCTTGCCCGGGCCCGGAGCGGGAGCCTGCGGCGCAGCGCCGCTGCCCGCGTCCTCGTCGCCCAGCGGCGCAGCGCCGCGGGGCGCGCCGACGACCACGCTGCCCCAGCCCGGCTCGTCCTCGAAGCTCGCGGCCGGGGCGCCCGCGGGCTCCGGCTTCGCCGCCTGCGACTTGCGGCGCTCGAGCGACACCACCAGCGCGAACAGCGCCAGCAGCAGTGCGGCTCCGAGCGCGAGCTTCACGATCAGGTCGTCGTGCCGGCGGCGGCCTTGGCCTTGGCGAGTTCCTTGCCCTTGCCCTCGTCGTCACCGCCGGCCTTGCGGGCCGCGCGGTTCTCGAGCCAGAGCAGCACCGGGCTGGCGACGTAGATCGTCGAGTAGGCGCCCGAGATCACGCCGACGAGCATGCAGTAGGAGAAGCCCTCGAGCACGTTGCGCGATCCGACGTTGAAGAGGAACAGCACGAGCAGCGTCAGCACCACCGTGCTGGTGGTCAGGATCGTGCGTCCGAAGCACTCGTTGATCGAGTCGTCGAGGATCTGCGCGAGCGGCTTGTTCGACTTCGTGCGGTTCTCGCGCACGCGGTCGAAGATCACGATCGTGTCGTTCTGCGAGTAGCCGATGATCGTGAGGAAGGCCGCGATCATCGAGAGGTCGACCTCGGCCTGCAGGATCTGCAGCTTGGCGGCCAGCGCCAGCGCGCCGAGCGCGATGAACACGTCGTGCAGCAGCGAGACCACGACCGCCACGCCGTAGGCGTACTCGGCGAAGCGGATGCGCAGGTAGAACATCGTGCCGACCAGGCTGAGCAGCACCGCCAGCACGGCCTTGTCGCGCAGTTCGCTGCCGACCTGCGGCCCGATGTAGTCCGACTCCGGAACGGCGTTCGAGAGGTGGAAGAACGCGCCGCCCGAGTCCTTCATGGTCTTCAGGCGCGCGTCGAAGATCCCCATCAGCCCGGCCGTGCTGTTCTTCGAGTCGAGCGTGCCGGCGAAGTCGAAGACGAGCGGCGTGCCTGCGACGGGCGTGGCGCTGGCGTCCTTGAGGCCCAGCGTGGTCAGCGCGCCGACGACGTCGGACTGCGAGTGCTTGTCCTCGAAGTGCAGGCGCCCGGTGGCCTTGAGCCCGTCCTCGGAGACCGCGAGCTCGATCGGGCCCTTCTGCAGCAGGCCCGCGAGCGCGGTCTGCACCTGCTTCATGCTGCTCTCGCCCTGCGCGTCGCCGACGCCGGTCTCGGTGCTCTCGAGCTTGTAGGTGATGCGGAAGGAGCGGTAGCCCGCGACCTTGTCGCCCGTCTCCAGGATCGGCACCACCGTCGAGGAGCGTCCGACCGTGCCGGGGATCGCGCCGACGAGCTCGCGCACGCGGGCGATCTGCTGCGGCTCGTCCGTGCGCACGGTCATCGAGAAGCCGCCCATGAAGTCGGTGCCGAGCTTCTCGTGGTCGGGCATCGAGATGAACAGGCCCATCCCGGCCACGATCACCAGCAGCGAGGCGGCGATCGCGTACTTGCTCCACTTCATGAACGGCCAGCCGGGGTTGACCAGCACGTGCTTCATCGAGAAGTTGGCCTTGCCCTTCTTCAGGTCGCTGAAGACCAGCACCTCGGTCACGACGATGACCGTGAAGAGCGTGGAGAGGATGCCCGCGTTGAGCGTCGTGGCGAAGCCGCGGATCGGGCCGGTGCCGAAGAAGTAAAGCACGATGCCCGCGATCAGCGTGGTCAGGTTGCTGTCGATGATCGTCACGGCCGCGCGCTCGAAGGCGGCCTTGGCCGCCTGGATCTGCTTCAGGCCGCGCGCGAGCTCCTCGCGCAGTCGCTCGTAGATCAGGATGTTCCCGTCGACCGCCATGCCCAGCGTCAGGATCACGCCCGCGACGCCGGGCAGCGTCAGCGTCGCCTTGACGAAGGCCAGCGCGCCGAGCAGGTAGAGCAGGTTGAGGAACAGGCCCAGCACCGAGAACGTGCCGAGCTTGTGATAGAAGAACACCATGAACACCACGATGATCCCGAGCGCGACCAGCGAGGAGTAGAAGCTGCGCATCACGGACTCGTCGCCGAGCGTGGCGCCGACGCGGGTCTTGCTCTGGATCTCGGGCTTGATGCGCAGCGATCCCGAGCGCAGCGTCGAGACCATGTCCTGCACTTCCTTGGCGGTGAAGCCGCCCGCGCCGCCCTCGATGATGCCCGAGCCCGGCAGGCGGCTGCGGATCGTGGCCAGCGTGACGACCTCGCCGTTGAGCACGATCGCCATGCCGCGGCCGATGTTCTTCTCGGTGAACTCGCCGAAGGCGTTCTTCGCGTCGGTCGAGATCTCGAACGACACTGCCGGGTAGCCGTAGCTGTCCTGGCTGAAGCCGACCGTCTCGAGCTTCTCGCCGGTGAAGACCCAGTTGGGGTTGCCGGTGTCGACCAGCGCTCGCAGGCGCGTGTCGAGCGGCGTCTCGACCTCGTCCTTGCCGACGCGCTGCGGGAACCACAGCAGGCCCGCGACGGGGCCGCCCTCCTCGGGCTTGAGGCGGTTGAAGTCCTCGAGCGGACGACCGGGATGGGCCTTGATCCAGTCGGTCGCCTTCTGGCGCTCCTTGACCTCGTCGCTGCCCAGGCGCTGGAAGTCCGAGGCCTGCGCCCCGAGCAGGAACTGCATGTCCCCGACTTCCATGATCTTGCGGATGATGTCGTCGTTCGTGAGCAGCTCGACCTTCGCGCCGGCTTCGTGCGCGGCCTTGCTCGTGCCGTTGATGCCGCGCTGCAGGCCGGAGAGCGTGTTCTGGACGCGGCCCGCGTAGTCGATCGTCTCCGAGCCGATCTGGATCTGGCCGCCGCCCTGCGGGAAGGCCTTGAGCTGCGCCGGCTCGAGCGGCCCGAGCGTCAGCGTGTCCGCCCCGGCGTCGAGCGCGGCACCCAGCACGCCCTGCACGGTGACCGCGGCGAGCTCCGCCACGCCCGGGATCTCGATCACGATGCGGTCGGAGCCCTCGGGCCGGACCGCGAGCTCGGTCACGCCCTGCGGGTCGATGCGCCCGCGCAGGATGCCGCACATGTCCTGCAGCAGCTGCGGACGGTTGCTGTTCTCCTGCGCCGTGATCTTGTTCTGGCGCAGCGCCTCGTCGAAGTCGAAGCGGCAGACGACGCGCGTGCCGCCCTGCAGGTCGAGGCCCAGTCGGAAGGGCTTCTTGGGCAGGACGAGGCACAGGATGGCCGCGACCGCGAGCACGACGGTGATGGTGATCTTCTTGCCGAGGTTCTCGTTCATGGGGAGCTCTGGCTGATTCCGCGGGGCATCTCTCTAGCGCGTGAACGCGGCGCGGGGCCCGGCCGGGGCGCACCGCATCCGCGTTCCGTGGTCGTGGGGCACGACGGCCGGTTCGATCAGGCCTTGACGGTCTCGGGCGCCTTCTTCGAGGCGTCGGCCTGGGCGCTCTCCTCGGAGGCCGCGGCGCGCATGGCCTTCTCGAACTCGCGCTCCTTGCGCACCTTCTCGCCGAGCAGCTCCTTGAGCTTGGTCTGCTTGCCGATGCGGTCGCGCAGGAAGTAGAGCTTGGCGCGGCGCACGATGCCGCGGCGCGTCATCACCACGTCCTTGACGCGCGGGCTGTGCAGCGGGAACGAGCGCTCGACGCCCTCGCCCTGCACGATGCGGCGCACCGTGATCGTGCGGCGGATGCCGCGGCCGGTGATGGCGATGATGGTGCCGATGAAGAGCTGCACGCGCTCCTTGTCCCCTTCCTTGATCAGGTAGTGGACTTCCACCGTGTCACCCACGTGCACGGGGGGGAGGTTGCGCTTGCCGTTCTCGCGTTCGAGGGTCTCGATCAGGTGCATGGCTCGTTCGCGGGCTTTGGGCCCGCCTTTCTAGGGCTGGCGATCCGGGGCGGATCGTCGGTGTTCGGTTGGATTGGGGGTGCTGCCGTGCGGCGCTTGCGTGCGACCCTGTTCGAGGAGGTCCGGCCGGCGCTCGGCGGTGCGCGCGCGCGCACGCGCTTCGCGCCAGCGCGCGATGCGCGTGTGGTCGCCCGAGAGCAGCACCTCCGGCACCTCCTGGCCGCGGAAGACGCGCGGGCGGGTGTAGTGCGGGTGGTCGAGCACGCCGCTCGGGCCGAAGGAGTCCTCCAGCGCCGAGCGCTCGTCGCCGAGCACGCCGGGCAGGAGGCGCACGGCCGCTTCGAGCACGCACAGGGCGGGCAACTCGCCGCCGGCCAGCACGAAATCGCCGACCGAGAGCTCTTCGAACCCGAACTGCTCGAGCAGTCGCGTGTCGAAGCCCTCGTAGCGTCCGCACAGGAGCAGCACGCGCTCCTCGCGGGCCAGCTCGGCCGCGCGCGGCTGCGCGAAGGGCCGGCCCGACGGGCAGAGCGCGATCTTGTGGAAGCGTCCGTGGCGGCGCTCGAGCCATTCGATGCACTCGGCGATCGGCTCGGGCTTGAGCAGCATGCCGGGGCCGCCGCCGAAGGGCCGGTCGTCGACCGTGCGGTGCCGATCGCGCGTGAAGTCGCGGAAGTCGATCAGCTGGATGCGCGCGAGCCCCTTCTCCTGGGCGACGCGCAGCATCCCGGTGGCGACGTAGGGTTCCAGCGCCTCGGGGAACAGGGTCAGGATGGCAAAGAACGGCACGGCTCGACCTTCCAGGACGGGGGCTGCCCGGCAGGAAGGGCCAAGCAGGTTAGATCCGCGGCCCTGGGGCGTCAAGGAATGGCCCTGGCCCTCCGCTGGCGGTCGAGACAGAATCCTGCCCCATGTTCACCGGTCTGGTCGAGGGCAAGGCGCGCGTCACGCGCGTCGAACGCCGCGGGGGAGGCCTGCGCCTGGCGCTGCGGCCCGCGTTCGAGGGCTTCGAGGCCGGCCTGGGCCAGAGCATCGCGATCAGCGGCGCCTGCCTGAGCGTCGCGGCCACGCCCGGGGACGGGGGCGAGCTCGTCTTCGACCTCTCGCCCGAGACGCTCACCCGCACCTGGTTCGGCGCGCTGCGCGAGGGGGTCGAGCTCAACCTCGAGCGCGCCCTGCGCCTGGGCGAGCGCCTCGACGGCCACCTGGTCAGCGGCCACGTCGACGCGGTCGGGATGGTGCTCGAACGCCGTGCGACCGGCGACGGCGGCGCCTGGATGGAGTTCGAGGTGCCGGCCGGCTTCGAGCGCTGGCTGGTCGACAAGGGCAGCATCACGGTCGACGGCGTCAGCCTGACCGTCGTCGCGCCAGAGGGCCGCCGCTTCGGCGTGGCGCTGATCCCGCTGACGCTCGCGGGGACGACGCTGGGCTCGGCCTCGCCCGGGACGCCGGTCA
This sequence comes from Planctomycetota bacterium, assembly GCA_044229935.1. Lineage (GTDB taxonomy): Bacteria > Planctomycetota > UBA1135 > UBA1135 > JADJLZ01. The sequence goes on along the minus strand of JBGASC010000016.1, from coordinate 65,963 downwards.
ACCTCGAGGCCGACTCGATCGGCAAGTGGGTCGAGCGCCTGCTCGGGCCGCGCGCGCGCTGAGCGCACGGACGGCCCGCGCCTTCGCGCTAGAACGCGTTGAAGAAGATCGACGTGAAGGTCGTGATCGGCGCGGCCTCGCGGTACTCCTCGAGCGCGCGCTGCACGATCGAGAGGGCCGTCTTGACCTGCACGTAGAGCTCCTCGTCCATGATCAGCCGGCCCAGGCTGCCCTGGCCGCTGCGGATCGTGCCGGTGACCACGGCGATGTTCTCGCTGGTCTCGCGGAAGTTGTCGTAGAGCTCGTCCTTCATCAGCGCCTTGCCGACGCTGCCCTTGCCGGCCGCGACGTGCGAGACGATGCGCTGCGCGTCCTCGGCCAGCGTGCCGTCGTTGATCAGGCGCGCCAGCGTGCCGTCGCCCTGCTCGATCTTCTTGACGATCGCATTGACCTGCCGCAGCGTGTCGCCGACGTCCTTGGCCCAGGCCTCGTCGCTGATGATGCGGCCGGCCAGGCCCTTGCCCGAGCGCACGTCGACCGCGAGCGCGTCGGCGTCGTCGACGAGCTTGGCCAGCTTGCGCGAGGCCTGGCTGAGGTCCTCGAACAGGCTGGCGTCGTTGAGCAGGCGCCCGGCCGTGCCCTTGCCCGCGGCGAGGTCGGTCGAGATGCGCTCGAGCTGCTCGAGCGTCTTCGAGGCGTGCGCCACCGACTGAGCGAGGTCGTTCGCCATCGCCTCGTCGCGGAAGACGCGGCCGAGCGGGCCCTTGCCCTCGCGCACGCTGCGCGTGAGGAAGGCGATGTCGTCGACGGCCTGCTGGAAGTCGGCCTTGCTCTCCTTGACCAGATCGCCGAGCGCGTTGAGCGGGTTGGGCGCGACGCTGCCGATCAGCTGCGTGTTGCGCTCGATCGGCTTGTTCTGCGCCGGGCCCGGATCGATCGCGAGGTTGCGCCCGCCCAGCAGCGTGGCGTCCTCGATCGTGATGCTGAAGCCCTCGCGCAGCTCGAGCGGATCGTTCAGCGAGGCGAGCACCGTCACGCGCCGCTCCTCGGGCGCCTTGGGATCGTAGGTGAGCTTCTGCACGCGGCCCCAGCGCATGCCCGCGACCAGCACCGCGTCGCCCTCGCGCAGTCCGTTCGTGCGCTGGAAGTGCACGATCAGCAGGGGCGTCTCCTTGAAGAGCGTGAAGTTGGTCAGGAAGAGCGTGTAGTACCCGAGCACGCCCAGCGCGGCGAGGAAGAACAGGCCCAGCACGAACGAACGCGATGTGGTCATGACGGCTCCTCAGTCGGGATCCACGCCCAGGAACTGGCGCAGGCGCGGGTGGTCGCTGGCGAAGAACTCGCGCGGCGGGAGGTCGAGCAGCACCTGGCCCTGCTCGAGGAAGATCACGCGGTCGGCGACGGTCTTGATGCAGCGCACGCGGTGCTCGACCACCACGGAGGTGACGGAGAGCTCGCGCTGCACGTCGCGGATCAGCTCGTTGATCGAGTGCGAGATCTCCGGGTCGAGGCCGGCGTTGGGCTCGTCGTAGAGCACGATCTCCGGGTCGGTGATCAGCGCGCGCGCGAGTCCCACGCGCTTCTTCATCCCGCCCGAGATCTGCGAGGGCATCTTGTTCCAGGCGTCGGGGATGCGCACGAGCTCCAGCTTCGCCTGCACCTTGGCGCGGATCTCGGCCTCGGAGAGGCGCGTGTTCTCGCGCAGCGGCAGCGCCACGTTCTCGCCGACCGAGAGCCAGTTGATCAGCGCGCCCTCCTGGAACAGGAAGCCCATGCGCCGGCGCAGGGCCGAGAGCTCCTTGCGCGAGAGCCGCGAGACCTCCTGGCCCTCGACCTCGACCGCGCCGCTGTCCTGGCGCAGGAGGCCGATCACGTGCCGCAGCACGACCGACTTGCCCGTGCCCGAGGGGCCCATCACGGCCAGCGTCTCGCCGCGGCTCACCTCGAAGGAGAGCCCGCGCAGAACGTGCTGCGAGCCGAAGCTCTTGTGCACGTCGCGGAACCGGATCACCACCTCGTTCGTGCCGTCCATGGCGTCCTCAGGACTGGTACAGCATCCAGGTGATGAAGTAGTTGGCGATGATGATCGCGATGATCGAGTCGCGCACCGCCGCGCGGGTCGCGATGCCGACGCCCAGCGCTCCGCCGTGCGCGCGCAGTCCCGCGCTGCAGCCGATGATCGCGATCAGCACGCCGAAGACGGTCGACTTGAACAGGCCCGCGTAGACGTCCTTGGGCAGCGGCAGGAGGTGCGCCGGGTCGCGCAGCGCCTCGATCGCCGAGTCGTAGTAGAGCTGCGTGCTGACGTGCAGCTGCGATTGCGCCACGAAGCCGCCGCCGAAGATGCCGATCGAGTCGCACAGGATCGTCAAGAGCGGCGCCGCCAGCGCGATCGCGACCAGGCGCGGCAGCACGAGCAGCTTGATGCGGTCGATCGAGAGCACCTCCAGGGCCGCGAGCTCGTCGGAGACCGCCATCGTGCCGAGCTCGGCCGCCATCGAGCTGCCCATCGTCGCGGCCAGGATCGTGGCGGTGATGAACGGGCCCATCTCGCGCGCCATCGTGATCGCGACGATCGTTCCGATCTGGTCCTGCTGGCCGATGCGCTGCAGCTCGATGCCGGTCTGCAGCGCGACGATCATCCCGACGAACAGGCCGACCAGCAGCACGACGTGCAGTCCCTGCACCGCGCCCTGGTAGAGGATCTCCGCGACCGGGCGCCAGCGACGCGGCAGGTCGTACAGGCGCGCGATCGTCCCGGCGAGGAGCTCGATCTGGAATCCGATGCCCAGGCACAGATCGACGAAGGGCTTGGCGAAGGACATGGGCGTGCCCCTCAGGGTGCCTTTCCGCGCGGGCTGCGTTCCAGTGGCCAGCCCGGACCGGGCAGCGCCGGGGGCAGTCCGCGCAGCATCCCGTCCTCGCGCGTGCGCCAGCGCAGGAGGCCGAAGAAGAGCGAGTGGTCGCGCACGCGCCGGTCGGCCGAATCGCGCCAGTCCCGGCGCGCCCAGAGGAAGGCCAGCGAGCGCCGGTCCTCGTCGGCGTCCTTCTCGCGCCGCCACAGGCCCAGCCAGGAGCGCTCGGAGAGCTTCTCGTGGTCGGTCTCGCGCGCGAAGAGCTCCCAGATCCAGGCGTACATCTCCTCGATCTCCTCCGTGCGCCAGAGCGGGTTGAGCGCGGGGAACGAGATGCGCGCCTGCTCCGGGGCCGGCCGGTCGAGCTGGTAGAGCGGCCACAGGCGCTGCCAGGAGCTCGCGCCCGTATCGTCGTCGCGGCGCTGCCAGGCCTGCCAGAAGGGGAGGACGAAGAAGGCGTCCTTGATCGCGTGCTCGTACTCCTCGTGGCGCAGGTTGATCACCGGCCAGAGCACCCAGGTCGAGTCCAGCCCGTCGCCGTGGTAGTACGACCACAGCGGCCACAGGCGCGAGCGCTCGACGTCGTGCTCGGGATCGCGCTCGAAGCGCACCAGCGGCCAGGGTCCGTCCCAGGCCCAGAACCCGTTGTCGGGGTTCGAGGCCCAGCCGAAGAAGGGCCACAGCAGCGTGTGCGACTCGAAGTTGCGCCGGTGCGCCTCGCCGTAGAACGGGAAGACGAACCAGCGCCGCTCCTGGTCCTCGGGCGCGGCCCACAGGCGCTCGCGGTCCCACTGGAACACCGGCCAGAGCGCGAACCAGCGCGCGTAGCGGCCCTCGTAGCTGTCGTGGCCGATCAGCGGCCAGAGGCGCCAGCTCGGACCGCCCGCGCCGGTGGTGCGCGAGAAGAACGGCCAGAGGACGTGCGTGGTGGTGCGGCCCGAGCGCTCGCTGCGCGCGTAGAGCGGGAAGAGCACGAACTCGAAGCGGTCGAAGGAGAGGAAGCGCTCGAACACGCCGCCGAAGGGGAACCAGGCGCGCAGGATGCGCCCGTCGGCGGTGCGCGACCAGTAGATGCCCGGGAGCGTGATCAGCGTGAACTCGCTCGGCGCATCGACGCGCTCGTGCCGGCTGTAGAGCGTCACGGGCAGCAGGTACCAGCCGAAGTCCGGCCCCTTGCGCTCCGCGCGGCCGAAGGGCGTCAGGTAGCGCATCACGAAGTCGCCGTCGGGCTTCTCGTCGCGCATCACCAGCGGGCGCACGGCCCACTGCGTGATCGAGCCCTGCGGCTTCGCGCGCCGGACGCGGATCGAGCCGCCGAGCGCCTCGATCTCGGTCCCTCCGCCGGCGGTCGAGAGCTCGCTGAACAGCGGCGCCATGTGGCGCTCGGAGCGGAAGCCCGCGCAGCCCGCGACGAGCGAGGCGAGCACGAGGCAGGCCAGGCGCAGGGCGTGCGCCGCGGCGCGGCCCGCGCGATGCCGCCCTCCCCGGCTGCTCGTTCCCGCACTCATCGGCGCGCGATTGTGGAATTCCCGGGGGCCGATGCAAGCGACTCGTGCGCTTGAGGGCCCGCGCGGTGCTTGCTACCGTCCGCTGCGCGATGGCCAGGAAGACCTTCCTCTCCGGGATCACGCCCAGTGGGCGTCCTCACCTGGGCAACTACTTCGGCGCGATCCGACAGCACATCGCGCTGCAGGAGCAGGAGGGCGAGCGCTTCTACTTCATCGCCGACTACCACGCGCTGATCTCCAGCCGCGAGCCCGAGAAGCTGCGCGAGGCGATCCGCGGCGTGGCCCTGACCTACCTCGCGCTGGGGCTGGACCCCGAGCGCTCGGTGCTCTTCCGCCAGAGCGACGTGCCCGAGGTGACCGAGCTCACCTGGATGCTCCTGTGCGTCACCGGCATGGGCCTGCTCGAGCGCGCCCACGCCTACAAGGACAAGATCGCGCACGGCATCACGCCCAGCGCCGGGCTCTTCACCTACCCGGTGCTGATGGCGGCCGACATCCTCGCCTACGACTCGACGCACGTGCCGGTCGGCAAGGACCAGGTGCAGCACCTGGAGATGGCGCAGGACATGGCCGGCTCGTTCAACGCCGCCTACGGCCAGGTCTTCGCGCGGCCCGAAGCGATGCTGCCGCAGGAGGAGCACCTCGCCAAGGTGCCCGGCCTCGACGGCGAGAAGATGTCGAAGAGCTACGGCAACGACCTGTGGATCTTCGAGAGCGGCAAGGCGCTCAAGAACGCCGTCGGCAAGATCAAGACCGACAGCCGGCAGCCCGACGAACCCAAGGACCCCGAGGGCGTGCTGCTGCTGAAGTTCCTCGAGCTCTTCCTGCCCGAAGCGGAGCTCGCGCAGTGGCACGAGCGCGTGCGCGCCGGCGGACCGAACGCGCCGGGCTACGGGCACATGAAGATGCGCCTGATCGAGGCGATCGAGACGCACTTCGCCGAGGCTCGCGCGCGGCGCGAGGAGTTCGTCAAGGACCCCGCGCGCGTCGACGCGATCCTCGCGCGCGGCGCCGAGGTGGCGCGTGCCCGTGCGCGCGCGACGAGGGATCGCGCGCTCGCGGCCTGCGGGTTGCGCTGAGGAGACGCACGATGACCAAGTTCTGCCCCGTCCTGTGGCCGCTGTTCCTCGTCCTCGCCGCCTGCCAGCATCCCGCCAAGCAGAGCGAGAAGCCCGGCGGCGATCCGGGCGCGGAGGACTCGGTTCCGCGTGCGCCGATCGCCTGGACGGACGCCTTCATGGGGCCCGCGCTGATCTTCGCCGAGGAGATCGAGATCGAGGGTCCCGAGGGCATCCTGACGCACTGCGCCGTGCAGAACGTGCTCGACGACCACGAGGCCACCGCGCGCACGACGAGCGACGGCCTGCTGCAGGAGACGCGGCTCAAGCCCGGGCGGCAGAACGAGCTGCACGCCTGGCTCGACCATTGGGAGCTGGTCGCCTTCCGCAAGGTGACGATCCTCGAGCGCGTCGTGCCCTGCGACGTGCGCATCCGCGCGCGCGGCGACGTGCGCTTCGTCGACCAGACGACGCACCAGGAGAAGCACGGCGCCGTGCTCTCCTTCGAGGGGAAGATCCGGCGGTGATCCGGCGCGCCCTCGCGCTCGTGCTGCTGTTCGCCGCGTCCTGCGCGAGCACGACGCTGGTGCCGATCCCCAAGGCGCAGAGCGCCTACGACGCGCTCGACGCGAGCGGCACGCGCGCCCTGGCCGAGGCGCGCTTCCAGCTCGCCAGCGGACACGCGGCCGAGGCGCGCGCGGCGCTGGAGGAGCTGCGCCGCACGCACCCCGACAGCATCTACCTCGCGCTCTGGCAGCAGGAGGCCGAGATCGCGGCGCTCGGGCTCGACGGCGTCTGGCCCGGCACGAGCGGCGCCGCGCGGCCGAGCGAGGAGCAGCTGCACGCGATGGAGCAGCTGCGCCAGCGCTGGCGCGGGCGCGCGGAGGTGACCGAGGCGCGCGTGGTCGATCTCGTCGCCGCGGCCCGCCTGGAGACCGACGCGCAGGCGGCGCGCGTGCTGCTCGACGGCGCGGCGGGACTCGATCCCAAGTGCGCCTGGGTTCCGTACGCGCGCGCCTTCCTGGCCGCGCGCGAGGACGACTGGCCGACGGTCAACGCCGAGCTCGCGCGCGCACGCGAGCTCGACCCGGGACACCTGCCCACGCGCTGGCTCGAGGCCTGGACGCTCGCGCGCGGCGGTTCGCCGAGCCTGGCGCACGAGGCGCTCGAGGCCTGGCTCGAGCGCGCGCGCGGCGACGCGCGCATCGACACGCAGCTGGTCAACGAGGCCGAGCTCGACCTGGCGGTGATCTCGGTGCTCGAAGGCGAGCCCAAGGCCGCGCGCGAGTGGCTCGACCAGCTCGAGGGCCAGCTCTCCGGCGCGGCGCGCGCCCTGTGCGCGCGGGCCTGCGCCGAAGAGGCGCTGGGGGAGCCCGAGCAGGCGCTCGAACTGGCGCAGAAGGCGGCCGAGATCGACCACAACGCGCTCCTGCCGCTGGTGCAGCAGGCGCTGATCTGGCAGTACTGGAAGAAGGACAGCGCGCGCGCCGAGACCGAGTGGCTCAAGGTGCTGACGCTGGCGCGCTCCTCGCCCGAGCTCGGCGCGTTGTTCGAGCGCCTGCGCGCGCGCGTGCTGCTCGACCGCCGCTCGCGCGAGCAGGAGAAGGCGAAGGGCGCGCCGTGAAGGCCGTCGTGCAGCGCGTCGCGCGAGCCGCGGTGCGCGTCGACGGGGAGCTCGTGGGGGAGATCGGCGCGGGCATGCTCGTGCTGCTGGGCGTGCTGAAGGGCGACGGCGAGAGCGAGTGCGACGAGCTCGCGCGGAAGATCGCGCAGTTCCGCTTCTTCCAGGACGAGGCGGGCAAGATGAACCTCTCGGCCCTCGACCTCTCGCGCGAGGTGCTCGTCGTCAGCCAGTTCACGCTCGCCGCGGACGGCTCGCGCGGGAGACGGCCGTCCTTCGACGCCGCGGCGCCGCCGGCGCTCGCGGAGCCGCTCTACGAGCGCTTCGTCGCGCAGCTGCGCGCGCTCGGTCTCGTCGTCGCGACCGGCAGTTTCGGCGCGAGCATGCAGGTCGAGCTCGTCAACGACGGGCCGGTGACCTTCGTGCTCGAGGTCAGCGCGGGAACTGCGCGCGGATGAGCGAGAGCTCGTCGAGCCCGTGCTCGGCGCGCAGGTGCCAGTCGACGGGCACGCCGACGAGCGTGCGCAGTTCGTCGAGGCTCGCGCCGTACATCACGCGCGGCTGCACGGCGTAGCCCGGCACGCGCTCGTCGAAGAGCTCGTCCCAGCCCGCGAGCGCGTCGAGGCCGACGACGCCCGCGACCGGTCCCATCCGCGCGCCGTAGAGCGCGACCAGCGAGGCGCACGCGCCCTTGCCGACGATCGCGGTGCGCGGCGGCCGCTGGTAGCGGAACTGCAGCAGCTCCGCCGCGCGCGCGGCGTCCCAGCCCATCGCGAACGCATCCGCGATGCCGAGGTAGCTCATCAGCTTGGGATCGAGGCCCGGCAGCTCGCCGAAGCCGCGCACGTCGATCGCGAGGCAGGCAAAGCCCGCCGCGGTCAGCGCGTCGATCGGGAACTCCGCGCGCGCGGCGTTCTTGCCGTGCTCGCTGAGGAGCACCAGCGCGCCGCGCAGTTCGTGCGGCTCGTAGAGCAGCCCCGGGATGCGCAGGCCCTTCTCGGAGACGAACGTGAGCAGCCTGCAGTGCTCGTCGGGATCCGCAGGCAGCTCCTGTTCGTCGAAGGGCACGCGCTCGGGCAGCCCGCCGTTGAGCGCGACGATCTGCGCCCAGGTGGCCTTGCCGGCGCGCGCGACGTTGGCGCGCGCGATCTCGCGCATCGTCGTCTGCGTCTGCACTTGGGGTCCGATGCAGAACATCTCGGGCGACTCGGGAGGCTCGGTCTTCATCGGCAGCTCCGGTACGGGCGCGCCGTTGCCCTTGCCCTTGAGGTAGAGGTCGAAGAAGCCCAGCGCCGCCTCGCGCATCGGCTGGTCGTAGTCGTGGCCGCCGGCGAAGAGCTTGCACCAGGCCTTGTCCTCGGCGCCGAAGAGCTTCCACTGCGCGCGCAGCTTCGCTCCGGTGCGCTCCGTCCCGTGCGCGGGGAACTCCGGGTCGTCCTGCGCGCCGATCACGAACACCGGCGCGGGCGCGCGGATGCCGATCACGTCGGCGCGGTCGCCGACCTGCACGTAGCCCGGCACGTGGTTGCAGTCGCAGCCGTTGTCCCAGCCGTCCTCGAAGCTCGACGGATAGCAGGCCGGCACCGCGCAGGCGAAGCGCTCGTCCGCGGCGAAGGCGAACATCGTCGCGTGCCCGCCGCCGGAGACGCCGGTGATGCCGACGCGGCTCATGTCGGCGTCGGTGCGCGTCGCGAGGTAGTCGAGCGTGCGCACGAGATCCCAGACGAAGATCGTGTCGGCCGTCGTGGAACCCGCGCTGAGCCGCGGATCGAAGTGCGTGCCCGCGCCGCGGCGCTCGATCTTCGCGTCGCCCTCGAAGCTGTGGCCGGGCGAGTCGACCGCGACCGCGAGGTAGCCCGCGCGCACCTGGTCGATCAAGCGCATCTGCTCGGTCGGCTCGTTGGTCTTGTGCTCCCAGTGCCCGTTGGGATTGACGATCACGGGCAGCGTCTCGCCCGCGTGGCCCTTCGGCACGTAGACCTTGGCCGTGACGGGGAAGCCCGGCCGGCTCTCGAAGACGAGCTTCTCGATCGTGTACGTGTCGCGCTCGAGCGTGCCGACGATCTTCGCGTTCAACGGCGTCTTCGGAGGCAGCGGATCGAGGCCGAGGCAGCGCAGGAACTCCTGCTTGCGCCGCGCGCGCTCGACTTCGAACGCCTCCTTCGTCTGCGGTTCGGGCCGCGCGACCGCCGCGCGCATCTTCGAGGCGAGCCACTCGTGCACCATGCGGCCGCCCTGGCCCTCGAGAACGCGATCGAGCGCAGCGATGCCCGGCACCTTCGTGAACGAGTTCATGCCCTGCTCCGCGACGATCACCTCGCCCAGCGTGAGGAACGGCACGTCGTGCGCGTTCAGGAAGTCGCAGAAGACGCTGGTCGAGTAGCGGTTGCCCTCGCTGCCCGCGTCGACGACGACGACCGGCTTCTCGCGTCCACCGAGCTCGAGCAGCGTCTTCAGGTCGCGCGCCGCGGCGGGCACGAACATGTTCTGCATCAGCCGCGCCTGGCAGAGCCAGATCTCGCCCTGGCCGTGCTTGCAGCGCGCGATGCCGCCGTTGCCGAAGACCTCCCAGCCCTCGCAGCCACGGATCGGCTGGTAGAGCGCGCCCTCGCACTCGAGCTTCTCGAGCCCGAGAGCGCCGCCCGGATCGAAGACGTTCGTGGGGGAGTTCTCGATCTTCGGTCGCTTGGGGAACCAATCGAGCGGATAGCGGCCGCTCGCGTAGTCCTGCTGCAGCACGACGAGCTTCATCCCGCGCTTCACCGCGTCGAGCAGCTTGCGCTGCTGCGCGACGTCGAAGCCGCGGTGGAAGTCCCACGCGCGCGAGGCGAGCAGGATCATCCCGTGCTTCGCCGGATCGAGCGAGGCGGGCTGGAGGTAGCTCAGCGCCTCCGAGCTCGAGTAGTACAGCGGCGTCGGACCGCTCTTCGCGGGGATGACGAGGTACGGCGTCGCCCATTGCCAATCGGGGATGCGCGACACGACGCCGGCCCGCTCGATCTCGGCCGCGACGAGCTGACCGGCTTGGAGACGCGGGAAGCGCGCGACGAACTGCTCACCCTCCTTCTGCATCGGCGTCGCGTGGAAGAACGTCGAGCTCGGCAGCGGCTTCGTCAGCAGCCAGGCGCGGTCGCAGTCCTTGACCGACGCGAACACGCTTGTGTCGTCGAACGCGAGCGCCGGAGTCTGCGTCTTCACCGGGCGCGCCGGTTCCGCAGGCACCAGCTTGGGCTCGCCCGGGAAGCGCTTCGCAAGCCGCGCGGCTTCCGCCTCGACCTTCGGGAGCTCGTCCTTCCAGAGGAAGTGGTCCGTGCCCATGCGCAGGCGGTCGGTGAACGGCTTGAAGATCACGCCGAGACGGGTGGTCGCCAACGTCCTCCAGGCCTCGACACACTCCGACTCGTAGAGTGCTCGTGCCTGGATTCCGTTGCTCGAGTCGATGCCAGCGATGCTCGCCCGCGCCCAGGACTCGGCGGCCCTTGCACGACCCGCGAAGTACCGTTGCAGGTTGGCCAGGCTCCAGCTCACGGCTGCGACCGCATCTCCTGCGCGAGTTTCGTTGTCGAATCGTGAGGGGAACTGGATCGGGTGCGCGATCTCTGTCGGCCGAAAGCGCCCGTCGTGTCCACCGGTTGCTTCGAGCGCGAGTTGCTCCTTCGTCGACAGGAATACGTGGCTGTCGAAGGGCTCGCCCTGGATGAACTCGTCGAGCGAGCCGCCCCATTCGAGTTCGGGCGCGTGATCGCGGTGGTCGGGGCCGAGCGAGTAGGAGGTGAAGCTCGTTGGAATGACGCTGCTCGCTTGTTTCCACGTCTTGGAGTAGACCAGCGCCTCCGCGCCGAGGTGCGACTCGATCGCGTGCTCGAACACGCTCTCCGGGGTCTTCGGGTCGTAGCCGAGTCGGCCCCACTGGATCAGCCAGAGTGCGTCGCGCTGGTGGATCCACTTGCACCAGCTCCAGCGCTTGTCGGAGAGGTAGTACTCCGGCGTCGCCGGGAAGTACGAGTTCAGCGCTTCGACCGTGAACCCGCGCGCCGTCCCGAGCGGCATCGACTGCACCGTGCGGCGCACCCAGTCCGGCTCGTAGAAGGGGAAGATGCGGTGCGTTCCGTTCGCGCGCACCTGCCAGACGATCTTGTACGGCTCGTCGGGCCAGCGCGTGCCGCCTGCAACCTCGTCGCCGGGCCACATCTTCGCGGCGCTGCTCACGTTCGAATCCGAGAGGTAGTCCTCGAACGAGTACGAGTGCCAGCCCGGCACGCGCCCGCCTGCGATCGGATACGGCGGGCCCCACTGCTCGCCGTTGAACTTGATCTCGACGGTGAAGTCCTTCGAGGCCTGCGCGAGCGGCACGACGACGCCCTTGGTCGTGATCCACGAGCGCGTGTAGAGCGGGATGTCCCTGCCGCTCGCCTGGACCGCGTCGAGGTAGCAGCGGAAGAACTCCGCGCCGTGGCCGCTCTCGCCGATGCGGAAGCCGATCGCGTCGAGACCGGGCAGCGCGCGGATCATCGCCGCGACGACCTCGCGCGTGTACGTCGCGAGGTTCGCCTCGCTCGACTCGTAGGGCGGATGCGGGTTGTGCGGCGTGTAGAACTGCGCCTCGTACGACATCAGCGAGACCTTGATCCCGCGCGCGTGCGCGAGCTCGATCACGTGGCGCAGCTGCGCGAGGTTCTTCGCCTTGATCTCCGGTGCCACGCCGACGAGCGGGAAGCTCGGGCTGTCGACGAAGTACGCGTAGAGGTTCGGGAAGCGCGTCGTCTCGATGTCGTAGGCGCCGTGCAGATCGAGCTGGTTGAGGCGCGCTTCCGCCATCAGGTCGAGGAGCGTCGTCCAGTAGTCCTCGTCGTGGAACCACCAGCGCGCGGGATCGACGAGCGCGCTCGGGTCGTAGATCGGCGCGTTCGCCTGCGCGTCCCACGGCAGCGTGAGGAACGGGTTGAGCGCGCGCACCGCGAGGAAGGGCGCCGCCTTCGTCTCCGACTTCGCGAGCGCCTGCACGCCCAGCGGCTCGATCCGATCGGCGAGCTCGAGCGCTCCGTACATCGCGCCGACCGCGTCGCTCGCCTCGATCGACGCGCTGCGGCCGTCGGTGCGCAGCGTGAAGCTCTCCGGCGCGCCCGGCGTGAACGTGCGGCACTCGACCGGCGGGACCTCGATGTGCATCCGGTTGCAGGCGCGCTCGATCGCGCGCAGGCCGAACTCCATCGGCCCGTCGGGCGCAGGCGTTCCCAGAGGCGGCAACGGGGCGGGGGAGAGGAGCACCGACAGCAGCAGGGCGAGCGCGCTCATGCCCCCAAGCTAGCGTCGCAGCCTCGTGCGGATACCGTCACAAGTTCTTGCTTGACGGCTGGATAGCTCGCCTCGATACTTCGCGCCCCACGCCAGGAGCCCCCCCGCGATGACCCAAGAACCGCAGACCATCACGAAGAAGGAACTCGTGAACCGGATCTCGGAGCAGACCGGGCAGACCAAGGTCATCGTCAAGGACATCCTGCAGCGCTTCCTGGACGAGATCATCGACGAGCTCAGCGTCGGCAACCGCTTGGAGTTCCGCGAGTTCGGCGTGTTCGAGGTGCGCGACCGGGCGGCCCGCCGGGCCCAGAACCCGCGCACCCTGGAGAAGGTTGCCGTGCCCGCCAAGCGCGTGGTCAAGTTCAAGGTCGGGCGCCTGATGCGCGAGCGCGTCTGCGACGAGCCGCCCCCGCCCAAGATCGAGAAGCCCAAGGCGCCCGTGAAGCCCGAGCCGCCGGCCAAGAAGCCGGCGCCTCCGATCCACCCGCCCAACTCGAACTCGCCCTTCTGAGTTCCGGGGATGTGGCGGCGCAAGCCGCGAGGTGGACAGACCGACGAGCGTTCCTCGACGCATCGTTGGAATACGGTGCCAGTCCACTTCTTCCCAGTTTCTCCCGCCGCACCCGCGGCGTGACGAGAGAGAAAGTGGGCGGAGGTGGACTGGCACCGTACTACCAGCTGCCGCCGTCGCACCGGGCAGCGGGAATACGGTGCCGAATACGGTGCCAGTCCTCTTCTTCCCAGTTGCTGCCGTCGCGCGGCGCGCGACGGGAGAGATCGTGGGAAGAAGAGGGCTGGCACCGTATGCGCACAGACGTCGGTGAGCGTCCGGCGTAGGCTCGCGGGGGATTCGAGGGTCGCATGAAGTGGATTACGAGTTCGCTCGCGCTGGCGCTGCTCGGCCTGCTCGCGTGGTTCGCGCTGCGGCGCGAGGCCGCACTCGTGCCGCCGCGCGCGCCCGAGGCCGCGCAGCCGGCGGCCGCTCGGGTCGATCCGCCAGCGCTCGACGCCGGGCTCGCGCCCGCGTCCTCCGGCGGACGCGCGACCGCCGCTGCGCCGATGCCCACAGCGGACGCGAGCGCGACGTCGCAACCCGCACCTGTTGACACGCTCCAGCTCCGCGGCACGATCGTGGCGATCGACGAGAACGGCCTCGAGCACGCGCACGAGGACGGCGAGTTCGAGCTCGTCGGCTGGAAGGGGCCGAAGGGCCGCGAGCAGCGCGTCGAGGTGCACGGCGGGAGCTGGTCGGCGAGCGTCGCGCGGGACGTCGAGCTCGGCGTGCAGAACGGGAAGCTCGGCGGCCGCGCCGCGGTGCTCGAGGGCGAGCTCGTCGATCGCCCGCTGCGCCGCGCGCTCCCGGCCGACGGGATCGTGGCGTTGCGCATGCGCTGGCTGCGTCCGCTGCGCCTGTTCGTGCGCGACCGCAGGACCAACCTCGACCTCGCCGACGTGACGCTCGTGCGCGCCGAGGGCTGGCCGCGCACCGACATGGCCCACCCGGGCGACGTGAGCGATGCGCGCGTGCTGGCGCGCTCGCGGCGCTCGCCGGTGCTGCTCGATCCGCCCGCGACGCGCGAGCTCGCGCTGCACGTCGGCAGCCCGGGCTGTGCCTGGGTGCTCGTCAAGCTCGACGCGGCCGAGGGCGGCGACCGCTACGTCACGCTCGAGCCGAGCGGCGAACTCGAGGTCGAGCTCGACGCCGCAGCGATCGACGCGAGCACCGTGCTGCGCGTGCGCAACGGGATGGGGCTCGTCGTCGGCGAGCTCGACATCCGCGAGAGGCGCACGCTCCTCTTCGAGGGGCTTCCCTCAGGCCCCTGCAGCGTCAGCGCGGAGATCGGCCCCTGGTACCGGGACCCGCTCGGCCTGGGGAAGCTCGAGACGCAGGTCCGCGCCGGCGAGCGGACGCGCGTCATGCTCTCGCTCGCCCCGGCGCCCGCGTCCGTCGCAGTGTCGCTCGGCGGCGAGGTCGTCGTCCCGCCGAGCTGGGGCGCGAAGCGATTCCTGCTCGTGATCGAGCTGCTCGACCCGCCTCTCGGCGGACGCGAGGCGATCCGGCGCCTCTCCTCGGACGAGATGCGTTTGGACCGCGAGCGCGCGGGCGTCTGGCACTGGCGGGTCGACAACCTGCAGGCGGGCGAGTACCAACTCTGCGTCTGGAACTACTCCTGCAGCCTCAAACTGCGCGTGCCCGAGGGCGGCCTGGAGGACGTGCGCCTCGTGGTGCCGGAGCCCTGCGATGCGCTCGTGCGCGTCGTCGACGCGGCGAGCGGAGCCGACGCGCGCGTCGAGCACCTGATCTGGAACGCGCGCCGGCCCGATGGGATCTTCGGCGGCGGCGCGCTCCCCGCGGAGTGGGACCAGGCGCTGACGCGCTGGCGGCTGCGTGCGCCGCGCGGCGAGATCGAGCTGCACACGCTCGGCGGCGACTTCGCGGACGCGACCAAGCTCGTCGAGCTGCGCGAAGGCACGAACGAGATCGTTCTCGAGGTCGCGCGGCAGTACAGCGTGCTCCTCAAGCTCGCACAAGCCGGCAGCGCCGTGCACTGGCCCGACGTGGTCGAGATCAAGCGCCGCCCGAAGGATGACGGCACGGAGACGAGCTTCTGGTGCTCAGGCCGCGAGGACGTGAGGGTGCCTTTCGAGAGGCCCGGCACGTGGATCGTCACGCTGCCGGAGATCCTCGGCTACCAGCCGACGCCGCCCTTCGAGGTCCACGTCGACCCCGAGCACGGAATGGAGCACACCGTGGAGCTCGTGCCGAAGTGAATACGGTGCCAGTCCTCTTCTTCCCAGTTTCTCCCGCCGCACCCGCGGCGTGACGAGGGAGAAAGTGGGAAGAGGTGGACTGGCACCGTACTACCAGTTGCCGCCGTCGCACCCGGCAGCGCGGCGGGGGAGATACTGGGAAGAAGAGGACTGGCACGGTACTCCGTGCTGAGCCGCTGATCAGCGTCGCGACGCGTCGCGCGCCAGTGCGGCGATCTGCTCGAGTTGGCCGGCCTCGAGGATGAGTTCCACCTCCGTACGCCATCTCCAAGGGGTCCCGTGCTCGAGTTTCACGGTGAGCGTCAGGTGGCCGGTCTTGTCCATCACCGCCGAGAGCTGGAGATCGGGCTCCAGGGAGGTCCAACGCTTGGTACCGTCCCATCCGCGCCAATTCAGGGCCAAGTCGGACCAGTACTGGCCCATGTCGCTGCTGAAGTCCATGTCGTGACAGACCCGGCCGAGGGCGCGAAGGTCACGACAATCGAGGACAACTTCGAGGTAGTTCTCGTCGGTTCTCTCGATGGTGAGCCGAGCATCACCTCGAACTGATTCGATCGTGAATCGACGGCCCTGCGTCACGCTTGTCGCTCCCGTGGAATACGGTGCCAGTCCACTTCTTCCCAGTTTCTCCCGCCGCACCCGCGGCGTGACGAGAGAGAAAGTGGGAAGAGGTGGACTGGCACCGTACTACCAGTTGCCGCCGTCGCACCCGGCAGCGCGACGGGGGAGATCGCGACGGTGGAGATACTGGGAAGAAGAGGACTGGCACCGTATTCCGAGACGTCGATCACCGCCGCGCCGGAGTTCGCGAGCGCGCCTCGGCCTTCGCGAGCGCCTGATCGATGTCGGCGCGCAGGTCGTCGACATGTTCGATGCCGACCGAGAGGCGCACGAGGCCGTCGGCGAGGCCCTGCGCGCGGCGCACCTCGGTCGGGATGCTCGCGTGCGTCATGCTGGCGGGAACCTCGCAAAGCGATTCGACGCCGCCGAGCGATTCGGCGAGCGTGAAGAGCTTCGTCGACGAGGCGAACTCGTTGGCGGCCTCGACGCCGCCGCCCTTGAGCTCGAAGGAGAGCATGCCGCCGAAGCCGGACATCTGCTTCTTCGCGAGCGCGTTCTGCGCGTGGCTGGCGAGGCCGGGGTAGATCACCTTGGCGACGAAGGGATGCTGCTCGAGGTGTTTGGCGAGCGCGGTCGCGTTCGCGCAGTGGCGCTCCATGCGCACCGCGAGCGTCTTCGTGCCGCGCATGACGAGGAAGACGTCCATCGGGCCGGGCGTGCCGCCGACGGCGTTCTGGAAGAAGGCGATCTCCTGGCGCAGCGCGGGGTCCTTGCCGACGAGGGCGCCGCCGACGACGTCGGAGTGTCCGCCGAGGTACTTGGTCAGCGAGTGCAGCACGAGGTCGGCGCCCAGCTCGAGCGGCCGCTGCAGGAAGGGCGTCGCGAAGGTGTTGTCGACGATCACGAGCTTGCCGCGCGCGTGCGCGATCCTCGCCGCCTGCGCGATGTCGGTGATGCGCAGGAGGGGGTTGGTGGGCGTCTCGAGGTAGACGTATTTCGTCTTCTCCTCGATCGCGGACTCGAGCGCGCGCGCGTCGTTGGTGTCGACGTAGGTGAAGCGGATGCCGTAGCGCTCGAAGACCTTGCTGAAGAGGCGGTAGGTGCCGCCGTAGAGGTCGTTGCCCGCGACGACGTGGTCGCCGGGGACGAGCCGGTCCAGGAGCGCGTTGGTCGCGGCGAGACCGGAGCTGAAGCACAGGCCCCAGGTCCCGTTCTCGAGCGCGGCCAGGTTGTGCTCGAGCGCGGTGCGCGTCGGGTTGCTGGTGCGCGAGTACTCGTAGCCCTGGCGCGGCTTCGCGGGCGCGTCCTGCTTGTACGTGCTGGTGAAGTAGACCGGCGTCATCACCGCGCCGTTCTGCGGGTCGGGCTCCTGTCCGGCGTGGATGGCGCGGGTCTCGAAACGACCGAGGTCCTGGTCCTTGCTCATGGCGCGTCTTCGTTCGTGCTGTTCGAGTTCGGGGTGCACGGCTAACGTACGGGACCCCGATGCCCGCGTCCACGAAGAGCACACGCACGAGGCGCGCACCCGCGCCGGCCGAGCCGCCGCGGCCCGATCGCTTCGACGCCTGGCTGGCGTTCGCGCTCTGCGCCGTGCTGGCGTTCCTCTGGACGCGCACGCTCTCCGACGCGCACGCCTGGGGCTGGGACGAGTCGATGCACGCCGAGCTGCCGGCCGCGCGGATCCTGCTCAGCCTGAAGGCGGGCGACGTCGCCGGCGCGCACACGGCGCTGCTGGACTGCGCGCAGTACCCCTTCGTCTGGCCGGTCGTGCTGGCGCTGGTGCAGGCCGTGACCGGCGTCAGCGAGCACGCCTGCCGGATCGCGGGCACGCTGGCCTGGTGCTGGACGCTCTTCGGCCTGTTCCTGCTCGGCCGCGAGCTCGCCGCGCGCGTCGAGCCGAAGCTGAAGGGTGCGCGCGAGCTCCCCTGGCTGCTGCTCGCGCTGGGCGCGCTCTCGCCGCTGTGCCTGGCGTACGCCGGCACGCTCTTCCTCGAGGTGCCCTTCGCCTGCATGGCGGTCTGGGCGCTGCGTGCCTGGATCCGGCGCGACGGGACGGCGACGCGCGAGCTCGCCGCGGGGGAGTGGATCACGCTGGCGCTCTTCACCAAGTGGAACTACGGCCTGCTCCTGTGCGGTGGCCTGGCGGTGGCCTGGTACTTCGAGGGCTTCGCCGCGCGGCGCGATCTGGGCAAGTTCGTCGCCCGCACGTTCGTGCTCGTGCTGGTGCCGCTGGTCGCCTGCGTGTGGTGGTTCGTGATCGCGCGCGGGGAGGAGCACCGCGCGGTGCTGCTCGCCTTCCTGCAGGGCAACCGCGAGCTCGGCACGCACACGCAGGCGGAGCGCTGGATGCACGCGGCGCTCTCGCTGCACCTGGGGCCGCTCGTGCTCGGCGGCGTGCTGCTGCTCGCGCTCGTGGCGCTGGCGCGGCTGCGCTCGGCGCCGGTGCGCGCGCTCGTCTTCGTCGCGCTGGCGCTGGTCGTGCCCTCCTGGACGCACCCGTTCCACCTCGACCGCTTCCTCGTGCCGCAGGCGCTCGCGCTGTGGGCGCTCGCGGCGGTCGGGTTCGCGCTGCTCGCCTGGCCGCTGCGCGTTGCGGCGCTCGTGCTGCTCGGCGTCGGCTGCGCGGGGATCGGACGGGAGGCGCTCACCGATCGCCTGGGCTACCTGAGCGCCGATCCGGTCGTCCGCGAGTACCAGCGCGGCATCTACGCGACGTGGCGCGACCTCTCCGGCTCGCGCGCGCTGCCGACGCACGGACTGGATCGCGCGGTGCACGACGCGCTGGCGAAGGCGATCGCCGCGGAGGCCGGCCCCAAGGAGCGCGTCAGCTGGATCGGGATGCTCAACGAGTACTCCCCGGCCGCGCTGCACCTCGGCCGGCTGGCGGGGGGCATGGACGCGGGGCTGTTCCTCGCGGAGTCGACGCGCACGCTCGACCTGGACTACTTCGGCCCGGCGCCGGCCGAGCCCGACGAGAACGCGATCCGCCGGCTCGCGCAGCAGAGCGACCTGATCCTCTTCGCCAGCCCCTGCGACCTGCGGCCGCGCGGCGCCCGACTGGGCTTCTCGAAGTCCGCCGAATGGCTCCAGCAGGGGATGGGCTGGAGCGCGCGCGAGATCGGACGTGTCGTCGTCGAGCGGCCGCTCAATCCGCCCCTCGCCCTGACGCTCTTCGCATGCCGACCCAAGCCCTGAAACCGGCCGCGGGCGCCGAGCTCTTCGCCGCGCGCGCCCTCGACTTCGAGTCCGTGCGCACGGTGCTCGAGCGTCACGCCTCGACCTCGCTCGGCCTGCGCGCGCTGCGCGGGCTCGGACCGCGGCGCTACGACGACGCCAAGGCGGCGCTCGCGCGCACGCGCGAGATGATCGAGCTCGAGCGCGCGCGCCAGCAGCCGAACCTGATGGGCGTGTGCGATCCGCTGCCCGCGCTGCAGCACGCGCGCACGGCCGGCCGGCCGATCGAGGATGCGGCCTTCGTGCAGATCGCGGGCTTCCTCGAGGCGGCCGAGCGCCTGGCGGAGTGGCTCTGCGCGCTGCAGGGCGCGCCGGCGCTGGCCGAGCTCGGCAAGCGCGTGCCCGAGTACGACGAGCTCGCCGAGCGCCTCGCCGCGACGATCGACGAGCAGGGCCGCGTGCGCGAGAACGCCTCGCCGGCGCTGTCCCGGCTGCGCAGGGAGGAGGCCGAGGTCGCCGCGAACCTCGACCGCTCGCTGCGCCAGATCCTCGCGCGCCCCGAGGTGCGCACGGTGCTCGCCGATCCCAACCCGATGCGCCGCGGCGGGCGTCCGGTGCTGGCGGTCAAGGCGAAGAGCGCCGCGCGCGTGCAGGGCATCGTGCACGACCGCTCGCAGACCGGCGAGACGGTCTTCATCGAGCCGCGCGAGGTGGTCGCGCTCGGCAACCGACACGCCGAGCTGGTCAGCGACGAGCGCCGCGAGGTCGAGCGCGTGCTGGCCGAGCTGACGCGCGAGCTCCTGCGGCAGGAGGCCGCGATCGAGCGCGGCGCCGAGGCGCTGGGAGAGCTCGAGCTGGCGCTGATCGGCGCGCGCTGGGCGGCACAGACGCGCGGCCGCGTCGCGCTGCAGCCTGGGCAGGCCGGCGCCGCGCCGGGGCTGCTCCTGCGCAACGCGCGGCATCCGCTGCTGCTGGAGCAGCAGCGCCTGGGCAAGCTCGCCGAGGTCGTGCCGATCGACCTGCGCCTCTCCGGCGACTTCGACGTGCTGATCATCACCGGCCCGAACACGGGCGGGAAGACGCTCGCGCTCAAGACGGCCGGGCTCTTCGCGCTCTGCACGCGCGCGGGCCTGCCCTTCCCCTGCGAGCAGGGCTCGACCGCGCCGCTCTTCGACGGCATCGTGGCCGACATCGGCGACGAGCAGGAGATCAGCCAGAGCCTCTCGACCTTCTCCTCGCACCTCAAGCGCATCCGCGAGGGCCTCGAGCGCGCGACCGGCGCGACGCTGGTGCTGCTCGACGAGCTGGGCAGCGGCACCGATCCCGACGAGGGCGCGGCGCTCGGCGAGGCGCTGCTCGAGGTGCTGCTCAAGCGCAAGTGCCCGACGCTGGTCAGCACGCACATCGGCAAGCTCAAGGAGTTCGCCTTCCGCCACCCGCGCGCGGAGAACGCCTGCGTCGAGTTCGATGCGGCCACGCTCTCGCCGCGCTACCACCTGATCGTGGGCATGCCCGGCGAGTCGGGCGCGCTGGTGATCGCGCGGCGCCTGGGCCTCCCGCTCGAGATCGTCGAACGCGCCAAGCAGCGCCTGGTGCGCCGCGACGAGGAGCTGACGCAGCTGATGGCCGACATGCGCGACGCGCGCACGCAGGCCGAGAAGGCGCGCGGCGCGGCCGAGTCGCGCCTGGAGGACGCCGAGCGCATGCGCGAGGAGGCCGTCGAGCAGAAGCGCGCGCTGGAGCAGAAGAGCGAGCTGCTCGAGGCCGAGGCGCAGCAGTCGATCGAGGAACGCGTGCGCAACGCGGCCAAGGTGCTCGAGCGCGCGCGGGCGCTGGTCGAGCAGCTCCCGGCTGCGCAGCGCCAGGCGATGGGGGATACCCTGGGCGAGCTCGAGGCCGAGCTCTCGGGCTCGGCGCTCTCCGCGCGCCGCGCGGAGTTCCTGGCCGCGCTGAAGAAGGGCAGCTTCGTCTACGTGCCGCGCTACAAGCAGCGCCTCTCGGTGCAGAAGGTCGATCGCGCCGAGCGCGAGGTGACCGTGCAGCTGGGCGCGATGCGCATGCGCGTGTCGTTCGACGAGATCAGCGCCTGGGAAGGACGCTGAGGCAGGCCGCGCGATTCCAGCGGCGCGCGCACGTTTTTCCGATGCTTCGGCGATGTGCGTAGTCGGAGCTACGCGGGGCGGTGCGCGCGCCCTTCGCGTTGTAGTGTTGTGCCGGATGCGCGCGGCGTCCGATGGAGCGCTGCGTCCGCCGAAGCGGCCGATCGACACCACGCCTCGCGTCCCACGCCATGAAAGTCCTCCACATCACGCGCACGCTGCCGCAGGAAATGCTCGGGCCCATGTACCTCTCGACCGCGGTCAAGAAGGCCGGGCACGAGATGCGCGCGATCTGCCTGCCCGACGTGCGCTGGCTGGCGAAGATCCGCGAGTACCAGCCCGACGTGATCACCTGGTCGCTGATGACCGGCAACCACCGGCAGATCTTCGACGTCAACCGTTTCCTCAAGTCGAAGTTCACGTTCTTCTCGCTGATGGGCGGTCCGCACGTGACCTTCGTGCCCGAGAGCGCGCGCGAGAGCGGGGTCGACGCGCTCTGCATCGGCGAGGGCGAGGAGACGATCGTCGAGCTGCTCGACACTCTGCAGCGCGGCGAGGACTGGCACGGCATCCAGAACCTCGCCTGGGCCGACGAGAAGGGCGAGATCCACAAGAACCCCGTGCGCCCGCTGGTGCGCGACCTCGACAGCCTGGGCTTCCCCGACCGCTCGCTGATCTACGACGCGCAGCCGCTCTATCGCAACAGCCCGCGCAAGGTCGTCGTCACGCAGCGCGGCTGCCCGATGCTGTGCACCTTCTGCTTCCACCACGCCTGGAAGAACAAGATCTACGGCGCGAAGAACAGCGAGTACGTGCGCAAGCGCTCCGTCAGCCACGTGATCGAGGAGGTGCAGAGGATGCGCGCGGAGTACCCGCTCGAGTTCGTGCACTTCCTCGACGACATCTTCAACATCAAGGGCGACTGGCTGAAGGAGTTCTGCGAGCGCTGGCCCAAGGAGGTCGGCCTGCCGTTCGACGTGATCCTGATGGCGAACCTGACGAAGGAGGAGCACATCGCGCAGTTGAAGAGCGCAGGCTGTGTCTACGCGCGCATCGCCTTCGAGGCCGCCAACGACTACGTGCGCAACCAGGTCTTCAAGAAGAACACCGAGCGCCAGGAGCTGGTCGATGCCGCGGGCTGGATCCGCAAGTACGGCATTCGCCTGGGCTCGCTCAACATGCTCGGCGGACCGGGCGGGACCCTCGAGGACGACTTCGAGACCGTCAAGCTCAACATCCAGTGCAAGGTCGACCACCCGCTCTGCTCGATCGTGCAGCCCTACCCCGAGTTCGAGCTCAACGACATCACCAAGAACATGGGCATCGCCGTGGCGGAGCTCGACAAGTTCCCCTCGCAGTTCAACCGCGAGGCGACGATCGAGGTGCCCGACAAGCAGGCGATCGAGAACCTGCACAAGTGGTTCCCGGTGCTGGTGCGCTATCCGAAGCTGATGCCGCTCGCGCGCAAGACGGTGCACAAGCGCTGGATGAAGAAGCCGCTGCTGGTGATGTACATGCTCTACTCCGAGTGGATGGTCACGGAGCAGAATCAGCTCTACAACCGCGCGCGCGGCCTGGCGCGCCTGAAGAAGTGGGCGCCGATCGACTTCGGCTCGCGCGTCGCGACCAAGGGCTTCATCCGCATCGCCGGCGCCCTGGGCGCGAAGGTCGTCCAGCGCCTCTCGACCAAGCTGCAGATGGGCGACGAGCGCGTCGTGGCGCACGTCGACTGAACCGGGCGGGCAGGGCCGAAAGTCCGGCCTGACTGGTTTTTTGACGGGCGGGTTGCTGCCATGGCGGGCGCCATGAAGCCGCTCACCTCCGCCGAACGAGACGCCTTCCTGAAACGCTACGAGGCCGGTCCCGCCCTGCTGCGCGCGGCATGGAACGGCGTCCCGCACGAGGCGCGACAGTGGCGGCCCGCTTCGGGCCAGTGGAGCGCGCACGAGATCGTCGTGCACTGCGCCGACAGCGAGGCGAACGGCTACGTGCGCATCCGCCTGCTGCTCGCCGCGCGCGAGCCGCTGCTCGCGGCCTACGACCAGGACGACTGGGCGCGCCGCTTCGACTACCACGCGCACGATCCCGAGCTCGCGCTGCGCGCCATCGAGGTGCTGCGCGCGAACACCGCCGCGTGCCTGCGGCGCCTGCCGGATTCGGCCTTCGGCCGCATGGGCCGGCACACGGAGATGGGCGAGTACTCCGACGCCGACTGGTTCCGGCTCTTCGCCGAGCACCTCGAGGTCCATTCGCGGCAGATCGAGCGCAACGTCGCGGCGTGGAAGGCGCGCGGATGAGCCCTCCGGGGGCGCGCCGAATCCTCGGCCCGATCCTCCTCGCGCTCCTCGGCCGCTACGCGAGCTTCGTCGCGATGTGCGCGCTCGCGCTCGTGCACGAGGGCGTGCGCGGGCCGACGCTCGCCGATCCGCTGCTCGCGCTCGTGCCGTACGTCGCGTGGGTCGACCGCGCGAACTGGGTGCTGTGGCTCGCGCTCTACCTGCCGCTCGCGCTCGCGTTCCTCTGGACCGAGCCCGCGCGCTGGATCCGCTACATGTGGACCGGCGCGCTGGTCAGCCTCGCGCGCGGGGTGTGCATCGTCGCGACGCAGCTCGGGCCGCCCGACCCCTCGCACACGGGCGCGGGCATCGGCTCGCGCGGGTACGGCGAGGCGCTCTTCGAGCTCGTCTCGCCCTTCCATGTCTTCGTCGAGAGCTCGCAGCGCGCGTACCTGACGCAGGATCTGTTCTTCTCCGGCCATGCCGCGACGACCTTCCTGCTCTGGCTGTACTTGCGCGGGCGGCGCTGGCTCGGGCCGCTCGCGCTGGCGGGCCACCTCCTCTGCGTCGCCTCGGTGTTCCTGGCTCACCTGCACTACACGATCGACGTGCTGGGGGCCTGGGCCGTGACGTGGGGGATCTACGCCCGGCGCGAGCGCGGGGGGGCGAACCGGCCGGGGGCGCTCAACACCGACGGTGCCGGCCTCCGATAGGGGCGCGTGCCCCGCTCCCGCGACCGCTTCCTCGACGGCCTGCGCACGCTCGCGATCCTGCGCGTCGTCGCGCTCCACGTGTGCCTGCGCGTCGAGCTGCCGGCCGTCGTCGCGTTCAGCTTCGTGTTCCCGGGGATGCCGCTGGTCTTCTTCGTCAGCGGCGCGGCGGCCGCCTGGAGCCTGGGCGCGGGCGATCCTCCGGCGCGGCTGCGCTTCTGGAGCTCGCGCGCCCGGCGGCTGCTCGTGCCGTACTGGGGCCTGGGGGCCGTGCTGGTCGGGCTCGCGATCGCGCTCGACGCGCGCCACGAGGAGGCGTACTACGCGCTGCGCCCCGCGAGCGTCGCGAACTGGATCCTGCCGCTCTCGATCCCGCACCTGAGCCCGGCGCTCGACAAGCTCGCCGGGCACCTGTGGTTCCTCTCCGCGCTGTTGCTCCTGCTCGCGGGCGCGCCCTGGATGCTCGCGCTGCACCGGCGCCGGCCGTTCGCGGGTGCGCTGGGCTTCGCGGCTGCGGGCGTCGGGCTCGAGCTCGCGCTGCTCGCCTGGCCCGGGCTCGCCGTGCCCGGGCTCGTGCGGCACACGCTCCTCTTCGGCGCCGCGTTCCAGCTCGGGTTCGGGGAGGCCGACGGCGTCTTCGCGCGCCTGGAGCGCGGGACCTTCCTCTGGGCGGCACTGCTGCTCTCCGTCTTCGCCCTCTCCTTCCACGACCGCGTCGCGCCGGGCACGGCGCTGCACGCGGTGCCGCTCGCGCACGTCGCGCTCGGGCTGGCGGTGATCGCGCTGTGCCTCGGGTTCCGCGCAGCGGCGCAGCGCTGCTTTGCCTCCCGAGGGTTCGCGCGCGTGCGCGAGTTCGTCAACCCGCGCGCGTTCACGATCTTCCTGTGGGGGCCGGTGGCGAACGAGATCGGCTGGCGCGCGTGCGCCCTGCTCGGCTGGAGCTCGTTCGTGGCGTACGCCCTGCTCGCGCTGGGCGCGCTGGCCGCGATCGTGCTGCTCGGCGCGCCGCTGGAGGCCTGGGCCGCCCGGCGCGGTCGGGTGTTGCGCGGCCCCGGATCCGAGCGCGCGCCGGAGCGGCGCGAGGCGGCCTGAGCGCCAGCCGGTCGAGGCACTGGCGGCGCCCCGGGCCCGGAGCGTAGGCTCGCGCGCGATGGCCGATCTCCTGTTCGTGGACAACGATCCGCGCCTGGTCGAGCTCTACGCGCTGTTCCTGCGCCGCCGCGGACACCAGGTGCGCACGGCGACCAGCTTCCAGGACGCGCGCGCGGCGATCGCCGAGCGCAGGCCCGATCTGCTGCTCTCCGACCTCGAGCTCGGCGCGGAGCGCGGCGACGAGGAACTCGCTCGGCTCGCGCGCACCGGGGCGCTGCCGCCGACGCTGGTGGTCTCGGGTTATCTCGATCGGCGCCTGGAGCAGGAGCTCGCGCTCCTGCCGAGCGTGGTCGGCACGCTGGCCAAGCCCTTCGACCTCGCCACGCTCGAGGCGCGCATTGCGGCGGCCATCGAGCGAGGGAAGGGCACTGCGGGAGCGGGCGAGCGCGCCTCCGCGCCTCCGAGCGCGCAGGAGGGCGCGGCGTGACGCGCCTGCGCTGGAACACGGCCGGGGAATCGCACGGGCCGGCGCTGGTCGGCGTGCTCGAGGGGCTGCCCGCCGGTCTCGTGCTGGACCTCGCACGCGTCGACGCCGAGCTCGCGCGACGACAAGGCGGCTACGGCCGCGGCGGGCGCATGCGCATCGAGCGCGACACCTTGACGCTGCTCTCCGGCCTGCGCGCCGGGCGCACGCTCGGTTCGCCGCTCGCGTTCACGGTCCACAACCGCGATGCGACGATCGAGAAGCTGCCCGTGCCGACCAACGCGCGGCCGGGCCACGCCGACCTCGCCGGCTGCCAGAAGTACGGCGAGCGCGATCCGCGCGCCGTGCTCGAGCGCGCCAGCGCCCGCGAGACGGCCGCACGCGTCGCGCTCGGGGCGATCGCGCGGCAGCTGCTCGAGCGCTTCGGCATCGAGGTCTTCGCCTTCGTGCGCGAGCTCGGCGGCGAGCGCTCGGACGAGACCGCCATCCAGGCGGCCCTGGCGCTTCCCGCGGCGGAGCGCCGCGCGCAGCGCGAGGCGAGCTCGTTCTACGCGCTCGATCCCGCGGCGGACACGCGCTTCGCCGCCGCCGTCGACCGGGCCCGGGACGCGGGCGACAGCCTGGGCGGGCTGTTCGAGGTGCTGGCGCTGGGGCTCCCTCCCGGGCTGGGCAGCTACCAGAGCGGGCCGCAGCGCCTGGGCGCGCGCCTGGGCGCGGCCCTGCTCTCGATCCCGGCGATCAAGGGCGTCGAGATCGGACTGGGCTTCGAGGCGGCGCGCCGGCCTGGCTCGCTCGTGCACGACGCGATCCTCGCCGCGCCGGGCGGGACGGGGCCCTGGGGGAGTCGCTACCGCCGCGAGACCAACCGCGCCGGCGGCCTGGAGGGCGGGATGACCACGGGGGAGCCGCTCGTGCTGCGGGCGGCGATGAAGCCGATCCCGACGCTGCGGCAGGGCGCGCGCACGGTCGAGTTCGAGACGCTCGAGGCGACGCAGGCGACCTACCAGCGCTCGGACGTGACCTCGGTGCCGGCCGCGAGCGTCGTGGGGGAGGCGATGGTGGCGCTCGAGCTCGCCGACGCGTTCCTCGAGGTCTTCGGCGGAGACTCCATCGCGCAGGTCGAGGCCTCGGTCGCCGCCTGGCGCGCTCGCCTCGCCCAGGTCTGAGGGGGGCCCCCCGGGCCTTTTTCGGACCGGAAGCTTGACGCAGGGGGGGCGGGCCGTAACATACCGCGCTCACTTCGCCGTCCGGGTGTTTCAGAGACGCCCACCCCGGCGCCGTTCTGGACTGCCATCGGGCTGCGCGGGTTCCGCCAGCGTAGCTCAGTTGGCAGAGCACCTGATTTGTAATCAGGCGGTCGTGGGTTCGACTCCCACCGCTGGCTCCAGCACGCGCTGCGGCGGAGCGCGGGGCCGCAAGGCGCGCGACCTGTTCCCTCACAACGAGACCTACGGCAGATGATTCAGGGAGCAGTGTGCCCCGCGCAAGCGGTGGGCGCCTGCGTTCGGACCGGACATCGCACGTCGAGCAAGGCGGAAGCCCGGCCTCGTCGCGTCCCGCGTGGACGCAGCGGGCGTCGCAGGCCGCCGCGTCATTGCCCCATGGGGAGATGCCGGAGCGGCCAATCGGGCCAGACTGTAAATCTGGTGGCACTGCCTTCGGGGGTTCGAATCCCTCTCTCCCCACCATCGTCGTCCATGAGTGCGGCCCGCCGGGCGCGCCTCAGCGGCCGCGCGCGCTTCCTGAATCTCACACGCCACCCCGATCCCGCGCTGCACACAGGGGCTGCGACGATCGAGGCCGGGCGGGCGCAGCAGCCGGACTCGACGGTGTCGACCTCGACACAGGGTCTCGTTGCCGCGCGGCTCGCGGGTTCGCTCCCGCGGGCGTAGTTCAATGGTAGAACGGCAGCCTTCCAAGCTGCACACGAGGGTTCGATTCCCTTCGCCCGCTCCAGCCGCCCCGCGCGTGCACGCCGCAGCTCAAGGTTCCCGCTCACCCGGGATCCTGCTGGTGTAGCTCAGTGGTAGAGCACCTCCTTGGTAAGGAGGAGGCCATGGGTTCAAGCCCCATCACCAGCTCCATCCAACCTCTTTTCAAGTCCACGAACAGACGACGCCGCCCGCGAGGGAGGCGTCACCTCACCGTTCATCTCGAACCTGGCGCGGCCTCCGGTCGCGTGTCGAAGAAACCCCAAGCAACCGGGCTCGCGCCCACCCAGAACCCCAAGAAGACGTCATGGCAAAGGAAGTCTTTCAGCGGACCAAGCCGCACGTCAACGTCGGCACGATCGGTCACATCGACCACGGCAAGAGCACGCTGACCGCGGCGCTCGCGGCGCGCTCGACGGTCAAGTTCAAGACCAAGGCCAAGTCCTACGCGGAGATCACCAAGGGCGGCACCGTCCGCTCGGCGGACAAGACCGTGACCATCGCGGCCTCGCACACCGAGTACGAGTCGCCCAAGCGTCACTACGCGCACGTCGACTGCCCCGGCCACGCCGACTTCGTGAAGAACATGATCACCGGCGCCGCCCAGATGGACGGCGCGATCCTGGTCGTGTCGGCCGCCGACGGCCCGATGCCCCAGACGCGCGAGCACGTGCTGCTCGCCCGCCAGGTGAACGTGCCCTACATCGTGGTCTTCCTGAACAAGGTCGACCTCGTCGACGATCCGGAGCTCCTCGACCTGGTCGAGATGGAGATCCGCGACCTGCTCAACAAGTACAAGTTCCCGGGCGACAAGACGCCGATCATCCGCGGCCAGGCCAAGAAGGCCCTGGAGTCCGGCCCGGCCGACGACGCCGCGAACAAGTGCATCGACGAGCTGCTGGTCGCCCTCGACTCGCACATCCCCGAGCCCGAGCGCCTGGTCGACAAGCCCTTCCTCATGTGCATCGAGGACGTGTTCTCGATCTCCGGTCGTGGCACGGTCGGCACGGGTCGTATCGACCGCGGCCGGGTCAAGGTCGGCGAGCCGGTCGAGATCGTCGGCCTGCGCGCCGAGTCGATGAAGTCGGTCTGCACGGGCGTCGAGATGTTCCAGAAGACGCTCGACGAGGGTGTCGCCGGCGACAACGTCGGTCTGCTCCTGCGCGGCGTCGAGAAGACGGACCTCGAGCGCGGCATGGTCGTGGCCAAGCCCGGCTCGATCACGCCCCACACGAAGTTCGAGGCGGAGGTCTACGTGCTGTCGAAGGACGAGGGCGGCCGTCACACGCCGTTCTTCTCCGGGTACCGCCCGCAGTTCTACTTCCGCACCACGGACGTGACCGGCACGGCCAAGCTGCTCGGCGGCGCCGAGATGTGCATGCCCGGCGACAACATCAAGATGGAAGTCGAGCTGCTGACGCCCGTCGCCATGGACGAGCAGCTGCGCTTCGCCATCCGCGAGGGCGGTCGCACCGTCGGTGCGGGCGTCGTGACCAAGATCCTGGCCTAGTCCAGCGCCCGGCGGCCGGAGCGTGACCACGGTCGCGCTTCGGCCGCGGCGTCGGCTGGCTCGCACCGCGACCCCGCACACCCCAGACACCGAACGCAGGCACCGAACGCGCCATGAAGGTCAAGGAACGCTACATCTTCCTCGAGTGCACCGAGTGCTCGAACCGCAACTACACGACGCACAAGCGGCTGAAGGCCACCTACAAGCTCGAGAAGAAGAAGTTCTGTCCTTTCTGCCGCAAGCACGTTTCGCACAAGGAAAAGAAGCTCTGAGCGGCAGAGTGCGCGCCCTGCTTCGGGCGCGCGCCACACCCCGGACCTCCGACGACTCGAGGGAGACGCGATGGCCTACAAGAAGGATCAAGGACGGTTGGTGCGCCTGGTGGCCTATTGGTCGCTCGCGCTCTTGATCCTCTACGGGTGCACCTCGCTCTACCAGCAGCTGCCCGCCTGGGAGTGGGGCAAGCGCCTGGGTACGCCGCTGCTGGCCTCGATGCCGAAGGTCCCGCTGCTGGGGTGGAGCCTGAACGGCGCGTTCCTGATCTGCGTCCTGATCCTGTCCGTGTCGTGGTTCCTGCTCTACCGCTGGCAGCAGAAGCCCAAGGTCGCTGACCTCCTGATCGACACCGAGACCGAGCTGACGAAGGTCACCTGGCCGACGATGTCGGACGCGGTGAACTCCTCGCTCGTCGTCGTGGCGGTCGTGCTGTTCCTGATGGTGTTCCTGGCGGGCGCGGACGCGCTGCTGGGGCTTTGGACATCGAGGGTCCTCCTGGGGAGATGAAGCACGCCATGGCACTCAAGTGGTATTTCGTCCGCTGCCAGTCGGGCCGCGAGGATTCGATCGCACGCAACACGCTGACGCGGCTCAAGATCGCGGGCGTGTCCGACCTGATCCCGCAGGTGCTCGTCCCCTTCGAGCGCGTCACCGACCTCAAGAACGGCAAGAAGCGCGTCGTCAACCGCAAGCTGTACCCGGGCTACCTGATGGTGCAGGCGGACCTGGAGAACCTCGAGGATCCGCGCGTGGTCAAGGCGCGCAACACGCTGCGCGAGGTCGACGGCCTGCGCGACTTCCTCGGCAGCCGCGGCGAAGCGACGCCGCTGACCGACGCCGAGGTGTCGAGCATCCTCGCACGCATGTCGGACTCCGAGTCCCGCCCGCAGGTCACGATCGGCCTGCACAAGGGCGACATGGTCAAGATCAAGTCCGGGGCGTTCGACGGCTTCGATGGAGCCGTCGAGGAAGTCAACCCGGAGAAGGGCACGGTCAAGGTCGTCGTCACGATCTTCGGTCGACCGACGCCCGTCGAGCTGGAGTACTGGGAGGTCGAGTCCGTCTGACCCGATCAGCCTCGCGCGAGCGGCACGTTCCGCGCGCGGGGGAAAGAGCACATCATGGCCAAGGAAGTCTCAGCAAAGGTCAAGCTTCAGTGCCCCGGCGGCCAGGCCACTCCGGCCCCGCCGGTCGGCCCTGCCCTCGGCGCGCACGGCGTCAACATCGCGGCGTTCGTCAAGGAGTTCAACGACAAGACGCGCGACTCGAAGGGGCTGATCATTCCCGTCGAGATCACGATCTTCAAGGACCGCACCTTCGAGCTGCTGCTCAAGTCGCCGCCCGCGTCCGTGCTGCTGATCAAGGCAGCCGGCATCGAGAAGGGCGCCGGCGAAGTGGGCAAGGTCACGGCCGGCAAGGTCACGAAGAAGCAGGTCGAGGAGATCGCCAAGCTCAAGATGAAGGACCTCAACGCGCGCGATCTGCAGGCGGCCATGCGCATCGTCGAAGGCACGGCTCGCTCGTCGGGCATCAAGGTCGAGGGTTGAACCGATGGTGAAGCACAGCAAGCGATATCTGCAGGCAGCGGCCAAGGTGGACCGCGAGCGCGTCTACGAGCTCAAGGACGCCCTCTCGCTCATCAAGAGCCTGCCGGCGGCCAAGTTCGACGAGTCGATCGAGGTGGCGATCCACCTGGGCGTCGACCCGAAGAAGTCCGACCAGCTCGTGCGCGGCGCGGTCTCCCTGCCGAAGGGCCTGGGCAAGACGGTCAAGGTCGTGGTCTTCGCCGACGGCGACAAGACCAAGGCCGCACGCGAGGCCGGTGCCGACGAGGTCGGTGCCGCGGAGCTCGCGGACAAGATCATGGGCGGCTGGCTCGACTTCGACATCGTCATCACCAGCCCGGACATGATGAAGCACGTCGGCAAGCTCGGTAAGGTCCTCGGTCCGCAGGGCAAGATGCCCTCGCCGAAGTCCGGCACCGTGACCCCCGACGTCGCCTCGGCGGTCAAGGAGTTCAAGGCCGGCAAGGTCGAGTTCCGCACCGACGCCGGCGGCAACGTCCAGGCTGCGCTGGGCAAGCGCTCCTTCTCGGTCGACGACCTGCACTCGAACGTGCAGGCCTTCCTGGAGCACGTCTCCAACATGCGCCCGCCCGCCGTCAAGGGCGAGTTCTTCCGCAAGATCTGCGTCTCCAGCAGCATGGGCCCGGGCGTGCTGGTGCGCTGGGAGGTCACCCATGCCTAATCTCGTCAACCGACTCGTCTACGAGGACCTGCGTCGCGACTTCAAGGATGCCGAGGGCATGCTCGTCGTCTCCTTCGGCGGCTTGACCGTCAAGGAGTCGGAAGGGCTGCGCGGCCAGATGGCCGCGAAGGGCGTCAAGTTCTCGATGGTGCGCAACTCGCTGGCGCAGATCGTGCTCAAGGAGCGCGGTCTGGACATGCCGTCGGAAGCGTTCGTCGGCAACACGGGCATCGCCTACGGCAAGGCCGAGGCGGCGATCCACGCGGCGAAGCTCCTGACCACGGCCGAGGTCAAGAAGGCCGGCAAGGTCAAGATCCGCGTCGGCCTCCTCGAGGGCAAGGTGCTCGGCGCCAAGGATGCCGAGGCTCTCGCGAGCGTGCCCGACCGCGCCACGCTGCAGGCCAAGCTGCTCGGTGTCCTCTCCGGACCGGGCCGCGCCCTGGTCACGGTGCTCAACGCCAACACGGCCGGGACGGCGCGCTTGCTCCAGGCGCGCGCGGACCAGCTCGAGAAGGCCGGCGGAGGCGCACCCGCCGCCTGACGTCGCTCACGGCCGGGTCGATGCCCGCGCCGACCGATCAGGCCTGCGCCGCAAGCGCCGGCCACGAACCAACCACCCGTTTCTCCTCCTACCCAATCTCAGAGATCTCCCATGTCCGATTCCACCGTCGAGCTCGAACCCAAGCTCCAGAACATCGTCAAGGAGCTGGACGGCCTCTCCCTCCTCGAGGCTTCCAAGATCGTGAAGTACCTCGAAGGCCACTGGGGTGTGAGCGCAGCTGCGCCGGTCGCGGTCGCCGCGGCCCCGGCCGGCGGCGGCGCTGCCGCTGCGGCTGAAGAGAAGACCTCCTTCGACGTCGTGCTCGAGTCCGTCCCGGATTCGACCAAGAAGATCGCGGTCATCAAGGAAGTCCGCGCCATCGCGGGCCTGGGCCTGGCGGAAGCCAAGGCCCTGGTCGAAGGCGCGCCCAAGACCGTCAAGGCGGGCGTCAGCAAGGACGAATCCGCCGCGATGAAGAAGCAGCTGGAAGACGCGGGCGGCAAGGTCAAGCTGGCCTGAGCTTGCCCCGCCCCGCAGGTCACCAACTCGCATTCGCCCCCGGGGGTTGCAATCGCAGTCTCCGGGAGCGATCCTGTACAGCTCCGCGTCCAGGCCCGGCCGTCCGCCGGTTTGCATCGTTGGCTGCCCGCACCCTTCCGCTCCTCGAGTCGCGCGCGCACCTCCGCTCGACTTCGCTTCACGCCTCTGTTTCCGGTCTGGCAGGACCGGCAGCCACACCGTAGCCCGCACACGGGAAGGGGTTCCGCGTCACGCCGCGGGATCCCTGCCCAGCGTCCCCACAACCCACCGACTGCACAACACGCATCGGCTCCTAGCCGGGATCCTTCACCAGCGATCCGGCAGCCGAAGCTGAGTGGCGACCATGAAGACCCCCAACCTCTCCGTCCGCAGGTTCGGCAGCTATCCGGCCATCATCGAACTGCCCAACCTGGTCGAGGTTCAGACCAAGGCCTGGCACGAGTTCCTCGCCGTCGAGACCGCCGCCTCGCAGCGCACCGACCAGGGGCTCGAGACGCTCTTGCGCGAGGTGTTCCCGATCTACTCCTACGACAAGACGATGTGTCTGGAGTACGTCGGCTACGAGCTCGGTCGCCCGCGCTACACGATCGACGAGTGCCGCAAGCTGCGCCTGACCTTCGGCTATCCGTTCAAGGTGCGCCTGCGCCTGATCAAGCCCGAGCCGGTCGAGGAAGAGGTGTACCTGGGCGAGATCCCGATCATGATCGGGGGCGGCGAGTTCATCATCAACGGCTCCGAGCGCGTGATCGTGAGCCAGCTGCACCGCTCGCCGGGCGTCGACTTCTCCTACGAGAACTCCAGCGCCGGGGACAACCGCAAGCTGCACTCGGCCTGGATCATCCCCGAGCGCGGCTCGTGGGTCGAGCTGAACGTGACCAAGAAGGACACGCTCTCGGTGCGCATCGACCAGTCGGGCAAGTTCTCGGCGATCACGCTCTTGCGCGCGCTCTCCGAGTCGCTCTCGACCGACCGTGACATCCTGCGCCAGTTCTATCCCACGCAGGTGGTCAAGAAGACGCGCAGCCAGACGCAGAACGCGTTCGCCAAGGCGATCACCGACCGCATCGCGGTGGGAGACATCGTCGCGCTCAAGACGGGCGAAGTGCTCGTGCCCTCGGGCATGCCGATCCCCGAGACGGCGGCGCTCGAGATCGCGGCCAGCGACCTGGGCGAGGTCGAGCTGATCGAGGCCGACGTGCAGCAGCTCGACATGCTGATCATCAACTCGCTGCACGAGGACCCGACCAAGAGCCACGAGGAGGCGCTGCTCAAGATCTACAGCCGCCTGCGCCCGGGCAACCCGGTCCAGATCGAGAAGGCGCGCGAGCTCTTCCACGAGAAGTTCTTCGACGCGCAGCGCTACCGCCTGGGCCGCGTGGGGCGTTTCCGCCTCAACCGCAAGTACAGCCAGGAGACCTCGCTGGACGTGCAGGTGCTCGAGCCCGGCGACATCGTGCACACGATCAAGTACCTGCTCGACCTGCGCAACGGCAAGGGCGAGGTCGACGACATCGACAACCTCGGCAACCGCCGCGTGCGCACGATCGCGGAGCTCGCCGCGGACGAGTTCCGCAAGGGCCTGCTCAAGCTGCGCCGCACGGCGCAGGAGCGCATGAACCTGGAGAACCCCGAGACGGTCAGCCCGCGCACGCTGATCAACTCGAAGACCTTCTCCAGCGCGGTCGAGTACTTCTTCGGCCGCAGCGAGCTCAGCCAGGTCGTCGACCAGGCCAACCCGCTCAGCCAGCTGGCGCACGAGCGCCGTCTCTCGGCCCTGGGACCGGGAGGCCTCAACCGCAAGCGCGCCGGCTTCGACGTGCGCGACGTGCACCTCTCGCACTACGGCCGCCTCTGCCCGATCGAGACGCCGGAAGGCGCCAACATCGGCCTGATCAGCTCGCTCGCGCTCTTCGCCAAGGTCGACGAGTACGGCTTCCTCGCCGCGCCCTACCGGCGCGTGCGCACCGGGAGACTGACCGACGAGGTGGTCTACCTGCGCGCCGACGAGGAGACCGGCAAGATCATGGCGCCCGCCGACGTCGAGATCGACGAGAAGGGCATGATCATCAGCGAGCGCGTGCTCGCCCGCCGCGACGGCGACAACATCGAGTGCGGTCCGGCCGAGGTCGACTTCGTCGACGTCGCGCCCAACCAGATCATCGGCGTCTCGGCCGCGCTGATCCCGTTCCTCGAGCACGACGACGCCAACCGCGCGTTGATGGGCTCGAACATGCAGCGCCAGGCCGTGCCGCTCCTGCGCCCGCAGGCGCCCGTGGTCGGCACCGGCATGGAAGGCGTGGTCGCGCGCAACTCGAACTTCCCGATCTTCGCCGAGCGCGACGGCACGGTGCGCTTCGTCGACGCGCGCATGATCAAGGTCGACGAGACCGAGTATCCGCTGACCAAGTTCCAGAAGCTCAACGAGCGCACGACCCAGAACCACCGTCCCGTCGTCAAGGAAGGCGACGTGGTCAAGAAGGGCCAGCTGCTCGCCGACGGCGCCTCGACCGAGGACGGCGAGCTCGCGCTGGGCAAGAACCTGCTCGTCGCGTTCCTGCCCTGGGACGGCTTCAACTACGAGGACGCGATCCTCGTCAGCGAGCGCCTCGTGCACGACGACCGCTTCACCTCGATCCACATCGAGGAGTACGAGGTCGAGATCCGCGAGACCAAGCTCGGCAAGGAGGAGTTCACGCGCGACATCCCCAACGTGGGGGAGAAGGCGCTCTCCAACCTGGACGACGCGGGCATCGTGCGCATCGGCACCTTCGTCGAGGCCGGCGACATCCTGGTCGGCAAGGTCGCGCCGAAGTCCAAGAGCGAGCTGACGCCCGAGGAGAAGCTGCTGCACGCGATCTTCGGCAAGGCCGGCGTCGACGTGAAGAACGCCTCGCTGACGATGCCCCCGGGCACGCACGGCGTGGTGATCGACGCGCAGAAGTTCAGCCGCCGCGTCAACCTGACCGACGCGGAGCGCTCCAAGGCGCTCAACGTCATCCGTGACGCCGAGAAGGAGTTCCTGCGCGCCCTGCGCGAGTACACGGTCGCGATGCTGCGCGACGTCAAGGCCACGCTCGGCGCCGAGGTGACCGACGACCTGACCGCCAAGCCGGTCACGCTCGACGACACCGCGACCTACGACGAGCTGCGCCGCGTGCGCCTGCTGTGCCTCTCGGCCGCCGAGAACTGCCCGAGCAAGGACAAGGGCAAGAAGGCGCTCTCCGTGATCAACGACTTCCAGTCGAAGATCGACAACAAGGAGACCGAGAAGAACAAGATCGTCAACCGCCTCTCGCGCGGCGACGAGCTGCCCACGGGCGTGCTCGAGATGGTCAAGGTCTACGTCGCGACCAAGCGCAACCTCTCGGTGGGCGACAAGATGGCCGGCCGGCACGGCAACAAGGGCGTGATCTCGAAGATCTGCCCGATCGAGGACATGCCGTACCTCGAGGACGGCACGCCGGTCGACATCGTGCTCAACCCGCTGGGCGTGCCCAGCCGCATGAACGTCGGCCAGATCCTCGAGACCCACCTGGGCCTCGCGGCCTCCAAGCTCGGCCTGCGCGCGCACACGCCGGCCTTCGACGGGGCCAGCGAGGGCGAGATCGAGAAGCTGCTCGCGGAAGCGGGCCTGCCGACCTCGGGCAAGTTCACGCTCTACGACGGTCGCACGGGCCAGTCCTTCGAGCAGCAGGTCACCGTGGGCGTGATGTACATGCTCAAGCTGCACCACCTCGTCGACGAGAAGGTGCACGCGCGCGCCACCGGTCCCTACAGCCTGATCACGCAGCAGCCGCTCGGCGGCAAGGCGCGCTTCGGCGGCCAGCGCTTCGGCGAGATGGAAGTGTGGGCGCTCGAGGCCTACGGCGCCGCGGCGATCCTGCAGGAGCTGCTCACGGTCAAGTCCGACGACGTCGACGGACGCACCAAGATCTACGAATCCATGGTCAAGGGTCTGAACATCCTCGAGCCCGGAACGCCGGTGTCCTTCGAGGTGCTGTGCAACGAGATCAAGGGCCTCGCCCTCAACATCGAGCTCCACAAGAAGGCGGTGGTGTGATGGCCGACACGATCTACACACGCGTCAACGACTACGGCAGCGTCACGATCAACCTCGCGTCGCCGGAGGACATCCGCTCCTGGTCCTACGGCGAGGTGAAGAAGCCCGAGACGATCAACTACCGGACCTACCGTCCGGAGCGCGATGGCCTCTTCTGCGAGCGCATCTTCGGTCCCGAGAAGGACTGGGAGTGCTTCTGCGGCAAGTACAAGGGCATCAAGCACAAGGGCATCGTCTGCGACAAGTGCGGCGTGATGATCACGCACAGCCGCGTGCGCCGCAAGCGCATGGGCCACATCAACCTGGCCGCGCCGGTCGTGCACATCTGGTTCTTCAAGGCGATGCCTTCGCGCCTGGGCAACCTGCTCGGCATCAAGGTCTCGAACCTCGAGCGCATCATCTACTTCCAGGACTACGTGGTGATCGACCCCGGCGACACGCCGCTGTCGGAGCACCAGCTCCTGACCGAGGACGAGTACCGCCAGTCGCGCGCCAAGTACGGCAGCGAGTTCGACGCCGACATGGGCGCCGAGGCGGTCAAGAAGATGCTGCGCCGCCTGGACCTCTCCAAGCTCTCGGGCGAGCTGCGCGAGGAACTGCTGGCCACGCGCTCCAAGCAGCGCATGAAGGACATCATCAAGCGCCTGCGCACGGTCGAGATGCTGCGCGACTCGACGCAGAACGCCGACCACGTCGTGCTCGACGTGATCCCGGTCATCCCGCCGGACCTGCGCCCGCTGGTGCTGCTCGACTCGGGCAACTTCGCCACGAGCGACCTGAACGACCTCTACCGGCGCCTGATCAACCGCAACAACCGCCTCAAGAAGCTGCTCGACCTCAACGCGCCCGAGGTCATCATCCGCAACGAGAAGCGCATGCTGCAGCAGTCGGTCGATGCGCTCTTCGACAACGGCCGCTGCCGCCGCCCGGTGCTCGGCTCGTCGAACCGCCCGCTCAAGTCGCTGACCGACATGATCAAGGGCAAGCAGGGCCGCTTCCGCGAGAACCTGCTCGGCAAGCGCGTCGACTACTCGGCGCGTTCGGTGATCGTCGTCGGCCCCGAGCTGCGCCTGCACCAGTGCGGCCTGCCCAAGAAGGTCGCCCTCGAGCTCTTCCAGCCCTTCATCATCCGCCGCCTCAAGGAGCTCGGTCTGGCCGACACGATCAAGTCGGCCAAGAAGATGCTCGAGCGCCGCGACGAGGAGGTCTGGGACATCCTCGAGGAGGTCATCCGCGACCACCCCGTGCTGCTCAACCGCGCGCCCACGCTGCACCGCATGGGCATCCAGGCCTTCGAGCCCGTGCTGATCGAGGGCAACGCGATCCGTCTGCACCCGCTCGTCTGCGGCGGCTTCAACGCCGACTTCGACGGCGACCAGATGGCCGTGCACCTGCCGCTCAGCTACGAGGCGCAGATCGAGGCGAGCACGCTGATGCTCTCCACGAACAACGTGTTCTCGCCCGCCAACGGCTCGCCGATCATCTCGCCCTCGCAGGACATGGTGCTCGGCCTGTACTACCTCTCGAAGGAGCCGGTCGAGAAGACGAAGACGCCCAAGCGCTTCGCCTCGCTCTCCGAGCTGTTCCTGGCCTACGGCCACAGCGGCACACGCACGCACCGTCCGGTGCAGGTGCGCATGGAGCCCGGTCGCCTGATCAAGATGGCTTCCGGCCAGCAGCCGGTCGCGGTGGGCGAGGACGGCAAGCTCCAGGAGGGCGACAAGGGCGTCTACCTGACCACCACGGTCGGGCGCGCGCTCTTCAACGACATCCTTCCGCCGGGGATGCCCTACTACAACTACGAGCTCTCGAAGAAGGGCATCCAGGACCTGATCTCCGACTGCCACCGCCTGCTCGGACGCGACGCGACGCTCAAGCTCCTCGACGACCTCAAGGACCTGGGCTTCAAGGCCGCGACGCGCGCGGGTCTCTCGATCGGCAAGGACGACATCCGCATCCCGGGCACCAAGCCGCGCATCCTGGCCGAGACGCAGAAGCAGATCGACCAGGTCGAGCGCGCCTTCCAGAAGGGCGTCATCACCGACGGCGAGCGCTACCTCAAGATCGTCGACATGTGGACGCACGCGCGCGAGAAGGTCGGCGAGGACCTGATGCACGTGCTCAAGGACGACTTCGACGAGAAGTCGGGCTACGTCAACCCGATCTACTGCATGGTCAGCTCGGGCGCGCGCGGTTCGATCGACCAGGTGCGCCAGCTGGGCGGCATGCGCGGCCTGATGGCCAAGCCCTCGGGCAAGATCATCGAGACGCCGATCCGCGCCAACTTCCGCGAGGGCCTGAAGGTGCTCGAGTACTTCTCGTCCACCCACGGCGCGCGCAAGGGTCTGGCCGACACGGCGCTCAAGACCGCCGACGCCGGCTACCTGACGCGCAAGCTGACGGACGTCGCGCAGAACGTGGTCGTCACGACCGAGGACTGCGGCACGCCCAACGGCATCACCAAGTCGGTCGTCTACAAGGGCGACAAGGTCGCCGTGACGCTGGCCAAGGCGATCCGCGGCCGCGTCGCGCGCGACACGATCATCGACGTCATCAACGACGAGGTGGTCGTGCGCGAGAACGACCTGATCACCGAGGACATCGCGCAGCGCATCGAGTCGCTGGGCTACGAGAAGATCCGCGTGCGCAGCCCGCTCTCCTGCGAGGCGGCGCTGGGCACCTGCGCCCGCTGCTACGGCATGGACCTCGCGCGAGGCATGCTGGGCGAGCGCGGCCTGGCGGTCGGCATCATCGCCGCGCAGTCGATCGGCGAGCCGGGCACGCAGCTGACGATGCGCACGTTCCACATCGGCGGCACGGCCAGCCGCTCCGTCGAGGAGTCCGAGCGCAAGATCAAGCGCGAGGGCCGCATCGTCTACACCAACCTCAAGGTGGTCAGCAACACCTCGGGCCAGACGGTCGTGCTCAACCGCAACGGCGAGGTCGCGCTCTTCGATGCGCGCGAACGCGAGATCGACCGCTACAGCGTGCCGATCGGCGCCGAGATGATCGTCAAGGACGGCCAGCAGGTCACGCCGGGCACGGTGCTGTGCCGCTGGGACCCGCACAACGTGCCGATCCTGTCCGAATTCGCGGGCAAGATCCGCTTCGAGGACCTGCACGAGGGCAAGACCGTCAAGACCGAGCGCGACGCCCGCCGCGGCCACATCCGCAAGCAGGTGATCGAGCACAAGGGCGACCTGCACCCGCAGATCGTCCTCGAGGACAAGAACGGCCAGGCGCTGGCCCTCTATCCGCTGCCCGAGCGCGCCTACATCGAGGTCGAGGACGGCCAGACGATCGGCGCCGGCGAGATGCTGGCCAAGAGCTCGCGCGAAGCGGCCGGAACGCAGGACATCACCGGCGGTCTGCCGCGCGTCACCGAGCTCTTCGAGGCGCGTCGCCCCAAGGACCCGGCGGTCATGGCCGAGATCGACGGCATCGTCGAGCTGGGCGACAAGAAGCGCGGCAAGCGCACGATCATCATCCGCGCCACGGGCCAGAAGGGCGAGGTCCTGCAGGAGATGCAGCACTCCGTCCCGCAGGGCAAGCACCTGCGCGTGCACAAGGGCGACGAGCTGCGCGCGGGCGAGGCCCTCGTGGACGGCCCGCTCGACCCGCACGACATCCTGCGCATCCGCGGCGAGGAGATGGTGCTCGAGTACCTGCTGCGCGAGATCCAGGGCGTGTACCGCTCGCAGTCGGTGACGATCGACGACAAGCACATCGAGATCATCCTCTCGCAGATGATGCGCAAGGTGCAGGTCACCGATCCGGGCAACTCGGAGTTCCTGCCGGGCGCGGTGATCGACAAGTTCCGCTTCCGCCGCGAGAACGACAAGCTGCGCAAGGAGCGCAAGAAGCCCGCCAGCGGCCAGACGCTGCTCCTGGGCATCACCAAGGCCTCGCTCTCCTCGGAGTCGTTCATCTCCGCGGCGAGCTTCCAGGAGACCACCAAGGTGCTGACCGAGGCGGCGCTCGCCGGCCGTCGCGACCACCTCGTGGGCCTCAAGGAGAACGTGATCCTCGGCCACATGGTCCCGACGGGCACCGGCTTCCGCGACCACTACCGCACGCGCGTCAAGAAGAACATCGACTTCGGCGACATCGGCGGGGTGGGCAGCATGGTCGGGTCCCCGGCCCCGCGGCCGAACCTCGACGACATGGAGGCCCTGCTCTCGGGCGGGCTCCTGGGCGACGAACACCGCATGCCGCTCTCGGCCACGGGCTCCGAGGGCCCGGCCGCGGGGGGCGCTTCCAGTCCGGGTCGCGCCCCTGCGGCGACGGCCGAGGCCGACGAGAACGACGACGACTAGCGACCTCTTCGCTGGCCCGCGGTGCGTGCCGAAAGGCACGGTCGCCGACCGCGCTCCTTGACGGACGCAGCGCGGGCCATAGAATGGTCGCCCTTTCCCCTAGAGGACGCATGCCGACGATCAACCAGCTGGTGCGCAAGGGCCGAGCCAAGGTCCACAACCGCTCCAAGAGCCCCGTGCTCGACAAGTGCCCCCAGAAGCGCGGGGTGTGCTTGATCGTGAAGACCCAGACCCCGAAGAAGCCCAACTCCGCGTTGCGCAAGGTGGCGCGCGTGCGCCTCTCGAACGGCAAGGAGATCACGGCCTACATCCCGGGCGAGGGCCACAACCTGCAGGAACACTCGGTCGTGCTGATCCGCGGCGGTCGCGTGCGCGACCTGCCCGGCGTGCGCTACCACATCGTCCGCGGCACGCTCGACTCCGCCGGTGTCGAGACGCGCACCATGGGACGTTCGAAGTACGGCGCGAAGCGCCCGAAGAAGTAGTCCAGCCCGGAACCACAGACCCGAGAACGCCCCGAGCGAACCATGCCCCGCAACTACAAGTCGACCGCGGTCCTGCTGCGTCCGGACCCCAAGTTCAACTCGCTGCTGGCGACGAAGATCATCAACAAGCTGATGTACAGCGGCAAGCGCTCGCAGGCTCAGCAGATCTTCTACGAGGCGATCGACATCGCCCACAAGCGCCTGCCCGAGGTGACCGACCAGGCGGAGATCTTCAACCGCGCGGTCGAGAACGCCAAGCCGATGGTCGAGGTGCGCTCCAAGCGCGTCGGCGGCGCCAACTACCAGGTGCCGCGCGAAGTGCGCCGCAACCGCCAGCAGTCGCTCGCGATCCGCTGGCTGGTCGACAACGCGCGCAAGAAGAAGGGCAAGCCGATGGCCAAGCGCCTGGCGGAAGAGTTCGCCGACGCCTTCTCGGGCACGGGCGCCTCGGTGCAGTGGAAGGAACAGGTCCACAAGATGGCCGAAGCCAACAAGGCCTACGCGCACTACGCCAACTGAGCGCGCGGGCCGCACGCAGTCCCGCGCGGGCTGCAGCGCGCTCCATCGACATGGCGGCGAGGCACGAGCCTCGCCGCTCGCATTTCCAGGCCCCTGCCGATGCCCCTCGACGTCCTGATCCTGCGCGACCCGCGCGAATCGCAGAAGAAGTGCTCGCTCACGCCGCTGCGCGCGACGAGCGGCGTGCGCTTCGTCAACTACGACCCGGAGCGCCGCATCGACGCCGGGCGGCGGCTCCTGCTCTCGCCCGAGGGCGAGCTGCTCTCCGAGCGCGACCGCGGCCTCGGCCTGTTCGTGATCGACTGTGCCTGGCGGCGCGTGCCGACGCTGCTCAGGACGGTCGACGGCGAGCTCGTCGCACGGCGCCTGCCGTCGCTGGTCACGGCCTATCCGCGCAAGAGCATCATCTTCGACGACCCGGGCGAGGGGCTCGCGTCGATCGAGGCGCTCTACGCGGCGCTGGCGCTGCTGGGCGAGGTGCATCCGGAGCTGCTGGCGAGCTACCACTGGGCGGCGCAGTTCCTGGCCGCCAACCCGTCGCTGCCGCGCTGAGGCGCGCGGCCCTCCGCTCCGCGCTCAGCCCGCCTCGAAGGCCGGGCGCACGAGCCAGAGCACGAGCACGAGCAGCACGACCCGCGCGAGGAGCAGCCAGGCCGCGCCGAAGCCCTCGCGCGCGCGCGCTCGCGCGAAGAACGCGATCACCGTGACCCAGGCGAAGCTCTGGATCACGAACGCGATCACGTAGAGCAGCGTCGCGCTGGCGAGCAGCACCGCGCTCGTGCGCTCGGGTCGCGCGTGCAGGACGAGCGCCCAGGCGACGAGCAGCAGATCCAGCGGCAGGAGCACGCAGGCGACGCGCGACCAGCGCGGCAGGCGCACTTCGAGCGGCGTGTTCGGCGGTCGGTGCGGGTCGTTCATCGCGTGCGGGGCTGCGCCGTGCGTGCCGTGCGTCGGGTCGGGGATCGTCCTGCACTCCGGCGCGTTCAGCGCGCCTCGACGATGCGCGCGGGGCCGACGATGTCGGCGAAGGCCTCCAGCCCGGAGTGGTCGGGCACCCAGGGCCCCAGCGCGCCGTCCATCGGCAGCCAGAGCAGCGTGTCGCCGTCGCTCGCGAGCCGACGCGCGGGCTCGACGCGCTCGCCGGTGTAGCGCGCGACCTTCGACAGGCGCACCTCGTCGATCTCGCCGTCGAAGGTGCTCGACGCGTGGCCGTCCTTGTCGACGTCGCCGCCCACGACCAGCGGCAGCGCGTTGGTCGTGCGCTTGCCCGAGCCGCGCGCGCGGTCGACGCAGGCGCCGTCGACGTAGAGCGCGAGTTCGCGCCCGTCGAACACGCCGGCGAGGTGGTGCCAGGCGCCGGTCGAGAGCGCGAGCGCCTTCGCCTCGCAGGTCGCGTACTTGCCCGCGAGGTGCACGCTGAAGCTCGGATGTCCTTCGCTGACGAAGAGGCCGTACTCGCTCGATTCGGTCTTCGTGGCGAGGCCGACGCGCTTGTCGAACGAGCGCGCGCGGAACCAGGCCTCGAGCGTGAAGGGGCCGTCGGGGAGCGCCAGGCGCGCGGCGGGGATCGAGAGCGCGGCGCCGTGGCCGTCGAGCTCGAGCACGCGCTCGTGCGCGGGCTTCGGCGGCAGCGGCAGCGATTCGAGCTCGAGCGGCAGCGCCCAGCTCTTCTCGGGGAGCGGCACGCGCCAGCCCTCGCCCAGGTAGTCCACGTTCAGCGCAAGGCGCGGCAGCCGCAGCCACTCGTCGAGCGTCTCCGGCGCGCGCTCGACGCGCACTCGGAAGCGCTTCGTCTCGCCGGGCGCGAGCTTGTGGTGCTGATGCTCGGGCACGAAGACCCAGCGCGCGTCCTCGCTGTCGCCGCTGCCGGTGAGTTCGAGCGCGCGCGAGGTGGGGTTCTGCACCTCGAGCTCGAGCTCGCCGCCAGCCGAGCGGTCGGCACCGAAGCTCACGCGGCCCTTCCAGCGTGGCGCGAGCGACTCGGAGAGCGCGCGCACCTCGTCGCTGACCTTGCCCGTGATCGCGCGCGGGTCGAGGGCCGAGCCGACCGGGAAGCTCGCGACGGCGAGGCCGCTCTTGCGCACGGTGACGACGTGGTACTCGTGCAGATAGCCTGCGCGCGCCGCGAGCGCGCTCTGCTCCGCGCCGACCGTCGCCAGCGCGAAGTACTCGATGCCGTCGCGCTTGCCGTCGTAGCGCATGTGGTGGATGTGGCCCGCGAAGACGGCGCGCACGTTGCCGTTCGCGGCGAGCAGCTGGTGCACGCGCTCCCAGTCGTCGCCGTAGTTGTTCTTGAGCCAGCGCGGGTGGTGCAGGAAGACGAAGACGTTGTCGGCCGACTTCGCCTGCTCGAGCGTCGCGGCGAGCCAGGCGAACTGCTCGGCGCTCATCTTCTGGCAGGCGGGGTCGTTGAAGTCCTTCTTGCCGGTGGCGGGATCGCCCTCGTCGGAGTCCAGCGCGAGGAACCAGCTCTTCTTGTGGCGGAAGGCGTACCACAGCGGCCCGAAGTTCTGCTCGTAGTCGGCCTCGTGCTGGCCGCGCGGCATCTCGCCCTTGCCGCGCCAGTAGAGATCGTGGTTGCCGACGACGGGGAACCACGGGCAACCGAGCTTCGCCATCGTCGACTTGTACTCGTGCATCTGCTCGAGCCACAGCGGCGTGTCGTTGTAGCCCTGCACGAGGTCGCCGACGGTCATGACCAGGTCGGGCGCGAGCAGGTTGACCTCGTCGACCGCCTGCGCGAGCACCTGGATGCCCTCGGCCGGACCGCCGGTGCGGTCGCCGAAGACCACGAAGAAGAAGGCGTCCTGCTCGTCGGGGAGCGGCAGCACGATCGGCGAGTGGCGCGTGGTGCTGAAGCGCTCGTCCGCGGGATCGTGCGGCGCGGCGGGGGAGAGGAACGCGAAGGCGAGGAGGCCGGCCGGGAGCAGCATGCCCCGAGCG
Source organism: Planctomycetota bacterium (assembly GCA_044229935.1). GTDB lineage: Bacteria > Planctomycetota > UBA1135 > UBA1135 > JADJLZ01. The sequence goes on along the minus strand of JBGASC010000016.1, from coordinate 21,087 downwards.
TAGCGCGGCGGTCGCCCGCGCAGAACCTCGGATGCGCCCGGTCGGTCGGTTACGGGGCCGCGGCCGCGGGATACGCTCCGCGACGCCCCTGCACCGACGTGCCGCCTCCCGGAGATCGCCCCATGAAGCCCACGACCCTCGCGCTCGCCCTGGCCGCCAGCCTGCTCGCCTCCTGCGTCGTCCACATCCATGTGCACGAGGCGCCGCGGCCCGCGGACGCATCGTTCGCGCGGACCCAGGACCGCGAGGCCCCCGCGCGCAAGCAGGCCGCGTCCGCGAGCGGCGTCGTGCACGATCTCGACGGCCGGCCCGTGACGGCGCACGTGGCCGCGGTCTGCGCGGGCGGCTCGAACTCGCTCGGCACCGATGCCTCCGGCCGCTTCGTGCTCGAGTTGCCCTCGAGCAGCAGCGTCGTCCTCCACGCCCAGACGCAGGATGGCCGCGTCGCCGTGCAGGCCGTTCCGGCCGGCGCTCGCGAGTTCACGCTGGTCGTGCGGCCGGGAGCGGTGCTCGTGCTCGATCTCTCGGGCCGTGAGCACGCGCGCTGCGCGGTCTTCCAGGGCGACCTGCGCCTGGAGGACTTCACGCTGCGCGAGTCGAAGCCCGCGCGGGTGACGGTCCCCGGCGGCGACGTGCGCGTGCGGCTGTACGAGGGCGAGCGCGTCTTCACCGAGAGCTCGCTGACGCTGGCCGCGGGCGAGACGCGCCCGCTCGCGTTCGCTCTGGGCCACTGACCCGCGGCGCCGATCGGGCGCGCCGGGGCATTCCACTGCCCGCGGCCGCGGTGCTAGTGTGCGGAGCGTGAACCGGCGCCCGGCTCGCAATCCCTCGCTGCTCGCCGCAGCGCTCGCGCTGCTCGCGACCGCCCCGGCCGCGCAGGAGCCGGCCGCCTCGCCCCCGCGCTCGGTCGCGCCGCCGCGCGTCGCGCTGGTCTGCTCCAGCGGCGGAGCGCGCGGGCTGGCGCACGTCGGCGTGCTCGAGGCGCTCGAGGAGCTGCACGTGCCGGTCGACCTGGTCGTCGGATCGGAGGCGGGCGCGCTGGTCGGCGGTCTGTACGCGGCCGGGCTCGAGCCGCGCGAGATCGAGCACGCGCTCGCGGCGCGGAACTGGATCGACGCGCTCGAGGACCGCACGCCGCGCCGCTCGCTCTCGTTCCGAGCCAAGGAGGAGGACCGCGAGTTCCTGCTCGATCTTCCCATCGGGCTGGGGCGCCAGGGCCTGGTCTTCCCGCCCAGCCTGCTCGGCGGCGCGCGCCTGCGCCTGGAGATCGCGCGCCTGGTGATGGGGGCGCTGGACACGAGCGACTTCGACGAGCTGCCGACGCCCTTCCGCGCGGTCGCGACCGAGCTCGACGGCGGCGCGGCCCGCACGCTCGCGCGCGGCTCGCTGGCCTCCGCGATCGAGGCGAGCGATTCGACGCCGGTGCTCTACCCGGCCGTGCGCTGGGAGGGGCGGCGCCTGGTCAGCGGCGCGCTGGCCGATCCGCTGCCGATCGAGGCCGCGCTGGCGCTCTCGCCCGAACACGTGCTCGCCGTCGACGTCTGCGAACCGGCCTACGGCGAGAGCGAGCCCGACCTGTTCGAGGTCGGCCTGCGCGTGCTCGACGACCTGGGACGGCGGCGTGCGCAGGAGGCGCGCGCGGCGCTGCGCCCCGGCGACGTGCTCTTCCGTCCCGACGTGCACGACGTCGCCTTCGGCGAGTTCGAGCGCGCGAGCGAGATCGTCGCGCACGGACGCGCGGCCCTGCTCGAGCGCCGCGGCGAGCTGGCGGCGCTGGCCCTCGCGCCCGCGGCGTGGGAGGCGCACCAGCGCGCCCGCGCCGGACGCCGCCGCGCGCTGCCCGTGCTCTCGCGCGTCGAGGTCGACGAGAGCTGCCCGCTCTCGCGCGAGAGCGTGACGGCGCGCCTGCGCTCGCGCGCGGGCGAGGCGCTGCGCGCCGACACGCTCGGCGAGGACCTCGGCCGGCTCTATGGCCTGCGCCTCTTCCAGCGCGTCGAGTTCGAGCTCGCGCCCGCGGGGGCGGGGCTCGCCGCGCTGCGCGTGCACACCGAGGAGCTCGCCACCTCGCCGCTGCACTGGCGCATCGGGATGCAGGGCGAGCTGACCGCGGGCCAGGAGGTCAACCTGGTCGGCGGCCTGGGGCTGCGCTACGCGCCCTGCGACGAGCGCGGCTCGGAGTGGCGCGCCCGCGCCGACGTCGGCAACCGCCTGGCGTTCTCGTTCCAGCACCGCCAGGCGCTCGACGACGCGGGCGAGTGGTTCCTCGCGCCCGGCCTGGAGGCCGAGCGCCGGCCGCTGCGCGTCGACACGCCCGCCAACGGCACGGCGCAGTTCATGGTCGAGTCGCTCCAGCTCGAGCTCGCGCTCGTGCGCGAGTTCGGGGAGTCCTGGGAGGCCAGCGTCGGCGTCGGCTGGGGTGCGGGCTCGGTCGGGCTGGAGATCGGCGATCCGGCCCTCGACCTCGAGTCGAGCTTCCACGTCGGCGGCGCGATCCTAGCCCTCGCGCACGACAGCCTGGACGACACGGGGTTCCCGCGCGGCGGCTCGCTCCTGCGCGCGAGCTGGTTCGTGCCGGCCGACGTGTTCGCCGAGGAACAGGACGAGACGCTCGAGCTGCGCGCGGACCACGCGCTCGAGGTCGGACGCGGCTCGCTGGTGCTGGGCGGCGAGTTCGACACCGTCACCGCCAGCCGCTCGGGCGTGCAGAACTTCACCTCGCTGGGCGGCTTCCTGCGGCTCTCGGGCCTGCACTCCGACGAGATCAGCGGCTCGACGGCGCTGCTCGCTCGTGCGGTGTACCTGCTGCCGCTGAGCGAGTACGGGCTGCAGCGCAAGGTGGTCGCCTGGCACGCCGGCGCGGCGCTCGAGGCGGGCAACGTCTTCGCCAACGCCAACTCGATCCGCAGCGACGAGCTCCTGTTCGGCGGCGCGCTCTTCGTCGGGATCGAGACCGTCTTCGGCCCGCTCTACACCGGCGTCGGAGTGACCGAAGGCGGCCACACGAGCGTGTTCTTCGTGCTCGGACGCTTCTTCTGAGCCGTGCGCGGGGCCGCGCCCCGCGCGAACGCCTCAGGGGACGATCGTGGTGAAGAGGTAGACCGCGAAGAGCACGAGGTGGATCACGCCCTGCAGCACGGTCGTGCGGCCGGTGCCCAGGGAGAGCGTCGCCACGACGATCGAGAGCACGAGCAGCACGGTCGCCTTGGCGTCGATGCCCAGCGTCAGCGTCCAGCCGTTCGCCAGCGAGACCAGTGCGACGGCGGGGATCGTCAGGCCGATCGTCGCCAGCGCCGAGCCGAGCGCGAGGTTGAGGCTGGTCTGCAGGCGGTTCGCGCGCGCGGCGCGCAGCGCGGCGACGCCCTCGGGCAGCAGCACCACCGCGGCGATCACGACGCCGACGAGCGCCTTGGGCGCGCCCGCGCGATCGACCGCGCGTTCGAGCGCGGGCGAGGTGGCCTTGGCCAGCAGCACGACCGCCGCCAGGCATCCGAAGAGCAGGCCGGCGCTCGCGAGCGCGAGGCGCCCGCTCGGCGGCGGCGCGTGCGCCTCCTCGTCCGCGGCGGAGGCGGGCGGCAGGAAGTAGTCGCGGTGGCGCACGGTCTGCACGAACACGAACGTGCCGTAGAGCAAGAGCGAGACCAGCGCCACGAAGCCGAGCTGGCTCGCGCTGTAGCTCGGTCCGGCGACGCTGGTCGTGTAGTTCGGCAGCACCAGCGCGAGCGTCACGATCGCCGCCAGCGTCGCGAGCGAGGCGCTCACGCCGCGCAGCGAGTAGTCCTGCTCGCCGTGGCGCGAGCCGCCGACGAGCATGCAGCCGCCGACGATCCCGTTGAGGATGATCATCACCGTCGCGAAGACCGTGTCGCGCGCCAGCGCCGCGGTCCCCGGCCCGCCGGCGAGCATCAGCGAGACGATCAGCGCGACCTCGATCACCGTCACCGCCGCGGCCAGCACCAGCGTGCCGAAGGGCTCGCCGACGCGGTGCGCGACGACCTCGGCGTGGTGCACGGCCGCGAGCACGCAGGCGAACAGCCCGGCGGCGGCGAGCAGCGCGAACCACTCGCCCGGTCCCAGGCGCGCGAGCGCGAGCAGGAGCCAGCCCGCGAGCGGCGCGGCGATGGTCCACAGCGGCGGTCGGGAGGGGAGCTTCATGCGCGGCGGGGAGTGTAGCGGTTCGACGCTCCTGCGCCGTTCTGCGGTCGTGCCTGCCGGCGGCCCTTGCTACGATTCGCGCCCCATGGACCTCGCGAAGGTGCGCAACATCGGCATCGCCGCGCACATCGACGCGGGGAAGACGACCGTCTCCGAGCGCATCCTCTACGACTCGGGCGTCGAGCACCGCATGGGCAACGTCGACGAGGGCACGACCGTCCTCGACTGGATGCAGGAGGAGCGCGAGCGCGGCATCACGATCACCGCGGCCGCCACGGCGGTGCCCTGGAAGGGCCACCACATCAACCTGATCGACACGCCCGGCCACGTCGACTTCACGGTCGAGGTCGAGCGCTGCATGCGCGTGCTCGACGGAGCGGTGCTCGTGCTCGACGCGGTGATGGGCGTGCAGGCGCAGTCGGAGACCGTCTGGCGCCAGATGCAGCGCCACCGCGTGCCCTACCTCGTCTTCGTCAACAAGCTTGACCGGCCCGGCGCCGACTTCCTGCGCATCCCGGGCGATCTCAAGCGCCGCCTGGGCGTGCGCGCGATGCCGGTGCAGTACCCGCTGATGGAGGGGGGCAAGCTCGTCGCGCTGGTCGACCTCCTCAGCGGCAAGACCTGGGATTTCCGCGGTGCCGAGCGCGAGAGCACGCCGCGGGAGCGCGTGATCCCCGCCGACGCGCTCGACGAATGCGGCGTGCTGCGCGCCGAGCTGTTCGAGGCGCTCTCGGAAGAGGACGAGGAGCTGACCGGCATCCTGCTCGAGGGCGGGACGCCGCCGGCGGACAAGTGCGTGCGCGCCCTGCGCAGGCGCGTGCTCGCCGGCACGCTGGTGCCGGTCCTGTGCGGCGTCGCGCTCGACAACGCGGGCATCCAGCCGCTGCTGGACGCGGTGGTCGACTGGCTGCCCTCGCCGCTGGACAAGCCTCCCGTCGAGGGCCGCGATCCGGAGAGCGGCGAGAAGCTCGTGCGCGGCACGCGCGAGGACCAGCCGCTGGCGGCCCTGGCCTTCAAGCTGCAGGCGCAGGCGCACGGCGAGCTGACCTTCGTGCGCATCTACTCCGGCCGCATCCGGCCGGGCGACTCGCTCTGGAACCCGCGCGTGCGCAAGTTCGAGAAGGTCGCGCGCGTGATGCGCATGCACGCCAACGCCGGAGAGGCGCTGGATTCGGCCGGCGCGGGCGACATCGTGGCGCTGACCGGCTGCAAGTCGACGGCGACGGGCGACACGCTCTGCACGCGCGACGCGCTGATCGTGCTCGAGGAGCTCAGCTTCCCCGAGCCGGTGATCAGCCTGGTGATCGAGCCGGCCCAGAGCGGCGACCGCGACAAGCTGCGCGCGGCGCTGTCGCGCCTGGAGCACGAGGATCCGACCTTCCACGTCAAGGAGGACCACGAAACCGGGCAGTGGATCATCGCCGGGATGGGGGAGCTGCACCTGGAGGTCGCGCAGCACCGCCTGGCGACCGACTTCCACGTGCAGGCGCGCGTGGGGACGCCGCGCGTCGCCTACCGCGAGGCGCCCACGCAGCGCGCGCGCGGCCGCGGCGAGGTCGAGCGCACGCTGGGCACGCGCGAGATCTACGGCTGCGTCGAACTCGAGCTCGTTCCGACCGCCGAGTCGAGCTTCCGTCCGCTGGAATGGGCGCCCAACGTGCCGATTCCCGAGGCCTTCCGGCGCGCGATCGGCGAGGCCCTGCGCCTGGATGCGCAGGTCGGCCCGCGCTTCGGCTTCCCGCTGACGCGCCTGGCGCTGCGTGTGGTCGGCGGACGCAGCGATCCGCGACGCGACGCGGAGATGGCCTTCACGCAGGCGGCCAACCAGGCGCTCAAGGAGGCGCTCGACGCGGCCGCCGTGACGCTGCTCGAACCGCTGATGTCCTTCGAGATCCAGACGCCGGCCGAGTTCTCCAGCGGGATCATCGCCGACCTCAACGGCCGCCGCGCCGAGCTGACCGAGGTCGAGTCCGAGGGCGCGATCCGCACGCTGCACGGCACGGTGGCGCTCTCGAAGATGTTCGGCTACTCGACCGTCGTGCGCTCGCTCAGCCAGGGGCGCGCCGGCTTCTCGATGAGCCCGGCGGGGCACCGCGCGGTGCCCGACGAGGAACTGGCAGCGCGCGGCCTGGTCTGGACCTGAACGGGGGAGATCCCGAGGTGTCGGGCGGGACCTGCGCTCCGCTCACGGGCGGCCTCACGGCTGGCGTCACCGGCCGGGGAGCGCACCCTTCGAGTCGCTGTTCCTCCGGAATGGACGAGATGCCATTGACTGGCCCCCCGGGCCCAGGTATCTTCCTCGCCCCTTTACCTCAGGGCCCCCGAACCCGCCGCAACGGCGCGGGAGAAGGAACGTGCCTGGGGAAAAGTGCCATTCCGACCCCAGACCACGTTCGCGCTCGCACGAGCTCGAACCGCCCAACAGAAGACATGAAGGACAAGATCCAGATCCGCATGGAGGCCTACGACCACGAGGCGCTCGACCAGTCGTGCCTCGAGATCGTGGAGACCGCCAAGAGGACGGGCGCCCGCGTGGCAGGCCCGATCCCGCTGCCGACGAGGATCGAGCGCTACACCGTGTTGCGCTCTCCCTTCATCGACAAGAAGTCGCGCGAGCAGTTCGAGATCCGCACGCACAAGCGACTGATCTACATCTCCGAGCCGACCTCCCAGACGGTCGACTCGCTCTCCAGCTTGAACATGCCTGCCGGCGTGGACATCCGCATCAAGGCCTAGGCCTTCGAGCGCGGCACCGCGTGGATCGTGGGTGCCGCGTGGGATGCGAGGGACGCCGTCCCTCGACGCACGACAGGGCTCTTTGCAGTTACGACGAAGCCGAGTGCCGCGCGCGATGCGCGGTGAACGGGCTTCGTTTCCCCCGACGATCCAAGACTCAAGACGCCGCGTGGCCAGGCGAACCGGTTCTCCCAGTGTGGGAGAGCCACTGGTCGAACCGGCGAGACACCACCAGTTCGAGGCATCATGACGCTGATCCTAGGACGCAAGCGCGGCATGACTCAGCTCTTCGCTGAGGACGGCAAGGTCACGGGCGTGACCGTGGTCGAAGCCGGTCCGTGCGTGGTCACGCAGGTCCGCAGCCAGAAGCAGGACGGCTACGACGCCATCCAGCTCGGCTTCGAGGACATCGCCGACAAGCGCACGCCCAAGCCGCAGCTCGGCCAATTCAAGAAGATCGCCTGTGCCCCCAAGCGCTTCCTGCGCGAGGAACGCCTGGCCAAGCCGGCCGAGCACAAGGTCGGCGACACGCTGGCCTGCACGGCCTTCAAGGTCGGCGACGTGGTCGACGTGATCGGCACGATGAAGGGCCGCGGTTTCGCCGGCACCATCAAGCGCCACGGCTTCCAGCGCGGCCCCGAGACGCACGGCTGCATGAACGTGCGCGATCCCGGCTCGATGGCCAGCCGCCGCATCGGCAAGGTCATCAAGGGCAAGCGCCTGGGCGGCCACTACGGCAACACGCGCCACACCTCGAAGAACCTCGTGGTGCTGCGCATCGACGAGGCGCGCAACCTGCTCTACCTCAAGGGAACCGTGGCGGGCCCGAACGACGGCTTCGTCCAGGTGTGCACCGCACGCACGCCCAAGATCAGGAAGGGCTGAGGGCCATGAAGGTCAAGAGCTACAAGGCAGGCAAGGTCGGCTCGCTCGAGCTCGACACGAAGCCGTTCGGCGAGAAGGTGCTCTGGCGCACGCTCAAGGACGCGGCGGACATGTACGCCACGAACCTGCGCCAGGGCACGGTCAAGACCAAGATCCGCAGCGAGGTCGCCTACTCGCGCAAGAAGCTGTGGAAGCAGAAGCACACCGGTCGCGCCCGCGCGGGTGACCGCAAGAACCCGGTCTGGCGCGGCGGCGGCACGATCTTCGGGCCCCTGCCCCGCGACTGGAGCTACCACATGCCGATCAAGGCGCGGCGCGTCGCGCTGCGCAGCGCGCTGCTGGGCAAGATCAAGGACGAGGAGCTCGTCCTGGCCGAGCTGCCGAAGCTCGACAAGCCCTCGTCGAAGAGCGTGCGCACGATCCTGGCCGGCCTGGGCAACCCGCGCCGCGTCCTCTTCGTGCTGGGCGAGCGCAACGAGATCTTCTGGAAGTCGGCGCGCAACTTCCCCGGCGTCAGCGTGCGCACAGCCTCCGAGGTCAGCGCGCACGACGTGCTCAAGGCCGTGCTGATCGTCACCGAGCAGAGCGCGTTCGATGCGCTCTCGGCGCGCGTGCAGAAGACGACCAAGGCAGGTGTGGCATGACCAGCATCGACCGTCTCTACTCGATCATCCGCGAGCCGCTCCTGACCGAGAAGGGCACCGACGATCGCGCGCGCCGCAACGCGTACCACTTCCGCGTGCCGGCCGAGGCGAACAAGGTCGAGATCCGCCAGGCGGTGGAGAAGCTCTTCAAGGTCAAGGTGCTGCGCGTCAACACGCTGCGCGTGACCCAGAAGGTGCGCCGCCGCGGCTACGTCGCGGGCCTCACGCCCGCCTGGAAGAAGGCCATGGTCGTCCTCAAGGAGGGCGACACCATCGAGGTCATCTGAGGTCGCACGAAAGCGAACTACCATGGGCATCAAGTTCTATCGTCCCACCTCGAATGGCCGGCGCGCGGGCAGCGTGCTCGACTATGCCGAGATCACGAAGTTCGAGCCGGAGAAGAGCCTCGTCGAGGCCTACCCGAACAACGGCGGCCGCAACAACCACGGCCACATCACGCGGCGCCACTCCGGCGGCGGCAACAAGCGCCTCTACCGGCGCATCGACTTCAAGCGCGACAAGGACGGCATCCCCGCCAAGGTCGCCGCGATCGAGTACGACCCGTGCCGCTCGGCCTTCCTCGCGCTGCTGCACTACGCCGACGGCGAGAAGCGCTACATCCTCGCGCCGCTGGGCGTGACGGTGGGGCAGACGCTGGTCTCCGGCAAGGGCTCGGAGCCGATGGTCGGCAACAGCATGCCGCTGGCGGACATCCCGGTCGGCCTCGAGATCCACAACATCGAGATGTGGTCCGGCCGCGGGGGCCAGATGGTGCGCACCGCCGGCGGCTGGGCGCAGCTGCAGGCCAAGGAGGGTGATCACGCGATCGTGATGCTGCCCTCGAGCGAACTGCGCAAGGTCAACCTGGCCTGCCGCGCCACGATCGGTCGCCTGGCCAACGCCGACCACCAGAACGTCAGCCTGGGCAAGGCCGGTCGCCGGCGCCACCTGGGCGTGCGTCCCTCGGTGCGCGGCACCGCGCAGAACCCGGTCGACCACCCGATGGGCGGCGGCGAAGGCCGCACCGCCGGCGGTCGTCACCCCTGCTCGCCCTCGGGCGTGCTCGCCAAGGGCGGCAAGACGCGCCGCAAGAAGAACCCGACCAACAAGTTCATCCTCCGTCGCAGGAAGAAGGGATCGCACTGATCCATGGGCCGCAGCACGAAGAAGGGTCCGTTCATCGACGACCACCTGCTGGAGAAGGTGGCGCGCGAGATCAAGGCCGGCACGAAGAACCCGATCAAGACCTGGTCGCGGCGTAGCACCATCCCGCCCGAGTTCATCGGGCACACGTTCATGGTGCACAACGGCAAGCAGCACATGAAGGTCTACGTGACCGAGGACATGGTGGGCCACAAGCTCGGCGAGTTCGCGCCCACGCGCGTCTTCCGCGGCCACACCAACAAGAAGGAGACCGAGAAGACGGAAGGGGGCGAGGCGTCGTGAGCGAGACCCGCGAATTCGCCGCGAAGCACCGCTTCGCGCGCATCACGGCGCGCAAGGCGCGCCGCATCGCCGACCTGATCCGGGGCAAGAGCGTCAACGAGGCGCTCGAGCTCCTGAACTTCGCGCCGCAGCGCGGCGCGGGCTTCTACCTGAAGGTGCTCCAGAGCGCCGTGGCCAACGCCAGCCAGGACGAGGCCGTCAACGTCAACCGTCTCGTGATCAGCGAGTGCAAGGCCGACGACGGCCCGCTCTTGAACGGCCGCCTGCGCTGGCGACCGGGTCCGCAAGGTCGCGCGATGCCTTTCCAGAAGCGCCTTTCGCACCTGACGATCAAGGTGCGCGAGGTCTCCGACGCGGCTCCCAAGCAGACGATGGAGGAGCGCAAGTCCTGAGCGGACGGCCAGCACAACCATGGGACAAAAGATCCACCCGACAGGCTTCCGCATCCCGGTCATCGAGCCCTGGCGCTCGCGCTGGTACGCGGGCAAGAAGGACTTCAAGAAGTTCCTGCTCCAGGACCGCAAGATCCGCAACCACGTCTCCAAGGAGTTCGGTTCGGCGGGCATCCCGCGCATCGAGATCGAACGCACCTCGGAAGCGGTCAACGTGATCATCTACACCGCTCGTCCCGGCGTGCTCGTCGGACGCAAGGGCGTGCGCGTCGAGGAGCTCAAGAAGGAGCTGCAGAAGATCACCGAAGGCGTCACCTGCCACCTGACGCTGCACGAGGTCAAGCGCCCCGAGCTGGAGTCGAAGCTGGTCGCGGAGGTGATCGCCGAGGCGCTCGAGAAGCGCATGGCCTTCCGCCGCGCGATCAAGCGCGCGATCCAGACCACGATCCAGGCCGGCGCCAAGGGCGTGAAGATCGAGCTCAACGGCCGCCTCGGCGGCGCGGAAATGGCTCGCCAGGCCAAGGAGCGCGAAGGTCGCGTTCCGCTCTCGACGCTGCAGGCCAACGTCGACTACGGCACGGCCACGGCCAAGACGACCTACGGCACGCTGGGCGTCAAGGTCTGGATCTACAAGGGCGACATCGAGCGCGGCAAGATGGTCGACTTCCGCGCCTCGATCGGCAGCGCGCCGCGCAGCGGCCCGCGTGGCCCGCGCCGCGGCGACCGCAACGATCGCGGCGGTGGCGACCGCGGGGATCGCGGCGGAGACCGCGAAGCCCCCTCGGCCCCGGCCGCCCAGCCCAAGCCCGCGACGGGCGTGAAGGAGTCGTGACATGGCTTTGATGCCCAACAGGACCAAGTTCCGCAAGCAGCACCGCGGACGTATGAAGGGACTCGCCACGCGCGGGAACCGCGTCGAGTTCGGCGACTTCGGCTTGATGGCGATGGACTACTGCTGGCTCACCGGCCGGCAGATCGAGGCCGGTCGCGTGGCCGCGAGCCGCGCGACCAACGGCGAGGCGCGCATCTTCATCCGCGTCTTCCCGCACAAGCCGGTCAGCGCGAAGCCGGCCGAGGTGCGAATGGGTTCCGGCAAGGGCGAAGTGGAGTTCTGGGCCGCGGAGATCAAGCCCGGCATCGTCCTGATGGAGCTCGGCGGACTCAACGAGGAGAAGGCGCGTTCGGCCTTCAAGCGCGTCGCGCACAAGCTGCCCATCCGCGTCAAGATGGTCCGCCGCCTGCCCAGCACCTGAGCCAGCGAACACCCGGAGCAGACCCATGAAGATCCAGGAGATCCGCGGCAAGACCGACTACGAGCTTCAGCACGAGGTCGAGAAGCTGCGTCGCGAACTGTTCGACCTGCGCTTCAAGGCGCCGGTCCAGAGCCTGCAGAGCCCGGCGCGTCTGACGACGCTGAGGCGCATCATCGCCCGCATCGACACCGTCCTGCACGAGCGCAAGCTCGGCACCCGAGGCGCGAGCTCGCGCTGAGCGCGCCGCACGACCGCACGCAGGAGCCACACCGGACCACCCCCATGACCGAATCCCGAAACACGCGACGGACGCTCGAGGGCGTCGTCACCAGCGACAAGATGCAGAAGACCATCACCGTCCTGGTGACGCGCACCTTCCAGCATCCCAAGTACAAGAAGTTCGTGCGCAAGCACGCCAAGTACCACGCCCACGACGAGCAGGGTCTTGCCAAGGAAGGCGACCGCGTCGAGATCGCCTCGTGCCGGCCGCTCTCCAAGCTCAAGCGCTGGCGCCTGGTGCGCGTGGTCGAGAAGGCCGCGCAGGTCGCCGCCCTCGACTTCCAGAACATCGGTGGAGGTGCCTCGTGATCCAGATGCAGACCTTCCTCGACGTCGCCGACAACACCGGCGCGAAGCTCGTCCAGTGCATCAAGGTGCTGGGCGGCACGCACCGGCGCTACGCCGGCCTCGGGGACATCGTCGTCGTGTCGGTCAAGAAGTCGCTGCCGACCTCGGAGTTCCGCCAGGGCGCCGTCGCCAAGGGCGTGATCGTGCGCGTGCGCAAGAACACGCGTCGCGAGGACGGCTCCTACGTGCGCTTCGACCAGAACGCGATCGTGCTGATCGACGCCGACGGCAACCCCAAGGGCACGCGCATCTTCGGCGCCGTCGCGCGCGAGCTGCGCGAGCGCAACTACATGAAGATCATCTCGCTCGCCACGGAGGTGGTCTGATGAAGGTCCGCAAGGGTGACACGGTGATCGTCATCGCCGGCAACGACAAGGGCAAGACGGGCTCGATCAAGCTGGTCGACCCGGCCGCCGGTCGCGTGGTCGTCGAGGGCGTCAACCTGCGCTGGAAGCACCGCAAGCCGACGCAGAAGGACCCCAAGGGCGAGCGCCTGCAGCTCGAGTTCCCGATCCATGCCAGCAACGTGATGCTCTACGACGAGAAGGCCGGCAAGGGCGTGCGCAAGCGCCCGGCGGCGGACGCGAAGGGCAAGACCAAGAAGGCCAAGAACAAGTAGCGGTCCGCCGGAGCACCATCATGGCTGCACGCCTCAAGGAAAAGTACGTCAAGGAAGTCAAGCCCAAGCTGAAGCAGCAGTTCAGCCTGGCCAATGACCTGGAGATCCCGCGCCTCACGAAGATCGTGATCAACATGGGCGTGGGGTCGGCGGTCGAGAACAAGAGCCGCATGGACTCTGCGGTCAAGAACCTGACCCAGATCGCCGGCCAGAAGCCCGTCGTGCGCAAGGCGCGCAAGGCGATCTCGGCCTTCAAGCTGCGCGAGGACATGCCGATCGGCTGCTCCGTCACGCTGCGGCACGAGCGCATGTGGGAGTTCGCCGACCGCCTGATCAGCATCGTCCTTCCGCGTATCCGCGACTTCCGCGGCGTGAAGGACAAGCTCGACGGCCGCGGCAACTACACGCTCGGCCTGTCCGAGCAGACCGTGTTCCCCGAGATCGACTTCGACAAGGTCGAGTTCCAGCAGGGGATGCACATCACGTTCGTGACGAGCGCCGGGACCGACGAGCACGGCTACGCCCTGCTGAAGGAGCTCGGCATGCCCTTCCAGGTCCGCGAAACGAAGGGCAAGAAGAAGGACTGAGCGATGGCAAAGACCACCTGGATCGTCAAGAGCTCGCGACCCGCCAAGTTCAGCACGCGCAACTACACGCGTTGCTCGATGTGCGCGCGTCGCCGCGCCGTCTACAAGAAGTTCAAGATCTGCCGCATCTGCCTGCGCGATCTCGCTCACAAGGGCGAGATCCCCGGCATGCGCAAGGCCTCTTGGTGAGCGCGGAGACCCTACGATGACCATGACCGATCCGATCTCCGACATGCTCACGCGGATCCGCAACGCGACGCGGGTCCACAAGAAGACCGTGACGATGCCCGCCTCCAAGGTGAAGCAGGGCATCGCCCAGGTCCTCAAGGAAGAGGGCTTCATCGGCGACTTCCACGTGGAACCGGGAACGCCGTCCTCGAACCTCGTCCTGACCCTCAAATACGGCGAGACCGGCGAGTTCGTGATCCGCTCCATCGAGCGGGTCAGCAAGCCCGGCTGCCGCGTGTACATGCCCGCCGAAGAGCTGCGCCCGATCGTGCGCGGCCTCGGCATCCAGATCCTCTCGACCCCCAAGGGCATCGTCTCCGACCGCATCGCGCGACGCGATCGCATCGGTGGCGAGGTGCTCTGCAAGGTCTACTGACCTCGTCGGCCACGCACGAGCTCACCAAACAAAGGTACTTGAGTCATGTCCCGCATCGGACGGAAGACGATTACGCTGCCCACCGGAGTCACGGTCACGAAGAGTGATCGGAAGGTCTCCGTGAAGGGGCCCAAGGGCGAGCTGTCGCTGGAGCTGCGTCCCGAAGTCGACGTCACCGTCGACAAGGGCAGCGTGGCCGTCGGCGTGCTCGAGAAGAACGAGGGCGAGCGCGCGTCGCGCGCCTACCACGGGATGACGCGCGCCATGTTGAGCAACATGGTCCAGGGCGTGACCAAGGGCTTCGAGAAGAAGCTCGAGATCCAGGGCGTCGGTTGGAACGCGGCCGCGCAGGGTCAGAAGATCGTGCTCAACATCGGCTACAACAAGCCGGTCACGATCGAGATCCCGAAGGGCATCACCGTCCTGACGCCCGATCCGACGAACATCATCATCACCGGCGCGGACAAGCAGGCCGTCGGCCACCTCGCCGCCTCGATCCGCAAGCGTCGACCGCCGGAGCCCTACAAGGGCAAGGGCGTGCGCTACAAGGACGAGGTCGTCCGCCGCAAGGCTGGCAAGAGCTTCGGGAGCTGACCTCGATGGACGCCATCACACTGAAGAAGACTCGCCGTGCGCGCCGTGCTCACCACGTGCGCAACCGGATCCGCAGGACGACCAGCTTGCCGCGCCTGTCGGTGAGCCGCTCGCTCAAGCACATCTCCGCGCAGGTGATCGACGACGCGTCCGGCCGCACGCTGGCGCACGTCACCTCCACGGCGAAGGAGATGGCCGACGCCCTCAAGGGCAAGACCAAGACCGAACGCGCCAAGCTCCTCGGCACGGAGATCGCCCGCAAGGCGAAAGCCGCCGGCGTGGAGGAAGTGGTGTTCGACCGCGGGTTCGCCCGCTTCCACGGCCGCGTCAAGGCGCTGGCCGATGCCGCGCGCGAAGGCGGCCTGAAGTTCTGAGCAGCCGAGTACCCGCAGCACAACGATGAAGCCCAAGATTCGATATCTCGACGGCATGGAAGTCGGCGAGGTCCAAGGCCTCTCCGAGGCCCTCGTGAAGGTCAACCGCTCCGCCTGCGTCGTGAAGGGGGGGCGTCGCTTCTCCTTCGCCGCGCTCCAGATCGTCGGCAACAAGACCGGCGTCGTGGGTTACGGCTTCGGCAAGGCGCGCCAGGTGCCGAACGCGATCGAGAAGTCGGCGCGCGACGGTCGCAAGCACCTCATGCGCGTGCCGCTCACGAAGAGCGGAACCATCCCGCACGAAGTGCAGGGCGAGTACTGCAGCGCGATGGTGCGCATCCTGCCGGCGTCGCCTGGCACGGGTATCATCGCCTGCCCCTCGGTCCGCGCCGTCTGCGAGATGTCCGGCATCAAGGACATCCTGTCCAAGTCCTACGGGTCGACGAACCCGGTCAACCTGGTCAAGGCCACGCTGCACGCGCTGTCCCAGCTCCGCACGCCGGAGCAGGTCGCCGCGCTGCGCGGCACCCCGGTGGTCTGAGACGACCTCAGCCGCGCCCCAATCTCAGCCACGCAGACCCGCACTCGACGCAAACGCACACGCCATGGACCTCAAGACAGTCACCGGCAAGGGAATCCGCTACGAGGACCGCCGCCGCATCGGCCGCGGGCCCGGCAGCGGCCTCGGCAAGACCTCGGGTCGCGGCCACAAGGGTTGGGGCCAGCGCTCGGGCACGAGCCGTCGCCCCGGCTACGAAGGCGGTCAGATGCCGATCTACCGCCGCGTGCCGAAGCGCGGTTTCACGAACGCGCGTTTCCGCACGAGCTTCACCGTGATCAACGTCGACGACCTGAACGACTTCGCCGACGGCTCGACGATCGACCTCGAGGCGGTGCTCGAGAAGGGTCTGACGAGCCGCGTCTCGGGGCTCTTCAAGATCCTCGGCAACGGCAAGCTCGAGCGGAAGCTCACGGTCCGCGCCCAGAAGTTCAGCAAGTCCGCGATCGAGAAGATCCAAGCCCTCGGCGGCACGGTCGTGGTCCTCGACGAGCAGGGTCGCGACCAGGCCACCGAAGCCGCGCCGGCGCAGGCCTGATCCGGAGTCGTACGTGCAGAACTCCTTCCTCCAACTCTTCAAGGTGCCCGAGACGCGCACCAGGATCTGGGTCACCCTGGCCCTCCTGGTCGCGTATCGGGTCGGGTTCCACATCCCCATCCCGGGGATGAACCCGGAGTTCCTGAGGCGGAATCAGGACCAGGGCTCGCTGTTCGGCCTGATGAGCGCCTTCTCGGGCGGAGACATCGGCAACACGAACCTCTTCGCGCTGGGGATCATGCCGTACATCTCGGCATCGATCATCTTCTCCATGCTCGGCAAGGTCTCGCCGCGCATCGAAGCCATCCAGAAGGAGGGCGCGTCGGGCCAGAAGAAGATCAACCAGTGGACGCGGCTCGCGGTTGTCCCGATCGCGCTCGTCCAGGCGCTGTTCATCTACACCGGCGTCTTCCTGCAGAAGCCGGATCTGGTGGCGGCCGACATGCGCGGCAACACGTTCGCGCTCGGCCTCGTCGTCGTTCTCTCGCTGCTCGCCGGCGCTCTGCTGGTGATGTGGATCGGCGAACTCATCACCGAGTTCGGTGTCGGGAACGGCGCCTCGCTGATCATCATGGCCGGCATCGTCGCGACGATCCCGTCGGCGCTGTTCCGGCTCAAGACGATCGACACCGGCGAGTTCTGGCAGACGCTGCTCACGCTCTCCCTGATCTGGGCCGTGACGGTCCTCGTGGTCGTGTTCATCCACAAGGGTGCTCGACGAGTCCCGATCCAGTACGCGCGCCTGTCGCGCGGCAACGTGGCTTACGGCGGACAGCGCCACTACCTGCCGCTCAAGGTCAACATGGCCGGCGTCATGCCGATCGTGTTCGCCTCGGTCGTGTTCATCATCCCGGCCCTGATCTTCGACTGGATCGGGCTGACGCGGCTGAAGGACGTCTTCAGCACGCCGACCGGCTTCATCCACGTCTCGAGCTACGTGGCCCTGGTGTTCTTCTTCTGCTTCTTCTGGAACCGCCTGATGTTCCAGCCGACGGAGATCGCCGACAACCTGCGCGAGCACGGCTCGTTCATCCCGGGCATCCGTCCGGGAGCGAAGACGGCCGAGTACCTGGACAACGTCCTCACGCGCATCACGATCGCGGGCGCCGCCTTCCTGGCGATCATCGCCATCCTGCCGGCGTTCGTGACGAGCAACACCAGCATCCCGAACGACATGCGCTACTTCCTCGGGGGCACGTCCGTGCTCATCACCGTGGGCGTCGCGCTCGACCTCGTGGATCGCCTGAACGCGGCCCTCGTGATGCGCAACTACGAGGGCTTCATGAAGGGCGGCGGCGGACCGGGCTGGACGCGCAACTCGGACCAGAAGGACGCGAAGAAGTGAGCCGACGCGTCCTCATCCTGCTGGGCCCCCCCGGAGCGGGGAAGGGCACCCAGGCCAGCCGGCTGTGCGCCGAGCTCGGCCTGCCGCACGTCTCCACCGGCGACCTCTTCCGCGAACACCGCGCGAAGGGGACCGAGCTGGGGCGTCGTGCGCAGGAGTACATGGACAGCGGTCGCCTCGTGCCGGACGACCTCGTGCTCGACATGCTCTTCGACCGCGTCGCGAAGCCCGACTGCGCGGGCGGGTTCCTGCTCGACGGGTTCCCGCGCACCCTGCCGCAGGCGGAGGCGCTCGAGAAGCGGCTGGGTTCGGGGACCTCCGTGCGCGTGCTCGACCTGCGCGTGGCGGACAAGGCGCTCGTCGAGCGTCTCACCGGCCGGCGCACCTGCCGCCAGTGCGGCAACATCCATCACATCCGCTCGTCGCCGCCCAAGGTGGCTGGGCGCTGCGACAAGTGCGCCGGCGAGCTCTACACGCGCACCGACGACGAAGCCGCCACGGTCGAGAAGCGCCTCGCGGTCTACCGCGAGCAGACGCAGCCGCTCCAGGGGTACTACCAGAAGAAGGGACTGCTCCAGGAGGTCGACGGCGACCGCAGTCCCGACGAGGTCTTCCGCTCCCTGCGCCAGGCTTCGGCCGGGATGGAGGCCGCGTGATGGCCAAGGAAGAACCGATCACCGTGGAGGCCATCGTGACCGAGGCGCTGCCCAATGCGCGCTTCCGCGCGCGGCTCGACTCGGGTCACGAGATCTTGGCCCACGTCAGCGGCAAGATGCGCATGCACTACATCCGCATCCTGGCCGGTGACAAGATCACGGTCGAGATGTCGCCGTACGATTTGACGAAGGGCCGCATCATCTGCCGCGGCGAGCGAAGGAAGAGGAACGACCAATGAAGGTGCGAAGCAGCGTCCGGCGCATGTGCGCCAACTGCAAGATCATCCGCCGTCGCGGCGTCGTCCGTGTCATCTGCACGGACCCGCGCCACAAGCAGCGGCAGGGCAAGTGACCGCCTAGTACGGCGCGAACCCCACGAACTCACGAACATCACGGAACGGAAGACGGAGCCAAGAACAAGATGCCGCGTGTCATCGGTGTCGACATCCCCCCGAACAAGCGCCTCGAGATCGCGCTGCAGTACCTTTACGGCGTCGGCGAGACGACGGCGCACAAGGTCTGCGATCACCTCAAGCTGAACCGCGGCATGAAGTCGCGCGAGCTGACGGAGGAGCAGATCGCGGCGCTCGCGAACTACCTGCAGAAGGAGTACCCGGTCGAGGGCACCCTGCGCCGGCAGATCGCCGCCTCGATCACGCGCTTGCGCGAGATCGGCTGCTACCGCGGTCTGCGGCATCGCCGCGGTCTGCCTGTGCGCGGTCAGCGCACGCGCACGAACGCTCGCACGCGCAAGGGGCCGCGCAAGACGGTGGCCGGCAAGAAGTCCGTGAAGGGAATGAAGTAATCCATGGCCAAGGTCGCCAAGAAGAAGATCCGTCGGATCACGTCGCGCGGCGTCGCGCACGTGAAGGCGACGTTCAACAACACCCACGTCACGATCACCACGTCGAACGGCGAGGTGGTCGCTACGGGCTCGGCCGGCTGCGTCGGCTTCAAGGGCACGCGCAAGAGCACGCCGTTCGCCGCGCAGCGCGCGGGCGAGCGTGCCGCCGCGGGTGCGATGCGTCTGGGCGTCAAGGAAGTCGAAGTCCGCGTTCGCGGCGCAGGATCCGGCCGCGAGTCGGCGATCCGTGCCCTGTCGAACACGGGCCTCAAGGTCCTCACGATCGAGGACATCACGCCGCTCCCGCACAACGGTTGCCGCGCGCGCAAGAAGCGCCGCGTCTGATCCCTACCCTCACGACGCGCGCACCCAGAACAGAACCAGAGAACGCAGAATGTCACGCATCATCGATCCCAAGTGCCGACTGTGCCGCCGGGAAGGCATGAAGCTCTTCCTCAAGGGCCAGCGTTGCTTCACGGAGAAGTGCGCCGTCTCCCGCCGGGACTACCCGCCGGGTGTCCACGCGCAGAAGCGCGCGAAGGTCACCGAGTACGGTGTCCGCCTGCGCGAGAAGCAGAAGCTCAAGCGCATCTACGGAGTGCACGAAGCCAAGTTCAAGCGCTACTTCCACGAGGCCGAGCGTCTCAAGGGCAACACGGGTGAGAACCTGATGATGTTGCTCGAGCGGCGCCTCGACAACGTGGTGCTCGCCAGTGGTTTCGCGCTCTCGCGCAACCATGCGCGCCAGCTGATCAACCACGGACACTTCACCGTCAACGGCCGCAAGGTCGACGTGTGCAGCTTCCAGGTCCGCCCCGGCGACGTGGTCAGCCCGAACCCGCGCGAGCGCACGAAGAAGATCGTCAGCGAGGCGATCGAAGTGAACAAGTCGCAGCCCGTGCCGAGCTGGATCGAGGTCAAGGCCGACGCGCTCGCGTCGCGCGTGGTCGCGATCCCGCGCAAGGAAGACGTGCCGCACCCGATCCAGGAGCAGCTGATCATCGAGCTCTGCTCGAAGTAGGCCGCCCGAGCGCAGAACGAACGACGCGCGTGCTGCAGAAGAGCTGGCGGTGCCGGGGTGGAGACGACCCGCGCACCACAGCTCGAAACGGCGCGCGCGAAACCTGTCCGCAAGACCTCCGCACCCGTCTCCTCCGGAGAACCCCATGAGAATCCGCTGGCGCAATTTCGAGCTGCCCTCCAAGGTGCAGCCCGAGACCGAGACGCTCTCCAACACGTTCGGCAAGTTCGTCGTCGAGCCCTTCGAACGCGGCTTCGGCCACACGATCGGCAACGGCCTGCGTCGCACGCTGCTCTCGTCGATCGAGGGCACCGCGGTGGCGACGGTCAAGATCGAGGGCGCGCAGCACGAGTTCGACTCGCTGGAAGGCGTCTACGAGGACGTCACCGACATCATCCTGAACCTCAAGCGCCTGCGCGTGGCGTGGGAGGGACAGAACCAGATCACCTGCCGCATCAACCGCAAGGGCAAGGGCGCCGTCACCGGCGCGGACGTGCAGTGCGAAGGCGACGCGCGCGTCGCGAACCCCGAGAACATGACCGAGGCGACCCCGCTGGGGACGATCCCGGTCGACTCGATCTTCTCGCCCGTGCTGCGCGTGCGCTACTCGATCGAGGCGACGCGCGTCGGCAAGCTCACGAACTACGACCGCCTCGTGCTCGAGATCTGGACCGACGGCACGATCACGCCCGAGCTGGCGCTGGTCGAAGCCGCCAAGGTCTATCGCAAGCACCTCAATCCCTTCGTGCTCTACGGGGTCAGCCGTGACGCGCACCCCGTGCCCGAGGATCCGTCGAGCTCCGAGTTCAACCGCAAGAACCGCGAGACGTCCGAGCTGCAGACGCTGCTCTCCGAGCCGATCTCGTCGCTCGAGCTCTCGGTGCGCGCGCGCAATTGCCTCGACGGCGCGAACATCCAGACGCTGCACGACCTCGTGAAGATGTCGGAGAACGAGGTCATGAACCTCAAGAACCTCGGCAAGACCAGCCTGACCGAGATCAAGACCAAGCTGGCCGAACGCGGCCTCACGCTGGGCATGAGCATCAGCTGAGCGCTCACGCCGCCGCAACAGGAGAATCGACATGAGACACCGGGTAGCCGGCAACAAACTGGGCCGCACTTCGTCGCACCGCGCCGCGATGTGCCGCAACATGGCCGTGTCGCTCGTGATCCACGAGCGCGTCATCACGACGCCGGCCAAGGCCAAGGTC
>JBGASC010000015.1:0-98174 GCA_044229935.1 Planctomycetota bacterium | reverse complement strand
CGCTGCTCGCGCACCTCGTCGCGCGGGTCGAACAGGA
Organism: Planctomycetota bacterium; assembly: GCA_044229935.1. GTDB lineage: Bacteria > Planctomycetota > UBA1135 > UBA1135 > JADJLZ01. The sequence continues at coordinate 98,137 of JBGASC010000015.1, read as the reverse complement.
ACGCTTCGGGATCCCGCCCGAGATAGGGCTGGAGCATGCGCTCGACGTGAGGAGGGATCGGAACGATACGAGGCTGATCACGGTGCGCGTTCTTGTGGTCGCGCGGCTGGTAGGTGAGGCGGCCGTGGACTCGAACGAGGTCCGCTCCGCGAAGCTCGAGCAGCTCCTTCGGGCGCATCGCCGTCACGAGCTGGACGAAGACCATCGTCGCGAGACGCGGGGTCAGATGCTCCAACGTCGCCTCGATGACGTCATCGGGCACGGGCTTCTTCTTCTTGCTCTCGCGCGCACCGTCTTCGCCACGCGCAAGCGGCTCGACGGTCGTCAGCCGCGTGTACACGTCCAGCGGCACGAGGTCGCGCGACGCTGCCCACTTGAAGGCCGTCAGCACCTGCTGGACTCGACGGTTCGCCATGCGCCGGTTGTGCCCCCGATGCTTCACGAGGTCGGTGCGGTACGCGATCAGGCGCACGGGCGTGAATTCCCCAACGGGCAGCTTGCCGAAGAGTTCGCGCAACGGCCGGAGAGCGTAGAACTCCTGCGCCTTCCGCTTCGCGCGACCGGCCTGCTCGGCGAGCTGCGCCTCGCGCTGGGAAACGTGCTCCCAGTACGCTGCGCAGACCTGCACGACGAGGAGCGAGCTGGCTGCGGCTCGGTCTTGGTTCGGCGGCGGGACCAGATGCAGCCGCGCCCGAGATCGGGGTGCTTCCCGGCTCGTACCGAGTCGCTCATCGATCCGCGGGCGAACGACCTCGTCGAGGAGGCGATGGTAGGTCGCCGTGGTCTCCGGTTTCCCCCACTCGCCGCAGTAGTGACGTTTGCCCTCGAAGTTGAAGTAGGCCCGGACGCGAGCGTTCTTGCGGTCGACGTGGCGGTTGAGCTTGGGGAGTTCGTGGGTCGGACGGGTCATGGTGCAGCGAGTGGTGTGTCCATGGACACACCACTTCCGTGGGGTTGTGCTGCACCGCCCGTCGCGGGCGGGTATCGCAAGTAGCGCGATCAGCGTGAGTTGTGATGGTGCGCCCGGGCAGATTCGAACTGCCGACCTGCGGTTTAGGAAACCGCCGCTCTATCCTGCTGAGCTACGGGCGCGGTTGGCCTGCGGGCCGCTCGAGCGCGGGTCGGAGAACTCTCCGTGGGCGCGAGCTTCGCTCGGGCGGGAGAGAATACAGGCAGGACCAGGGTGTCGCTCGAAAAACAGGACCCTCCGAGGTGAGGGCCCGCGCTGCGAGGACGAGCCTCGGCACCTTGTCGAGACCTCACGGAGCTCCGGGAGAGGTGTGACCGCCGCGACCGCGAAGGGACTGCAACGGCGGAACGGGGCGCTGCAGCAACCCGCGATGGAGGCCGTTCTGGCCGTCGCGCGAAGCGCAGGCCGCAGCAAGTCCGCAGGGTGCACGGTCCTCCGGCAGGAGCGCACCCCGCGCGCGTGGGTCACGGCGCCATCTCGAGGCACGTCGGAGCGGCGCAGGGGGCAGCGCCACCACGGGCCGGGGCGCTCGCGCGCACGTCACCCACTGCTCATCGGCTGGGCACCTGGAGCAGGCGCCGTTGCGGCCAAGACCCTGACAACTGCCCTGCCGTGCTTTCCATGTCCAGTCGACGACCTGGTCGTGCCCAGGAGAGCTCAAGGATTGGGACATCGGAGCTCGAAAACGCCTGCCCCGAGCAACGTTCCCAGCCTGGCGGTAAACGGAGACCAGGCCACGAGTCCCCCCGTGTCGAACCTCGCCCTCCCCAGCCGCGTTGACGCCGGCGCCCTTCCACGCCCCCGGGCGGAGAATGCGTCGAGGGTACCGAGCACTCTCGCCCCTGCCCGTCGGCGAGGGCTCTCGACCGAGTCGTGCGTCCAGCTCGTGCTCTACAGCGTGGTGGCGATCCTGCTCGCCTTCGTGGCCTTGCCACGCTCGGCCCCGATCGAGCCGGGAGGGCCGGCGGCGGCGGCTTCGGGACAGCTCGCGGCGCTCCGTGCCGCGATCCGTGACTTCCGGAGCACCCACGGATGCTGGCCCCCTTCGCTGGTGGTCCTGGTGGATGGGCTGCACGAGAGCTTGCCGATCCGAGAGGTGATCGCAGAAGCTGACGGTGGCGCTCACGCGGCCGCCCCACTGGCCGACGGGCCTGGTTCCACAGCGGTGCGGCTTCTCCAAGACCCGATCAACGGTCTATCCACGGTGTGGATTCTGTCCCCGGAGGCTCCGGAGCCCAGGGCGGCAGACGGGATGACTGGCTGGATCTACAGTCCGAAGACCGGACAACTGTGGATCAATGCCCTCGGCGTCGATGTCGCGTCCGGTCGGTCTTGGTTTGACTTCTGAGCCTGTGCACGCCCCGCCTCAGGGCGATGGGGCCCGGCGTCCGAAAGAGCGATCCGGGACACAGCCCGACAATGAGGAGCCTCCACACCCAGGTTCGCCGCCCCAGAACGGGCTTCACGCTGCTCGAGCTGCTGCTCGCCCTGGTCGTGATCGCGTTCGTAGCCTCGTTCTCGATCTCCTCGTTCTTCGATCAGGGCAACGTGACCCTGCACAACGCCCTGCGTTTGCTGGCGGACGACATCCGCCTGATGCAGAACCGGGCGACGTACCTGCAGATCCCGGTCGAGATCGTCTTCGACCCGCAGGGCGACGGTTACCACGCCGTGGACATGGCCCAGCCCGAGGCGCACAAGGCCCGCAGTTTCCCGCTCGTCTCACGGCGCTACTCCAGCGACGGTGTCTTCGAAGGGGTGCATGTGATCCGTATCGACCTGGGCGGAACGGATCGCATCCACTTCAACGACCGTGGGCTGGTGCGCGAGGGTGGAACCGTGCTGATCGCCTACCGCCAGGAGACGCGGACACTGCAGCTGGACGCGGGTCGCGGGCTCACGAGCCTCCCCGACTCGCCGTCCGCCCGCGGTTGGCTCGAGCACCTGCGCTGAGGGTTGCGCGGCGCCCGTGAAGCGGCGCAGCCTGCGCAGACGCCCGCGATCAGCCGGCTTGGGCTTGGCCGCGCAGGGACCACGGGTCTTGGAACTCGCGGCTCTCGCTCACCGAACACCTCGTTCGATCCACGGTTGAGCGAGCGAACTGCACCAAACAAAGGGAGTCGTCTCCTTGTGAGAGACGACTCCGCGCGGGTCGTAGCTGACTTGCATCAGCCGACGGCCAAGGACAGGTGGCAGAACCTGCCCTCGGCGGCTCTGGGGTCAAGGCAGGGGTGACTCCAGAGCGCTGCGATGGGGATCGCAGCTCCGGGTGTGTTTGGGGCACCCGGGCACGGCAGAAGTGGCAGGTCTCCCGCCGTGCGCGGGAACTGTATCAGCGTTTTCCGGAGGGTGTCCATAGAGAAAACCACCCCCACGCGGGCGCGCTGTCTACGAACGGGGAATGCTGCTGTCGATCTCGGCGCGCCAAGCGTCGATGCCGCCACGCATCGAGAACACGTTCTGGAAGCCATGACCGGCGAAGTACGCGGCGACGTCGAGGCTGCGCGCGCCGCTCTTGCACGAGAACACGATCTTGCGGTCCTTCGGCAGCGACATGTACTTGTCCGGGTTGTCGTAGTCGAGGGCTTCGGCCTGCGGAATCTTGGCCAACGCCAGTTCCTGAGGAGTACGGACGTCGATGAAGGAGAAATCGTCTCCCTTGTCGAGCCAGGCCTTGACCGTGCGGACGTCGACGTTGAGCCGTGCATCCGCGTCCTGTGCGTTCTGGATCGTGCGCACGACCTCAGCCACGTCGAGGATGTTGTGGTCCTTGCAGACCTGCGCCAGGGTGTCGGACGGTTGGAACCCGCAGGAGGAGCAACCGCCGACGTGGTAGCGCTGGAAGAGCGCGCGCTGAGCGGCGGGGGCCACCTGGAGGATCTGCTCCATGGTCATGCTGGGCGTGATCGTGATGCTGGAGGTGCTCATGCGGGTACCTGGAGGTTGCGTCGCGTCGGACTTCGGTCGGCCGGAAGCGAATCCTAGCGCCTGGGGTCGAGCACGGGAATATCTCTCGTGAACTGGAGGGTTTGTGCGGACGGAACCACCAGCCAAGGGGACCAGAGTTCCTGGCGCGGTCCGAGGGCCTCCTCTACTGTGGCCGCCCCTGCGGACGCCGTGCTGTCGCACCGACGCAGCCCACCATGGCCGAAGCCCGCATCACCTCTCGTTCCCAGGACTATGCCCAGTGGTATCAGGACGTCATCCGTGAGGCCGGACTGGCCGAGGCGGCGGAGGTCGTCCGCGGCTGCATGGTGATCAAGCCGCACGGCTACGCCGTGTGGGAGAAGATGCAGGCCGACCTCGACCGGCGCTTCAAGGCGACCGGCCACCAGAACGCCTACTTCCCGCTGCTGATCCCGCTCTCCTTCCTCGCCAAGGAAGCCGCCCACGTCGAGGGCTTCGCCATGGAGTGCGCCGTCGTGACGCACGCCGGCCTCAAGGCCGCGGACGGCAAGCTCAGCCTGAAGAACGAGCTCGAGGAGCCCTACGTCGTCCGTCCGACCTCGGAGACGATCATCGGGCACTTCTTCGCCAAGTGGATCGACTCCTACCGCGACCTGCCGCTCTTGATCAACCAGTGGGCGAACGTGATGCGCTGGGAGCTGCGCACGCGCCTCTTCCTGCGCACGGGCGAGTTCCTCTGGCAGGAAGGCCACACCGCGCACGCGACGCACGCTGAGGCGCAGGAGGAAGTGCGCCGCATGCTCGACGTGTACCGCGACTTTGCGCACGAGGTGATGGCCCTGCCCGTGATCCAGGGCACGAAGACCGACAATGAGCGCTTCGCCGGGGCGGTCGAGACGACCTGCATCGAGGCGATGATGCAGGACGGCAAGGCGCTGCAGGCCGGCACGAGCCACGACCTCGGCCAGAACTTCGGCAAGGCCTTCAACGTCACGTTCCAGCCCGAGCAGGGCCCGCGCGAGCACGTCTGGCAGACCTCCTGGGGCGTCTCGACGCGCCTGGTCGGCGCGGTCGTGATGGCGCACAGCGACGATGACGGCCTGGTGCTGCCGCCCAAGCTCGCGCCAATCCACGTCGTGATCGTGCCGATCTGGAAGACCGACGCCGAGAAGGCGGAGTGCTGCACGGTCGCGCACAAGATCGCAGCCGAGCTGCGCGACGACGGCCTCGCCGTGCGGGTCGATGACCGCGACAACATGCGACCCGGCGAGAAGTACTACGAGTGGGAGCGCAAGGGCGTCCCCGTGCGCGTCGAACTCGGCCCGCGCGACATCGCGGGCAAGAGCGTGCTGATCAAGCGCCGCATCGCGCCGCTCGATGCCAACGGCAAGCCCGCGAAGGAGAAGCTCGCGATGGACGGGCTCGGCGTGGCGCTCGGCAAGGTGCTCGACGAGTTCCAGAAGTTCCTCTTCGATCGCGCGCTGGCCTTCCGCGAGGCGAACACGCTCTCGGTCGACACCTGGGCCGAGTTCGAGAAGGTCTTCGCCGGCGAGAACTCGAAGTTCGTCTGGGCGCACTGGGACGGAACGGCCGCGACCGAGAAGGCGATCAAGGACGCGACCAAGGCGACGATCCGCTGCATCCCCTACGCGGGCCAGGGTCCTGCGCCCGCTCCGGGCAAGTGCATCAAGAGCGGCGCTCCGAGCCGCCAGCGCGTGCTGTTCGCGAAGAACTACTAGGTTTCGCCAGCAGCCCCCGGGCCACCGCGTAGCCCGCCGGCCTGGTCATGGCCCGATCGCTTCCGCTCGGCTGGAGGTGCCGATGATCCGCATCCTGCTCGTGCTGGCCCTGTGCTGCACTCTCGTTCCCCGCCTGCACGCCGACGATCCGCCGCAGCGCGCCCCGGCAGCAGACGCACCGGCTCGCAAGCTCTTCATGACCACCGCCAAGGCCGGCGGCCTGCGGTACTCGTGGGTGCTGCCGAAGGGCTACGACGGCAAGACGCCGCGGAACCTCACCGTGATCCTGCACGGCACGGGCGGCGACTACCACTGGGGCTACCTCAACAACCCGATCGAGCTCTTCCGTCCCGCGGACATCGTGATCTCGGTCGACGGCACGTCGCCGGCCGAGAACTCGCGCGTGTTCCTCGGCGAGAAGAAGGACGTCGAGCTGTTCAAGAAGTTCCTCGAGGAGCTGCGCGCGACCTTCGCCGTCGACCGCATCTTCCTCTACGGACACAGCCAGGGCAGCTTCTTCGTGGCGTACTTCATGGGGCTCTGCCCGGAGACCGTCGCCGGCGGCGTCGCGCACGCGAGCGGCTCCTGGACCAACTCGCTGATGCCCAAGGAGCTCAAGAAGCTCCCGCTCGTCTTCATGCACGGCTCGCTCGATCCGGTCGTGCCTTACGGACAGAGCGTGGGCGCGCGCGACTACTACGTCGAGAAGGGCTTCCCGCTCGCGCACCTGCGGCGCCTGGCGAACTGGTCGCACTGGCCGGCCGCGGTGTGCGCGACCGAGGAGCTCGACTGGTGCCAGGGGATGGGCAGCACGGACCCCGCCGAGGTGCTCGCGTGTGCGCTCGAGATGCTGCGCAACAAGCCGCCCGACGACCACGAGTGGGTGACGGTGGTCGACTTCTCGGGCGCGCGCCTGGTGCTGGAGCGCCTCACGGGCAAGGGCCCGGCCGCGCTCGACAAGGTGCCCGACGACATCGCGAAGAGCGCGCGCGAGTGGCTGGCGAAAATCGACGAGCAGGCCGAGGCACAGGTCAAGGCACTGCGCGCAGCGATGCCGAAGAAGGGCGCGTGGACGCTCGACGGGAAGCCCTGGCTCGGCCAACTGATCCCGCTGCGCGAGGACTTTCGCGGAGTCGAGGCGGTCGAGAAGTTCCTCGCGGAGATCGGCTTCGAGAAGGCGCTCGAAGCGCACAACAAGGCCGCAAAACCGCTCTGGGATGCCTGGTACGGCCAGGGCAAGACGGAATCCGACTGCGCCGCGGCCGTGCTCGACACGATCGGCAAGTGCTTCCTCGTCGACGGACTGCCGTGGAACCTGCGCGAGAGGATGAACGAGTGGAAGGGCAAGAAGCTCGAACTGCCCGCCAAGGTCGCGAAGAAGTGGGGCGACTGGGAGAGCTACGCCAAGGGAGTCGACGAGGGCTGGAAGCAGTACGAATCGCTCTGGAAGAAGTGGAAGGGTCCAGAAGAACGCAAGGGCAAGTGACCGTGGCTCCGGCCGCTCCGGGAAGCGCAGGCCTCCCGCATGTCTCGCGCCGCGCGCGCTGCGGTCACGTCGATCCCTGCGGACACTCCAGGCGCCGGGCACACGGCGTGCACGGCACGCACGCGTGGCTCAGAGCCAGTAGCGCAGCTGGTAGAAGGCCCATTCCTTGATGCGCTCCCAGCGCGAGCGCTTCTCCCACTCTCCGGGGATCACCTCGCGGCAGCGTTCGAGCTGCTTCTCGAACTCCACCTGCAGCTCCTCCCCCACCGCGCCGTCGATCACCACCATCGCCACCTCGAGGTTGTGCAGGAAGCTGCGGCGGTCGAGGTTGTAGCTGCCGATCGTCGACCAGACCTCGTCGATCACGCCGCACTTGGCGTGCATCATCCGGCCCGGCCACTCGAAGATGCGCACGCCCGAGCGCATCAGCCGCGCGTAGAGATGGCGGCTGGCGTAGCGCACCGCCTGCACGTCCGTCGTGGAGGGCACGATCACGCGCACGCTGACGCCGCGGCGCGCCGCGCGCGCGAAGGCGCGCCGCAACCCGCGGTCGGGGATGAAGTAGGCGTTCATCAGGCTGATCGTGCGGTCGGCGCGGCGGATCGCACGCAGATAGGCGTGGCGCATGTGCGAGCGCGATCGCATCACGACGTTGCTGATGACCTGGACGCCGGGCGCGGAGAGCCCGTCGCGCGGCAGCGCGGGCGGCGGCATGCTCGGCTCTTCGAAGCGCTCCCCGCCGCGCTTGAACCAGGTCCTGCGGAAGAGCGCGGCGAGATCATGCACGGCCGGCCCCTCGAGCCTCGCGTGCACGTCGTACCACCCGCCTCCGCCCTGCTCGAGCGGCACGTACTCCATCCCGAGGTTCAGGCCGCCGGTGAACGCCACGCGATCGTCGACGACGAGGATCTTCTGGTGGTCGCGGCGGTTGAGGCCCGAGTGGCTGCGCCAGGGCAGGAGCGGCGCGTAGGCGAGGATCTGCGCTCCCGCCTCGCGCAGCGGGGCGAAGAAGCTGTCCTCCAGGCCGAAAGAGCCCAAGGAGTCGTAGAGCACCCGCACCGCGACGCCGGCGCGCGCGCGCTCGAGCAGCGCGTCGCGGAACTCCAGGCCCACGCGGTCGTCGCGCAGGATGTAGATCTCCAGGTGCACGTGCCGCTGCGCCGCGCGGATCGCGGCGAGCATCTGCGGGTAGGCCTGCTGGCCGCCGATCAGCGGCTCGACGCGGTTCCACGGCCGGATGCGTTCGGGGCGCGTCAGGTAGCGCAGGTAGCGCTCGAACAGGCGCATCCCCGCGCGGCGCAAACCGGGGAAGGGATGGCGCCGCAGTTCCATCAGGAGCCCCGCCCGCCCGTGCGCAGCACGCGGATCGTGTCGCCGACGCGGATCTCTCCCGGCTCGACCACCACGGCGAGCACGCCGCGGCCGCGACGACCCCGACGGCTGGCACGCACGACCTTCTTCACCGCGCTGGCGCCGAAGCGCTCGTGGAACTTGCGGCAGGGACGGTGAGGCTCGGGGCTGATCTCCAGCAGCGCGCTGCCGATCGCCAGGCGCGTACCGGTCGGCAGGTTGCGCTCGGAGAGATCGAGGTCGACCTGCAGGTTGTCGCCCGAGAGGGCCATGCGCTCCTCGCCGCCGGCGAGCGAGCGCAGCACGTGCACGTTGATCAGGCTGACCTGGTTTGCGCGCCCAGGCTCGCACTCGCGACTCCAGCGATCTCCTTCGACGCCGTGCTCGCGGCTGACGCGGATCGCAGGCGGCGTCTCGCGGCGGTCGTGGTCGGGCCGCACGACACAGCGCACCACCGTGCCTTCGTCCGGGGGCGAGGACGGCAGCAGCGCGTACCACAGGTCGAAGCGGAAGGAGAAGTCCACTCGCTCAAACTAGCACGGAGCAGGGCGGGTCCACCGTTCCTGGCGCGGCCGGGAGCCGCGCGAGCTCGCCGAGGCCGCGGGCTCAGACCTGCTCGCGCAGCCGGCCGAGGACCTCGCGCGCGGCACCAGTGTCCAGCGAATGCGCGGCAGCGTCGACACCTTCGGCCAGCGTCATCGCGCGGCCCGAGGCCTTGAGGATCAGCGCCGCGCCGAGGATGGCGGCGCTGCGCGCGCCGCTCGGCTGCCCGGCGAGGATCTGCTCGGTGATCTCGCCCGTGATGCGCACCAGCTCGGCGTTGTCGGCCGTGCCTTGATCGTTCTGCGACGGGCAGAACAGCGGCAGCTCGGGCTCTTCCGGCTGCGCCAGGCCGAAGTCCTCGGGTTCCACGTTGAGCGGAACGAGGTAGCGCTCGCACAGCTCGATGCCGCGCGTGCGCTTGACGACGCCGGGGATCACGCCGCCTTCGGGACCCTGCAGCACGATGCCGCGCGGATGTCCGAGCGCCTGCATCACCTCGGCCGCGGTGCCGAGCACCGGTCCGCCCATCGCACCCAGCACGACCGGCGAGCTGCTCGGCGCGAGCAGCTTCTCGACCGTCGAGAGCGGCGTGCGCATCGCGACCTCGGCGCGCACGCGGCGCAGGTTCATCAGCGAGGGCAGCATGCCCGAGACCGCGACCGCACCGAAGCCGGTCTTGCCGGCCCAGTCCTCGGCCTCGTGCGGATCCCAGGTCAGCCCCACGCCGAGCCCGTGCAACACGCTTGCAGCGGTCAGCCCGCGCTTGGGCGGCACACACCGGTCGGTGAAGAGCAGCACGCGCACGCCGGCGCCGGCGGCGATCAGCCCCGCGGCGACATCGAGCGGAGGGAAGCGCTCCATGCCGTCGTGCGGCGGGCAGAGCGAGACGAGGCCGGCCATCTCCTGGCCGGGGATCGTCGCCTTGGAGCGCGCGGCACGTGCGAAGGCCGTCAGCTCCTGCACCGTGACGCCCTTCATGCGCATCAGCACGAGGAAGGCAGCGACCTGGATCTCGCTCTCGTTGCCCGAGAGGATCGCCGAGAACGCGTCGTGCGCTTCCTCGAAGGTCAGGTTGCGCCCGTCCTTGCGGCCCGGGCCGAGGACGCGCATCACTTTGCGGAGGCTCATTCGATCGTGCGTTCCGCGTGCGCAGGGCACGCAGCGAGGTCGAGCCGCTGACCCGAAGGCCGACGTTCCGACCACGGCTACGATATCCCCGCGCGCGAGCCGCGGCAATCGCGCGGCGTGCGGCCCGGACCGTCGGCGTTCGCGATTCGAGGGAAAGCGACGGACGGCGCGACACCGGCGTGTCGTGCCGTCCGTTGGGGTGCTCGGGGCGCGCTACCGACGCTCAGCTGGCGGCGGCGACGCCCGGTTCGAGGCGCTAGCCGTCCTTGGGCTTCTCGCCATCCTTGGGCTTCTCGCCATCCTTGGGCTTGTCGCCGTCCTGCTTCTCGTCCTTGGCCTTCTCGCCTTCCTTGGCTTCGGCGGGCTTGGCCTCGGACTCGCCCTTGTCGAGCTTGCGCTCGGAGGCAGGCTGCTCCTTGGCCGGGCGCGGACGGATCTGCGCGAAGAAGAGCTCCTTCTCCTTGTCGTAGGCGATCTTCCCGTCGACCACGGCCCACTGCACGAAGGTGTTGTAGTGCAGGATGTCGCCGTCGGTGACGACGAGGTCGCAGTCCTTCCCGATCTCGAGCGTCCCGACGCGGTGCGCGACGCCGAGCATGCGCGCCGGCACGATCGTGATCGCCGCGAGAGCCGCGTCCTCGGGCAGCCCGCCGCGCACGGCGAAGTCCGCCTCGATCGAGAGGTGCATGATGTCGCGGCCGACGATGCCGCCGAGATCGACGCCCTCCTGCGCCGGCACGACGGCCACGGGCACACCGGCGCGGTAGAGGGTCGCGGCGTTCTGGATGCTCGTGCCGCCCTCGCGCGCGAGCGACTCGTCCTTGGGTCGGCGATCTCGCGGCGTGACGATCGCCATCGCGCCGGCGCGGCCGAGCTCGTCGGCGACCGTCCAGCCCTCCTGGCAGCCCTCGATCACGGGACGGAACCCGAACTCCTGCGCCAGGTGCGCGATGCCGAGCAGGTCGTCGCGATCGTTGGCGTTGAAGCGCGCGAGCGTCTCGCCCTTCAGCACCGAGAGCACCGTGTTGTCGACGCCCTTCTTGGCCGGCTCCTTGAGCTCCTTGTCCTTCTTGACCTTCTCCTCCCAGTCGCGGAACTGGCGCAGGTATTCGGAGGTCGCCTGGAACTTCTCGCGCAGGCTCTTCTTGCCGCCCGGGTTGCGCGAGCTCCAGCTGAAGGTCGAGAAGGCGCGCTCGCGCAGCTGCGCGTCCTTGATGCTGAAGCGCTTGAGCTTGACCGCCGCGTTGCCCGAGCCGGTGCAGGTGATGCCCGCCGCCAGACCCAGCGTCATGCGCGAGTTGAACGGGTCGATCGTGTCCTGGAAATCGCTGGCCGAATTGCCCAGCAGCCCCTGCGAGGAGATCGCGACGAGCCCCGGGTAGACGCGCAGGCCGCTGGCATCGAGCGTCTTCGTGTCGGGCGGCAGGTCGAGGTCGAAGCCGATCTTGTCGATCTTGCCGTTGCGCGCGAGCACCGTCGCGCCGCGCAGCACCGCGCCCGTGCCGGTGTACACGTCGCCGCCGGTGACGGCGAAGAAGTGCTCCTCCTCCTTGTCCTTGGACTTGTCGCCGTCCTTCTTGGCGTCGCCGCCCTGCGCGTCGCCGCCCTCCTGCGCCCAGAGCGGCGCGGGCGTGGCGAACAGGCCGAACCCGAGGAAGGCCAGTGCGGCCAGGAATCCCTTGGTGGGCATCACAGCTTCACCTCCCCGAACACGATGCGGCCTTCAAGCATGACGGCCTCCAGCTTGCTGCCGGGCTCGAGCGGGTCGCCGCTGAAGAAGATCAGGTTGGCGTCCTTGTTCTTCTCGAGGCTGCCCAGGCGTCCGTCGACGCCCAGCAGCATGGCGGGCTCGAGCGTCAACGCGCGCAGCGCCGTGCAGCGATCGAGTCCGGCGTTGACGACCTCGCCCACGTTCGCGAGCCAGGCCTTGTGGTCGGGCAGCGTGTCCGCGCGCGGCACGAAGACCAGCTTGGCGCCGGCCTTGGAGAGCTCCATCGGCAGGTTGCGCGTGCGCATGGTCCCCGGATGCACGGTCAGCAGCGGCTCGACCACGCAGCGCGTCTTGCGGTCGCCGATGCCGTCGACCTCGAGGTCGTAGGTCTTCTTGTCGAGCACGTAGAAGAGATCGCTCTCGCGCAGGAGCGGCAGGCGCAGGTCCCAGAGGAACTTCTCCTTGCCGATCGCGTCGATGAAGTGCAGGTACTCCGCCGCGCTCTGCAGGCTGACCAGCGCGCGCAGCTTCTCGGCGCGCAGGTCGAGGAAGGGCTTGGTCTTGGCGTCGGGCTCGGGCGGAACGTAGGCGTCGCTGCCCGCGTCCTTCTTCTCCTCGGGCTTGGGCTCGTCCTTCTTCTCCTCGCCCTTCGACTCGTCCTTCTTCTCCTCCTTCTTCTCGTCGGACTTGGAACCCTTCTTCTTCTTCTCCTGGTCCTTGTCCCACTTCTCCTTGGCCTTCTTCTCCTTCTCCGCGTAGTCGTCGGCCTTCTTGAAGCCGTCCTGCAACGCCTTCTTCGAGCTCGACGTCGCGCGCAGCACGATCTTGAGGTAGCAGCCGTCCTTCAGAACGAGCTCCTCCTTCGTCTTCGCGAGCGTGCGGATCGCGACGGCCTGTCCGCACACGCCGTTGCCGGCGGGATAGAGGCCCAGCGTGGTCACGCCGTACTTCACGACCTCCTGCAGCTCCTCGCTGTTCGCGTAGAGCTCCTTGCTGGCCTTGACCTCGGGGTTGAAGTCCTCGCCCGCCTCTCCCTCCAGGCCCAGTCGCGAGTACGCGTTGACCAGACCGGGCATCACGACCCAGTCGGGCCGGTCGAGCACGGGGATGCCGCGCGCGATCGGGAGGTCCTCGCCGATCGTGACGATCTTGCCGTCCTCGACCAGGATCACGGCGTGCTCGAGCGTGCCCTTGGCGATCGTCTCGGCGCGTCCGACGCGGATCGCGAGCAGGCTGGGGAGGTGAACCTGCGGCTCCTCGGGAGGAGTCGATGCCGCGAGGCTCAGGAGCAGGGTGGGGAGGATCATGATTTCGTCTCTTCGCCAGGCGCTAGAACCACTGTCCGTCGCGCTTCCAGTCGTATTCGATCTGTCCGTCGATGATCACGGTCTCGACGCGCGCGCGCGGGTCGAGCGGTTCGCCGTTGCGCAGCACGATGTCGGCGTCCTTGCCGGGCTCGAGGCTGCCCAGGCGCTTGCCGACGCCGAACACCTTGGCCGGGTGGATCGTCACCGCGCGCAGCATCTGGTAGTTGTCCGCGCCCAGGCGCGAGGACATCGAGCCCTGCAGGAAGAGCTCTTCCTGCGGCATCACGGGCGCGTCGGTGTTGAGCGAGAGGTTCTTCGCGCCGGCCTTGGCGTACACCGCGGCCGTGCCGGTGATCGCGCCGTCGCGCGTCGAGAAGTAGTCCATCTCGCGCGGGCCGGCGTTGATCGGGACGCCCAGGCCGACTTCGAACGGCGCGGTGAGGTGCGCATCGAAGCAGCCGTGCGAAAGGATGCAGTCGGTGTCGAACTCCGACTTCCACATGCGCGCCGCGGCCGGGAAGGAGTCGCTGCCCGCGCAGTGGATCAGCACGGGGATCTCCCTCCTGTGGATCTTCTGCAGGTTCGCCAGGGCGGGATCGAAGCGCTTCTCGCGCTCCGCGCCCAGCGCGCGGTGGTTGACGTCCTCGAGCAGCCAGGCGAGGCCCGCGCGTGTCGCGCCCAGATCGCCGGCGCGGCGCTCGGGGTTGTAGGCCTGCGCGATCTTCATGCCGCCGGGGTTGCGGATCACGCACTCGTCGAACGTGGCGTGCGTCTTCGTCTTGTAGAGCACGCCGAAGCCCCCCATGCTCGTGCCGCTTCCGGGGATGCCGTAGAGCGTGGTGATGCCGCCCGCGCAGGCGACCTTGATCATCTCGTTGGAGGGCCGCATTCCCGCGGCGGCGCGGAACTCCGGGTTGACCGGCAGCACCATGTCGTTGATGTCGCCCCAGCCGCCGGTCTGAACGTGCGAGTGCAGGTCGACCATGCCCGGACAGGCGACGCTGTCGGGGCTGTCGATGCGCTCGTAGCCCGCGGGCACCTCCTGCGGCGGGCCGACGTAGACCACCTTCGAACCGCGCACGAGCACCAGGCCCGGCGTGTAGATGTGGTCCTCGTCGTCGAGCGCGAGCACCTTGCCGCAGGTGATCGCGACGCCGTGCTCGCCCGGCGCGAGCGCCTCGATGCGCCCCAGCGCTTCGGTCAAGATGCGTCCGTGCTCGTGCGAACGCGGGCCCGCGCACGCGGCGCAGAGCGCCAGCGCGGCGAGCGCGACGAACGACGTGCGCGGAGCGCGTCTCACCACAGGCGGCGCTCCTTCTTCGAGTCGTAGACCCACTTGCCGTCGCTGAGCACCTTCTCGACCCACTTGCGCGGGTCGGCCGGATCGCCGGCGATGACGACGATGTCGGCGTCCTTGCCGGGCTCGAGGCTGCCCAGGCGCTTGTCGATGCCCGCCGTGTGCGCCGGAATGATCGTCAGGCCGCGCACGCCCTCGAGGTTCGAGAAGTCCATGCCGTAGCGTCCGGCCATGCCCGCCTGCAGCTGCAGCTCCTCGGCGGGAACGACCGGCGCGTCGGTGTTGAAGCCGATCATCTTCAGGCCGCGCTTCTGGTACTCGCCCGCGATCCCGAGGATCGCCTCGGGGTTGGAACCGGTCCACTGGATGAACTGGCGCGTGGGGATCTCGATCTCGCGCGGGCCGACGATCGCGTTGACGCCCATGTCGCGCGCCAGCTCGCCGGCGCGGTAGCCGGCCATCTCGCCGTGGTCGATGTAGGCGTCGATCCCGAACTCGCCCTTGAGCATCGTGATCGTGGTCAGCACGACCTGGAACATCTGCGTGTGCGTGCTGACCTGCGTGCGCTTGGAGAAGAGATCGGGGAAGACGTCCAGGTCGAAGAGGCGCTCGGGCCGCGGCCCCTCGCCCTTCTCGAACGCCTGCCAGCGCTTGGCGTAGGCCGCGCCGCGCTTGAGCGTGGCGCGCAGGTTCCAGTTCATGAACGAGCGCCCGACGCCCATCACCCAGCTCTCCGGGTTGCCCGCCTGCGCGATCTTGAGCGAGCCGGGGAAGCGCACCAGCGCGTCGTCGAAGTGCTCGTGCCCGGTCTTCAGCAGGATCCCCTGCCCGCCCATGTTCACGCCCGAGCCCGGGATGTAGAGCACCGTCGTCACGCCCGAGGCGAGGTCGAGCTTGAGCGCCTCGTTCTTCGGGATGACCGAGGTCTCGACGCGCAGGCCGGGGTTCGTGAGATAGACCGTGTCGTTGATGTCGAACGTGCCGCCGATGTGGGTGTGCAGGTCGATCATCCCCGGCATCAGCCACATGTCGCCGACGTCCATCACGCTGTAGCCGGCCGGGATCGGCGTCGTGCGCGCCGGGCCGACGGCCTCGATCTTCCCGTCCTTGACCAGCACCACGGCGTTGTCGACGACCTGCGCGCCGTCGAGCGGCACGCAGAGCGCCTTCCGGGTCAGGAGCGCCAGACCGGCCGCACCCTTCTCGCCGGGCTGCGGCGCGAGCGGCGCCTCGAGCACGACGTCCTTGCCGCGCACGTCCTGCACGGGGCTGCTCGCGGCCGCGTTCGCGCTGTCCCTTGCCGGCGTGGCCGTGCTCGCCGAGCGACCGTCGTTCGCGCTCGCGACGGCTCGCGCGCTGCTCGCGGCCAGGGCCAGGGCCGCCAGGCCCGCGGCGCACAGCACGCAGAGCGTCCTCCTCCGCAGCATCGCTCGTCCGATCACCACAGCTTGCCTTCCTGCGCGTCGTACACGCGCTGTCCTTCGATGAAGACGATCTCGACCGCGTTGCGCGGGTCGATCGGATCACCCTGCGTGACCAGGATGTCCGCGTCGCGACCCGGCGTCAGGCTCCCGACGCGGGCGTCGATGCCCGCGGTCAACGCCGGCACGATGGTCAGGCCGCGCACGGCGTCCATCTGCGCGTTGTCGAAGCCGTAGTGCACGCTGACCGTGGCCTGCACCGGCAGCTCCTCTTCGGGAACGATCGGCGAGTCCGTGTTGAAGCCGATCTGCTTGTGTCCGGCCTGCTGGTAGCCCGCCGCGATGCCCACCAGCCGGCCGTCGGTGCCGGGGCTCGCGGCCGGATTCCCGCCGTCCAGCTCGCGCGGGCCGAGGATCGCCGGCACGCCCAGTTCCTGCGCCAGCGGCGCGGCGCGCATCCCGGCCCACTCGCCGTGGTCGATGTAGACGTCGAGCCCGAGGTCGCGGCGCACCATCGTGATCGTCATCAGCACGACCTGGTACCACTGCGTGTGCGTGCTGACCTGCGTGCGCTTCTCGAGGAGCTCGCGGAAGATCTCCCACTGGATGTCCTTCTCGGGGCGCGGGCCGCGGCCCTGCTCGTGCTCGCGCCAGCGCTTCGCGTAGGCCAGGCCGCGCTCGAAGGTGTTGCGCGTGTTCCAGTTCATCAGCGAGCGGCCGACGCCGATGGCCCAGCGCTCGGGGTTGCCGGCCTGTGCCAGCTTGAGCGAGCCCGGGTTGCGGATCTGCATCTCGTCGTAGGTCTCCAGACCGGTCTTCAGCAGCACGCCCTGCCCGCCCATGTTCGAGCCCGAACCCGGGATGAAGAGCACGCTCGTCACGCCGCCCGCGACGGCGCGCAGGAGGTTCGCGGTCTGCGGCTCGACCGCCGCGCTGGCGCGCAGTTCGGGGTTCGTCATGTAGACGAGGTCGTTGATGTCGTTGATCAGGAAGCTCTTGCCGGCGATGTGGCAGTGCAGGTCGACGAAGCCCGGGCAGATCCAGCGCTCGCCGCACTCGACGAACTCGCAGTCGGCGGGCGCCTGCGCCTCGCGCGCGGGAGCGATCGAGACGATCTTGCCGTCGCGCACGACCAGCAGCGCGTCGTCGATCACGCCGCGTCCGTCGGGGCCGGTCACGAGCGCCTTGCGCGCGTGCAGCGCGAGTCCGCGCGCGCAGCCGCGCGCGCCGGGACGGTCGGGGTGCAGCGCGGCCGCATGCGACGCACCGGGCGCGCTGCGGGTCGTGCCGGCATCCTCGCCCGCGCGCTTCTCGTCGGAAGCGGTTCGCAGCGGGACTTCGGCCGCCGAGTGCGAGCAGGAAACGAGCGCGGGTGCCGCTGCGAACGCAGCCAGCACGCACCACGCCACGCTTCCGGCCCGCCGCACCATCAACGCACCTCGCGTCCGTCGACCCACACGCGGCGCACGCTCGTCGCCGGTTCGACGGGCGGTCCGTCGAGCAGCAGCACGTCGCCGTCGAGGCCCGGAGCCAGCTTGCCGATGCGGTTCTGCAGCCCCAGCATCGCGGCCGCGTCCAGCGTCAGCGCGCGCAGCGCGCCGTCGGGGTTCATGCCCTGCGAGACCGCATAGGCCGCCATCAGCGGCAGATCGGCCGCGCCCTCCTCGGCCGCGCTGTGGAACGCGACCGGGATGCCGGCGTTCTGGATGTCGGCGTAGCGGTTGTGCTTCTGCGCGCCCTCCTTGGGATCGGTCCAGATCACGCGTTGCGTGAAGAGGATGCCGCTGACGCGGCCCACGAGGCGATCGACGACCTTCCAGGCGTCGTTCGCGCCGTAGAGCACGGGCTTGACGCCGGCGGACTCGCAGGCGGCGACGCACTCGAGGATCTCGTCCTCGCGGTCGACCTGCACGATCAGGGCGCCCTTGCCGAGCATCGCGCGGCGCACGGGTTCGAGTTCGGGATCGATGCCCGGCGAGCGCGGCTTGCCCTTGGGCTCCTCCTTCTTCTCCTCCTTCGGGCGGCGGCGCTCGGCGCGATCGGCGATCTCGTACTCGGTCGAGGTGTGCTCGGCCTCGAAGTCGGCCGAGGACGCGCCCAGCACGACCTTGCCCTTGAGCTTGCCCTTGGCCTCCTCGGCGTCGAGCTTGACCAGGCCGCGCGAGCCGAAGCCTTCCAGGTGCAGCTTCTTGTCCTTGCGCTCGCCCTCGACCTGGATCAGGTCGTCGGACAGCGACGAGCAGCGCAGCGTGCCGTGCACCTTGCCCTCCTCGTCGAGCACGTACAGTCGCATGCGCGCGGGCTGCAGCGGGGCGAGCGTGAGCTTGGTCTCCCAGGCGCCGGTCACCGGCTTGGCCGGCTCCTCCTCGCCCTTCTTCTTCTTCTTGTCGCCGTCCTTCTTGTCGCCCTCGTCCTTCTTCTCGTCGGACTTGGCGCTCTCGCCGTCCTTCTTCTCCTCGTCCTTCTTGGCCTCGCCGTCCTTCTTCTCGGCGTCGGGCTTGGCGCCCTCGGCTTCCTTGGGCGGCGTCCAGGCGGCGAGCTTCTTCTCGTACTCGTCCCACTTGCGACGGTAGTCCGCGGCGCGCGCGAGGATCTCGCGCACGGCGTTGCCCGACTGCAGGCGGTTGCGATCGCTCCAGCGCAGGCGCAGCGCGGCCGGATCGGCGAGCACCATCTCGTCGACGTCGGTGCCGGCGGGCTTGTACGCCATCATCGGCGCGCCGCTGCGGTTCTCGCCGCGCGGCGAGAGCACGACGGTCGTGACGCCGGCCTGCGCCACGCGCTTGTCGGTGCGGTCGCCCGGTTCGACCAGGCGCTTCAGCTCGAAGCGCGTCGGCGGCATGCGCTGCGAGCCCTCGAGACCGAGGTAGCCGAGCATGTCCACCATGCCGGGCATGGCGCACTTGCCGCGCACGACGGTCGCGCCCGCGGGGCGTCCGACGCGCCGGCCGACCGAGCGGATCTTGCCGCCCTCGAGCAGGATCTCGCCCGGCGCGAGCACGGTGCCGTCGCCGACGTAGAGCTCGTCGACCGCGATCACCGTGGAGGAGCTCTCCTCGAAGGCCTTGAACGCGATCTCGCCGTCCACCCACGTGGCGAGCAATCCCGCCGTCAGGGGCGCGCCGGCGAACACGGCGAAGTCCGCGTCCTTGCCCGGCGCGATCGAGCCGACGCGCGAGGCGACGCCCAGGATCTCGGCGGCCGAGAGCGTGATCGCGCGCAGCGCCGCCTGCTGCGAGAGGCCGCCGCGCGAGGCGACGCCCGCGGCGAAACGCAGGTCCGAGAGCGGCGAGTTGTTCGGCGCCGAGATCGCGAAGCGCACGCCGGCCTTGTCGAGCTTCGCGGCGACGTCGAACTGCGGCCACTCGGCGTCGAGCGCCTTGCCGAAGTCGCGACCGGGCGCGTTGGGGTTGATCGGCGAGTCGATGATCACGCTGACGCCCTGCTTGGCGATCTCGTCGGCGAGCGAACCGGCGCCCTGGCCGCCGTCGATCACCAGCGGCTCGCCCGCGTCCTTGAAGAACGCGAGCAGCGCACGCACCTCGGGCTCCTCGTTGGCGCCCAGGCGCCAGGCCGCGTGCGAGCGCACCAGCTCCGAGAGCTGCGCCGCCACGCCGGGACCGTACTCGTTCGAGTCCGGCCCGCCGTGCGCGAGGTCGAACAGCTCGCGCAGTGCGACCATCGCGCCCATCAGCGTCTTCGGCAGCTGCGACTTCTCCAGGCCCAGACCCACGTCGATCGTGGCCGGGACCGGCGGCTTCCAGTAGCCCGGCGTGTTGCGTGCTTCGCTGCTGATCGCGCCGTGGATCATGCTGCGTTCGGCGAGCACGCGACGCGACGCATCGGCGCCCGCGAGCTTGACCACCGCGCCCTGGCCCGCGAGCAGGCGGCCGCGCGCCGGCGGCAGGTAGGCGCTGGTGACGCCCTCCTGCAGCGCGAACACGTAGGAGGCGTTCGGATCGAAGTTGTCGATCGCGAGCACGCCCGGATCCGCGCTGCGCTCCGACGCGAAGGGCCGGCCGAGCTGGCTGTCGGCCGCGACGAGGCCCGGCACGATCACCGCGTCGGGACCGTAGTCGACGACGCGCGCGGAGCCGGGGATCGCGACGTTCTTGCCGACGGCCACGATGCGGCCGTCCAGCACGAGGATCGTCCCGCCGCCCTCGATCACCTCGCCCTTCTCGACGAGCTGGATCGTGCCGGCCTGCAGCGCGACGTAGCCGCCCTCGGCGCGCGCAGGCGCCAGTGCGGGCAAGGTCGCGAGGAATGCCTGGAGCAGCATGATCAATCCTTCTTGTCCTTCGGATCGTGGTCGTGGTCGTGGTCCTTCTTGGCCTCGTCCTTCTTCTCGCCGGCGTCCTTCTTGGACTCCTTCTCGGCGGGCTCGACCTTGTCGCCGCACGGATCGGCGTCACCCGCGCCGGCGTTGCCCGGCGCGGCGTTGTTCTGCTCGATACCCTTCAGGAGGTGCTTGACGCGCACGTCCTTGCTGCGGTCGTAGGCGAGGTTGCCCTCGATCACCACGTACTGCACGGTGGTTTTCACCGAGAGCGGGTCGCCGGAGAGCAGCAGCACGTTGGCGTCCTTGCCGACCTCGAGCGAGCCGACGCGCTTGCCCAGGTGCAGGATCTCCGCCGGCGCGCGCGTCACCGCGTCGAGCGCCTTCTTGCGCTCGAGGCCCCAGCCGACGCAGGTCGCGGCCTGGAACCACAGCGCCTGCGCCGAGGTCGAGAGCGACTGCAGCGCGAAGCGCACGTTCTTCTTGTCGAAGACGCCCGGGACGAAGGTCTGGATCTCCTTGCCCGTGACGGGATCGCGCTCGGTGTAGACCAGGCTGGGCGAGAGGATCACCGGCACGCCCGCCGTCGCGATCTGGTCGGCGGCCTTCCACGAGTCGCCTTCGAGCACGAGCGTGGTGTTGCCGAGGAAGCCGTTGTCGCGCGCGACCTCGAGCGCGAGCTGCACGGCCAGCGCGCTGTCGCAGTAGAGGAAGACCGGCAGCTTGCCCTCGACCACGCGCAGGAGCGGCTCCTGCTTCTCGTCGACTTCGCCGCGCGGGACGATCTCGAGGTCCTTCAGCTTCCAGGAGGCGCTGCCCTCCATCGCGCGGCCCTTCTTGTTCTCCTCCTTCTCGAGGTCGCGCCCCTGGAAGAGCGCCTCGCGTCGCGCGGTGTCCTTGCCGTCCTTCTTGTCCTGCACGAGCTTCTCGAGGTACTGGCGCAGGTCGCCGAAGGCGCGGCGCAGCGCCTGGGCCTGCGTCGCGCGCGAGCGGCCGGGCTTGGCGCCCGCGACGATCTTCACGCCCGCCTGCGGCTTGACCAGCATCTGCTCGATCGTGATGCCGTAGGGCTTGACGATCATGCCCTGGCCGCCGACGACGCAGCCGTTGCCCTGCTCGATGTTGATCGTCGTGATGCCGGCGCGCAGCGAGTCCTCGAAGTAGAAGCTGATCGGGTCGATCGAGTCGCGCACGTCGAGGAAGGGCGCGACCTCGATGTTCTCGTTGGGCCGGTCCATGCCGCGGTTGGTGTGCGCCTCGACGTAGCCGGGGAAGGCCACCAGCTCGGGATGATCGAGCACCTCGGCGTCCCAGGGCGTCTTGGTGTCCGGTCCGATGGCGCTGATGCGGCCGTTCTCGACCACGATCACGCCGTTCTGGATGTCGGGACCGGACTGCGTGATGATCCGACCGACCTTGATCACGATCTTGCCGTTGCCCGCCAGCGCTCCGGGCGCGAGCGAGACGAGGGCGGCGAGGGCCGAGATCCGGGCGAGGTTCCTGAGCGTGAGAGTCAGCATCGCGAAGGCTCCGCGGGGTGTGCTGCGGGGGGTGTGGGTGTGCGGGTTCGAGGTGGGCATCGCGCGCCTAGTCCTTGGTGCGCGGATCGAGAACGAGGGCGCCGTCGACGATCACGCCGATGACGCGAGCGGTGGGCTGGAAGGGTTCGCCGCTCCACAGCACGAGGTCCGCGTCCTTGCCGGACTCGAGGCTGCCGACGCGGTCCTGCACGCCGAGCATGCGCGCGGGGTTGATCGTCACCGCGGCGAGCGCCTCGTCGAACGAGAGTCCGCCCTGCATGGCGTAGCCGGCCTGGATGCCCAGGCATCCCGCGGGCGAGGAATCGCCGTGCGCGGAGAGCGCGATCAGCACGCCCTTCTGCTGCAGCAACGACGCGACGTTCCAGGCCATGAAGGCGCCGTCGTCGGTGCGTCCGGCCTCGGGGAAGGGCGGCAGCACGACCATGGCGCCGGAGCGCACGAGCAGCTGCGGTTCCTTCCAGGCCTCCGCCGCCGCGTCGAGCACCAGGCGCGGCTTGCCGCCCAGCTGCGGCTCCTTCTCGAGCTCCTCCTTGAGGAACACGGCCGTGCGGATGTCCTGCGTCGTCCAGGCCTGGATGTCGAGCGTGAGCTGCCCGTCGAGGGCCGCGAGCAGCTGCTCGCAGCCGGGGAACTTGCGCGCGGCGTCCTTGCGGCTCGCGGCGGCCTCGTAGAACGAGCGTCGCCATTCCCACTCGACGCCCATGCGCGTCGTCGGGCGACGCGAGTAGAAGTCGGTCGGACGCCCGAAGGCCGGGTGGTTGCGGTTGGAGGGCTGGCTGCCGATCGCTCCGCGCAGCACGGCATCGGCCTTGACCGTGCGTGCCGCGATCCCGGGCTGGCCGGCGGTCTTGAGCACGATGCCCAGGCCGCCGATCACGTTCTCGTCGGGCGGATTGGCGAGCACCGTCGTGACGCCCGTGCGCACCGCTCCATCCCAGGCCGTGTCGAAGGGATCGAGCGTGCGTGCGACGCGCAGCTCGGGCGTCTCCTCGCGCGACTGCTCGACCGAGGAGAAGCCCTCGTTGATGCGCACGCTGGCATCGACCAGGCCGGGCGTGACGGCGTAGCACTTGAGACCGTCGGCGCCGCCGTCCTCGGTGCTGCTGGTGACCAGCCCGATCTTGGCGCCGCTGACGGTGACCGTGCCGTGCTCGAGCGAGCGGCCCGCGGCGGTGTAGACGCGATCGGCGACGACGATCCAGTTCTTGCGCGGGGCGTCGCCCTGCGTCTTGGGCTGCTGGACCGACTGCGTCGAGAGCAGCGCGAGGGCGAGGAAGGTGTAGCTCATGGCTTTTTCGCTTCGAAAGCGCAGCGGCCGTCGACGTAGACGGCGTCGACACGGCTCTTGAGGTCGAGCGGATCGCCGCTCCACAGCACGAGGTCGGCGTCGAGCCCCTTCTCGATGCGACCGACGCGATCGGCGACGCCCGCGAGCGTCGCGGCCTGCGAGGAGAGCGCCTTCCAGGCCAGCTTGGCGTCGAGGCCCTCGCGGCGGCACAGCGCCGCCGAGAGGCGCAGCACCTCGGGGTTCTTCCAGGGCGAGTCGAGGCCGAAGCCGAAGGGCACGCCGGCCTGCGCGATCTTGAGCACCGACTGCAGCGTGCGCCGCTCCGCGCCCACGTCCAGAGGCGCGAAGACCACGCCCAGGCCGGAATCGTGCACGGGCTGCGCCAGCTCGCCGGTCCAGTCGGCGCCGTAGATCACGCCGTGCAGCTTGTGGCGCTTGGCGAACTCGAGCACGCGCAGCACGTCCGGTCGCGTGTCGGCCTCGAAGAGCACGGCGAGCTCGCCGTTCTTGGCGCGGGCGAAGGCGCCCTCGGGCTTCTCGAAGCGCGCGTCGAGCTCCGCCTCGGCCGACGCGTAGCTGGTCGGGTAGCGGTTGATCGAGAGCGCTGCCGCGGAGAAGGAGAGCGAGAGCTGGGCGTCGCTCGCGAGGACGCGGCCGCCGGAGGTCTTGACCACTGCGCTCGTGCCGCCCGAGAGCGACTGCGGCGTCGGCGTGAGCACCAGCGTCGTGATGCCCGCGGAGAGCGCCGCGGCGAAGTCGGGGTGCGCAGGGTCGAAGGCCCAGGCGACCTTGCCATCCAGCACAGGGCGCGTGCTGTCGCGCATCTCCCCGGGCGCTCCGGCATAGGCGTGCAGCGCGACCAGTCCGGCGCTGGCCCAGCCGTGGTGCTCCACGACGCCCGCACCGGCCGGGAGGTCGACCTCCTTGCCGAAGGCGCGGATGCGGCCGCCCTCGATCACGATCGCCGCACGATCGAGCGACGTGCCGTCGCCCAGCAGCAGCGTGTCGACGCGCACGACGAGCGCGCGCGTCTCGGCGGACTGCGCCCCGAGCGGCGCACCGGGAACGACAGGGAGTGCGAGCAGCGCGCAGGCGCCAGCAAACGGGATCAACATCCGATCAATCCTCCGGATTCAGGACGATGCGTCCGGCCGAGATCACGCGCTGCACGCGGGTCCCCGCCTCGAGCGGGTCGCCGTCGAGCAGCAGGAGGTCGGCGTCCTTGCCGCGCTCGACGCTGCCCAGACGGTCGGAGACATCGAGCGCGCGCGCCGCGCCGAGGGTCAGCGCCTCGAAGGCCTTCTCGCGCTCGAGTCCGTGGCCGACGGCGATCTGCGCGACGAGCGGCAGGTCGCGCGTGGCGGCCGGATCCGTGCCGCCCGAGCCGAGCAGCACCTCGACACCATCGCGTGCGAGGTCGCCAGCCAGGCTGGGATCGCCACCTTCGTACTCCTCGGGCGCGCCCTTGCCGCGCAGCGCGGGCCAGACCAGCACGGGGACGCCGCGTTCGACCAGCGTCGCGGCGCAGGCGCGCGCGGAGCTGCCGCCGACGAGGATCAGGCGCAGACGGTCGTAGGCACCGGTGCCGTCAAGCAGCGCGCGCACCTCGCCGAAACGGTGCACCTGGACGAGGAAGGGCAGCTCGCCGTTGGCCACGCGCGCCATCACCTCGTTGTCCTCGTCGAAGCGCGGCGTCTGGGGCTTCTTGTCTTCCTTGTACTTCTTCTCTTCGAAGGTCTTGCCCTTCTCCTTGGCGTCCTTCTCTTCCTTCTCGCGGTCCTTCTTGGCCTTCTTGAAGTCCTTCTCGAGCTCCGTCTCCTTCTCGGAGATCTTCTTGCGCCACTCCTCGAGATCGTGCTTGTGCTCGACCTTCGAGAAGAGGTACGTGCGGCCGCCCTCGAGCGCCGCGGTGACGCGATCGAGGTCCGCCAGCCGGTCGAAGACATCCATCGGGCGGTTGCGCGAGTCGACGATCACGGGTTGGCCGTCGATGAACTCGACGCTCTGGCCGCCGCCACCCGCGTTCGCGGTCAGTCCGACGTTCATCGCCACACACGCCTCGGGCACCACGATCGCGTCCTCGCGCTCGAGCTTCGGCGCGATGCGGACGATGCTGCCGAGCCCGCCGACGCGCGCGGTTGCGCCTGCCTGGATGCGCACGCTGGTCACGCCGGCTCGCAGGGCCTCGGCGCGCAGGTTGTCCATGCTCCACGGATCGAAACCGTCGACCGATCGAGTGGCGGGCGAGGCGACGCCGTCGGCCCGCGATCCCGGATCCAGACACAGGGCCGACCAGGGATCGATGAAGCCTGCGCAGAGCGCTTCGGTCTCGAGGACCTGCGCGTCCTTCGGCGCCTCGAGGCTCTTCCCGATCGCCGCGATCTTGCCGTCGCGCACGAGCACGGCCGCGCCCTCGATCACCTCACCGGGGCGCACGAACACGCGCTTGGCGCGGATCAGCAACGTCGGCAGGGCCGGCTTGGGCGCGAGTGCGACCTTGGTCGCCGCCGGGGCCTGCGGTTGGGTGTCTTCCGCGGCCGCGAGGCCGGCACAGAGGGCGAGGGCTAGACAACCTGTGGGTATCCACATTGCGCGTGTCTCCTTGCCGGCGCGACGCGCACTGGACACACGAAGGGTGCCAGGCTCGGGCCGGTTGCCCGGGCGGGTGAGGGGTGTGGGGGGACGTGGCCGGGCGGGGCGGGCGAAGGATAGCGGACCGGATCCAAGTCCCGCCAGCCCCGTGCAGACCTAAATCATTGGCTGAAACGACTTACGGTCAGTTTACCGATGCGTCAGGCGCCCCAACTGGCCAGCGGACGGGCTGCAGGTGCCAAGCGGGCCCTGCCGGCCTGGACCCGCCGCACGCGAACGGCCTTTCCACCGCTTCCCAGGTTCGGTCCCGGGCAACTTCCCGCTTTCAGGAGCCATGTCCGGACCGGCTCGGCGCTCCTTGCACCCCTTGCTCCTGGAGCGAGGATACTGGCGCAACCGACTGCAGGAGCTGAACTTGGCGCAGCCGTCGGTCCTCCTGATCCCCCGTCCTGAGCTCTCCACATCGGCCGTGGAGGTCGACGAGTTCCGGCTGCGGACGCACGACGGCATCCGCCTGTTCGGATTGCGTGCCCAGTCGCGCATCCCCGTCGATTCCCAGCAGGTTCTGGTCCGGTTGGTCGGACCTTGCGAGTCGCCGGACCTGGACCGCGAGGCCATGCAGGACGGTGCCACCGAGTTCGTCTTCCAGGAGCCGGCCGGGCGCCGCCTCGAGGACCGTGTGATGGACGTTCTGCGCGTGTGCCAAATCGCGGCGGCCCAGGAAGGCACCTCGACGCGGGATGTGCGCTTGATCTCGAGCGACGAGGTCCCCGACGAGTTCCTGATCGTCTCGCAGCTCCTGGCGGAGCAGGTGGATCTGGCCGCCTCGCAGCGCTTGCACGAGGACGACGAGACGGCGGGCGTCAGCAACTGACCTGGCTAGTAGGATCCGCTCGAGCGCTGTCCGCTGACGATCGCGACGGAGGCCGAGGCGCCCAGCCGCGTGGCTCCCGCTTCCAGCATCGCCTTGGCGTCCTTGGCGTCGCGTACGCCGCCTGAGGCCTTCACCCCCATCGTCGGCCCGACCGTGCGCCGCATCAGGGCCACGTCGTGCACGGTCGCGCCCCCCTTCGAGAAGCCGGTCGAGGTCTTGACGAAGTCCGCGCCGGCTTCGCGGGCGAGTTCGCAGGCCTTGACCTTCTCGGGGTCCGTGAGCAGGGCCGTTTCGAGGATGACCTTCAGCCGCGCACCGTGCCGGTGGCAGACCTGGACGAGCCCGGCGATGTCGCGTCGCACGAAGTCGTTGTCGCCCGACTTCAGCGCGCCGATGTTGAGCACCATGTCGATCTCGCAGGCACCGTCCTCGACCGCGCGCCTGGCCTCGTAGGCCTTCACTTCGGGGGCCATCGCTCCCAGCGGGAATCCGACCACGCTGCAGACCGCGACGCCGGAGCCGGAGAGGATCTCCGCGCAGCGCTTGACCCAGGTGCCGTTGACGCACACCGACGCGAAGTGGTGCTGCAGCGCCTCGGCGCAGAGCTTGTCGACCTCGGCCGAGGTCGCATCGGGTTTGAGCAGCGTGTGGTCGATCGTCGAGGCGATGCCCCCGATCGTGCCCGACTGCGGACCGCATACGCCCAGGCGGCAGGCGCCCGCGTCCAGCATGGCGCCTGCGCGCTCGGGGCAGAGCTCGACGGAGATCGAGCTCGCCCCCCACTGGCCAAAGCCGCCGACCGAGCCCAGACCCTCGTCGAGGATCTGCCGCGCAACCTCGGCGAGGATCTCCTCCAGCTTTGCGGCGTCGATCGGTTCCGAGTAGCTCCTCACCGGGCCTTCCCTTCCGTCTCGGTCGCGCTCGACCGCGAGTACCGTGCTTCGATCGCGCGGATCTTGTCGACGCGCTTCTTGTGGCGCTCGCCGCCGACGGGTGTCGACAGGAACGCGCGCAGTATGTCCTGGGCCTGGCTCTCGGAGAGCATCCGGCCGCCCAGCGTGAGCACGTTGGCGTGGTTGTGCTCGCGTGCGTTGCGAGCCGTGGCGACGTCGTAGCACATCGCGGCCAGCACGCCCGGCACCTTGTTCGCGGCCATCGCCGAACCGATGCCGGCGCCGTCGATGCAGACGCCCAGATCGGCGCTGCCCTGCGCCACGGCCTCGGCGACGGCGCGCGCGAAGTCGGGGTAGTCGACCGCGTTCTCGTCCTTGGTCCCCAGGTCCTGGGCGACGTGTCCGAACTCGCGCAGCCACTCGAGCACGGCGCGCTTGAGGGCGAAGCCTCCGTGATCGGAACCCACGGCGACGCGCAGGCGCGCGTCCTCGCGCAGTCCACTGCCGCCGCCGCGCACGATCGCGATGCGGCGTCTCCAGGCCTCCTCGCGCGCCAGCTCCGTCACCAGCGCATCGGCTCCCACGCGCAGCGTCGAGCCGGGAGCGAGATCGCGCAGGCTCTCGGCCGTGACGAGCTCGCGCGCCTGCCGGGACTGGGTGGCCAGCGCCTCGGGATCCTCGCAGGGCCTGTTCGCGCCCGAGGCCGGCTCGATCACGACGTGCACGCCGGCTGCGCGCTCGAGACCGGGCGTCTCGGGCCGGCCGGCGGGGTGTTCCGCGCGTCCGCGCTCGGAGAGCACGCGCCGCACCACGCGATGCGCCAGCTCGCGGATCTCGGACTCGGACCTCATGGGGGCGTCCAAGGGTCATCGCGAGGGCCGCGCGTGTCAATGGCGGAGCGCCGCACACCGAGGCTGCACCCGGTCCACGCGCGTGCAGCGCGCCTGCGCGGGCCGTGCGAGCGCGCGCTCAGCTGCCCGCCAGCTCGCCCAACGGCCCCACCGAGCGTTCGAGCAGGGTACAGAAGGCCTGCGCCGTGCGCTTCCCGACCTCGATCACCTCGTCGTGCGAGAGCGGGCCGTCTCCAATGCCCGCGGCGAGGTTCGTGATGCACGAGATGCCCGCGACGCGCAGACCCGAGGCCTGCCCGGCAATCGCCTCGGCGACCGTGCTCATGCCGACCGCGTCCGCGCCCATCCAGCGCAGCATGCGCACCTCGGCCGGCGTCTCGTACGTGGGGCCGAGCAGCCCGGCATAGACGCCGCTCGCGAGCTCGATTCCCGCCTCGCGCGCCGCGCCCTCGAGCGCCGCGCCGGCGCGCTCGTCCCAGGGCGAACCGAAGCCGCGTTCGCTGCGCGCGAGCGGAGAGCAGCCCTGCAGGTTGATGTGGTCGCGGATGCGCATCAGCGTCCCGGGCCGGAAGCCCTCGCGGATGCCGCCGGCTGCATTGGTCAGCACGAGCACGCGCACGCCCAGGGCCGCGAAGGCGCGCACCGCCCGCGTGACCTCCTGCGCGCTCCAGCCTTCGTAGAGATGCACGCGGCCCTGCTGCGCGAGCACACGCACGCCGCCGATCTCGCCCACGACGAGCCTTCCGGCATGCCCGGGCACGCCGCTCTGCGGCAGCCCGTCCAGATCCGCGTAGGGAATCGCCCGTGCGCGCTGGATCCGATCGGCGAAGCCGCCCAGGCCCGAGCCGAGCACGAACGCCACGCGCGCTCCGCCCGCGCCGTGCTCCTCGAGCGAACGGACGAGGTTCTCGGTGCCGGAGTGGGCTCGCTGGCTCATGCTGCGCGGCGCGTGCGAGGGTTCCGCTCGCGCGTCGCGTGCGCGGCAGGATAGCGGGACGAGAGCCTGGATGCAGCAGCACGACCCGCGCCCGGAGCGCGATCGGCGGGCCGCGCAGGTTCAGGTGCCGAGCGTGGCGAGCACCAGCGGCTCGGGCTGGAAGGGCGCGCCGAAGACGACGGCCTCGTCGAGCAGCGCGCGCGCCTCGGCCAGCCCGCGTCCGTCGCGGTGGTGGATCTCCGCCAGCAGCGCGCCGCGCTTGACGGTCTCTCCCGCGGTGCGCTGCCAGACGATCCCGACGGCAGGGTCGATCTCGTCCTCGATGCGCGTGCGTCCTCCGCCGAGGGCGACGATCGCAAGACCGATCTTGCGGCAGTCGCGGATCTGCAGGCAGCCGTCGCGCGCAGCCTTGAAGGTCTCGACCGCGGGCGCCCGCGGGAGCAGCGAAGGGTCCTGCACGACGCGCGGGTCGCCGCCCTGCTCGCGCACGACCTCCTCGAAGACGCGCAGGGCGCGACCGGAGTCGATCGCCGCGGCCACGAGCTTCTCCCCCGCGACGCGCGACTCCACCGTCCCGGCCAGCACGAGCATCTCGCCGCCGAAGAGCAGCACCAGCTCGCGCAGATCCGCCGGCCCGCCGCCGCGCAGGCACTCGATCGACTCCACGATCTCCAGCGCGTGGCCGCCGGCGCGTCCGAGCGGGCGGTCCATCGCCGTCTGGAAGGCCGTCGCGCGCACGCCCATCTCCTGCGCGAGCTTGAGCATCGCACGCGCGAGCTCGCGCCCGCGCTGCGGCTCGGGCAGGAAGGCGCCGTTGCCGAACTTGACGTCGAGCACGAGTCCCTGGATGCCCTCGGCGAGCTTCTTCGAGAGGATCGAGCTGGCGATCAGCGGGATCGACTCGACCATCCCGATCGCATCGCGCAGCTGGTAGAGCAGCCGGTCGGCCGGCACGAGCTCCTGCGTCTGCGCGCCGAAGGCCACGCCCGTGCGGCCGAGCGCGCGGTGCAGCTCGTCCTCGCTGAGCCGCGTGCGGAAGCCGGGGATCGACTCGAGCTTGTCGAGCGTGCCGCCGGTGTGGCCCAGCCCGCGTCCCGAGATCATCGGCACGGCCACGCCGCAGGCCGCGACGGCCGGCGCGAGCGGGATCGAGACCTTGTCGCCCACGCCGCCGGTCGAGTGCTTGTCGACCTTGCGCCGCGGCACCTCGTCGAACGACAGGCGCCGGCCCGACTCGATCATCGCGCGCGTCCAGCGCGCCAGCTCCTCGGTGCCCATGCCGCGGATGAAGATCGAGGTGACGAGCGCCGCGGCCTGGTAGTCGCTGATGCGCCCGGCCACGTAGCCGTCGAGGAAGAAGCGCATCTCGCCCTCGTCGAGCTCGCCGCCGTCGCGCTTCTTGCGGATGACCGACTGGACGTTCATCGCAGGCACTCGCGCAGGAAGGAGCGGCCGGGCGCGGCGGGAGCGAGGCCGAAGGCCTCCTCGACGCTGGCGCCGATGTCGGCGAAGCTCGCGCGCGTGCCGAGCCCGGCGCCCGGGCGCACGCTCGCGCCCGCGACGAGCAGCGGCACGTACTCGCGCGTGTGGTCCGTGGTGCGCGTGAAGGTCGGATCGTTGCCGTGGTCGGCCGTCAGCAGCACGAGGTCGTCGGGACCGAGCGCGCGCTCGAGTTCCGCGTAGCCGGCGTCGAACTGCTCCAGCGCGCGCCGGTAGCCGCGCGCGTCGCGTCGGTGGCCGTAGAGCATGTCGAAGTCGACCAGGTTGACGAAGACGAAGCAGCGCTCGCGGCGCGTGCGCGCCAGCTCGAGCGTGTGCTGCATGCCGTCGAGGTTGCCCTCGCTGTGCACCGATTCGCTCACGCCCACGCCGGCGAAGATGTCCTCGATCTTGCCCACGCCGATCACGGGCACGCCCGCCCGCTCCAGGCGCACGAGCGCGGTCTCGCGGAAGGGCTTCAGCGAGTAGTCGCGGCGGTTGTAGGTGCGCCGGTACGTCCCCGGCGTGCCGACGAAGGGTCGCGCGATCACGCGGCCGACGCCGTGCGGATCGAGGATCTCGCGCGCGATCCGGCAGCACTCGTAGAGCCGCTCCAGGCCGAAGTGCTGCTCGTGGGCCGCGATCTGGAAGACGCTGTCCGCGCTGGTGTAGACGATCGGCTTGCCGCTCTCGACGTGCTCGGCGCCCAGGCGCTCGAGCACCTCGGTGCCCGAGGCCGGCGCATTGCACAGGACGCCGGGCAGGCGCGCACGGCGCACGAACTCGTCGATGATCGAAGGCGGGAAACCCTCCGGGAAGACCGGGAACTGCTGCTCGAGCACGCAGCCCATCATCTCCCAGTGCCCCGTCGAGGTGTCCTTGCCCGGCGAGCGTTCGGCGCAGCGGCCGAACGCGCCGCGCGGGTTCGGGGTGCGCGTCACGCGCGTCACGCCCGGCACGTGTCCCAGGCCGAGCGCGACGAGGTTCGGCACCTCGAGCCCGCCGGCAGCCTCGACGATGTGGTCGAGGGTGTGCGTGCCCTCGTCGCCGAAGCTCGCCGCATCGGGCAGCGCCCCGACGCCGAGCGAGTCGAGCACGATCAGGAAGACGCGTCGTTCGTGGCCCATCGAACGGGCCAGGATACACGCCGGTGCACGCTCTCAAAGCGTGCACGGCGCGAATGCCCGCCAAGCCCCCTGAGCCGTTCGCGGCCAGCCTGGAGACGGCGCCGGGCTCGAATCGTGCCCGCGCCGCTCAGCCGCGCTTTCCCTGCAGTGCCTTCTGGATCATCGCGCGGACCTCGGACTCCATGCCCTCGACCCAGTCGCTGCCGAAGTCGCGCTCGAGCAGGTCGCGCTCGGAGAACTCGTAGCGGCCCGAGCGCGGGTCGAAATCGAACTGGTAGTCGTGCTCGCTGCCGTCGTCCTCCGTGACCATCACGAGGACGATGTGGTTGGGGGCATCGAGTTCGACGCGGTAGCTCGCCATGGGTGTCGCAGGGGATGGGCCGGGGTTGCAGGAGCGCGGCGCGATGATAGCGGCGCTCGCCGTGCGGCTCCATCGTGCGCCCCGCACGCGCGCCGCGTCAGAGCTCGGTGTGGACCGCACGCGCACTGGCCAGCCCGCGCACTCTCCCGTATACGTGGCTGCATGTCCGCTGCCCCGCGATCGCTGCTCCGCCGGCTGGCGCTGGTGCTCGTGCTGCCGCTCGCGTCGTGCGCGAGCTGGCGCACGGTGGCCGAGCATCCCGGCTGGACCTTGCGCGCGGCACCCGGGCATGCGGTCGACGAGGCGGCCTTCGCGCGGGCCTTCGATCCAGCGCTGCGCGCGGTCGAGGAGCTCTTCGGCCCGTTCCGGCACGCGGTCGATGTCCACGCGATCGAAGGGGAGGGCCAGGGCCCGCCGCACGCGACGGGCTCGCTGGCGCAGTCGGTCAAGGGCTCGACGCAGGACGTGCCCGGCATCGGGCCCGCTCGCGTGCGCGCCTGGCACCTGCACTCCAACGGGCTGTTCGGCGATCCGTCGGGCATCTATGTGTCCAGCCCCGAGGCGGGCACGGCGGCGCACGAGCTCGTGCACGCGCGGCTGGCGGAGCTCTCCGGAGAGCTTCCGCTCTGGCTCGAGGAGGGCATCGCCTCGCTCATGGGAGACGGGTTCCTGGAGCATGGCGTGTGGACCGTCGACGGTCTGGCCTGCTGGCCGCTGCGCGAGCTCGCGTTGCAACGCCTCTCCGACGAGGAGCTCGCACGGCTGTGCGCGCTGCGCGCCGAGGAGGCCTCGGACTCGCGCGAGAACGTGCTGGCTCACTTCGTGGGCTGGGCGATCAGCTTCGATCTGTTGCGCGAGAGCGGGCGCATCGACTGGCACGCGTGGATCGCACGCTACGCGAAGGGAATCCCCGTCGGCGAGGCGCGCGAGCGCATGCAGCGCACGCTGCAGCGCGAGACGCTCGATGCCTGGCTCGAGCGCCTGGGCGACCCGCGGCCCGAGGTGCGCATGGCGACGGCCAAGGGCCTGTGGAAGCTGCGCTCCGAGCGCGTGCTCGCGCGGCTGCTCGACGCGCTCGACAAGGAGCAGGACCCGGAGGCACAGGTCGCACTCTCGATCAACGCGCTCGCGGCGGCGGGCGAGATGCCGCTCCCGCCCGATCTGCTCGGCCGCGTGTGGCGCACGGTCTGGCCGCGCCTGCGGCGCGCGCACCTGGAGGATCCGACCGAGGACGACGCGCTGCACGAGCTGATGCGCTCGGTTCGCTTCGGCTCCAACCGCGCCGCCCAGGCGCCGCTCGACCTGCTGCGCCGCTTCTGGGCCGAGTGATCGCGCGCGCCCAGCATGGCCCAGGCCTTCGAGACCATCGTCGTGGGCGCGGGCCCGGCCGGTGCGCTGGCCGCCTGGGAGCTCGCCCGAGCCGGGCACAGCGTCGCGCTGCTCGAGCAGCACGCCTTGCCGCGCGCGAAGACCTGCGGCGGCGGCCTGGTCTGGCGCGGCCGGACGCGCTTGCCGCGCGAGTTCGTGCTGCCGATCGAGCGAGAGTGCCGCCGCGCGCGACTGCGTCTGGCCCCGAACGCCGCGCCGATCGAGATCGCGCGCGAGGTGCCGCTGGTGACGATGACCATGCGCGCCGAGCTCGACTTCGCGCTGGTCGAGCTCGCGCGCGCAGCCGGCGCGGTCGTGCTGGAGCGCACGCGCCTGGTCGAGCTCTCGTTCGACGCGCCCGGAGTGCGCCTCTCGACCAGCGCCGGCGCCTTCCAGGCGCGCACGCTGGTCGGCGCCGACGGTGCGCGCGGCCTGGTCGCGCGCCTGGCGGGCTGGAGCGAGACGCTCGCCACGATCCCCGCGCTCGAGGCGGAGGTCGAGGCCGGTCCCGAAGCCCTCGCGCGCCTGGGCGGCGCGGCGCTGTTCGACTTCGGCGTCGTGCCGCACGGCTACGCCTGGTGCTTCCCCAAGCGCGAGCACCTCTCGATCGGCGTGCTCTCGATGCGGCGCGGCGCGAAGGAGCTCGCGGCGCGCCTGCGCGAGTACCTCGCGCAGCTGGGGCTGGACAGCTCGCGCGTGCGCGACCTCTCGGGCTGCGTGATCCCGGTGCGCGCGCGCGTGCGTCGCGCGCGGTCCCGTGCTGCTCGTCGGCGACGCGGCGGGCCTCGTCGATCCGCTGACGGCCGAGGGCCTCTCGCTGGCGATCGAGAGCGGCCGCCTCGCGGGACGCGCGCTGGCCGAGTGCGGCGGCGACGCGCGGCGCGCGGGCGCGGCGTACGGGCGCGAGCTGCGTCGCGAGCTGCTGCCCGAGCTGCGTCGCGCGCGCTGGCTGGCGCACCTGCTCTACGAACGTCCGGCACTGGCGGGACGCGTCCTCGCCCGCAACGGGAGCGCCGCCTGCGAGGTGCTGGGCGACGTGATCGGCGGCGCGCGCAGCTACCGCGGGCTGTTCTCCGACCCGCGCGCCTGGCTGGCGCTGGCCGGGGTGCGTGTCGCGCGCCGCCTGCCGATCCGTGCTACTTGAGCTTGGCCAGCGCGTCCTTCGCGCTCTGCACCAGCTCGGCGATCTTGGGCTCGAGCTCCTTGGTCAGCGTGGCGAGCTTGTCGCTGCTCGCGCCCTTGAGCTCCGCCAGCTTGGCCATCAGCGCGTCCTTCTTCGCCGTGAGATCCGCCACGAGCTTGTCGAGCTCGGGCTTGTGGTCGGCGGCGGCCTTGGAGGCCTTCTCCTTGAGCGAGGCGATCGTGGTGTCGACCGAGGCGAGCTTGTCCTGCGAGGCCTTCTGGAAGTCCGCCAGCATCGAGGCGCCCTTCTCCTTGGCCTGCTCGACGAGGCCCTTGTTCTCGCCGGCCTGCACACCGGGCGTGCCGCTCTCCTCCTTGTTGCAAGCGCCGAGGACCAGGGAGAGGGGCAGGATCAGGTGCACGAGCTTCATCGTTGACTCCTCGAGTTTCGGGAAGGCCGGAGAAATCCGGCCGCGCAGGCATTCGTATAGCGATTTCCGCCGCGCCGCGCACGATTTGCGCGCCGCGCCCCCCAAGCTCCCCTCGGCCTCGAGCCCCGACGGTCCCCATGCTCACGATCCGCGACCTGGTCAAGGTCTATCCCGGTCCCGTCACAGCCCTGCAGGGCGTCAGCCTCGCGATCCCGCCCGGGATGTTCGGCCTGCTCGGACCCAACGGCGCGGGCAAGTCGACGCTGATGCGCATCCTGGCCGGCCTGCTCGAGCCGACCTCGGGCCGCGCCGAACTCGACGGCGAGGACATCAGCACCGATCCGCGCCGCGTGTGGACGAAGCTCGGCTACCTGCCGCAGGACTTCGGCTTCTACCCCAACCTGAGCGGCGAGCAGATGCTCGCGCACCTGCTCGCGTTGAAGGGCGTCGAGTCGCCGCTGGGCACGAAGAAGCTCGTGGCGGAGCTGCTCGAGCGCGTCAACCTCGCCGGCGCCGCGAAGCGCAAGGTCAAGACCTACTCGGGCGGCATGCGCCAGCGTCTGGGCATCGCCCAGGCGATCGCGGGTGATCCGCGGCTGCTGATCGTCGACGAGCCCACGGCTGGCCTCGATCCCGAGGAGCGTTTGCGCTTCTACCATCTCCTCGCCGAGCTCGCGGAGGGACGCATCGTGCTGCTCTCGACGCACATCGTCGAGGACGTCTCCGTGCTCTGCCCGCGCTTCGCGATCCTCGCCGAGGGCCGGCTGGTCGCGGAGACGACGCCGGTCGAGGCGCGCGCGCTGATCGAGGGCGCGATCTTCGAGGGCTCGGTCGAGCGGGGCGGGCTCGAGGAGCTGCGCGCGCGCTGCCACGTGACGCAGTCGATGCTCGTCGAGGGACGGATGCGCGTGCGCATCTGGCGCCAGGACGGACAGGTCCCGCCCGGCTTCGAGCCCGCGCGGGCGACGCTGGAGGACGCCTACCTCGTGCTGACGCACCGCGGCCGTGCCGCGCGCGCCGAGGAGCTCTTCGCCGGAGCCGCGCGATGAGCGCGCGCCGGCTGTTCGAGATCGCGCGCACGGAGTTCCGCTTCCAGACGCGCCGTCCGCTCTTCTGGGTGCTGCTGGTCGTGATCGCGCTGACGGCCTGGGGCCTCTCGACGGGCAACCTGCGCATCGCGGCCGGCGACTCCGACGTCGGCGGCAAGCGCGTCTTCATCACCTCGCAGTTCGCGGTCGGCTTCTCGCTCTCGGTCACGGTGATGCTGCTGTACGGCTTCTTCCTCGCGGTCGCCGCCGGCATGAGCGTGATCCGCGACGACGAGCTCAAGGTGGGCGAGATCCTGCACAGCACCCCGCTCACGCCGTCGGAGTACGTCTGGGGCAAGTTCGCCGGCGTGGCCGCGGCCTTCGCGCTGGTGCTGGGCGCCGACCTCGCGCTGCGCGCCTTCTGCAACCACGCGCTGAGCACGCCCAAGAGCGCGGAGTTCGTCGGCCCGTTCGCGGCGTGGAACTACGTGCGTCCGGCGCTCTGGCTGGCGCTGCCGACTCTGGTCTTCCTGGGCGGGACGAGCTTCCTCGTCGGCGTCTGGACGCGCAAGCCGATCCTCGTCTTCGCGCTGCCCACGCTGCTGATGCTGGTGTGCCTGTTCTTCCTCTGGGGCTGGGAACCGGCCTGGCTCGCGCCGCGCATCGACCAGCTGCTGATGCTGCTGGACCCGGCCGGCTTGCGCTGGATCGACCACACCTGGCTCAAGGTCGACCGCGGCGCCGAGTTCTACAACACGCAGCCGATCGGCATCGACGCGGCCTTCGGCGCGAGCCGCATCGCTTTCGCCGGCTTCGGCCTGGCGGCCGTCGGCATCGCCACGCGCCTGCTCGCGCGCGAGCTGCGCGGCGCCGCTCGCGTGCGGCCGGCGACGCGCGAGGCCGGCGCGGGCGCGCTGCCCGAGCGCGCCGCCCCGGCGCCGGGCTCGAGCTCGCTGGCCGAGCTGCACATGCACTCCGCAGCGCGCGGCCTCCTCGCGAACATCGCCGAGGTCGCACGCGCGGAGCTGCGCGAACTGCGCCACCAGCCGGGCCTGTACCTGTTCGTGCCGCTGATCCTGCTCCAGACGATCTCGATCGCTCTCGTGCGCGTGGGCGCCTTCGACACGCCGCTGCTCTCGACGCCGGGCACGCTCGCGGTCGGCAGCATG
Organism: Planctomycetota bacterium; assembly: GCA_044229935.1. Taxonomy (GTDB): domain Bacteria; phylum Planctomycetota; class UBA1135; order UBA1135; genus JADJLZ01. The sequence continues at coordinate 60,938 of JBGASC010000015.1, read as the reverse complement.
AACGCGCTGACGCTGCTCTTGTGCTTCCTGCTGCTCTTCTACACGGTCGAGTCGCTGGAGCGCGAGAACGCGCGCGGCCTCGCCTCGATCTACTACGCGACGCCCGTGCGCACCGCGGCGCTGCTCTTCGGCAAGGCGCTCGCCAACAGCCTCGTCGGCGTGGTGATCCTCTGCGCGGCCTGGCTCGCGTGCGGGATCGTGCTGCTCCTGCAGGGCAAGGTCGGCATGCAGCTCGCGCCCTTCCTGCTCACCTGGGGCCTGTGCCTCGTGCCGACGCTGATCGCCTGGAGCGCCTTCGTCACGCTGCTCTACGCGCTGGGCCGCAATCGCTACACGACCTACGCGCTGGCGCTGGGCGTGATGATCTTCACGGGCTGGATGCAGACGCGCGGCCACATGAACTGGGTCGGCAACTGGACGCTCTGGAACGCGCTGCCGTGGAGCGACATGGGCGCATTCGAGCTCGGTCGCGGCGCGCTGGTGCTCAACCGCGTCTTCTGGCTCTCGATCGCGGTGCTGTGCATCGCGCTCGCCGTGCGCACGTTCCCCCGCCGCTCCGTCGACGCGTCGCGCACGCTGCAGCGCCTGCAGCCGCGCGCGCTGCTCGGGGGCGCGCTGCGCCTCTCGCCCTTCCTCGTCGTGCCGCTGGTGACGGGCCTGTGGCTGTTCCACCAGCTCGACGAGGGCTTCCAGGGCGGACGCTACGAGAAGCTCGCCAAGGACTACTGGCGCAAGAACATCCAGACCTGGAAGGACGCACCCAAGCCCGCACTGGTCGACGCGGTCGTCGATCTCGAGCTGCGCCCCGCGCAGGGCTGGCTGCACACGCGCGGCGAGTACACGCTGCTCAACGACACGCAGAAGCCGCTCGCGCGCTTCCCGGTCACGCCGGGCGCGCACTGCAGGAAGCTGAGCTGGACTCTCGACGGCGCCGCGTACGTGCCCGAGGACCACGCCGGCCTGAAGATCGTCACGCCCGCCGTGCCGCTCGCGCCGGGAGAGCGGCTGAAGCTCGGCTTCGAGCTCGAGGGCACGTTCCCCGAGGGTCCGACGAAGAACGGCGGCGGCACGGAGGACTTCGTGCTGCCCTCGGGCGTGGTGCTGACGAGCTTCGGCCCGGACTTCGTGCCGGCGATCGGGTACATGGACTCGATCGGCGTCGACGAGGACAACAAGTCCGATCCCAAGGACTGGCCCGACGACTGGTACGCCGGCGTCACGCGCTCGGGCTTCGGCAACAACCTGCCGCAGACGACGCGCATCACGCTGCACGCGCCGGAGGAGTACACGCTCAACTCCGTCGGCACGCTCGAGAGCGACACGGTCGCGGACGGCATCCGCACCTCGGTCTGGGTCAGCGACCACCCGGTCAACTTCTTCAACGTCGTCGCGGGGAAGTGGGACGTCAAGCGCGGCCGCGGCACCGCGATCTACTACCACCCGGGCCACGAGTACAACGTCGACGAGATGCTCGAGTGCCTCGACGGCGCGCGCGAGCACTACTCGGCCTGGTTCTACCCCTACCCGTGGAAGGAGCTGAAGCTCTCGGAGTTCCCCGGCATCGCGAGCTACGCGCAGGGCTTCCCGACCAACATCACCTTCTCCGAGTCGATCGGCTTCCTGACCGAGTCCGATCCCAAGGCGCACGCCGCGTTCATGGTCACGGCGCACGAGTCCGCGCACCAGTGGTGGGGCAACATCCTCGAGCCCGGCGAGGGCCCGGGCGGCGACATCCTCAGCGAGGGCATGGCGCACTTCTCGACGATCCTGCTCACCGGCGAGATGCGCGGCGAGCGCGAGCGCATCGAGCTCTGCAAGCGCTTCGAGGAGCGCTACGGCGACGGCCGCCAGGTCGACGCCGAGAGGCCGATGACCAGGCTCGACGGCTCGCGCCCGGGCGATCGCGTCGTGCTGTACGAGAAGGGCGGCTGGGCCGCGTGGATGATGCTGCAGCTCGTCGGCCGCGAGAACATGCTGCGCGGCTGCCAGGAGTTCATCCGCCGCTACGAGAAGGGCCCCGATCACCCCGTGCTGCAGGACTTCACCCCCGTGCTGCGCGAGTTCGCACCCGACAAGACCGCCTACGACGCCTTCGTCGACCAGTGGTACTTCCACGTCGTCGTGCCCGAGTACAAGCTCGAGAACGTGACGCGCGCCGTGCTGCCGGGCGACGCGGGCTGGGAGGTCAAGCTCACGCTGCGCAACGCCGGCACGGGCACGATGCCGATCGAGGTCGCCGCCGCGCGCGGCGAGCGCTTCCCCGACGCGGACGACGCGCAAAAGTCCAAGGCCAAGCCGCGCCGCGCGAGCGCCGAGGCCGCCTCCGCCGGCGACGTCGTCTCCGCCGCGGAGTCGAGCGACGCGCCCAAGGGCGGCCCCTACCGCGACGCCCGCACGCAGCTCACGCTCGGCCCCGGCGAGTCGAAGGAGCTCGTGATCCACTGCGACTTCCAGCCCGAACGCGTGCTCGTCGACCCCGACGCGCTGGTGCTGCAGCTGCGGCGCAAGTTCGCGGTGTTCGAGTTCTGAGCGACGAGCCCGGCTCGCGCGGCCGGGAGCGGGTCGCGCAGCCGGGGTCGATTCGGTCAGGCGCGCAAGTCTCGCATGCGCGAGTCGCGTTCCCGTGCTCGCACCGAGCGCCCAAGGCTCAGGGCAGCGCCAGCTTCACGTCCACCTTCTCCTTCGCGACGGTGAAGCGCGCGCTGCCGACGCGCTGCGCTCCCGCGCGCACCTCGGCAAGATAGCTTCCCGGCGCGAGCGCGAGATCCGCCGGCTGCACGCCCTTCAGGTCGCGCTCGAGCACCGGAACGCCCGCCGCGCTGAAGACGCGCAGCGCGGCGTCCTCCGGCGGCTCGCGGTTGAACAGCACGCGCACCGGCGTCGAGTGCACCAGATGCAGCTCGAGATCGACCGCCTCGCCCTGGCTCGCGTCGACGACGAGCGGCGGGAGCATCTGTTCGCCGTTGTCGACGCGCACGACGTAGTGCTCGCGGCGGATCCACTTCACGTCGAAGGCGCCGTGCTCGTCGCTGGCCCACGGCGCGCCGGCGAGTGCCTCGTGCGTCTCCTCGAAGCGCTCGCTCGGCAGCAGCGAGAAGCTCACCTGCATCGGCTGTCCGTCCGCGTCGAAGATGCGGCCGCTGACGCGCGCGAGCCCGCTGAGCTCGATCGGCGCGAGCTCGCACACGTTGCCCGCCTCGATCAGGACGCGCGTCTGCAGCGGGCCGTAGCCCGGCGCGAGCACGAAGAGCGTGTGCTCTCCGCACGGCACCCAGGGGATGCGCACGTCGCCGTTCGCGTCGACCGGAGAACCCGGAATGCCCTGGCTCGAGCGATCCGCAGCGAGCTTCTTGTCCTCGGCGAGCTTGCGATCGAACGCGAACTTCTCGAGTGCGAGCGCCGCGCGCCGTTCGTCGGTCTCCGCCTCGTTGGCGAAGCTCGCGATGCCGGCGGAGTCCGCGTCGACGCGCGTGCTCACGCCTTCGATCGTGACGCCCGCCTTCGTCACGGGCCGATGCGTCTGCGCGTCGACGAGGCGCACGACGACGGTCGGGAAGCAGCGGCGCAGGTCGTCGAGCGAGAGGCGGAACTCGACTTCGTCCTGTCCCGCGGCCAGCGGACGGCGCTCGATCAGCGCGCCCGAGAGCGCGAGACCGACCTCGAGCGGCGGTTCCTCCGAGACCGTCAGCACGCCCGAGACATCGGGATGCGCGCTGCGCTCCTCCTCGGAGAGCTCCGCGCGCGGCGTGTACGTGCCGCAGCCGTGACCGCGCCCGTTCCCGCCGCCGCGCGGCAGGAAGCGCGCCGCGGAACCCGGACGCAGCGCAACGGGGATCAACTCGACACGCCAGGAGAGCTCGGGGTCGGCGGCGATCGCTGCCGCGAGATCGCGCCCGTCGGGCGTCAGGAGCTTGACGCGCACGCGCAGCGGATCGCCGAGCGAAAGATCGAGGCGTTTCACGTGCACGCCGGGCGCGATCTCGACCTCGGTGCGCTTGGCGAGCCTGCCCTCGGCGCTGACGAAGACCTTCCACGTGCCCGGGTGCAGGCCCTCGATCGAGTAGTTGCCCTCGGAGCCGGTCGACGCGTCGCGCGTGTTGCCTTCGCTGTCGACCAGCAGGAGCTGCGCGCCGCCGAAGCTGAGTCGATTGGAGAGGAACTGCAAGGCGGTCAGCTCCGTGCCGTTGGTGCTGATCCGATCCGCCTTCTCCTCACTCATGTCGAGGGCGAGCTTCCTCGCGCTGGCCTGCCTCATCACCATCTCGTCGGTACGCACGGCGGAGATGACGATCTGGAGGGCGCGCCGTCGCTCCTTTTGTTCTTCGAAGTTCCCCTTCTGGGTTGCGCTCGGGTTCTCAACGACCTCGCGCGAGGCGATCGGCAGGTCCGACACGATCGGAACGCCCCCGTCGGCCCCATCGCTGGTCTCGAACACGAACTGCGTTCCCGCGAGCGGTTGACCCTGCGCGTCGACGACCTGGCCGAACAGCCGTGCGAGCCCGTCGTCCGCCGCCACACCGTTCGCGCCGGCGCCGGCCGGCTTGCGCGAAGCCCCCGAGCGCGCAGCCTCGAGCGCGCCGGCATCGTTCTCGAGCGTGCTCGCGGTTCCCGCGCTCGCCGCGCCCGCGAGGGGCTCCGCCGGCGCCGGGTCCAGCACGCCACCGCCCGCCTCGACGCGCTGCGCAACACGCGCGGGCTCCGGCTTCGGCCAGCACAGCCACGCGACGCCCGCCGTCGCCACGATCACCGCTGCCGCCACGATCTCGATCTTCTTCGCCACGATCCCGCCTTTCGCCAGCCAACTCGCGAGGCTCGCGTGCACCACGAGCGCGTGCGTGCTGCCGAGCGGCAGCACGGCCAGGCAGGAAGCGAGCCACCTGGACCCGCGCTCGCGTTCGAGGCGCTCGCGCAGGAGCCCGAGGCCGCGCGCGATGCGGTTGCGCACCGTCGAGGCGTTCGTGCCCTGCTCGCGCGCGATCTCGCGCGGCTCGAGGCCCTCGTAGAAGCGCAGGATCAGCGTCGTGCGGTAGGGCTCGGAGAGCGCGAGCACGTGCTCGACGATGCGCCGGCGCTCTTCCTCTCGTTCGACGATCTCCGCGGTCGAGGGCAGACGCTCGCCACGCGCGGCGCGCTCCTCGCGACGGCGGCGCGAGCTCTCGCGAGCTCCGTCGCGCAGCGCGAGGTGGCGCGCCACGCGCGCGAGCCAGCTCTTCCAGGAAGCACCGCCGGGCTCGGCCCGCGGCGGACGATGCAGCGCGCGCAACCAGGTGGCCTGGAGCACGTCCTCGGCGCGGGCTTCGTCGCGCACGAGTCGCTGCACGAGAGGGCGCACCCAGTCCTGTTCGACGAGGAGGCTCTCGGGCCGCGGATCGGGAGGCGGGTTCATGCCTTGCGGGAGAGAGATCCAGCTGCGCCCGCGATTGTCGCACGGAATCCGGAGCTTCTGGCCGCCTCGTCAAAATCCCAGCCCGCCTGGGATGTTCACGGAACATCCGTGCCCGCCACGGTTTTCCGTACATCTCCCCCCACCGGCAGGCGCGCGCTCCCCCTTGCGCGTGGGATTCGAGGTCCATCTCGACCGCTTCGATCGGTGAGCACCGATGTCGGCGTGGGGTCGGGGAGATCGATGGAAAACCGTGGCGGGCACGGATGTTCGTGGATCGCGTCGGGCGGCCGGACTCAGCGCACGAGCTCGACCAGCAGCGGGCGGTTCGCGACCTCGAACTTCGTGGTCAGGAGCTCGGTCGGCTCCTCGATCACCTGCAGGGTGTACGAACCCGCGGGCACCCACAGGTCGATCAGCGTGTTGCCGTCGAAGCGCTCCTGGTACACGGGCTGGTTGAAGCCCGTGACGATGTTGACGATCGCGCTCCAGGGCAGCTTCGAGGGCAGGTGCACGAGGACGTGCCGCGAGCGCAGCGCCGGGAGCACGGCCTGCTTGACGTGCGCCTCGCCGTTGTCGAGCACGGTCGGCTCGATCGTCCAGCCCGGGCCGCGGCTGCGCAGGAGCAGCGCCTGCAGCCCGACGTCGGCGAGCACGAGCTGGCCCTCGTCGTCGGACTCGAACTCCCACTGCTCGAGCACGCCGGCGCGGTCCTTGGCGTGCAGCAGCGGCAGCACGCTGAAGCGCGCGTGCACCGCCTCGCCCGCGGCGTCCTGCACGTGCAGCGTGCTGGTCGCCAGCGGCGCGACCTCGATCATCCCCAGGTTGACCTCGGGCTGGTCGGGCACGTAGATCCACTTCGAGAGCGGCACGTGCGTCTTGTCCTTGAGCGTCAGGCGCCACCAGCCCGGCGTCGCGGCGACGAAGTCCGCACGCCCGGTCGCGTCGGTGATCACGTCGCCGTCGGGCGTGCGCCAGCCCGCGGGCGTCGCGGCGGCGTCGTACACGGGCTTGCCACGCGGGCGCTGCCGCCCGGTCGAGTCGAGCGTCTCCTGCGGTCCGTTCGGCAGCGGATCGACGTGCAGGTTCGCGCACAGACCGGGCACGCGCGCGCCGGTCTTCGCATCGCCGACGAAGACGTAGGCGTGCACGTACGACGTGGCGAGACGCTCGAAGTCGACGCGGAAGGTCACGTCGTGCGTGGTCGGCACGAGCTCGCGCGAGGCGATCACCTCGTCGCCGGCGAGCAGGCTGACGCGCAGCGGCAGCGGACGCTCGAGCGCGAGCGTGCCGATCTGGTCGCGCACTGGCGACGGCCCCTCGATCGGCTGTCCGTTCTCGTCGACGTACCCGAGCGCGGCGAGGAAGGCCCGGTCGGTCGAGGTCCCCTCGGGCACGCCGCCCTCGGCTACCTGCCGCTGGTAGACCTGCCGCAGCACCTCGATGCCCTGCTCGAACTCGGCCTCGTCGAGCAGATCGAGCCCGCGCCGCATCTCGGCCGGCATCGAGCGCCGCAGGGCGCGCGAGGCACGCTTCTTCTTCCCTGCCGGGAGGGCGGCGGCGGTGTCCTTCGCCGCGCGAGCGTTCGTTTCCTCGAACTGGTCGTTGAGCGAGGCTTCGATCCGATCGCGCAGCGAATCACGCCGGAAGATCCCCCAGCCCAGGTGCGTCCGTTCGTCCTGTGCGTGCAGCGCGGCCGCACAGTGCGCGGGCAGGCCGGGCGGCAGCTCCTCGATCGTCGCCACCGCGCGCAGCTCGGCGCGCAGCGGTTGCCCCTTGGCGAAGCGCGGCAGCGGATGGTCCTCGAGATCGCGCAGGTGCACGCCGATCGTCTCGCGCGGCTCGAGCACGAGGTCGATGTTGCGCTGCTCGTCGTGGTCCATCACCTCGAAGGGGATCTCGATGCGGCAGCACTCGTCGCTCTCCGCGACCACGAGCGTGCGCCCCGCGCGGTGGATCGTGCACTCGTAGCGCCCCGTCCCGAGCACCTCGGGCTTGTGCATCTCGGCGAACGAGTCGTAGACGAGCACCTGCACGTCGGCCAGCGGATGTCCGTTGCGATCGGTGATCGCGCCGAAGATCTTCACGGGCGGACCCGGCGGCGGCAGCGGCTCCTCGTCCTCGCTCGCCTTGTGCTTCGCGGTCGGCGCGCTGGCGCGCGTCGCGGAGCTCGACGCGTCGGTCGACTTCGTCTCCTCGCTGGGTGTCGGCTTGCGCGGCGCGGGCTCCGCTTCGTGCGCCACGGTGCCCGGCCCCGGGGCGCTCGGCCCGCGCAGGAGCAGCACCAGCACGCCGCCGATGGCGACGAGCAGGACGGCGAGGACGACGAGCAGTGCGCGCTGGGGACGCATGGCGACGGGGACAGGATAGTGCGCGCAGGCGCCGGTCGTTACCCGGGCGCCTCGAGGATCGAGCGTCAGCGCTCCAGATCCACGAAGCGACCTGCGTTCTCCAGCAGGACCTTGCACGAGCGCATCACGCTCTCCCCGTCCGTCAACGTCACGGCATGCTCGCCGGGCAGGAGAGCGACGCGCACGAACGTCTCCCCATGGAACACGTCGGCGTGCCACGGCACGTTGCCGCGCCCCGCGATCTCGAAGCGCGCGCCCCAAGGCGTCGTCGGCGGGAGATGGAAGACGCACGGCAACGGCTCATGCAGCGTGATCGCGCTCGTCGCATCCGCGACGCCGCCGAACTCGATCGACGGCGTCGTGCCCGCGCGGAGGTCGATGCTCTGCGGGTCGATCAGCCACTCGGACCCGGTGGAGAGGAGCACGTACTCGCCGCGCGGAAGGCTGCGGAACTCGAACTGCCCTTCCTTCGAGATCGAGCCCCACGGAGTCGAGGGCCACGGCGTCTCGCTCCAGCGTTCGCGTGGCACGAGCGCGAGGCGCGTGTCGGCCGGCGCGCCCTTGGGATCGCGCAGGCAGCCCGCGACGCGGCCGCGGCCACGGATGCGAACGATGCCGAGATCGGTCACGACGGCGGGTTGGATCCAGAACTCGGCCGCAGGAAGAGCCTCCTCCTCCGCCTCGGATCCCGCTCCCGACACACCGGAAGCGGAGTCGAGCACTTCGAGCAGTTGCCATCCAGGTCGCACGTGCCGGAAGAGGATCGAGCCGTCGGACGACGTCAGGTTGGGCCCGTGCTTCTCGCCGCTGAGGCGGACGATCGCCCTTGGACACGGCAGGCCGGTGACGGCGTCACAGACCTGGACGCGTGCCGACCCGGCATGCACGAGGCAGGTCTCGAGCGGAACCTCGAAGTCGAGACGCTCCATCCCCTCGCGGATCTCCGCGTCGGCGATCACGAGCGCGTCGAGGATCCACAGCACGTGGACGGGCAGCGGGCTCTGGATCAGGATCTCGCCGAGAAACCCTGCGTCGGCATCGTCCGCGGCAGCGAGCAGGCGTGTCTCGACCTGCTTGCGCATCTGCTGGATGACGTCCGCGCCGGCCTGACCTCGTTTTCGCATCTCGAAGCCCGCGTCTCCCTCATTGTTCGGAAGGAGCATCTCCGCTGCGTTCTCGAGCAGGTCCACGCCGACGCCCGAGAGTTGGCGGACGTTCCCGCCGGTCGCGCGGTAGCGCGGGTTCTCGGCCCTGTCGCGCGGGCGGCGCAGGGCCGGTGCGCTCACGAGCGTGACGTTCTCGTGGGCGAGCCAGGAAGGCAACGCGCCGCTCAGGGCTCGCGGCGCCAGGACCACGCTCGAGCCGAAGGCCCCGCTGCCGGCGGACAAGCGCATGTCCGACGAGTACGGCTTGCCTTCCGGTGTGCGCGCGTAGACGCGAACGGAGCGTCCTTTCGCGATCACCAGGTCGAGCTCGTGCTCCGACTCGCTCTCCACGAGCTCGAGGACGCGCTCCGTGCGCACGAGATCGGCGCCGCGAACGAGCACGCCGGTTCGTCCGGGTGGGAGACCGTCGACGGCGTAGTGCGTGCCGCTGATCACCGCGCTGCGCGCGAGGCCGTTCGCACCGAAGAACGTGATGTCGGCCTCGGGGAGCGCCTCGCCCGCGAGATCGACGAGACGACCGACGACACGCACGACCTTGGCCTGCGATGGAGGCTCGGGACGCGCGCTCGCCGGTCCCTCTGCGTTCCGCGCCGTCGTCGGATCGCCTTCGAAACGCACGCTGGCCGGCTCGTCGTGCGACACGCGCGCGACCCCGCCGGGTGCGCGAGCCGCGCCGGATGGCGGAGACGGACGCTTCCAGCACCACAGCAGCACGCCGCCGAGGCCGAGCGCGAGCAGAAGGATCCGCAGCGTGCGTGGAAAACGCATGGGAGGCTGTCCAGACTAGCCGTTCGCTGCGCAGCGGTTTCGGCGGAACCTCGAAGCCCCGGCCTGACTGCGCCGGATCGCCGGACGGGAAGCACCCGGGAGCGCGGGGTCGTTCAGCAGCGGAGCACGCAGGCGGGCGGCTCGCTCACGGAGCGCACGCCCGTCCGCACTCCGCCCCAACGACGCCCTGCGCGCCCTCGCTATCATGTCCGGACTCCGCCGGCCCATGCCTCTCGCCGCGAGACGCGCCGCGCTGCACGCCCCCCCGCACCCCATCCGTGATGCAGACCCTCCACAAGCCCTCCTTCGAAGCGCTCTCCAAGCACTTCCACCACTGGCAGACGATCGGCGACCTGATCGACCAGTGCATCGACCTCACGCTCAACCTGCGCCAGTCGGGTCACCCCGGCGGTTCGCGCTCGAAGGTGCCGCTGCTCGTCGCGACCACGCTGGGCGCGGGCATGCGCTGGGACATCCGCCATCCCGAGGCGCCCTTCGGCGACCGCTTCGTGCTCGTCGCGGGCCACACCAACCCCGCGATCTACGCGATGCTCGCCGTCTACAACGAGGCGCTGCGCATCCGCCACGAGTGGACCCGCGACGCGCGCTACCTCGTGCCGCACGCGGCCGAGCGCCAGCTCGTCTGGGAGGACCTGCTCTTCCTGCGCCACAACAAGGGCCTGCCCGGCCACGCGGAGATGGAGGGCAAGACGCTCTTCTTCAAGTTCAACACCGGTCCGTCCGGCCACGGCGCGCCGGCCGCGCTGGGCGAGGCTCTAGCGCTCAAGCACGCCGGCGCGGGCGAGGTGAAGGTCTTCGCGCTCGAGGGCGAGGGCGGCCACACCGCCGGCGCGCACCACGAGACCAAGCACTCGGCCTGGGGCCTGGGCTGCGACAACCTCGTGTACCTGATGGACTGGAACGACCACGGCATCGATCCGCGGCCGCACTCCGACGTGGTGCACGGCTCGCCGCGCGACTGGTTCGAGCCCTACGGCTTCCGCGTCGCGGGCACGGAGAAGGGCGAGGACTTCGCCGCGATCACCAAGGCGCTGCTCGCGGTCGTGCACGAGGAGCACACGCACGGACGTCCCGGCTGCGTGTGGGTCAAGACGCGCAAGGGCCGCGGCTACCACCGCTTCGACTACCACAGCCACGGCAAGGCGCACGGCCGCAACAGCGAGCTCTTCTGGAAGTGCCGCCAGGAGTTCGCCGAGCGCCACGGCGTCAGCTTCGCCGGTTTCGGCGACACGAACGATCCGGGCGAGAAGGCCTGCCGCGAGCAGACGCGCGCGTGGTTCCAGACCGTGTTCAGCGTGCTGCGCCGCAACAAGGAGCTCGTCGAGTACCTCTCCGACACGCTAGTCGAGCTCGGCGAGAGCGTGCCCAAGCGCCCCGACGCGTTCCGGCTCGACCTCGGCGGCGCGGGCGCGGATGCGTCGGCGCGCGAGGCACGCGCGCGCGGCGACGCGCGCTCGGGCAACCTGCACGAGGACCGCTCCTGGCTCGCGCTCGACAAGCTCCCGCCCGAGCTCTTCGTCGCTCCGGGGACGAAGATCGCGAACAAGGAGGGCTTCGCCAAGTTCGGCGCGTGGACGAACGAGCTCGCGCGCGAGCGCATGGGCCGCCCGCTCGTGCTCGCCTGCAGCGCGGACCTCGCCGAGTCGACCTCGCTCTTCGGCTTCGCGCAGGCGCTCAAGCAGAAGGACGCCGGCTTCGGCTGGTACGAGCGCTCGAAGAACCCGCACGGCGCGCTGCTGCCGCAGCAGATCACGGAGTTCACCAACTCCGGCATCGTCGCGGGCCTCGCCAGCGTCAACTTCTCCAGCGAGCCGGAGAAGCACTTCCTCGGCTACTGGGGCGCGCACTCGACCTACGGCTCGTTCAGCTACCTGATGTACGGCCTGATGCGCCTCTTCAGCCAGCTCGCGCAGGACTGCCCGCTCAAGGTCGGCAAGGTGATCTGGGTCGCGGGCCACTCCGGGCCCGAGACCGCCGAGGACAGCCGCACGCACTTCGGCATCTTCGCGCCGGGCACGACGCAGCTCTTCCCCGACGGCCACGTGATCAACCTGCACCCCTGGGAACACAACGAGGTCGCGCCCGCGCTCGCAGCCGCGCTCGCCACCAACGTGCCGATCGTCGCGCTGCACCTGACGCGCCCCAACATCGCCACGCCCGACCGAGCCAAGCTCGGCATCCCCAGCCACATGGAGGCCGCGAAGGGCGCCTACGTGCTGCGCGACTACGACCCCAAGCGACCCAAGCAAGGCTGCGTGATCGTGCAAGGCACGAGCACGACGGACTCGGTCTACGCGCTGCTCCCCAAGCTGCAGGACGGCAGCGCACCGAACCTCAAGCTCGTGCAGGCCGTCAGCTGGGAGCTCTTCCGCCTGCAGCCCGTGAGCTACCGCGACAAGGTGCTCTCGCGCACGGACTGGCTCGACTCGACCGTGATCTCGAACCAGGGCCGGCGCCTGATGCACGACTGGCTCGCGCACAAGGTCGCCGAGAAGTACGCGATGACGCCCGACTGGGACGATCGCTGGCGCACCGGCGGGTCGGTCGACGAGGTCAAGCTCGAGGCGCACATCGATCCCGAGCACCTGCTCGCCGGCATGAAGCGCTTCGCCGAGGATCGCGAGCAACGGCTGAGGGAGATCAGCTGGCACGGGTGAGCGTGCGGCGCGTCGCTCGATGAATCGCGGGGCTGGCCTGAGGCCGGCCCCGCGCTGTTTTCGCGGGCTGCTACACTCGCGCGCCGCATGTGGCCGTGGAAGCGCAAGACTCCCGAGGAGCGCGTACACGAGCTCGTCTCGCAGGCCGAGCAGGCGCTGGAAGCGCGCGAGTTCGAACGCGCGCTGAACGTTGCCCGCGAGATCATCGACCTGCACCACACCTACGGGTTCGAGCTCGCTGCGCGCGCTCTCTCCGCCCTCGATCGCGAGCCCGAGGCGCTGCGGCTGATGGAGGACTCGGTGACGATCGCTCCGGAGGTCGGCAAGCTCTGGAGCCATCTCGGCGAGTACCGATCGAACGCAGGCGACTACGCCGGCGCGCGAGCGGCGTTCGAACGCGCCGGTGCGCTCGATCCCGAGCTCGGGCACGAGAGCCTGCTCAACGTGGCGATCACGTACTCGCGCGAGGGACAGCTGGAGCGAGCCTGGTCGCAGCTCGAGCTCATCCCGCAAGACCTGGACGGCGAGCTGGGAGCAGCGGTCGCCGTCCACCGGGCCAAGACGCTGGTTGGCCTCGGCCGCCACGAGCAGGCGCTCGAGTTCTGCGCGCGGGAACTCGAGGCGCGCGAGGCCCACGCACGCGCCGCATCGGAGGAGCCGAATGCACTGCGCAACGCCCGCGGCGAGCTGGCTCTCGCGAAGGCGTTCGCTCTCTGGCGCGGACGCAAGGACGCCGCCGGTGCTCTGGCGGCGTGTCTCGCGAGCACTCGTCACACGGCCAGCCGCGGGCCGGGCCTCGACCTGATGCGCGAGGTTGGCGGGCTCGATGCCAGCCAGGCGAGGTGCTTTCAGCTCCTCTGTCACGGCGAGGCGCGGGTCCGCGTTCTCGCTGGCGATGGACAGCCGGAGTCGGATGCCGAGACGATCTGCGGGTTCTACACGACGTTCCGTGTGCTCGCGGACACGCCCGACGAAGCCTTCGGCTTCGCACGCGAGTTCGAGGTGCGCGAGTGGGGCAAGGACTTCCGCTCGATCGAGCTCGCGACCTCGAGCGAGACGGGAGACAAGGTCGACGGCTGCAAGGGGATCTACTTCCGCAGCGGGCGGACGTTCTACACGTGCAAGCGCGACGGCGGTTGACGATCCGGGTCGGGGGGCCACGGACGTTCGACCGCATCACACGCACGCGCCCAACGAGCGACGCGCCGCCCCGCTCGCCTCCGCTCTCGCGGTCGCGAACGTGACGGCGCGTCTCGAGAGAGTTCCCTAGAGCTCGATCGTCGCGTCGAGTTCCTGCGTGCGCGACTGGCCCGCCGGCGCGCCGGCGTCCTGGATCACGAAGCGCGCGCGCAGCGTGCGGCCGACGAGCAGCGTGTCCTCGCCGATCGGCATGCCGACCACGAGGTTGCCCGCGCCCGCGACACCGCTCGCGCCGCGCAGCTCGACCAGCGTGCGCGTCGAGAGGCCTGCGCTGCCGCCGAACGGAGTCTGTCCCGCGGTCAGACCGCTGACGAACAGCGCGCGCGCGCCGCCGAGGGCCTTGGTGCACTCGATCGCGAATCCGGCGTTGCCCAGGCGCGGCGCGCCGCCGACGGCGCGGATCGCGGGTGCGACGCCGCCGGTGCCGGCGAGGGCGCTGCCGCCGAGCGTGTAGAACGTGCAGGCCGGCAGCGCGGCGTCGAGCGCCGTGTGGCCGGTGATCGCCAGGTTCGGGTGCGAGTCGGCGCTGAGCGGCAGCGAGTACGGGGGCGAGAAGCGCACCTCGTAGGTTCCGGCCGGGACCGTCACCGAGTACGAGCCGTTCGCCTTGCTCACGGGCTGGCCGATGTAGACCTGCGAGGCGTTCGTGTTCTGGAAGAGCTGGATCTCCACGCCGCCGACGTGCACGCCGGACGCGCTGCTGACCGTGCCGGTCAACGTCTCGCCATCAGCGAGCAGGATCGTGCCGAGCGAGGTCGCGCCGGAGACCACGACGTGCTTCAGCTCCTTCGCGACGAGCGGACCGGCCGGGTCGGGCTTGAAGCGGAAGGTGTAGGTGCCGAGCTCGAGGAAGGCCGAGACGAAGCCGAAGTTGTCGGTCAGGTCCGCGGGCGTGAAGACGAGCTTGCCGGTCGCCTCGTCGATGATGTCCATGTCGACGTTGTCGACGATCTGGTTGTTCGACTGGCGGTGCGTGTAGGCCGAGACGGCGACGCCCTGCGGACAGGGGATGTCGCCGAGGTCGATGCTGCCGTTGAGGTCGAGCGAGACCTCGCGCGGACAACCCGTCGGGCCGTAGTAGAGCGGACGCGGAACGACCTCGAGCTGGCACTCGCCGTAGGGCGCGCAGACGGTGAAGTCGCCGTAGAAGCCGGTCTGCGAGTTGCTGCTGCCGATGGTCTGGCCGTTGGAGTCGACCACCGTGACGTCGCAGAAGTAGATGCCCGAGCCGAACTCGTCGACCACGTGGCCGCTGACGGCGACGCCGAGCTGCGCGACCTCGGTGCCGAGGTTGTTGGGCGTCGAGCTGACGACGACGCCGTCGACGGTCAGCGGCAGCACGAGGGAGGTCGGCGGGAGCGGCGCGGTGAACGTGACGCGGTAGGTGTTGTTGGGCGTGACCGTGGTCGTGAAGAAGCCGTTCGCGTCGGTGATGCCGTTGATCACGATCGGGTTGCTCCCGCCGCCGCCGCCTCCACCGCCGCCTCCGCCCCCACCACCGCCACCGCCACCGCCACCGCCACCGCCGGCGGTGACCTTGAAGTCGAGCGTCGCGTTGGCGACCGGATGGCCCTGGTTGTCGAGCAGGCGACCGGAGACGACGCCGGCCAGGGCGAGGTTGCCGAGAGAGGTGGTCGCGAGGACGAGGAACGTGGAGCGGAGGGAGATCATCTTGGCTTTCGAGATCCGAGCGGAGGTGTGCTGCGCCGCGGGTGGGCACGATGCCGGAACCGGGCGACTCCAGGCCAAGGCAAGCGCGGCTCCACGGCTCGAGACCGCCCTGCAGCGTGCCAGCGCAGGTCGCGCGTCCAGACCCGGGACGGCGCTCCGGATCGCGGATGAAGCGCGCGCCACGCAGCGTCCCTCAACCCACGGCGTCGACATCTGCGGACCCACGTGGGTTCGGCCAGCCCCGCGACGGCGCGACGAACGCTCGAGCGAGGCGCAGGCGCGTCCTCCTGGCGGTCGCGGCTTCGCTCGCGCGCCGGGGCGCACGCTCGGCCGGGGCGATGCGAAGGGGCGTCAGTGCCCGAGCACGATCTCGAGCGCGTTCTCCGTCCCGGCGCGCACGTCGATCGTGCGCTCGAGATGCGTGCCGTCGTCTAGGCGCACCTCGACGCGGTACGCGCCCTCGGCGAGCGAGCGCAGCTCGAACGCGCCGTCCGCTCGTGCGCGCGCGGGCTGGCCGTCGATCGGGTAGACGACATCGGGCCGCAGCTCGACCCGAGCTCCCTGGATCTCGCGTCCGTCCACGTTGCGCAGGCTGACGACGACGGCCCCGCCCGAGGAGAGCCGCAGGTTGCGTACGAGCGCGGGCCCGTCCACCGCGGTCGCCCCCGCATGGCTGGCCGCCTCGAGCGTGCCCGCGCCCTTGGGGAGCGTGAAGGATGCGATCCAGTTCCAGCGCGAGTCCGGCGTGTCGATCGACGCCGCGTAGGTGCCGCCCTCACGCAGCCCGCGCAGCTCGTAGCGTCCCTCCGCGGACTGGAACGCGCGCTCGCTGTCCTTGCGCCAGTCGTCCGGTCCGAATTGGCGCCACAGCTGCACGCGGAACTCCGTCACGGCACGCCCGTCGGCGCGGGTCACGGCACCGCGCAGGAGCGTTCCGCACAGCGCGTGCGGATCGATCGCGAGCTCGATCGGGCCTTGCGAAGCCTCGACGTCCTCGCGCACCACGCGACAGTCGGGACGCTTCGAGTCGGGCGCGAGTTCGAGCGTGTACACCACGCCCGGTGCGATGCCGGGGATCACGAAGCTGCCGTCGCTGGCCGTTCGGCCGCCGAGCTCCAGTTCGCCGAAGAGCAGCGCGCGCAGGCGCGGCTGGTCGAGCTCTCGCGCCGAGTACTGCGGGCTGAGCACGAAGGCCGCGTCGGCGACGGGCTTGCCGTCCTTCCACTTCGCCTGACCGCGCATGAGCAGCATCCCGTTCAGGTGCAGCTCGAGCTCGGTGACGCGCTCGCCCCCGCCGAGCTCGACCTCGACCGGGGTGGCGCTGCTCCAGCCGGGGGCGATCGCGGTGACCCAGCAACTGCCAGCGGCATCGACCGTCAACTCGAAGCTCTCGTCCGGCAGGCGCTTCGCCTTCCACGGCCGGCGATCGGGATCCGCGCCGAATCCGACCACGCAGGCGCCCTCGATGCGCTCGCCGACGGGACCGACGACGTGGGCGCGGATCAGGAACTCACCCGGACCGTCGACGCTCGGGCGTTGCTCTCCCGCCGCCGGCGCAGTTCCGGTTCGGGCATCCGCGTGGAGATCGATGAAGCTCGGAGGCGAGTCGTATCCCGCGAGCAGCGGCCCCGGCCGGGAAGGGCCGAAGAGCAGCACTGCCGCACAGAGTCCGAGTGCTCCGATCAGCATGATGCTGATCCTCGAGCCTCGGTCGACCGGGAGTTCCACGTCATGTCTGCTGGGGATCGGGTGCTCGACGGCCGAAGGCCAGGTCTGCCGTCGTCGCAGCGCAGAGTATCCAGGTTCTCGATCCCGGTTTCCTGCCGCGCTGCTTCCTGCGTCGAGCACCAGGACGAAACGTGGAGGCTGGATGTTCCACGACCTCGTGCTCGCTGCGGGCCCAGCATCCGCGCGCATCTGAAGGCACGCTGAAGCGTCGATGAAGTGCGCACGAGTCTCGCGCGCGCGAAGCCACTCGACGGACGGGTGCAGAGACCGCGACCTCGCGACTGGGCGGCACTCGTGAGCACGCTCCGGGTTCGAGCGGTGCTCGAGAGTGCGCGATCCACATCGGAACGAGGAACGAAGGTTCACGGGGCGCTCGATCGTGTCGACTTCTTCATGCGCCGCACCGCTGCGAGTACACTCGCGACGAGAGAGAGGAGCCGTTCGATGTCCGCGCGCTGGGTGTCCGTCTTCCAGGGCTCGATCCCAGAGGTGATCACGCTCCGGTCCGCCTGCGAGGCGAACGGCATCCCCACGCACGTGCCGGACCTGAACCTCGTGCAGGTCGACCCATTCCTGCGCGGCGGCAATGCGCTGGCCCTGGAGCTCCTCGTCCCCGAGGATCGCGCCGAGGCCGCGCGCGCGCTGAGCGTGGAGCGCCCTGATGCTGCCTCGCGCGAGTTCGATCGCACGAGCACGGCCCTCGAGCGGCTCGGCAGGCGCGTGCGTTGGTGCATCGCGCTGGGGATCACCTGGCCGGTCGGGATCCGGCTTGGATGGCGCTACCTGCGCTGGACGCGCGCGCTCGAGCAGAAGCCGCCCGAACACGCCTGGACCGTCGGGTCGTTCTGGGCCTGCGTCGTGCTCACGCTGGCCGCGCTGTTCGTCTGGTCCGTGAACGCGGGCCTGCTCGGCGCATGGCCGTCAGGACCGCAGCGCTGAGGCGCGATCGCTCCGGCTTGAGCGCGCGAGCAGAGCGCGCCACCATGATCGCGCACCGATGGATCACCCCGTCACGCCCGCCGTGCGACTCCTGCGTCAACGCGCGGTTCCCTTCGAGCCGCAGCTCTACGACTACGTCGAGCACGGCGGCACGTCGCGCTCCTCGCGCGAGCTCGGGGTCGACGAGCACCACGTGGTGAAGACGCTCGTCTTCGAGACGGAGTCGAAGAAGCCGCTGATCGTGCTGATGCACGGCGACAAGCAGGTCTCGGCCAAGAACCTCGCTCGCCAGATCGGCGTCAAGAGCGTCGCGCCCTGCAAGCCCGAGGTGGCGGAGAAGTGGACCGGCTACCAGGTCGGCGGCACGAGTCCGTTCGGCACGCGCACCAGCCTCCCGGTCTACGCCGAGCGTTCGATCCTCGCGCTGGAGCGCATCTGGATCAACGGCGGCAAGCGCGGCTTCCTCGTGGCGCTCGCGCCGGCGGTGCTGAAGGAGCTCCTGCCGCTGGTCGAGGTCGACGTGGCGATCGACAAGAGCAGCTGATCGGCGCTGCGAGCGAACGGGACGGGCCGACCGTCGGCGGGGAGTCGAGCTCGCGCTCGAGCCGCGTTCAGGCCTGGGCCGCGGACTTCTGCGCCTCGCGCAGCTCGGTCAGCTTCTCGCGCACCTTCGTCGCGTGGCCCTTGGCCTGGACCTTGGCCCAGTGGTACGCGACCTTGCCCTCGGGGTCGATCAGCGCGGTCGAGCGGATGACGCCGGTGGTCTTCTTGCCGTACATCATCTTCTCGCCCCAGGCTCCGTACTTCGACATCACGCGGTGCTCGGGATCGCTCAAGAGACGCAGCTTGAGCTTGAACTTCTCGATGAACTTGCGGTGCGAGGCCGGCGAGTCCGCGCTGCAGCCGAGCACCACGGCGTCGAGCTTGGCGAAGGCCTGGATCCCGCTGGTGAAGTCGCAAGCCTCGACGGTGCAACCCGGCGTGTCGTCGCGCGGGTAGAAGTAGAGCACCACCCACTGACCGGCGAATTCCGCGAGCTTGACGCTCTTCTCGTCCTGGTCCTGCAGCGTGAACGCGGGCGCCTTCTTGCCGATCTCGAGCATGAGTTCTCCTCCGGGTTGGAGCGCCGTTGTAGCGCCTGAGGCGCGCGGCGCCTAGCCCTTGACAGCGCCGCTGCGGCCCCCGGCGACTCGCGCGAGGAGCGCCAGCACCTTCGTTTCGATCGCGTCGCGCACGACGCGGAACTCCTCGGGCGGCAGGTCGCGCGGGTCGGGGAGCTGCCAGTCCTCGCGGATGAACGCGCGAACATCCGGGCATGCATCTCCGCAACCCATCGTGATCGCGGCGGCGTACTCGCCGCGGGGAATCTCCGCGAGCGACTTCGACACGTGCGTCGTGAGATCGCAGCCGCGCTCGCGCATGGCTTCGATCGCGCGCGGGTTGATCCTCCCCGACGGGCGCGAGCCGGCGCTGAAGGCCTCGATGCGGCCCGCGCCGTGCAGCCGCGCGAAGGCCTCCGCCATCTGCGAGCGGTTCGAGTTCTCGACGCAGACGAAGAGCACGCGCGGCAGCGCGGGAGGAGTCGCGGAGGGGTTCATGGCTGGCTTCCCGGGATGCCGGAGCTGTCCGACCGGCCCGCGCTCGCGAGGCCCGCGCCGTGTGCGGGCACGGTCGCCTCGTCGGCGAACCAGCGCCGCCGGATCCACAGTGCGACGTGCACGAGCCCCAGCAGGGCGGGTACTTCGACCAGGGGCCCGATCACGCCGGCGAACGCCGCTCCGTGGTGCAGCCCGAAGGTCGCGACCGCGACGGCGATCGCGAGCTCGAAGTTGTTCGAGGCAGCCGTGAACGAGAGCGTCGCGGCCTGCGCGTAGCGCGCCCCGGCCCGCGCCGAGAGCACGAAGGAGAGCGCGAACATCAGCGCGAAGTAGACCATCAGCGGCAGCGCGATGCGCAGCACGTCCAGCGGCAGCTCGAGCACGCTCTCGCCCTTGAGCGAGAACATCACCACGATCGTGAAGAGCAGCGCCAACAGGGTCAGCGGCGAGATCGCCGGCAGGAAGCGCTGCTCGAACCAGGCCTGGCCGCGCACGCGCAGCAGCACGACACGCGTCAGCATCCCGGCCGCGAACGGGATCCCGAGGTAGATCGCGACACTGCGGGCGATCTCTCCCATCGTGATCGAGACATGCGCGCCCGTCAGGCCCAGTTGCGCGGGCAGGAACTCCAGGAAGATCCACGCGTAGAGCGGGAAGAAGAGCACCTGGAAGAGTGCGTTGAACGCCACCAGGCCCGCAGCGTATTCCGGATCACCCTGCGCGAGCTCGTTCCAGACGAGCACCATCGCGATGCAGCGCGCCAGCCCGATCAGCATGACGCCGGTCATGTACTCGGGCCGGTCGCGCAGGAAGAGCACGGCCAGCCCGAACATCAAGAGCGGCCCGATCACCCAGTTCTGCAGCAGCGAGAGCAGCAGCACCCTTCGATCGCGGAAGACGCGCCCGAGCTCCTCGTAGCGCACCTTCGCCAGCGGCGGGTACATCATCACGATCAGCCCGATCGCGATCGGGATCGAGGTCGTCCCCACGCTGAGCCGGTCGATCTGCGTGGCGATCCCCGGCCAGAGACGGCCGAGGAGCAGCCCCGCCCCCATTCCGAGGAAGATCCACAGCGTCAGGAAGCGGTCGAGCAGCGCGAGGCGACCGGGAGCTCTCGTGCCCATGAGCCCCTCGCCCTAGCAGCAGCGCGCGGGCTGCTTCGCGAGCATCGGCTTGCGGCCCTGGATGTCGAGGCTGGTGATGAAGTCCGCCGGCGTCGTGCTCGCGGGCAGGTTCTCGACGATCTTCTGGTAGAGCGGATCCTCGAAGCTCATCACCGAGCGCACGTACTCGGGCTTCTCGGTGAGACGCACGTCGATCAGGCCCGCAGCGCGCATCATCTGCTCGGTGTCGCTGACGAGCACGGCGCCCGCGACGCAGCCCACCAGGGCCTCGATCGACTCGAGCACGTGCGACGGCAGCGCCTTGAGCAGCGCGAGATCGCTGACGGCGACGCGTCCGCCGGGCTTGAGCACGCGCGCGATCTCGCGCCAGACCTGCGGCTTGTCCGGCGAGAGGTTCAGCACGCAATTGGAGATCACCACGTCGACGCTCGCATCCGCGACCGGCAGGTGCTCGATCTCGCCCAGGCGGAACTCGACGTTCGAGAGCCCGCTGCGCTTCTGGTACGAGGCGTTGTTCTTGCGCGCCTTCGCGACCATCTCCGCCGTCATGTCGACTCCGATCACGCGGCCCTGTGCGCCGACCCTGGGCCCGGCGAGGAAGGCGTCCATGCCGCCGCCGGCGCCGAGATCGAGCACGACCTCGCCCGGCTTCAGCGACGCGATCACCGCGGGGTTCCCGCACGAGAGCCCCATGTTCGTGCCCTCGGGCAGCATCGCGATCTCCTCGGCGCTGTAGCCGATGCTGCGCGCGAACTCGGCCGGGTCGTTCCCCGGCGAACCGCACGAGGAGCTCGGTCCGCAGCAGCCGCCAGCCGCCTTCGAGCGCGGCAGAGCCTCCTCGCCCGCGGCGATCTTGCCGTAGCCCTGGCGCACGGTTTCGCGGACTTCATCGGGGGTCTTCTTGCGGATGCTCATCGTGGTACTCCGTCGGGTGTCCGTCTGGGACCTTCGTCTTCGTCGGTCGAACGCTCGTCGCCCTCGGCGGCTGCGTCGTGGTCTTCGCTGTTGGTGCCTGCGTCGTGGTCCTCGTGGCCGGCGTGTTCGGACTTGATCGGGTCAGTGGTGCAGATGGGTCTGGGGTGTGCATCGCGGCACGGGCAAGCCTCCACCCGCGGCGCGCGACGCTCAGTCGCAGCAGCGCGCCGCGGCGAGCACCTTCTCGAGCTTCTTGCGGTCGCGCTCGCAGTCGGGGTGCTCGGCGGCGAGCGTGTCGAGCAGCGCGAGCAGCTTGGCGTGTGCCGGACTCGTCGGTTCTGCCAGCGAGTAGTGGCGCCAGTAGCCGTCCTTGCGCGAGGTCACCAGGCCTGCGCGACGCAGGGTGGCGAGGTGCTTGCTGATCAGCGGCTGCGACTCGCCGAGCGTGTTGACGAGGTGACACACGCAAACCTCGCCCTCGCGCAGGAGCAGCAGGAGCCGCAGGCGCAACGGGTCGCCCAGGGCGCGGAAGAGTGCGTCGTGCGGCAGCGCGGGCTTCAGCTTCACGGCCGAAGTATGTGCCGATGTGGTTATGTCGTCAAGCCCCCCGTCCGGGGGATTTCCGTGCTCTGCGGCCAAGTCCTGATCCGCAGTGCCCGCTGGGCGCAGCGCCGCGCGCTCGGGCGGCCAAGGTGACGAGTCATCCCTGGGCGCCAGGCACCCGACCGACAGCGACGCGACGACCACGAAGATCCACGCGCGACTCATGAGCCCCTCCGTCAGGAAGACGCTCGGAGGTCGCCAAGGTCGGGGCTCCGGCGCGGAAATCCGAGTCCGAAGTGCGCGGACCCCGACTCGCTCAGTGCTGAGGCTTGACGTCCAGTCGCGCGATCAGCTCGAGCGCCCGTGCGAGATCGTCCTTGTCCTCGGCGACCACGATCAACGAGTTCGTGCGCGGGTCGGCGACGATCTTCAGCCCGTGGCGCTTGGCGGCTCCGAGCGCCTGGGTGAGCTCGCGCTCCAGCTCGCCGGCGATCGCGAACTGCAGCGGAACCACCTGCATGGCGCCGGACTGCTCCGCTCGCGGGGGCGGCGCGGGCTCGCTGGGCCGCTGGCTCGCGCAGGCTCCGCAGAGAACCGAAAGGAACACGAGACCGATGGTTCGCAGCATGATGGGCTTCTCTCCTGTCCACGTCCGACGCACCGAGTCGCCGGCCCTTCCCGGTCGTTCGCGGAACGCACGGACCGGCATCAGCCGTCGTCGTCCAGCCGCGTGATCAGCTCGACCAGGCGCGCGAGCGTCCACTCGTCCGGCGCAGTGACCACGAGCGAGTTCGTGCGCGGGTCGGCCACGGTTCGAGCCTCCCGGGGCGGTGCCCACCCGGATCCGTTCCACATCTCGGCCTCCATGCCGGGCAGCGGCATGGCGCATCCACGGCAGCGGTAGCGCTCCCGAACGACCTGAGCGCTGGCTGCGAGCAGCTCGTCGAGCGTCGCCGCGACGCCCGCCGCCGACGCATGCTTCAGCAGCACGACCTGCGTGCACGCCGGTTGCTGCACGAACGGCGGACTGTCCGAGCGGGGCGAGCCTTCGCACGCCGCGCACCCGACGACCAGCGAGAGGATTCCGATCGCTCGCAGCATGAGAGCCCCTTTCGGACGCGGCGCCTCCGACGTGCGCGGACCGCGCACCTTCCCGGAAGCCCGCGGCCCTCAGCCTACCCGCTCGGCCTCGATCACGATCTCGCGCGGGCGGCCGCCGCCCGGGCCGCTCCCGCCCTCGGGCGGATCGCCGTGCGGACCAGATCCCCCGCCGCGGCGCTTGCGGCCGAGGCGGAAGACGCCGAAGTCGTAGAGCAGGCCGAGCACGATCAGCGAGACGGCCCAGGTGTCGTGGTGCCCGTGTCCGATGTGCCAGGAGGCGGCCCAGCCCAGCGTGGTCGTCGGCAGGAAGAGGAAGCCCATCGCCGGCCAGAACGTGGTCTCGAAGGGCCCCTTCAGGTAGTCGCTGAAGAGGAACAGGAGCACCATCACGAGGCGCGGCGCGGAGAGCGCGAGGCATCCGATGAGGCAGGGCACGGCGGGAGAGTTTCGCCGCGCAGGCGTGGAGCGGCAAGCGTCCCTTTCGTAGTTTGCGGGGCCGGACCTCACCTCCACCCGCGAGCTCACCAGCATGAAGACCCTCTCCGCCGCGCTGCTCCTCCTGGCCCTCTCTGCCGGCTGCAAGACGGCACCCGACTACGCGCGCACGCTGCCCGCCGGCGCCCCCGCGCTCCTGCCGCTCGCGCCGGGCGAGAAGCACCCCGATTTCGGGCCGCAGTGGAGCGTGCGCAACGAGCTCCTGCCTGCGCTCGACAACTCGATCGCCTGGACCAAGAAGGACTCGAGCAAGCGCTTCTTCCCCGTCGAGGGCATCTCGCACGAGCGCGCGCTGCGCAGCCTGCAGTTGTTCCGCGAGATCCTGACGCACGCCAAGGACGAGTGGGAGTTCTCGCGCCGCATCGACAACGAGTTCACCGTGTACAAGAGCGCGGGCTGGAACGGCGTCGGCGGGGGCGTGCTCTTCACCGCCTACTGCACGCCGATCCTCGAGGGCAGCAGGGTCGCCGACGCGGAGCACCGCTATCCGCTCTATGCGCTGCCGCCGGATCTGGTGAAGGGCCCCGAGGGAGAGATCCTCGGTCGCTCGACGCCCGATGGCCTCGAGCCCTATCCCACGCGCCAGGCGATCGAGGCCAACGCGCTGCTCGACGGCAAGGACCTCGAGCTCGTCTGGCTGCGCGATCCGATCGACGCGTACATCGCGCACGTCAACGGCTCGGCCTGCGTGCGCCTGCCCGACGGCAAGCAGATCACGCTGGGCTACGCCGGCAAGAACGGGCGCAAGTACGTCTCGCTCGGACAGGAGCTCGTCAAGGACAAGCAGCTCAAGAAGGACGAGCTCTCGCTGCGCTCGATCCGCCGCTGGGCCGCCGAGCATCCCTCCGAGGTCGCGAAGTACCTCGCGCGCAACGAGTCGTACGTCTTCTTCACGCCGATCGACCACCCGCCGCACGGCTCGCTCAACGTGCCGGTCACGGCCGGACGCTCGATCGCCACCGACAAGACGCTCTTCCCGCGCGGCGCGCTGACCTTCGTCGACACGCGCGTGGGCAGCGCGCAGGGCAGCGCCGACGTGCACCAGTTCCTGCTCGACCAGGACACCGGCGGCGCGATCCGCACCGCGGGCCGCGCGGACCTCTACCTGGGCATCGGCGAGGAGGCCGAGCGCGTCGCCGGCGCCACGCGCGCCGAAGGACAGCTGTACTACCTCTTCGCGAAGGAGTGAGGGGCGCTCCTCGCGAAGGCGTGATGCGCGTCCAGGACCGAGCTGCTCGAGTTGCGAGGGCCGCACGGATCGCGCGGGACGCCGTGAGATCGCAACGGCCACCCACCACACGACGATGAGCACGTCCACCCCGCTGCTGGGAACGATCCTCGCCGTCTGCATCGGACCGGGCGGGATCCCCAAGCACGCGGTCGACGAGGCGCGTGCGACGGCGGGCGGAATCGTCGGCGACAAGCAGCGCTATCGGATGCACGGCGGGCCGAACCGCGCACTGTGCCTTTTCTCGATCGAGGACTACGCCAGCCTGCAGCGCGACGGCGTGGCGTGCGAGGCGCCGGGCGCGTTCGGCGAGAACGTGCTGACGCAAGGCCTCGCGTTCGCGCAGCTCCTGCCTGGAGACCACCTCGCGCTGGGCGACGAGGTCGAGATCGAGCTCTTCGACGTGCGCGAGCCGTGCAGGACGCTCAAGTCGGTCGACGCGCGCTTTCCCAACCTGATGATCGGACGCAGCGGCTTCGTCTGCCGCGTCCTGCGCGAGGGCTGGCTGCGTCCCGGCATGACCGTGCGCAAGCTCTGAGCGCCTGGCCGTCAGCGCGCGTCCGGCGCGCCCGACGGACCGCACGCGCGAGCCGCAGACCTCGCGGAGGTGTCGCGCCTCCGCCTGCGCCCGCGCAGCCCCCGCGCGACCAGCACTGCGCGCGAGTGATAGACTTGCCCACCCGGCATGAGCGGCGAGGAAGCACACGGTGAGGCGCGCGATCGCTCGCGCGCCGACGCGGCCAACCGCGTCTACCACGAGGCGCAGGACCGCATGTCGCTCCTGCCGAACTACTACGCCTGGATCTGCTCGCACTTCGCCGGGCACCTCGCCGGCAGCGTTCTCGAGCTGGGCTGCGGCGCGGGCTTCGTGATCCGCAACTACATCGGGCGCGTCGATTCGGTCTTCGGCGTCGATCTCAACCCCGAGCTGCTCGCGCGCCTGGAGTCCCAGTATCCCGGCGGCAAGGTGCGCACGGCCTGCGTCGACCTGCGCGGCGACTGGCACGAGCTCGGCGGCCTGCGCGCCGACGTGATCGTCGCGCTCGACGTGGTCGAGCACTTCGAGGACGACGGCGCCTTCGTCGACAAGCTCGTGCGGCACCTCGCGCCCGGCGGGAAGGTCGTGCTCAAGGTCCCGGCGCAGTCGCGCCTCTACAACGCGATGGACGAGGCGTCGGGGCACTTCCGCCGCTACGACGCCGAACCGCTGGCGCGCCTGATGGAGGCGCATGGCTTCCGCACGCTCGCGCTGCGCCACATGAACCCCGCCGGCGCCTGGGGCTATCGCTTCAAGAAGCAGAAGCAGACCAACTTCTCGAAGACGTTCTCGCCCGGCAAGCTCAAGCTCGTCAACGCCGTCATCCCCGCGCTCGCGCTGCTCGATCGCGTGCCGGGGCTGAAGGGCCTGAGCCTGGTCGGTGTGTTCCAGCTGCAACGATGAAGATCCCCGCGCTCCTCCTCGCGCTCCTGGCGTGCGCCTGCCAGAGCACGCACACGAGTCCGTCCCCGTCCGCCGGCCCCGACGGCGCGCAGGCCGCCGCGCACGACGCGCCCGGCGGCGCGTCCCAGGCACAGGCGGGCGCAGCCGACGCGGCGCGCAAGCCCGACGCGACGCACGCACACGCGGCCGACGGTGCGCACCCGGCTGCCGCGCCTTCCACGCCCGGTGCTGCGCCGCGCGCCAACCGCGACGAGCACGGCCCGGCGGACGTCGACGCGTACGTCCAGTCGCTGCTCTCGCCCGAGCGCGTCGCGCGCTTCCGGATCCCGCTCGTGCTCGAGAAGCTCGACCCCGAGCCCGACGCCGTGATCGGGGATCTCGGTTGCGGACCGGGCCTCTTCAGCGAGGCCTTCGCGCGCCGCTGTCCGCGCGGGCTGGTCTACGCAGCCGACGTCGAGCCGCGCCAGCTCGACGCGCTCAACGCGCGCCTGGCCTCGAGCGGACTGCGCAACGTCGTTCCGGTGCTGGCCACGTACGCCGATCCGCACTTCCCGCCGGCCGGCCTGGATCTGGTCTTCATCGCGGACACCTACCACCACCTCGACGATCGCATCGCGTACATGCGGCGGCTGGCCGAGTCGCTCAAGCCCGGCGGTCGCGTCGTGCTGCTCGACTACAAGCCGGGCCCGATGGACCACGGTCCGCCGCCCGAGCACAAGCTGCCCGCCGGCACGATGGAGCGCGAGATGCGCGAGGCCGGCTACGTGCTCGTGCAGAGCTTCGACACGCATCCCGACCACGACTTCCAGATCTGGCGGCCGATGACGCCCTGGGAGAAGGAGCGGCGCTGAGCCGCTTTTCGCGCGCCGCGCCGCGCCACGGCCGCTAAGCTCACGCTCGCGCCGCAGCTCGGCACGACCCGCGACGACGCCCGACGCGCACCCTCCGCATGTCCTCCTACGAAGTCCAGAGCTACACCGTCCGCCCCGTCGACGGCGACGACCAGATCGAGGTCGTGATCCACGCCGCCGACGGCAGCAAGTGGGAGTACGGCATCCCCTTCAGCCGCTCGACCGGACGCTACATGTTCGAGGAGATCGACGTGATCGCGATGGACTTCGGCGACGAGTTCGCGGAGGAGCTGACCGCGAAGCTCGAGGCCGCCGTCGACGCGATCGTCAAGCGCGGCTAGTCGGGGCCGCGGAACGTACGGGCTCGCCCGCCGCCGCGGACTCCGGCAGGCACGCGCTGCGATCGGTCCGCGCAGGAGCTACTGCGCCCAGAGCACATCCTGCGCGTTCGTGGCGTTGAACGTGCTCGTCGAGGGACATCCGCCGAGCACGACAGGATCGCGGTAGTAGGCCATGTAGAAGCGGTGCTGACCGCTGCCGATCGGGTCCCCCAGCGCCGCGGACTGCACCGTGACGCGCGGGTCCGGACCCTGCGGCACGCTGATGCTGCCGCCGGAGGCCGCGCGCACGTAGAGGCGCTTGAGCAACCCGCCGCAGCAGCGCACACCCTGCCCGAACGCCACACTGCCCGCGCTCGTCGTGCCCTGCAGAAGGATCGTGGTCGCGTTCGGCCGCTCGCCGCTGGTCGTGAACACCAGGCTGTCGGCCGCGACGCTGGGCCAGCCGCTGGTCGCCAGGCTCGCGCCGCCGGTGGAGGCGCTGTTGTCGCAGCCGCGATCGGGTCCGCTGGCCGGGTTGGCGCAGGGGCAGGCGATCACGCCCGCGAGACCCGGCGAGCAGAACGGGACCGGTGGCGGACCCTCGACGAAGGCCAGGCCGCGGTTGCGGTTGGCCGACGGGATGATGCCGACCAGCGTGCGTGCGCCGCTGGAGAGGTCGACGGTGTAGAGCTTCGAGTTCTTGTCGGACAGGTACATCTGGCCCAGGCTGGCCGAGTAGCCCATCGCGAAGGCCTCGTCGACCGCACTCCCGATCGGCGTGACGAGCTGCGCGGCGACGTCGACGCTCTCGAACAGTGCGGGGAGGTTGCCCGAGGAGTGGTACAGGAGTCCGCTGGGATGGATCGCGATCGTCTCGCCGTCGTCACCGTTGCCGAGCGTGAAGAGCTGCGTCAGGGCTCCCGTCGTGGTCGAGATCGAGAAGAGCGTCTCCGCCGGCGCCAGCGCTCCATCGCCCGTCACTCCCAGCAGCGTGCCGTCTGCCTGGAAGGCCAGGGTCGCGATCTGCTTTGCAAGCGGCCCGACCTGCGTCGCGACGCCGCTCGCAGGATCGATGATGATCAGCCGGCGCACGATGTCGCTCGTCGTGACGACGGCCCAGAGCTGGCCTGTGGTCGGGTGGGCTGCCAGCGCGACGGAGTTCGAGATGGTGAATCCCTGCAGCGTGACCTGCACGGCGTTGGTGACCGCGGCCGTCGCCGGGTCGATGTTGTAGATCTGGTTGTTGGCCGGGATGCCGTAGCCGTTCGAGATGCCGAACAGGGTCCCCGCGGAGGCGGAGCGGGCGAGCAGGATCGCGCCGAGCGCGAGAAGGAGCTTGGAGTTCATGGGGGTGGATTCCTGATGCGGTGCGATCGATTCGTCGATCCGCGGAACGGGTGAGGGGCAGCCTTCCCCTGCACGGCGGCTCCCGCGGGTGCACCGGCACCGGCCCTCCAGGCTGCGCCCCCGGCGTCTTGTGCGCGATGAGCAGTAGTGGGAACGGCGTGCCTCGTGCTCTGCGCACGATGTCTCGCACACGCCGGGACGCGCCCCTGCTCCGTGTTCGCCGCAGGTTCAGCGTTCGGGCTTCGCGCCGACGTCGGGCGCCTTCTCCGCCTCGCCCTTGTGCACGGTCTTTTCGAGCAGATCCTGCAGTGCCTTGCGCCGATCGGGATCCTGCTCGATCGCGAGCGAGCGCTCGACCATCTCGCGCGTGCCCTCGACGTTGCCGAGCGCGGAGTAGAGCAGCGCGAGGTTGCGCAACGCGATCAGACAGGCCGGATCGAGCTCGATCGCGCGCCGGTAGTGCTCGACCGCCTCCTTGCGCCGGCCGAGCTCCTCGCTCAGCACGCCCAGCTCGAAATGGGCGCAGACGTGGTTGGGCTGGCGCTCGACGACGCGGCCGAGCCATTCCAGTCCGAGCGTCAGGTACTCCGCGCGCTTCTCCTTCACGGCCGGATCGGCACACTGCTGCGCGGCCTCGATCAGGTCGTCGACCTCGCCGGGCAGCAGCGCGAAGCCGCGCGCGTAGGCGGCCAGCGCGCCGTCGGGGTCGCCGCTGCGCTTGCGCGCGCGGCCCAGCCAGATCCACAACCCCGCGTCGCCGCCGCCCAGGTCGATGGCGTGGCCGAAGGCCGTCGCGGCTGCGGCTTCCAGGCCCAGCTGCATGCGCGCTTCGCCCAGCTCGATCCAGACCTGAGCACGCGAGACGTCGCGGTCGAGCACGCGCTCGAAGCAGTCGGCCGCCGCGCGCGCGAAGCCCAGCTGCGCGAGCGCCTGCCCCTTGAGCTCGAGCAGCAGCGCGTCGTCGGGATGGCTGCGCAGGCCCAGATCGAGCACGTGGCTCGCGCCCTGCGCGTCCTTCATCTCGAGCATCGCGCGCGCAGCCATGGCGCAGGCCTCGGGGCGCTCGGGCATGTTCGCGGCGAAGATCCCGTACCAGCGCTCGGCCGCCAGCGACCAGTTGTGCGCGTCCATCGCCGCCTGCGCCTCGGCCGGCGTGGCCTCGACGCTCTTCGTGCGACGTCCGGGCAGCGCACAGGCG
Organism: Planctomycetota bacterium; assembly: GCA_044229935.1. Taxonomy (GTDB): domain Bacteria; phylum Planctomycetota; class UBA1135; order UBA1135; genus JADJLZ01. Next base: position 30,893 of record JBGASC010000015.1, on the reverse strand, counting down.
GCGGCGAGGGCGAGGGCAAGGCACGCGGCGGCGTGCGGGAGGTGGCGAGGCGGGCGCGGACGCATGGAGGTCGGTACCTGCACAGGAGTCTCCCAAGCCCGGTGCGGATTTGGAAGACTGGAGCGAGCTCATGGTCCTGCGCGCGGTCTTCCTCGACGTCGGCAACACGCTCGTGCACGAGCGGCCCTCGCGCTTCGAGATCTACGCGCAGACCGCTCGGGCCCACGGCCTGGAGGTCGCGACCGAGCGCATGGACGCGCTGATGCGTGAGGCGCACCGCGACCTGCCGCGCGAGATCGACGGCGCGTGGCGCTACACCGACCGCTGGTTCGAGGCCTACCTCGAGCGCATCTTCTGCGAGGGGCTGGGACTGGAGCCTGCGCGTCTCGCGCCGCTCTCGCGCGAGCTCTTCGCGCGCTTCTCCGACCCGGCCACGTTCGCCCTGCACGCCGGCGCGCTCGAGCTGTGCGACGCGCTGCGCGCGCGCGGGCTCGCGCTGGGCATCGTCTCGAACTGGAGCCCGCGCCTGCCGCGACTGCTCGAGCACCTGGGCCTCGCCGCGCGCGCCGATTTCGTGCTGTGCTCCGCGCTCGAGCGCGCCGAGAAGCCCGACGAGGAGATCTTCCGCCGCGCGCTCGCGCGTGCCGGCGTGCGTGCCGACGAGGCGCTGCACGCGGGCGACGACCTCGAGAAGGACTTCCGCGGCGCGCGCCGCGCCGGGCTGCGCGCCGTGCTGGTCGACCATTCCGCACGCGCGGCCGGCGAGACGCCGCGCGTGCACAGCCTGCCCGAGCTCGGGGAGTGGATCGAGCACCTGTGCGCATGAACCCGCAGGAGATCGAACGCGACATCGCCGAGCTGTCGCAGGCCTTCGCCGCGCTGCGCGGCGCGCTCGCCGCGCGCATCCAGGGCCAGGACGAGGCGATCGAGCTGCTCGCGCTCGCGCTGCTCGCCGATGGGCACGTGCTGATCGAGGGCGCGCCCGGGCTGGGCAAGACCACGCTGGTCAAGGCGCTCGCAGGCGCGCTCGAGCTCTCGTTCCAGCGCATCCAGTTCACGCCCGACCTGATGCCCGCGGACATCCTAGGCACGCGCATCCTCGAGGAGGACGAGCACGGCCGGCGCAGCTTCCGCTTCCAGCGCGGGCCGGTCTTCGCGCAGGTGCTGCTGGCCGACGAGCTCAACCGCGCGACGCCGCGCACGCAGTCGGCGCTGCTCGAGGCGATGGCCGAGCGGCAGGTGACGGTCTTCGGCGAGACGCTCGCGCTCGAGGAGCCCTTCTTCGTCGCGGCGACGCAGAACCCGATCGAGATGGAGGGCACCTACCCGCTGCCCGAGGCGCAGCTCGACCGCTTCCTGCTCGAGATCGTCATGCGCATGCCGGCGGAGGCCGAGCTGGGCGCGATCCTCGCGCGCACGACCGCCGTCGAGACGCGCGCGGCAGGCCCGGTCTGGAAGCGCGAGCGCCTGCTCGCGCTGCGGAAGCTGGTGCGCGAGGTGCCGGTCAGCGAGATGCTCGTCGCGCGCGTCGCGCGCACCGTGCTGTGCACGCACCCGTCCGACGCGCGCGCGAGCGAACGCATCCGGCGCTGTGTCGCACACGGCGCGAGCCCGCGCGGGGGACAGGCGCTGCTGCTCGCTGCGAAGGCGCGCGCGCTGGTGCGCGGCCGCGCGCACGTCAGCCAGGAGGACCTCGAGGCGCTGCTCGTGCCGGCGCTGCGGCACCGTTTGATCCTCGGTTTCGAGGCCGAAGCCGGCGGCGTGAGCGTCGAGGAGCTCGTGCACGAGGCGTGGGCCGCGGCGGGGAAGGCTTGAGGCCGGGAGTGCGCCTCCGGGCGCTCGCGGTCGCGAACCCGCGCACTCCATCGCTGCCGCGCGACGCGGCTTGGTGGCGAGCGCTTCCCGGACCCGGACAGCACCGATCCGCCCTTTTCCGCCCCGACGGTGGCTGCGCGTGCGGATCCAGGGGCCGCGATCCGCGCGTGGTATCCTGAAGAACTCCCCATGAACTGCCGCGTCCTCCTCTCGCAGCTCGAGCCGACGCTCGGCAACCTGACCGCCAACCTCGAGCGGCACCTCGCGGAGATCGACCACGCGCGCGCGCGCGACCTCGATCTCGTGCTCTTTCCGGAGCTCTCGCTCTCGGGCTACTTCCTGCGCGACCAGACCGCCGAGGTGGCCCTGCCGCTGGATCACCCGGTGCTCGAGACGCTGCGCGACCGCTCGAAGGAGATCTCGATCGGCGTCGGCTTCGTCGAACGCGGCCGCGACGGGCGCCTCTACAACTCGTTCGGCTTCTTCGAGGACGGCGTGCTGCTCGACGTGCACCGCAAGGTGCACCTGGTCACCTACGGGATGTTCGACGACGCGCGCGACTTCGCGCCGGGCGAGCGCTTCCGCGCCCTCGACAGCCGCCACGGGCGCTTCGGGATCCTGATCTGCGAGGACATGTGGCACGTGAGCTCCGCGTACCTGCACTTCCTCTCGAACGTCGACGCGCTGCTCGTGCCCTCGGCCAGTCCGGGCCGCGGCGTGACCGATCCCGAGCCGGGCCTGCGCTCGGTGCGCATCTGGAACCGCATGCAGGACGCGCTGGCGCTGCTCTTCCAGACCTGGATCGTGTACGTCAACCGCGTCGGCAGCGAAGACGGCATCCTCTTCTCGGGCGGCTCGCGCGTGGTCGATCCCTTCGGACGCGAGGAGGGCGCGCTGCCGCTCTTCGACACGGGCCGGCTCGAGGCGCACCTCACGGGCGAGGCGCTGCGTCGCGCGCGCATCTCGACGCCGCTGCGGCGCGACGAGAAGGCCTGGATCGTGCAACGCGAGCTCTCGCGCATCCTCGGACAACAGGGCGGCTGAGATGAACCGACTCGACATCCAGTGCGAGCTCGTCGAGCGCATCCTCGTGCGCTTCCTGCGCAACGAGGCCGGCAAGTTCGGTTTCGAGCGCGCCCTGCTCGGTCTCTCCGGCGGCGTCGACTCGGCGGTCAGCGCCGCGCTGGCCGCGCGCGCCTTCGGGCCGAAGAACGTGCTCGCGGTGCTGATGCCGTACCGCACCTCGAACCCCGACAGCGAGCGCGACGCGCTCGCCGTCGCCGGCGCACTGGGCCTCCAGACGCGCAAGGTCGACATCAGCGCGATGGTCGACGGCTACGTCGAGACCCATGCCGTCGCCGACCGCATCCGGCGCGGCAACGTGATGGCGCGCGCGCGCATGATCGTGCTCTACGACCTCTCGGTCGAGTGGCGCGGTCTCGTCATCGGCACGAGCAACAAGACCGAGATGCTGCTCGGCTACTCGACGCAGTTCGGGGACGCGGCCAGCGCGCTCAATCCGCTGGGCGACCTGTACAAGCACCAGGTCTATCAGCTCGCGCGGCACTTCCGCCTGCCGCCGAGCGTGATCGAGAAGGCGCCCTCGGCCGATCTCTTCGCCGGGCAGACCGACGAGGGCGAGCTGGGCTTCACGTACGCCGAGGCCGATCGCCTGCTCGAGCTGATGGTCGACCAGCGCTACGGCGAGGACGAGCTCGTGGAGGCAGGTTTCGAGCGGGCTTTCGTGCGGCGCGTCGCGCAGCGCATCGCGCAGAACCAGTACAAGCGCCTGCCGCCGATCATCGCGAAGCTCTCCGAGCGCACGATCAACCACGACTTCCGCTACCTGCGCAGCTGGGGCCACTGAGCTCGAGGCACTCTCGCGCCGCGGATCGGGAAGCGGAACGCGCCGCCGGCAACCTGCTCCGCGATGCGCGGTCGATCGGGGAGCGCCGCCTCCGCGAGCCTCGACAGCGATTTCCGTGAGGAATCCTCCCCCTGCGCGCGAGCGCAGCGGAGGCTCCGCAGCGCCCTCCGGAAGCTCCCGGAGCGCCTGAAACGCAGCGCGGGAAACCGGGTAGTCTCTGGGGCCCGGACCGCCGTTCATGACCTCGCGCCACTCCCCTCGCTCCCGCCGACGAAGCGCCGTTCCGCTCGCGCTCTCGCTGGGGCTGCATGCACTCCTGCTGGCTGCGCTGTGGCAGCTCGCGCCGCTGCGCGCATCGCCGGCGCCGGATCCGGAGCCGATCACGATCCGCATGGTGCTGCATCCGGACGCCGCACCCCCGGACGTGCGCTTCGAGCGCGTGCGGCCGGTCCAGCGCGACGAGCTCCCGCCTCCAAGCGACTTCGCGCCCGTGCCCATGGAGGCACAGAGCGCGGAGGATCTGCTCGCTTCGCTCTACGACGAGAGCTCGACGCCCCTGACGAGCCCGATCGTCGACGCCCGTTCCGGCTCGATCGGCGTCGGAGCGATCGGGCTGCGTCGCGTGCCGCGGCCGCAGGCTGCCAGCGTGCTGCCGCTCGCGACGGCGGCGCAGGCTCCGTTCGCGGCCGCCGCCGCGGCGCCGAGCGCCCCGGTCGATGCACCCGAGGAGGTGCGGATCGTGCCCCCCGTTCCGATCGACTGCCCAGCACCGGAGTACCCGGCCGGCTCGGCCAGCGTCGGCGAGCGCGGACGGGTGCGCCTGGAGATCACGGTGGGCAACGACGGACGCGTTGTCGGCGTGCGCGTGCTGCTCTCCAGCGGATTCGCGCGGCTGGATGACGCTGCCTGCTCGGGCGTGCGGCGCTGGCGCTTCCAACCTGCGCGGCGCGGCGGCGTGAACGTCGACTGGAAGCTCGAGCACACGATCGTCTTCCGCGTCGAGAACGCGCGCAGCTGACGAGCGGGTGCGGGGCGCACTCCGCGCAGCTCGCGCGTCTGGCGGACATCGGAGGCGTCGTGTCCAGCGAGAGTCAGGCGCTCCTCTCCTCCGCGAATCAGGCGCACCTCGCGAGGAGCCCGCTCCTCGTGCTCGTCGTGCTCCTCGCTCGCGTGCTGCTCCTCGCGGGCTTCGGCACGTCGTTCGTCGAGCTCCCGGTGCACGCCGGCTCGCGCAAGCCGGCTGCCAACGACACGGGCCCGCGCCGCGCTGCGGCACGAGCCCGGTTCTCGTCGTGGATCGCTCTCAGAAGCCCTGCAGCTTGCGCGCGAGGTCGTCGATGTCGACCTTGCTGATCTCGGTCTTGGCGATCGCGCCGAGGCTCTCGAACTTCGCGCGCTCTTCCTGGCGCAGCTCGTTCGCGATGCGCTTGGGTTCGCTGCGCTTCTTGGGGGCAGCCTGGCGCGTTTCGAGCACCTTGGTCTCCTCGATCACCTGCGAGAGGTTCTCGGGCAGCTCGCGCGGCAGCGCTTCGCGGCGTTCGAGCGCGGCTCGCGCCCGGATGCACACATCGAGCGTGCTCTGGAGATTGGTACGGATGCGCGTGAGGCGCTCCGTGTCGGCCGACGGCTCGGTCAGGCTCTTCTTGACCTTGGCCGTGGCCACCTCGAGCACTGCGATGAGGCAGTTGAGCTTGCGCATGAGGCGCTCGCGGTACTCGGGGGAGTTGAGGTTCGTCTCTTGGAAGGGCTCGCCCTGCGGTTCCTGATTCATGTCGTGCGGCTTCGTTGTGCGGTTGTGGGCCTGCGGACAACGAAGACTACCCGGCAATCACGAATCGGGCGGGAAACTGAAGGAGGAACGAGAGCAAACCGCACCTGGAAAAGGATTCCAACTGCTCGCAGGGCAGGCCTGCGCGGACGCGGAGCTCGCACCCGGAACGCGCTTCAGGGCAGCATCGAGACCAGGATCTGCGCGAGAACCTCGGCCGTGCCGCGCCCCATCACGACCATGCGATTGCGATTGAAGGTCGCCTGCGCGACGGTCCAGCGACCGACGCGGAAGATGCGGATCGGATTCGCTCCGGCCGGATCGTTGTTGTTCGTCTGCAACAGCGGCTCGCGACGGTGCAGCACGAAGAGCGTCTCGCCCCCGTCTGTGTAGGAGTAGCGCGCCCAGTTCTCGTTGCTGAGCGTGACCTTCTCCGTGGCCGTGCAGACAAAGCCCTGGGGCAGAAAGCTCGGAGGCAGGGGAGAGAAGCCCAGCACCTGCTGCGCCGTGGCCGGTGTGAACGGCGTGGTCGGCAGATCCTGGTGCGGGCCCGAGAGTGCGGTGGTCGTGTCGTACTCGGTCGTTTCGACGCTGGAGACCAGCGTGCCGTCACGCAGGTACTCGCGCACCCCGAGCACAAGGCCGTTCGAGGGCAGCACGTCGAGTTCCCAGTAGGTCGGCGAGGGATCGAGCGGCGTCACGCGCAGGCGCTCGCAAGACTGCCCGGCAACCACGATGTGACCGCCGAGGTCCTCGACCTGGTACTCGCTCAGGAAGGCCTGCAGTTCGTGGACTCGGAAGTCGCGCAGGCGGTAGAGGAAGCCCTCGCGCGACTTCTGCAGCAGCAGGAAGACCTGTTCGGCCTGCGGAGAGAGCTGCGGCAGGATCAGCTGCCCCGGCGTCACGGAGAAGCCGCCATGCCCGTCGGACCACACTTCTTCCGTGTACTCCAGCACCTGCGGCCCGTGGGCCTCCTCGTACTTCTGCCAGACGTGCCGGTGTGCGTGGAAGGTCGTGCGGAAGGGCGCATCGGCGATCAGCCCGAGGAAGCTCGGCTGTCCGCCGCTGGCCATGGCGGCCGGCGCGGTGCCAGAGTCGGGTGCCATTCGGGAGCAACTGCCGAGGACGAACGCTCCCAGGGCCAGCGCGGCGAGTGCGAGAAGGCGCATCAGGGATGCTCCTTCCCGACCACTTCGGACCAGCCGCCGGTCAGGCCCCCGAGCATCTCGCGCGCCGCCGGGTCGAGCTGGCTCAGATCGTCGACGAATTCCAGCCGGTAGCGGACTCGGGAACTCGCACGCTCGACCACGTGCCACGTCCAGAGGCCGGCCAGCAAGACGAGCAGTGCCGCGGCGCCGGCGAAGAGCCCCCGGCGCGCACGCATGGGCGGCGCGACCAGGATGCGTGCGACGCGGGAGCGCAGGATTCCCGGAGCGCCGAGACGATCGAGACGATCGAGATAGCGTCGCGTGAGCGCCTTGCGCGGGTCGCGCAAGTCCTCGTCGATGAGTCGCTCGAGCACCGCCGGAGCATGCTGACGAGCCGCGCCGGCGAGCAGCGCGCCTCCCGCTCCGATCCTGGGCTCGAGCTCGCTCGGCGCTTCTTCGCGCAGCATCGTGCGCAGGTGCGCGAGGACGCGCTCCTGCCGATGTCCGGCCTGCGTCGCGGCGACGACGAGCCCATCGAGTGCCTCGGGTGCGCGGCGGGTCGGTAGACCGTTCAACGCATCGCGCGTCCGCCGAACACGCTCGAAAGCCTGGGCGCAGCTCGCGCAGGCAGCGATGTGCCGAGCCAGGGGCTCGGTGGCGGACCGCTCGAGAGCGGTCTCCAGCATCGCATCCAGGAAATCTCGACACGGGGAATTCATGTCTCGATCACCGCAGGTAGTACTTGTCGAGGACCGGTGTCAGCTCCCGGTCCAGGGCCTCGTGCGCCCGCGAGAGGCGCGACTTCACCGTCCCCAGCGAGATCTGCAGCACCTCTGCGATCTCTTCGTAGGAGAGGTTCTCGACGTAGCGCAGCACCGTGATTGCGCGCATCTTCGGGGACAGGCGCGCGATCGCAGCCTGGATCTCGGCTTCCAGCTCATGACGCGACGCGGCTGCCGCCGGCGCTTCGATGCGATCGTCGCGGATGTCCGGCCGCATGTGATCACTGGAGGTGCCCTCGGTCTGGGCATCGAGCGATGCGACCCAGCGCGTGCTCGTGCGGCGCTTGAGGTCGATGCTCGCGTTGACCGCGATGCGGTAGACCCAGCTCGAGAACTTCGATTCGAAGCGGAACTCCACGATCTTCCGGAAGAGGATCCCGAAGGTCTCTTGCGACGCATCCAGGGCGTCCGTGGGGTTGCCCGTGATCCGGTAGCAGACGTTGTAGACCCGGTCCTTGTACTGCTCGTACAGCTGCCGGAATGCACCATCCAAGCCCGAGGGCTCGATGGCCTGGCATGCTTCGACGAGGTCGCGGTCGGGGTCAGTCTTCACGGGGAGCTCTCCGCTTGGACGGTACGGAGAAGGTGGGGGTTCCGTCAGGAGGGGCGCGAGAAGGCCCCCGGCCAAGACGTTCGATCAGGGTGTGCCTTCAGGTCCACTCTATCACGTGGGCGACAAACCACGCCGCAACGCATTGTGTGATCACGGTTTGGAGCTCGCAACGTGGGGGCAACGGCAATGGAAATGCGTAGCCGACTCCAGCTCGATTCGAGCGCCTCCGACAGCGGCGGCCTGCGGACGGCGGGACTCAGCCGCCGATCAAGGCCACAGGGTCGATCGTGTCGTAGGTGTTGCCGACGGTCGCCGCACAGGTCGGCGGGCAGAATCCGTCCCAGCCTTCCTGGCATTCGGCAGCGACGACTTCCTGTGTGATCTGAGCCCCGTTCACCGCGACGACCATGGTCTGTTGAACACAGACCTGGCCCGGCGCCCAGGTGGTGGGGTCGCTGCCTGCCCCGATCGGCAGGGGAACGTAGATCGATCCGATTCCAGCCTGCCCGGAGCCCCCGGTCTGCTGCCCAGTCCCGCTCAGGGAGCCTGTGCTCAGGATCATGGGGTTCGTCATCTGCATCACGATCGTCCGACCGAAGGCGATGAGGTGCACGCTGTCCGCAGCACGGATCTTCCCCGTGCGCGTGTCGCGGACGTCAGCGAACGCACTGATGTTGCCGAATGCGTATACGTAGCGTGGCGAGACGGGCATGTCGATCACCACGACGCGAGCCGAGGGATCGTGTGCGTCATGAACGGTCAACCGCGCGTGGTCGAGGACGTAGGACTGGGAGAAGGTCACCAGGCGCTGACCGACGAGCAATCCCGCCTGGACTTCGCGATCGCGCAGATCTCCATCAGGAAGGTAGACCGCGATGAATGCGTGCAGGGAGTCGAGGCCTCCACGGAAGCTCAGACCTACCCGCATGCGATTGCCCGTGGGCACCGACTGCGGGAAGAGCGGAGACGAGTGGCGTGCGAACTCCTCAAGGTCCCGGTAGCCGTCGAGGTCGGTATCGGCGCGGTAGGGGTTGGTGCCTTGGATCAGTTCCTGGGCGTTGACCAACCCATCCTCGTCAGCGTCATTGGCCTGAACCGAAGGCGCCGCGCGCAGTTCCGGCGCTCGCAGCAGCTCCCACCCGATCACGGCCCCCGCGGCAGCGAGGATCGCCAGGGGCATCAGGAGGCCCCGGACGACCGGCTGCGAGGACGAGGAGGTGGGGAACATGGGCACGCGGAAGGAACCGGACGCGCTGAGCTGTGGGCCACGCTACGTTCGAATCGTAAGGCCAACCTTCGAGATCGGTCAAGGTAACAGGCTTTTTCCTGCACTTCTGGGAACATCGACGCCGAGGTCAACCCGGCTCGACCCAGGCTGGGGAGTGCCACGGGGACGATGTTCCGTTTCAGAGGTGCAACCTGCAGCCGCTTAGGCGCGTGATGTGCTGGTTGGCTGCCGGACAAACGAGGCCCCCTTGTGTTCAGCCCCTCAAGCCCCCCTGCGGCTCCTGTCAGCGGAGTGGGTCCCGGCTTCGCCTCGGCGGCCTGCGGCAGTCGCCGACGGCCGCACCAGCGCGGCGGCCGTTGCATGCACTCCGCCGGGCGGCCCTCATCGAGCCTCCCATGCCCGATACTGTCCACCGTTGGCAGGAGCTCTCGGGTGAGGGTCCGTGCGCGGTCCAGCCAACTCCACCGGCGCAGCACCTGTCCCCCTTCGCCGTCCTGATGCACATGCGCCGCGACCGCGCAACAACCGGGCGTGGTTGAGCGCGTCTGCTGTCCGCATTGCGGTCCGCATCGCTGTCCGCATCGCTGTCCGCATCGCGGTCCGCATCGCGGTCGGCATCGCGGTCGGCATCGCGGTCGGCATCGCGGTCGGCATCGCGGTCGGCATCGCTGTCCGCATCGTTGTCGGCATCGCTGTCCGAATCGAGGACCGCGACGGCGGATTGGGTGCGTCCAGCCCCCCCGCGGTGCTTGCAGGATCGCGCTGGCGTCGACCGTCACGAATTCCAGATCGAAGCGAACCTCCCTGCCCGCCCTGGCCCGGAGCACGAGCACGCGGAATCGACTCCGCCTCGAGGCTCCCTCGGACCGCGTGCGCGCCGCGGCGAACGAAGAGCCGATCGCGCCCCGCCTCTGGATCACGGCGGTTCTCCTCCGATACGAGATCTCCACAGGCCTCTGCAGGCTGGGCGAAGCACCGCCCTCGTGCCCGCACACTGCCGGTTGATCGCTCCGACTTCAGCACGCTGGTTGCTAGGATGACACGACCACATTGCGCCCGTAGCTCAGCTGGATAGAGCGGCAGCCTCCGGAGCTGCAGGTCGTGGGTTCGAATCCCGCCGGGCGTACCAACCTAACTCGCGACCACGCGCAGAGATGCAGCGTCGCGAGGGTGATGCGACTTCGCATCGATCAAGGGCACTGCCACTTTGCTGCCACAATAGATGGCCGCTCCTGCCAGCGTCTGCCCGCCCGGAAGCGCGGGTTTTCGCCGGGGAAAACGCGCGTTTCGTGCTCGCGGGTCACGCGATTCTCGAGCACCGAGCGCGCCTTGAGCCACGGCTAGCGTGAGGACGCGTAGGATCGCGCGGGAGAGCGGCACGCGGTGGCTGAGCTGCGCCGCTGGATGCGGCTGACACGATGCGGAGACGGCCGCGCTGCCCTCGATTGGTCCAGAAGGAGAAGGGCGGACGAGAGGTCATCCTCCTCCCTCATCCTGCATCTGCCCCCCCGTAGCTGCCACGCGCAGACCAACCCGCGCCTGGCGTACGAGGAGGAACATGAGGAATCGGATTCGGGAAACGAGAGAGGAGCAGCGCCTGACCCAGGGCGAGCTCGCGAGGATCGTCGGGGTCGCCCGGCAGACTATCAACGCGATCGAGAACGACCGCAGCGTGCCCACGCTCAACCTTGCGATGAAGCTCTGCGAGGTGCTCGGGAAGCCTGTGAACGAGATGTTCCGACTCGAACGGTGAGCACGCCCCGTACTTTGTTCAGTTGAGCGGCGCGCGCTGGGCAATGACCTTGCGCGCTGCGCCTGCACCTCATCGCGGATCGCGTCTTTCCAGGCAGACGGGGGCACAGGCGCCTCTAGGCAGACCGCCGCCCCAGGCTAGACTTCCTACCGAGTCCCATCGGTGGCCACGCATCATGCGAGCGGTGCTTGGCCGGGAAGCCCGATGGTGCTCACTCTCCCGGGACCGGTGGTCGCAAGGCTGCCGGTCCCCCTTGCTTCCTAGCTGGCGGGCCTGACGCAGTGGACACGCCTGGCTGCCGTTCTGGATGTGCAAGCCGCTCGTTTCGAGCAGCGAGCCCCGAGAGCGCCCCGACCCTCGACCTACACTGCGCCCAAGGTCCGCCGGATTGCGACGCGCACCGCGAGCAGCGCGACGCATGGGAAGCCCGGCGGGCCGACTCTCTCCGGGGGCCGGCGATGGCAAGATCGTCGGCCCCTCATGCATGAGTGTGGCGGCTGCCGAACCAGTTCGCGCGGGGGGCCGAATACTAGCGAGGCGTCCAGTCACATCGCACCCAAGCACCCCCGCTCGGTGATGTTCCACACCGAGACCCACCAAAGCGATACCCCGCCACGCGAGCGGCAAACGTGTACCGGGAAGTTCGGTGGGGCGATCTCTTTAGATGTCGGCCGTTGCGAGTCTGCTGGTCCGCCTCACTTCAAGGGGACCAGAGGATGTCGAGCTGCTGCGTGATATTGAACGTGCTCGCCGCGGGGCAACCACCAAGAACAGTCGGGTCACGGTAGTAGACGCCGTAGTAACGATGCTCTCCTGAGAGAATCAGATCTCCCAGCGCAGCGGCACGCGCCGACACAGAAGGGTCCCCGCCTTGCGGTGCCGTGATCGAACCGGAGACGGCGGTCTTTGTGTAGAGCCGCTTCAGATTGCCGGCAACACATCGAATGCCCATGCCGAACACACTTCCACTCGCGGTCTGCGCATCACCCTGTAAAACGATGCTGGTTGCCGACGGTTTTTCGGCGGTCGTAGTAAATACTCGGGTATCCAAAGCGAGCGAGGAATTCCCAAGCGCCGTAAGGATCGCTCCACCGGTGGCGGAACTGTTGTTGCACCCGCCCGAGCCGCTTGGCGAGTTGGCACACGGGCAGGCCAGCACGCTGCCAGTACCCGGATTGCAAAATGCAACGGGGGCGCTGGATCCGAATATGCGTGCGATACAGCTACGTGATGCTCCATTGTAGACCGTGAACACGCCAGTGATGATCGCCGCATTGTCAGGTTGTAGGCAGAAGTTCCTGACGTTACTGTTTGCTCCACTGCCGGGGTTGAAGCTCGCATCTACACTACCGCTGGTCTCGAGCCGTGCAACGCGAACACGTGACACGCCGTTGCATAGGGTGAACTGCCCTCCCAGCAGAATTCGGCCGTCTGACTGCAAAGCGAGAGTGTCGACCTGATTGTTCGGTCCAGACCCCGGATCAAACCCTACATCCAAGCTCCCATCCGCGTTCAGTCGCGCAATACAACTGCACGCGATTCCATTGTAGGCAAAGAAAAAGCCGCCAATGAGCACCTTCCCATCAGGCTGCCGAACGACCGAGTAAATCGGACCGTCAGCGCCACTACCGGGATTGAAACTGGCGTCTAGGCTCCCATCGGGGTTCAAGCGGGCGACACGGTTGCGGCTCGAACCGTCGATGCTAGTGAATTGACCAGCGATCAGCACCTTGCCGTCGGGTTGTATGGCAATACTCCGAGGGGCGTTATCAGCTCCGACACCGGGATTGAAGGCGGCGTCTAGGCTCCCGTCTGAATTCACTCGGGCGATTCGGTTTCGAGTCACGCCCCCATAGGTCGTAAAGGATCCCCCGATCAGGATCTTGCCGTCTGGCTGCAACGCCGCCGTTAGGACCTGAAAGTTGGGACCAAATCCCGGGTTGAAGCTCGTGTCCAGGCTTCCATCAGCGTTGAGACGAGCAATGCGGTTGCGGAGAGTACCGTTATACAACGTGAAGAACCCCGCGATCAGCACCTTCCCGTCCGGCTGAACGATTACGGCATAAATATCGTTCGTTGCTCCGCTTCCTGGATCGAAGGTGGTGTCCAAGCCGCCATCGGGATTTACACGCGCGATGCGGGTGCGAGCAGTTCCATTATAGGAGGTGAATGTTCCGCCGATCAGGACCTTGCCGTTGGGCTGCAAAGCTGCGGCGAACACCGCGCTGCTCGCTCCAATTCCGGGGTTGAAGCTGGGGTCTAGCCCGCCATCTTGCGCACTCACGTCCGAACTCAAGAGGACCCCGAGAAAAAGGAGAACCAGAAATGATAGACCTGAAAGTCTGCGAGGCATGGCGGGTGTGCAAATCACAGCAGGAGGAGACTGGGGAGGGGAAATACGGGATGTCGCCCGGCGACTGCCCGCCGAGGAAGAGCGTGACTGCCCGAGAGTCTAGGCCTCGAACGTTACGCCGCAAGCGTTGATCAGCTCGTCGACTCACATCGCAATCCCCGGCCAAGCATCGTTGGTTAGGTGGATCGGGTGTGCGGAATGCGCGTATGCAGGCTCGGCGCACATAGCCCGCTACGATACCACCGTCTACTCGTACCGCTTCCCCTCGCCCCTCCCCTCCAGCATCCCGAGCGCCGCCCGCATCTCCTCCAGCCCCGTGTGCGTGTAGAACACTGGACACCCCAGAGGACGTTCAAGCCGCAAGGATAGGGCCCTACACCGCCCTCAACCTGTGCTTCCTCCCCGCCCACGCCCCATCGTCCAGCCGCGCGATCGCATCGCGCAGGTCGTCAACATCGAGGTGCGTGTAAACCCGCGCGGTCATGTTCGGATCCGCATGCCCGAGCAGGCGCTGAGCCTGGAGTAGCCCGACACCAGCGCGAGCAAGCCGAGTCGCGAACGTGTGCCGTAGCGCATGGATGTCGAGCACGTACCCGGCGGCGTCCTTGCGCGGGATCTTCGCGAGCTCGAGCAGACGATCGAAGATGCGACGCGCGCCCGACCCATCGTGCGTCCACACAGCGCCCTCCGGCGTCAGAAACACACGGTCGGTGTGCAGGAGGGGGCGTTCGAGCACGGTCTCGTGGATGGGCCGCAGCGCTTCGAGCACTCGCACGAGACCCTCGCGCAGTGGGATCGAGCGCGTCTTGCCGGTCTTCGTGTTCTCGCCTCGCAGCGTGAGCATGCGTGCCGTGAAGTCGACGTCGCCCCACGTACTGCGCGTCAGCTCGCCGTAGCGCGCGCCGCATTCAAGGAACGCTCGCCACATCGGCGCCTGCGGGATCCGTGGTGCCCGCGGCCTTGCACACCAGCCTCTCCCCTTCGTGCCGTTCTCGATCGTCGTCTTCGCGGCTGCGTGGTTCCCCCACATCTCGTCGTCGACACGTGCTGCTTCCAAGAACCGCTCGATCTCATCGTCGGTCATCGCTCGTCGCTGGTGGCGCAGGTGTCCCTTCGTGAGCGGCAAGCGCGGGATCCTCTCGATCGGGTTCGCCGCGATCAGCCCGACACGTTCGCCCCAGCGCAGCATGGCCTGCATGTTCGCGACCTCGATGTTGATCGTGCGGTGGCTCGCGCCGTCCTTGATCCGCTGCGTGCGCAGTTCGAGGACCATGTGCGGCAAGAGGTCGCGCACGCGCCTCGCCGGCAGCCTCTGGAGCATGAACTCCAGCTTCGCCGTGACGTTGCGGTGGTGCTGCACCGAGGTACGCAAGTGGAGATCTGCGAGGTAGAGCGCGCGCAGCTCCGTCAGCGGGCGGCTCTGACCTTCGATCGAACCCAGGCCACCAAGCGCCAGGTCGCGCTTCTGGATGATGTCGTTGCGCAGTCTCTCGGCTACGCGGCGGTCCTGCGAGAGCAGTTGGCGGTGGCGTTTGCCATCGCTGCCCTTCCAGTCGAGACACCAGCTGAACACGCCGTTGCCGGAGTGGACCTTGTACAGCCTGCCCGAACCCAGCCCGCGACTCACCGGGGCTCCTCCAGCCAGCGATCGATGTCCGCGCGTCGCCAGCGGGGTCGGGAGTTGAGGTAGACCGGCTCAGGGATCTTCCCTTCGTGCCGCATCCTCCGGAGCGTGCGCGTGTGCACCTGGATCAGTTTCGCGAGTTCGTTGGGCGTGAGCATGGCGACCCCATGCAGTGGCTCAGGCTTCGCGAGGGACGCAAGGGAAGACTGCGAGTAAGCCCGCAACTCCCGCGACGCCTGGTCGAGGAGATCCGCGATTCGCTCCAGGGTGTGCGGTTGCTCGTTCACCACACAGGCCTGTGTCCAGGAGTGTCCAGGTACACGTGTCGCCGGCGCGCTTCGTCCAGCACGGCGAACCTGATCAACATCCGCCGCAGCGGCGTCATGCCTGCATCGTCGAGCCGGGCAAGGCGCGTCCCCACATCAGGTGCCCTCGTAGGCACGAGAAGCGTGTCGAGACCGAGCACGTAGTACTCGTGGTCGCTGCCGCGGTAGAGGAGCAGCGGTTCGAATGGGGTGCTGTGGTACTTGGCTCGAACGGTGACAGCCGATCTCATCGGCGTGCTGCCTACTCCGCGCAGTCGTGCGATGCCGGTGATCAGGAACCCCGCGATCGAGTCCGGGTCCTGGTTCTGTTCCCATGCGATCACTTCCGCCTCGGTCGGGGGAGCGATTCGTGCAGCGGCGATGTTCATGCTGCGCCTCCAACTCGTTCGCTGCGGAGAAGGCGGGACGGAATGAGGTTTGAGGTCGTGTGGTTCATGGCAGGGGTCAGCAAGGACAGAAGGGGGGTTTGGGCACGCTCAAGGTCCACGTTCCTTCTCCCGCACGAAGTCGCCGAGCGCGCGAGCTACGGCGGGTCGATGGTCAAGCCACCCCGGCGTACCTGGCGGGGCAGCGAACTCCAGCTCGTCGCCCGGATGCTGGACGACGCAGATGTCGTGGAAGAGGTCTCTGTCAGCGGAGCAGTTGGCCCAGCCGACGATGGTGCGGCCGTCGGTGAGCTCGCGGTAGGCCCACTCGAAGCTGTGGACGAGCACTCGAATCACGGGATCCTCCCCTGCTTGCGCAGCGCTCCGAGGATCTGCCGCTCGATGTCACGCCTTGACTCTGCGTCGAGTGGGCGCATGTAGGGGTGGTGCACACCTCGTGCATCGCGCCTAGTCGGGAACGAGATCGAGTGGCGAGAGGCAGCGGTGCGTCTGAGTGTCAGGCCGCTGATCCGCAGCTCACCGCCAAGCGAGCATGAAATGAACCCGAAGAGCCCTCGTGCCTGCTCAGCTGCGCCCGACGGCACCAGTTCGACGTCGTGGATCAGGAGGGACCTACGCACGGTCACCTCCGGGCACGATGTACTTCCCCGGCGAGGACTCCTGCTCTTGGCGGAAGCTGATCACGCCGGTGGCGATGTCCAGGATCTCGTGTACCGGGATGCCCGTTGCCGGCTGAGCGCAGCGCATGCAGAACAGCTCCCCTTCCGGGACTCGCCGCCACATGATGCTGCCGCTACACGCATGGCAGGAATCCGCCCTTGGGGATGGTTGGGGAGAGCTGGGGACAGTTCCCTCTTTCACCCCTTCGTGGGGGGGCAGAGATGGATCAACGGGAGAACTATCCCTCCCTATCCCCAACTGTCCCTGAATCGGCTCTCCAGGCCCCTGCAAGGCCATGTCCAGGTAGATCATCGCGCCGGCGGACTTCTGCTTTCCAAAGCCTTCGTTGCCGAGTGCGATCCCCAAATCCGTCTGACTCGCGATTGGCTTGCACTCTTGCTCACACCACCGGACGAAGGCCGCGTACACGTCAGCAGCACGGGTGCGTGAACCACGCTTGCGGACGACGATTGAGGCGACGAACTCCTCGATCGGTCGGCGTTCAATCTGGAGCTTCGTCTGTCGGATGAGCACCCCCTCGGGCGGGTCTAGACCTCGCTCAAGCCACTCACGGCAACCCTCGACGCACCAGGTGAGGATCCCCTCGCTCTCAGCCTTGAGCTTCTGCGGCAGGCGCTTGTCGATCTCATGCGGCTGGATCCGCACATCGAAGGGCACCACATGGAGGCGGCGTGCTATCGCGAAGGAACCCGTCTCCACGCGCGGCATGTCGTTGGTGACGAGCACGAGCTTGTGCGAAGGCTGGAACTGCGTGAAGTCCTCGCGCATGCGGCGCGCCCTGATCAGTTCGCCGCCGGTGAGCACCTTGACGAGGGCCTCGTTCAGCACTCTCCCTCTTGGCGTCTCCGTTCCGATCGCAAGTCGCACGCCGAACAGGTCCGCAAGTTCGGTCGGATGGCTATCCCTGTCCTTCGCCAGTAGGAGCTCGGATGCAATCTGGATGGCATAGCTTGCACCGATGACGTTCTGGATCGCGCAGTAGAGCGTGCTCTTGCCGTTGAGGCCGCCTCCGACCCCGATCTGCAGCACCTGCTCCGACACGTCGCCCGTGAGCGAGTACCCACAGAAGCGCTTCACGTACTCGCGAATCTCTGGGTCGGGCAGGATGCGCTCAAGGAACTCAAGGAACCGCGGGCACTTCGCCTCAGGCTTGTACGACGTCGTGCATAGCTTCGTCAGCAAGTCTTCACGGCGGTGTGGACGCAGAGCGAGTGATCGCAGATCGAGCGTTCCATTCGTGCAGTTGAACAACATCGGGTGCTGATCAAGCTGCGCTGGCGAGACCGACATTCCATGCTCGGACTTCGCGAGTTCGACCATCGCCTTGCGGCGCTCGACCTTCTCGGTCTTGCGCGCGAAGTCCGAGTATGACTTGGCGATTTCTGCGTCATTGCACTCCGCTGCCAGGCGGTAAAAGCTGCGCGCAACGGCTTTGGAGAGGCGCATGGCCGCGCCGGACGTATCGATCGTCCATCGCCGGCTCGTCCAGTAGAGCCACTTGTTCCAAACGAACGAGTACAGAAGATCGCCGTTTGCCCGCTTGGCGAACCGTTCGGCGTTGCCTGTGTCGGTCAGGGGCTCGTGCTTGTCCGCGGTCTCCTGGGGGTCGCGAGATTCGCCCTTGGGTGTTCGCGGCTCCAGCATCCCGGCCTGCATGCCTGACTCGATCGTTGCGAGCGCTTCCGCTTCGGGCAGGCCAGCAGCCACAGCAGCACCAAGGAGCGCTTCTCGCACTTCCCTCTCGGCGAGGTGCCCGCCCGCAGTGATTTGCCCGAGGTTGAAGGAGGCGACGTTGAGCGTGTCGTTGCGCGAGCCCTCAGGTGCCTTGCGCACCTGGTCGGTCTCCTTCGTGAGCGCAGCTCTTGCCCACGCCTCCGTCCTTGACCCACGCTTGCTTGACTTCGTCGATGAGCGGGCCTTCTCGACGAGTGCGGTGGGCACCTGGGCGAACGGCAGGTCACTCGGGCTGCGCCCATCCTCCCACGCGTACTCCTTGCCCGTGATCGGATGCTTCGAACCTGGCAGCACGACTTGGCCGCCATCGCCGCGAACGTCGACACCCTCCGCGAGCTTGCTGGCGGAGTTCCTGACCCCTTCGACGTGCTTGATGTAGTGGTGACGCCGGCCGCTCCCGGTCCGCACGGTTGGGGTCGGCGGAATGGCGAGCTTTGCCTCAGCGCTGCCGTCGGCTGTGTCGTCGTCGATCACATCGACACCGGAGGTGGCGCCTGTAACGACCCCCAGGTTGTGGCCCTGCTCGACCCAACCTCTCACCAGCTCGGGGGTTGGCTTCGGGCGCTTTGACCAACCTTCAAGGAGCGGCTTCTTCCCGTTGAGCGGGGTGATGTTCCAGCCGCGTACAAGCGCCGCAAGGCCCTCCGCGAGGAGGCGCTCCTGCTGGGCTGTTAGCCCCTTCGGCGCGGTGTCAGCCACGGCCGGTCCCTTGGCGGCTCACCAGGCTCGTGCGCGGCATTTGCTCTGCCTCGACGCATTGGCCAGGGTCCTGACGGACTGGTGTGCTTCCCGCGCGATCGATCAGGCACTGCTCGACGGTCGACGGGTCGAACATCAGGCCGCGCTGTCCAAGGCGTACGCAAGGAACCGCACCTGCCTCGGCGGCTTCACGAAGGTCGCGCGGTTGGATCCCAAGGCGCGAGGCCATCGCACCGAGAGGCAGCAACGAGAAATGTTCCATGCCCCCTTCCTACAGGGCGCACGGCATCGATCCTCGTGTCTCAACCCGACGGCAAACCGCGCGGTTTGCGCGGTTTCGATCCCCTAGTTGATGGGCTCCTCGTCGAGCACGTAACCAGTCGCCCCTCGTGGGTTGGAGATCGTCCAGCCGAGCCTCCGGAGCTTGGCTACGGAATGGCAGACGGAGTCCTCCGAGATCCCTTTTGCGTTGCCGATATCCTTCGCGAGCAGGCATGCCCCCGTACGGCGGGCTTCGCGGAGCGCGGCCAGGACCTTTTGGCACGACGTTCCCAGCTTAGCTTCAGCCCTTTTCGCGATCCCCGCGGTGAGCCCCATTGTCTCTGCCAGGATCAGCGCCTTGTCCACGGCCTCAGTCCAGCGTCTCCAGAAGCTACCCACCTGCATCAGCTGGAAGTGTCGACGTGAGGTGCCCTGCCCCGGTGTGGGCTCCCAGGTCCATGCCTGGAACTCCGTGATCCGCGTTGCCGTCTCTGCCTGCACGCAGCACATGATCCAGTACGCAAGGAGCACATCGGCCGCCCAACTCCAACCCGGGTTGGGAACGCCGCCAGCCAGGCGGTAGGAGAGCCTGTCGAGGTGGAACTCGAACCGCCCCGCGAGGGTGTCTGGATCCTCTACGAACCTCTCACGTTCCGCCGGGCTCGCGACCCGGAGGTACCTCCTCACGTCGTCGGAGGTGCAGGCATCGAGTTCCTCGGCTGCTCCCCCAAACTCAGCGGGGTGTGTCGTGATGAGCGCGTGCACGCGATCCATGCGCGCGAGATCCACAGCGGGATCGAACTCGTACTCGGATCCTTGCTCTTTCACGTTGGCCTCTGCGGGGCCAGTAGCTTCCCCCGCCAGGCCCGCGCCGTCGAGCCCCCGCTCCCGATGGCTATGCCCCCAGGGCTTGTCGCAGCATCGCCTCGTCCGGCCGCGCGTAAACCTGGGTCGAGCTAGCGCTTCGGTGAGACATCGCTCGCGACACCAACAACAGGTTGCCGGTGCTCTTGAACAGCCGCTGGCCGAAGGTGTGCCTCAAGCGGTGCGGATGTACCCCCTCGATCCCAACCCGCACCCCCCACGCCCGCAACCGGCGATGAACTTGCCGTGCTCCAAGCCTGCCGCCATTAGCAGCAGGGAAGAGCGGTCCCTCGGTGCGGGGTCCAACATGGTCACGGAGCAGACCCACCAGGTCCTTGGGCACGTAGACCACGTCCGCGCCCCCGTTCTTCAAGGTGCGCAGCCTCAACATGCCGGTGGCTACGTCGAGGTCAGACACGTCCAACGCGATTGCCGATCCCAGCCTGATGCCGGTCCTGAGCATGGTCATGAAGAGCGCCCGGTCCCTCCGTTGGGCCGCAGTGGAAGCCATCGCCAGCTCCCTGACGAGCCGCTCCACCTCAGCATCGCTCAGCCCCCTTGGCTGCGGTGCCGGACATCGAGCACGACGAACCAGCCGCGCCGGATCGACAGACGTGAAGCCAGCTGCCAGCGCGAACGAGAAGAAGCACCTCACGCTCGAACGAAGCGTGTTCGCGGAGCCTGGCCGCTTGACCTTTCCATCGCTCGTGCGCATCGCCATCGCGCTCGTGAGGAACCGTGCCACGTCCTCCTGCGTGATGGCTGCGATGTCGCGCTCGCCCAGGAAACGCCCGAGTAGCCGTATGTGCCGCCGCGCCTGGTCGCGTGTGTGCTTCGATCGGCCATCGGCTTCGAGCTGGAGTAGGTACGCGTCGAGAGCATCCTTGATCTGCATCGTTCCCTCCGTGAATGCACAAGGACCGGCACACCACTTGGGATGCCGGCCCTTGCCTAGTTGCGGTGGTCAGTGGGTGGTGGCGTCCTCGGGGAGCGGTGCCTTCTCGATCACGCGGGTGTTCTCGGCCCACTGGAGCGCTAGACGCAACACGCGTTGTGTCTTCGCGATCGAGAGCGGCGACTTGGCCTTGCCGTTCTTTTTCTTCTGCACGCGGTCTGACCCGAAGAAGAGCATCACCTGCTCGGGCGTGAGTTCGGCGACCTTGGTCTCGGCCCCGAGCGCGTTGATCGCGGTTGCCATTTCGAGCCGGTACGAGAAGCACGTGCCGCTCGACTTGCCCGACTCCTCCATGTGCGCCAGGTACTTGTCCGCGAGCTCGGAGAGCGTCATCTCGCCCTTCGGCTTGCGTCCGCGCTTCTTCGCCGTCGTCTCCTCAGCCTCCACCTCTGCGGCGGGCGCCGGCTCGACCACGGTGTACTCCTCGCCCTCGATGATCTCGGTCTTCTTCTTGCCCATCTGCGTCCTTTCGATTGCGGCCCGCGCACCACGCGCTGGCCATGGACGCATCAGGGCTCAAGGTCGGGAAGAAGGGAGGCTCTGCGGTGGGATCTGATTGCTTGGGTTGTGCTTGACCACGGGGATCGCGCGATGGGGCACGAGACGCACACGGTCAACCACTCGTGAGGATGCGCATCGCTACGGGCGCTTGACTCCGTTGATCGGGTAGCTGAGTATCCCGCTGCGTTGCCGGCATGGTGTCGGCCACGCCCGCTCGCATAGCCATGCCATCCGACCACTTCTTGAAGTCGCCTGTGTTTCGCAAGCAGGTCCACGCTCGCGTTCGTTCGCTTTCCCGGAAGCAGGGGATCCCCCCGACGCGGGTGACTATTATTCAGCACTTCGTCGACGCCACGTTGGACGAGAACGCTTCATACTTGGCTGAGTTAGAATTGGGACTACCAGCGGGTCGACGCAAGAGCAAATCGAAAGTCTACGAGTCCCTAGAGACTCTCCTGAATACCGCCGTCATCATCACCAAAGAACGCCGGCACGGTATTGGAACCGCACTTTCAGATCTCGACACGATCGACCTAGTAGCGGCGCAGGCTCGGAAGCACTGCCGAATCTGGCCGTTCTGCCGCGGAGGTCCCGGCTCATGATCGAAGAGAGCCAAGCTAGCACACCCGAGAAGCCGGAAGACCATCCGCCGGGGCTTGGAGGCGCGAGCACGACTATGGACGCAACCCGAATGAAGGGTCTGGAGATCGCCGTTGATGTCTCGAAGCAGTTCCTGGCGTACGCCGTGAGCGCGATGGGGGTGTGCATCGCATTGCAGGGCCTGAAGGCCGTCGTTTTCACGACGTTTGCATTCGGCCTGATTCTTGGGTTCCTTGCGCTGAGCATCGCTCTCGGACTGTTGTTTCAGATGCGGGTCGCAGGCGAATTGGTCGAGGATGGCGAGTGTGACGTGTATGAGACGCTGCCCCGGACTCTGGGGCTCTGCCAGATCGTGCTGTTCGCTATTTCCATGGTCCCCCTTGCAATTGAGGCGTTTCAGCAAGGATCGATATCGAAGGGCGATGTGCTGCTGCTGAGCTATGGTGAGCAATCCGTTAGGGTCACAGCTCGTCCGGGTGATGACCTGCGCGTTCAGATCTCGCCGTTGGGCTCAGTGAATGTGTCCCGGTAGATGGCAGAGCGTCGCATTCCCTTCCAAATGCGACAGCTTGAAGGTGTGTCGAGGTAGTCGGTCGAGGTAGGACTCATTCAGCAGTGGAATCGGAGCTTAGTGGTCGTCGCCAGTGGTGTAGCCGCCGAGCGGCCACGCGCGCGGTCCTAGGGGCAGGTGCGAGAGGCTCGGCTTGGGTTCCTGCAGCGCTGGGGGGTTCGGCGCCACTGCGGTTGCGAGCTCATCTGCGCTGGGCACGGACTCGACGCCATGCTCCTCCACCACGACCAACTTCGACTCGCCGTCCCGACCGATGCCGACAACTGTCTGCCCCTTCCCGTCCACCGCGCTCTCGCACTCCCTGCACAGCGGAATCACGAACTCTGGTGGGACGATGACCCAGCCGCTAACGCTCGACGATGGACCGCCGCACCTGGTGCACGGGGCATCATCGGCGCCAACGAACTCGGCCATGTACTCTCGCGCGAAAGTGTCAGGTGGCAGCCTCGATCGCTCGGCGTCGATGAGCTTCGCGTCGATGTAGGTGTTCTCGGTCGTCGGGCACTGCCATGACTGGAAGTCGGGGTCCTGTCCGCTCTGGCCTCGCCGCCACAGCCGGTGCAGCCAGTTCTTGCCTCTCGGTGTGGAGATCAAGAGCGCCCAACCGCGTCGGTCGATCAGGCGCTGGCTGATCGTCCCTTCCCACACATCTGCGTGGAGGCTGGCAGCTTCGTCCAACACCACGAAGTCAAGCGCCTCTCCAAGCAGCGAGCTGGGATCGTCTGCGCTCTTCGCCCTCAGCATCGACGTGCCGCCTGAGAGGTTCCGGATGACCAGCGTGCGATCGCGTTGCGTGTGCTGCAGCACGCGATGCGGGAAGTGCTCGGACATTACGCCGCGCACCTGGTCGAAGATGAACTCGGTCAGCTGGTAGGTCGGCCCCACGATCCACCCTCGCCGCTTCTCCCCAGGCGTGAGCATTGCAGCCACGACCTCGTAGCTTGCGCACTTGCTCTTCCCCCATCGGCTTCCCGCGATGACGATCCGGCGCGACGCCTTCGACTGGTGGACCCTGACCTGCCCGACATGAGCGTGGTATCCGATGGCCTCGAAGAGCTCCTTCTTGCGGAGGGATACCTCACCACTCTTCGCCATCGTCGGTTTCAGCGGCTGGCTTCAGGAACCGCTGCATCTCCTCGCGTGTCGTGCTGGCTACTGTCATCGCCGTGTGTTCGCTCGGCTCACCAGCGAGGACCCGCTCCAACTTGATCGCGATCTCAGCTGCCCGGATGCCTTGCATGCCGTCCGTGAGGGGGTAGTCGGAGATCGCCTTCGCTGCACGCCCTGCAATGGCACGCAGGAGCTTTCGATGCCGCATGCCCATCTCGGCGAGGTCGTCCGTCAGCTTCTTGTCCATGGCAGCCTTCGCTTCGGCTTCGATCTGGGCAAGGCGGGGCGTCCAGTTCTCTCGGGCAGCGGCCTTCGTCACGGCACGCGTTGTGACCTCGTACTTCTCGGCGACACGGTCGTAGCTGCGGTCGAGGCCGAGCGAGACGTAGTAGGCAAACGCGTCAGGAGGAATCCGGTTGCTCATGTGATCCCCCGCTCCAGCTTGACCTCGACGTAGGGCTTGCCTTCGAGCATGGCCTGCCTGCCCGTTGCCTTCTCCCAGCGCCGCACCGCCACGTCGACGAACGCCGGCGAGATCTCCATCGCCCTGCACCGACGGTGGAGTCGCTCAGCGGCGAGGAGCTGCGTGCCCGAGCCCGAGAAGCTCTCCAGCACCAGGTCGCCAGCTCGCGTGTGGAGCTCCATCGGGATCTCGAAGAGGCGCAGTGGCTTCTGGGTGGGGTGCTCGTTCCCCACGACACGCGACTTGCCCTCCCAGTTGCACTCCCAGACCGTGTCCATCTGCGCCACGCCGTGCTTGGGCTTCTCACCCTTCTTCCAGCCGAACGCGCACGGCTCGTGACGCCATCGGAAGTAGCTGTGGCCGAAGACCGCGCTGGGCTTGACCCACACGAGCACCTGGTGGAGCAGCAGGCCATGGCGCTCGCACACCGCCGCGATGGTGGGTTGCTGCACATGCGCGTGCCACACGTAGATCGCCGTGCTCGGCGCAAGGTGCGGGAGCGTGGCGGTGAACACGCCGTCCAGGAACGCACCGAGGTCCTTGATGTCGACCTCGCGGTAGACGTGAGACCAGTCCTTGCCGCTGGGCTTGCCGTCGTGGATAGGGCGATCGTTGCCGGTGTAGTTGACGCAGTAAGGCGGGTCGTGCGCCCACAGCTTCGCCTGCTCGCCGTCGAGGAGCCGAGCCACATCCGCCGCGGAGCCAGAGTCACCGCAGAGAAGTCGGTGGTCGCCGAGCGTCCACAGGTCGCCAGGCCTGGAGACAGGGGTGACTGGCGGTGCCTCCGGGCCTTGGTCGTCGATCTCGCTCGGGGCCTTCTCGTCCTCCAGCTGCTGCACGAGCTCGCTCAGCTCAGCCGCGTCAAAGCCCACGCCATCGAGCGCGTCGAGTTCCTGGAGCGACCCTAGGATCTTCGTGAGGGCACCCGTATCCCACTCCGCAAGCTCACCCGTGCGGTTGAGGGCAATCCCAAGCGCCGCTGCCTGCACGTCGTTCAGCTCCAGCTCCACCACATCGGCCTCCTGCCAGCCCATCGCTCGCATCGCAGCAAGGCGGCCGTTGCCACCGATCACCCGCCGTGTGCCCTTCTGCACCACGAGGGGTTCGGCCTGGCCAAAGCGTGCGAGGCTCTCCCGGATCGCGGTCATGTTGCGATCGGGGTGGGTGCGGGCGTTCGCTGGGTCCTGGTGCAGCGTCGAGAGGGGGACGCGCAGGATCGTGAGTGTGGCTTCCAAGGGCATGCTCCTAGAGTTGGGAGCGGCCTGACTTGGAAGGAGGGCTTGGAGGGCACCGGCCGCGGACAGGGGCTTTGTAGCACAGAGTGGACTGCCGCACAACGCCGTGTCAGGTGCCGGATTGCGTCACCCTGGGCGAGTGCGATTGGCGGTCAGCACACCCGGATTGTGAGGTACCCGGGCTGAACTGCACCTGTACCACCTGCGTGGGGACCACCTGCTCCCGCGCGCACAAGTGGGTTCCTCTGGGCCAGCACTAGGACACAGAAGGGGTGAAGGGGCTGGTCCCTCAGAGATGCCCTTCCAGACCCCGCCAAGGCCGTTTTAGGGATGAGGAGGGACTAGAGGGACCACTTCCCCCATTGATCTCTACGCGAGGGGAAATATAGGAGTTCATAGCAGGAAGTCGTCCCTGTCGTCCCCATTCGTCCCCGCGCGGAGACAAAAGCGCGCGCGACATGGAACGGACAACGCCTACTCCTCCACGTCCAGTTTCGACACCAAGTCCAGAAGCTGCGATCGGCCCCGAGGCCCTTCGTCCAGCGGCTCGTCGTGATCCGGTTGAAGCGGTCGAGATCAGAGTACGCAGAGGCAATCGGGCGAAGAGCGTGCCACCTCGGATTCTAGTGCCCATGCAAAACCGTGAGCGCGTCTTCGGGTCGCGCGTGCCGAGGTTCCAGAGTTCGACGCCCTGCTTGCGCAGGATGTCGCGGATGCCGTGGCCCTCCCGCTCAAGGTCGAGCGCGACATCGACCGCGGTCCCAAGTCGGCGTTATAGGCGCACGAAGCAGCGCGGGTCCTCGGGATCACGCGGGGGCAAATGGCGATCGACGATGCGAGTTTTCTGCATACCCTTCAGTTCGATATCAGGGGCCTAGACTTCGCCCTGCTCTTCTTGGCCTGTGGGCGGTTCGTCTTCGCCAGGGTACAGATACGCCCTCTCCACTTCTTCGCTGAGCTCCCAGTCATCCGCAGCGCTTAACACGCGCGTGACAATCTCATCCGAGACATCCCTCCTCAGTTCCTCGTCGCATGGAAGGCGGTCATCGTCCTCCCAGCTGTAGTAGGCATCCGACCAGCACCAGAGAAGAGTGCGCTCATCCGACGACAGCTCGTCGACCACAACATCGGCCTCGCACCCAATCGCGACTTCGTAGGCGCCGAAGTATGGGGATTCTCCTCCCCTGACTTGCACGACGATCTCCTCCCAGACGCCGGAGAGGCCAGAGTCGCCCCCAGAGAGCCGAGCATCTTCGGGGTACTTCTGAAGTCGCTCGATGACCTTGGTGGTGCACCGCTCGTACATCCTCGAGACGAGCGCGTTGAGTTGGGGGCGTTCCATGCTGCTGCCGCGAGCAGGGCCTACATCGCTACTGAGGGGCAAGGTACCCAAGGATCACGAATGGCGCCGTCGATGTGGTCGGTGTCGGCGTCGTGGCGGTTACGACGCTCCCGGCCTGGCACGGCAGCCCGGGCGAGATCTTCTCACACTTCCCGCCGACAATCGAACCAGAGATGAACGGGTCGCTGGCCATCGTTGAGACGAACAGCATCTCTTGGCCATTCACGCCGATCGACACCTCAGCGGACGACAGTCCATATCCTGGCGTGCGTAGCTGGCCAACACTCGTGATCACGAACGTCGTGTTCGCCGGAACGGTGTACGGGAAGTCAGCCGCGACCAACCGCAAGATCTCCTGGGGTGCGGGGATGCCGTCGACGCGGACTCGGGGCAGGTGGGGCGCGGGCAGACTCACCTGGGCTGCACCGAGCAGGAGGACAACAACAGACCCGAGCGAAGCACCAAGAACGAGGGATGCCGGGTGAAGGGTGATTGAGCGAGACATGAAACCTCCGAAGCCCAAGAGCGGGTGTAAGGGAGTGACTCTATCGAGAACCGCAGAACATGCCAGCCGCCCCACCCGCTTCGGCGCAGGAACGCGATCTCTCTTCTCGATCACGTCAGATCGAGATGACCTGAAACCGAGCTGCCTCGTGACTCCCGCTCCTGGGGATGGCAAGGGAAGATGGGGGCACCATGCTCTCGCTCGATCCTGATCACGATCCTTGCCCGTGCGGGCGCGGCCGGAAGCTGCGCCAGTGTTGCATGCGAGCGGGTGAGTTCTTCCGCCGGCTCTCGCGAACAAGACCTCCGCGCCCCCGGACGGGGAGACGCCACCCCGACTGCTTCGCCCAGGTTCTCGGCGACTGCTCGCTGGACATCTCCCGCGAGCACTTCGTGAGCGCCTCGCTGCTCGAGGCCATCGGAGGCGGTGGGCTCGTTCGAACAGAAGGGTTGCCTTGGCTCAAGGGTGCAACTAGAGCGCTCTCGGTTGACGCGTTCACGGCGAAGATACTCTGCTCTCGTCACAACAGCGCGCTCTCCCCGCTCGACGAAGCCTCAGCCTACTTGTTTCGACTCCTGCACGGCATACACCCTGCGCGGACCACCCCTGACGCCGAGCTGCCGGACTTATGCATAGGAATTGTCAACGGCCACGACGTGGAGAGGTGGTGCACGAAGGCTCTGATCGGCGCCTGCTACTCCGGAAACGTCCACCCAGGCGGCGAGCCCATGAAGGAGGAGCTTCCCAACAGGGAGCTCGTGGAGTTCCTGTTCGGCGAACGTGCGTACCTTCCTCGCGGACGGTTCTACATCACGAACTCCAGTCGCCAGATCCCCCAGCACGAGCGCCACGTCTCGATGACTGTGCTCACGGCCGACGAGAAGGTCGTTGCCGGGATCAGCGTGCAGCTTGCCGGGCTCGAGTTCGCCTTCCTTCAGGCTGGGGGGAAGTACGGACCGGCCGAGAATGCAATGAACCGGCCGGCCGAACTCGTCGTGGCAACCGCCGCGGGCCTCAGGCGGATTGCCCTTTCGTGGGAGCATGGGGGGAGCGGCGAACTCGTCATCATGGAACAGCGACCCGTTGCGTTTCAGGGCCGCACAGGTGCGGTATCCGCGGATGGACTCGGCGCGGCACCCTGACAGTAGATGTTCTGTCTAGGGGGTGGCGATTCGCTGGTTGTGGGGGAGTTCCTCGCCATGCTGGCAAGAGTCGTGGGTGTGCCCGCCGTGATCCGGCTGTTGCGTCCCTCCTTCGCACGGTTGGGAGTGCCTTGCCTCGTATAGCACTTATCAGGCGCCGCACCCCCTCAGCACGACTCTATCGCCTCGACTGGCACCCCCACTCAATGTCAAGTCTTGGGACTAGACCAGTAGCGTCTCCCGCCAGATGGCATCCTCCGACAGAACGAGGATGGAGTTGGTGGCTGGTTCGGCGGTGTACCTGACAGGGACGGGGTCTGAGGTCGTGATACCCCACGAGCCACCAGCTACTCCGGGCGGCGTGTCCCTGACCGCCTGGGCGCAAGCTTCGACCAGCTCGTTCAGGATCTCCGCAATCTATTCTGCCCTCCCACGATACAGCTGGATCCGCAGCAGAGCGGGTGTCGTGTGGCAGGCGGTGGTGCAGAGAAAGAGGAGAGCGGTGCGCAGGAGCATGCGGGAGGGACACTCTGGAGCGTTCCGACCTCCCGTCCCATTGCTAGAACTCGCCAATTACGCTTGGCCCACTTCGTGGTCAGGTCCATTCGCTGCGACTCAAGGATGGTATAACAGGCCCTCTCACACATCATTCACGATCACCGCGACACCATTGTCGAAACAGCGGATTCAGCCGAAGTTCCCATCTTGACGACCCCATCTCATCTGTCTCCGTTCTCCGGACGTCGATCCCTGGGATGACCCTCAGGTGCTCCACTCCCGTGATTCCCATATTCGATGGCTTCAGGAATCTGTCTATCGAAACGCGCCTACCAACATAGCCGTCCGACAACAACTCCTTCCATGCATCCTCCGTGCAAAGCTCAACAAGGTCGGACTTCATCAGCACAAACAACGACTCTAGGAGGATCAATGCGCGCCTGGCCGCTCTACGCACCATGCTCTTGGTAATCACATCAACATTGGGAGGGGCTCCGTTGATTTCGTCCTCAAGTTTATTGCATATAGCCTGGATGAACAGCGGCTGCCGTCCCGAGATCTCCATCATGTAACTCAATGCGGTTGAGGCAACCCCAACCCCCTTCTCCGCGAATGGCCTAACAACCAGTCCTCTGACATCCGCTGGATCCAATGCGTACAATGGGATTGTCTCATATAGTGTGCCCCCGATTTGTGGCACGGAGGGGCGCAGGCAGTGCGTATATGATGCCATTATCCATGCGATCCCGGGCACGCTTTCCATTACATGCTTCCACTGAGATGTAAACGAACCAAGATCGATAGCGTCCAAGTTGTTGGGCGCTGGCGGGTTGGGATCAAGGAACATCTCCGCACCGTCCACGAGCAGCACAATGCGCTTGTTGAGTAAACGCTTCACATCAGCCACGGACTGGACAAACATGTTTACGAAGCTCTCTCCAGGGTCAAGATAGTCCGCTACTGCAGCCTGAATCTCCTCGGAAATGTCCCCATTGACGAAGAACGCCATGAACTTGTCTTTCGGGCTCTTGCCTTCTCGCTCCTCGTATAGCGCTTCATGGATCTTCGCTATGATGGTTAGCCACACGTGAAACTGCCTATTCGGTCGCGCTTCAGCAAGGGAGGCATCCACTGTAGACTTGGTTGGCCGCCCCTGGCTTACACTCCGGAGTCGGTAGATATCCGCTCGTTTGAACAAGACCGGCAGCAACTCTGCGTCATTTGACAGCTTTTCTACCAGTTTTCTTAACAGCAACGATTTGCCAGCCCCAGAATAGGCACTGAGAAGGAAGACGCCTGGGCGTGCACAGCGCGACTTGTCAATCAGGTACTCTAGGATGTCGTTTCGCCCCACGAAGTGGTTCGTGGAATCATACCTCGCGTTGTATCCGAACGAGAGGCGACCGCTGTCTCCCCTCTTTGGAGAATTGGGGCCATATGAAATATCGATGTTGTCGTACTCGACAAACGCCTGGGCACCAATCCCCGACCCCTCCCGGGCCTTCTCTAGCAACTTGAAGCATGACGGTATCTTGGTTACATCCAACGTAACCTTCCATTGGGCGCTGTGTCCACTCTTCCGCAGTCTCGAGTATGAACTCAAGATATTCGCTTCTGCGAACGCGCTCGTGAAATCATGGATAGCGCCCGGTGTGTCACCGTGAGATACCGATGCCCTTAGAAGAATATCGGCGTTGTCGACAAAGTGTAGCGTAATATGTTTCTCCTCTGTGTCCGAGAATAGGAGATACCTCTGCGGGCACTCCCCCTCCTTGCGCTGGACGTATCTTGTGAACTGAACCTGAAATTGCTCAAGGTAGCTTGGAATCACGCTTCCGTTTGTGATTGTTGCATCTGCGTAGGCCGCAACTCGATACTGTTGACGTCTTCTATGTGCTTCAAATAGACGGTCTAGCCTTGTAAGAGTGCTCGGCGCAACAGCGTTTGCGATCCACTTTCTTGAGAGTTCGGCAAATTGCCGAGCCACAGGATGACTGTCCGGACGAAGCAGATCTATAGACCTCGGCGCTTCAGCGTCATCTGAGCCTTCCATGCTGCCAAGGTCCAGTATTGCCAGGAGAACGTGTACGCGCCCGTGCTCTGTAGTTAGAGTCTCCAGTGTATTTATG
>JBGASC010000014.1:0-99763 GCA_044229935.1 Planctomycetota bacterium | reverse complement strand
GCCCGCGGACTCCGGGAGCGTGGGGCGCGACTCCGCCGCCAGCTCCGACGCGACCGCCCGGCCCTGCTCGTGGACCAGCGGCTCGACCAGCGCGAGGCGCGCCATCTCCTCGCGGATCTGCGGCAGGTAGCGCGCGTAGCCGTCGCGGCGTGCGCGCAGCGTGGCGCGCTGCAGCAGCGTCTCGGCCTCGCGCCTGCGCTCGCGCCGCACGAGCTCGCGCGAGAGCGCGAGCAGCGCCGGGATCTCGTGATCGGGCAGGTCGAAGCTCGCGAACCCGTCGCACGCGCGTTGCAGGAGCTCCAAGGCGTCGCTCGCGCCGGCGAGCATGCGGCACTGGGCGCGCGCGGCGAGCAGCAGCACCTCGAGGTAGGGCTCGCCGCCTCCGGCGAGCGCGCGTTCGGCGGCGTCGAGCTCGGCACCGGCCTCGGCGGCCTGGCCCTTGCGCGCGAGCAGCAGCGCCAGGTCCTTGTGCGCGAAGCAGGCCAGGTCGCGGTAGCCCTGCTCCTCGGACCGGCGCAGGCACTCGCGCAGCTCCGCTTCCGCGCGGCGCAGGTCCCCCAGCGCGAGCCAGGTGCGGCCGCGATCCTCGTGCATGCGCGCGACGCCGCGCAGGTCGCCGAGCTCGGTCGCGATCTCGAGGTCGAGCGCGAAGGTGTCGAGCGCCTCGTGGAAGCGTCCCCCGCGCAGGTAGGTGCGGCCGAGGTTGCCCAGCGTCAGCGCCAGGCCGTAGCGATCGCCGACGCGCGTCTTGGCCACCAGCGAGAGCGCGTAGTGGCCGGTCGCGTGGTCCAGCCGCCCCTGTGCGGCGAAGACCGAACCCAGCGTGTCGTGCACCTGGGCCAGCTCGGAGCGCTGGCCGCGCTCGCGGTAGATCGCGGCGGAGTCGAGCAGGGCGGCGACGGCGGCCTCGCTGCGGCGCAGCTTGCCCTCGGCCAGCCCGAGCAGGTGCCGCGCGCGCGCCGCGAGCTCACTCTGCGCAGGAGCCTGCTCGGCGATGGTCTGCAGCACGACGCGCGCCGAGTCGAGGTCGGCGCGTTCGCGGATGTCGAGGTAGGCGAGCTCGACCTGCGCCTGGTCCCCCAACGCCGGCAGACAGCTCTCGAGGTCGACGCGCGCCTCGCGGTCGCGGCCGCAGGCCAGGCGCGCCTGGGCGCGGGCGAAGAGCTCCTCGGGTGTGCGCGCGGGCAGGTCCGCGGCACGCGCGGCGCGGCCGGCAGCGAGCTCCGAGCGGAACGGTTCGGGATGGTTCGGCATGGGAAGCGGGGCGGGATTGTAGTCGGCGCCGACTCCGGGAGCGCGCGCGGGTCCGCGGCCGCGCGAGGCGCTAGACTCCCGGCCCCATGCCGTCCCCCCGCTCCCTGCGCGCGCGTCTTGCGCTGTGGTTCCTGGCCACGCCGGTCCTGCTCGGCACGCTGCTGCGCATCGTGCTCTACGCGGGATTCCATCCGGGCACCTTCTCGCCCGCGGCCTGCGCAGCCTGCCTGGGCGGCGGGCTGCTGCTCGATGCGTTGACCACGGGCGTGCTCGCGATTCCGCTGCTGGCCGCGCTGCTGCTCGCGCCGCACAAGCTGCTCAACCGGCCCCTGCTGCGCGCGCTGGCGGTGTTCGCGTTCACGGGCGGGCTGGTGTTCCACGCCTTCGTGCAGTGGTTCTTCTTCGACGAGTTCCAGGCGCGCTTCAACCACGTCGCACTCGACTACCTGCTCTTCCCCAACGAGGTCTTCGGCAACATCCGCGAGAGCTACAACGTGCCGCTCTTCGTCGGGATCGCGGCCGCGGTCGGCGCGCTGGCGAGCGTGCTCGCCTCGCGTGCGCTGCGCGGGCTGGAGGCTCCGCGGATCGCCTGGGGCGCACGCCTGCGCGCGCTGGGCGGCGCCGGTGCGGGCGCGCTCGCCTGCAGCGCAGCGCTCTGGGCGCTGCCGACCCAGTGGCGCGAAGACCGTGTCGAGAACGAGCTCCTGCAGAACGGATCGCTCTCGCTGCTGCACGCCTTCGCCACGGCCAGCCTCGACTGGCACGCGTACTACCCGACGCTGCCCTCGGACGCGGCGCGCGAGCGCGCGGCGAGCGTGCTCGCACGCGGGCGATTGGACACGCGCGTCGTGCCGCGCGCCGAGCACCCCCCGCGGCAGGTCGTGGTCGTGCTCGAGGAGAGCTTCGGCAGCGAGTTCGTCGGCGTGCTCGGCCATCCGGAGAAGGCGCTCACGCCCTGCTTCGACCGCTGGTCCGCGCGCGGGCTGCTCTTGACGAACCTCGTCGCGACCGGCAACCGCACCGTGCGCGGGCTCGAGGGCGTGCTGGCCTCGTTCGTGCCGCTGCCCGGCGACTCGATCGTCAAGCGCGCGAAGTCGGAGGACGTCGCCACGCTGGCGCGCGTCTTCCGCGCGCGCGGCTACGCGACGGGCTTCTTCTACGGCGGCTACGCCGTGTTCGACTCGATGAAGTCGTTCCTCGCGTCGAACGGCTGGGACGAGTTCGTCGAGCAGCCCGACTACCCCTCCGACGCCTTCCGCACCGCCTGGGGCGTCGCCGACCGCTGGATCTTCGAGGCGCTGCTCGAGCGCCAGCGGCGCGCGCGGCGCGAAGCACAGCCGCTCTTCGCCACGCTGCTCTCGGTCAGCAACCACAAGCCCTACGACGTGCCGCCCCAGAGCCCGGTGCAGCAGCGCGTGCGCGCCGGCCGCTGGCGCGCGGTCGCCTACTCCGACGAGTGCATCGGCGCGTACCTCGACGCGCTCGAGGCCGAGGGGATGCTCGCGGACACGCTGGTGCTCGTCGTCGGCGACCACGGCGCGCGCGTCTACGGCTCGGAGGCGATCCCGGTCGAGAGCTACCGCATCCCCGCGCTCTTCCTCTCGCCCGATCCGCGCTGGCAGGCGCAGCGCGTCGAGCGCCTCTGCTCGCAGATCGACCTCGCACCGACGCTGCTCGCGCTCGCGGGCTTCTCAGGACCGACGCCGTTCCTGGGCACGAGCGTGCTCGGGCTCCCGACCGAGGGCGGCCGCGCCTTCGTGCAGCACAACCGCGACGTCGGCATGCTGACCGACCAGACGCTGGTCGTGCTCGGCCTGCAGAAGCGCGTCGAGTTCTACGCGCGCGAGTCGCGCACCAGCGACGTGTTCGAGCTCGTGCCCGCGAAGCGCATCACGCCGGCGTTGCGCGAGCTCGAGCGCGACGCGACCGCGGTGTTCCAGAACGCCTACGAGCGCTACGAGGCGCGCGACTACCGCTGCGACTCGGATGCGGCGGCCTCAGCCCCTCCATCCGAAGCGCGCCAGGTCGACGCGGTCCCGCGCTGAGACCTCGACGCCCTCGCGGCGCAGGCGTCGGGCCTGCTCTGTGCGCGAGGGGCCGCTGACGCGCAGCACGCCGCCCGCGCCGAGCACGCGCCACCACGCGATCCCCGAGCGCGCGCCGAGGCCGCGCAGCGCGCGTCCGGCCAGGCGCGCTCGTCCGGGCAGGCCCGCCTCGCGCGCGACGTCGCCGTAGGTCGCGACGTGGCCGCGCGGGATCGAGTCGACCACGGCCAGGATGCGCTCCCGGCGCAGGTCGGCGGCGCTCGGGGTTCGCGCGCGCATCGCCAGCTCACCGCGTCGAGCGCGCATCACAACCTCACTGCGCCGCGCGCGACCAGGCGACCTTGCCCGCGACGATCGTCAGCTCGACGCGCGCGAGGGCGAGTTCCTCGTCGCTGACGCGCAGGATGTCGCGGTCGATCACGGTCACGTCGGCGTACTTGCCCGGCGCGAGCGAGCCCTTGACGTCCTCTTCGAAGGCGGCGCGCGCGGCCCAGAGCGTGTAGCTCTCGAGCGCTTCGAGTCGCGTCAGCTTCTGCTCGGGATGGAACACGCGGCCGTCCGCCATGCGGCGCGTGACCGTGGCGCGGAAGCAGGCCAGCGGATCGACGTCCTCCACCGGCGCGTCGGTGCCGTTGCACAACAGCGCGCCGCTGTCGACGAGGCTGCGCCAGACGTACGACTCGCGGCCGGCGCGCTCCTCGCCCAGGCGCTGCGGCACCCACGGACCGTCGGAGACGCAGTGGATGCCCTGCATCGAGGCGACCACGCCCAGGCGCGCGAAGCGCGCCACGTCGGCGGGATCCAGGTGCTGCGCGTGTTCGATGCGCCAGCGCCGGTCGAGCACGCGCGCGTCCGCACCGAGCGTGCGCTCGCACAGGTCGAGCACCTCGCGGTTGGCGCGGTCGCCGATCGCGTGCACGCAGAGCTGGAAGCCCGCGTCGCGCGCGAGCACGGCGCTCGCCTCGAGCGCGGCCGGGCTCTGGCTGGGGATGCCGCTCGTGCGCGGGTCGTCCGCGTAGGGCGCGAGCAGCCACGCGCCGCGCGAGCCGAGGGCGCCGTCGAGGTAGCGCTTGATCGCGCGCACGGTCAGGAAGCCGTGTCCCGCGCCGATCGTGCGCGCGGCGGCGAGCTTTCCGCGCAGCACCTCGTCGGGCTCGGAGAGCATCACCCACAAGCGCAGCGGCAGCTCGCCGGCCTCGGCCATCTCGCGCAGCAGCGCGGCCTGTTCGAGCGTCGAGCCCGCGTCCTGCAGGCTCGTCAGGCCCTTGGCGAGGCACTCGCGCGCGGCGAGCTCGACCTTGCGCCGCGCCAACGCGCGCAGGGCAGCCGGATCGCGCTCCTCGACCGGCTCGACGAGATCCTGCGCGCCCTCGTTGAGCACGCCCGTCGCCGCACCGTGTGCGTCGCGCAGGATGCGGCCGCCGGGCGGGTCGGTCTCGATCGAAGCCGCGCCCGAGAGCTCGAGCGCGCGCTGGTTCGCGATCGAGGCGTGGCCGCTGGCGTGGCGCAGGAGCACGGGGTTGTCGGGCGCGACGCGATCGAGCGCGGCCCGGGTCGGCCAGCCGTCGAGGGCATCGTCGGGCGCGTGCGTCCATTTCTCCTGGTGCCAGCCGCGGCCGAGGATCCAGCTGCCCTTCGGCCGCGTGCGCGCCGCCTCGGCCACGCGTTCGACGATCTCCTCCCAGCTGCGCGCGCTGCGCAGGTCGAGCTCGAGCTGCATGCCGCCGATGCCCCACAGGTGCGCGTGGCTGTCGATCAGGCCGGGCACGGCCAGCGCGCCGTGCAGGTCGATCACCTTCGTGTGCGCGCCGACGAGCCGCGCGATCTCGCTCTCGCTGCCGAGCGCCAGCACGCGGTCTCCGCGCACGGCGAGCGCGCGGGCCTCGGGCTGGCGCTGGTCGAGCGTGACGATGCGGCCGTGGGTCAGCACGAGATCGGCCGTCGCCGGCGCGACGGCCTCGGGAGCGGCGCGCTGCGCGCAGGCGCCGAAGAGTGCGAGTGCGAGTGCGACGAGGAGGAGCGGCGGGCGCGGCATGCCGCTCATCATGCCTCACTGCCCCAGGCCGATCACCGTGCCGCGCTTCGAACCGCCGCCGGCGGGGGTCGAGAGCGCGAAGACCTCCATCAGCCCGCCGCCCTGGTGCAGCATCGCGTGGTTGCCGGCGACGTGCACGTTGCTCGTCAGCGATCCGCCGCCGGGGCGCGGGACCTCCTGCACGGGCAGCGGTCCGAACGTGTTCGTGAAGTACTGCACGGCGGGCGTGAAGATCGTCGCCGCGCCGCCGAAGGTCCCCGCGCCCGACCACTCGGGCGTCTGGCGCGTCATGCCCCAGACGTTGGCGATCGCTCCGCCGGCGGGCGCGAGGAGCTCGCTGAGCGTGACGCCCGCGACGCCGGTCAGCAGCTGGTACACGTGTCCCGGGGTCCACAGGTAGGCGCCCGACGCCAGCGCGATCGAGTCGGCATGGCCGCCCATCGGCAGCACGCCGCGCACCAGCGGGATCGAGGCGCCGCCGGAGCTGATCTCGCTGGTCGCGATCGAGCCGAAGGTGCGCGTCAGGAACAGCCGCGTGTCGTTGAAGATCAGGGCGCCCGAGAAGAGCACCGCGTTGGTCACGGTCGGCAAGGGATCGAGGTCGTCGACCTCCGCCGCCAGGCGCGCGATGCCGCGCACGCCGGTGATCGGCGCGCCGGCGGGATCGGTGATCTCGTAGACGGTCGGCGGCCCGCCGACGAGCAGCAGGTAGACGTGGTTCGGCGTCCAGAAGTACAGACCCGAGTAGAGCGTGACGGCGAAGATGTCGCCGGTCGCCGCGTCCACCATCACGTCGAGCGAGGAGGCCAGCGCGCACGCTCCGTGCACGTCGGTGATCGTCGCACCGGCCGGATCGCGGATCTCGCTCGTGCCGATCGTGCCGCTGGCATAGGACAGGAACGCGCCCTGCTCCGTCCAGCTGAACCAGCCGCCCCACAGGGCCGGCGGGAACCCGGGCGAGGCGTAGGGTTGCATGCCCAGCGCGAGCATGCCCGAGTGTCCGCTCGCGGCCGGTTGGCCCTGGTTCAGGGCCTGGAACCAGACCATCGGCGGGCAGTCCTCGTGCACGGGCACGAACTGGTGGATCGTCTGGAAGGCGCGCGCGGAGGCACAGGCGAGGCAGAGCGCGAGCGCACGGAGCAGGAAGGAACAAGGGACGGTCTTCATGGCGAACTCCTGCGGCGGCCGAAGCGGCTCGCCGCAACGGGACGGTGAGCGCGGCGGGCCCGGCGTGGATCGCAAAGCGCCGGAATGCGCGCCGGCGCTAGAATCGGGAACGATGCTCGCCTCGCTCGCTCCCGCGCTGCTCGCACTCACTGCCCTCGCGACCCCGACGCCCGACGACGACCGCTCGCGGCTCGCGCTGCTGCGCACCAAGGCGCTGGTCGAGGCCGGGCAGCGCCACCTGGAGTACGGCGTGCAGCTGCGCAAGGAGGGCCTCTGCGTGCAGGCCGCCGAGCAGATCGTGCGCGCGGTCGAGGTCTCCGGCGGCCAGAACCCCGGCGCGCTGACCGTGCTGCACCTGATGCAGGACCTCGAGGACCGTTTCTGGAAGCGCAACAACCCGCGGCCCGGCGCGAGCAAGCTCGACACGTACGCCCGGGAAGCGAAGAAGCTCGAGTTGACCGACCAGCGCGAGCGCCTGGAGGTCGCCTCGTGGGCCTGGACGCACCAGCTCTGGGAGGACGCCCACACCGAGTACGTCGACATCCTGCGCCGGCGCGGCGAGGCGCTGGACTTCGACAAGTCGGGCTGCATCGTGCTCGAGGCCGGCAGGCTCCCCGAGAAGGAATCGCAGCGCGTGCGCGAGGAGGCGGTGACGATCAACGAGCGCCTCTACCTGCGCGACGCGTTCCTGCTGCTGATGCCGGAGATCAAGACCGTCTTCGAGGCGCGCAGCGAGCGGCTGTGCGTGCGCTCGACGCGCGACCTGGCGGAGGCGCAGCGCATCTCCGCGCTGATCGGCGCGCTCCTGCCGATCCTCGAGAACGATCTGTGCGCACGTCCGACGCAGCGCCTGACGCTGGTGCTGCTCGACCAGGCCGAGCTGTACGACACCTACCTCGATCGCGCCAGGATGCCCGAGAACAAGGCCGCCACGGGCTTCGCCGACAAGCTCAAGGGCCTCGCGATCGTCTGCACGGGCAAGGCGACCGACGAGGTGCAGCTGGCGGTCTGCCTGCACGAGATGACGCACCTCTTCACCTACTCGATCTCGCGCGCG
Source organism: Planctomycetota bacterium (assembly GCA_044229935.1). Taxonomy (GTDB): domain Bacteria; phylum Planctomycetota; class UBA1135; order UBA1135; genus JADJLZ01. The sequence continues at coordinate 92,205 of JBGASC010000014.1, read as the reverse complement.
ACGATGCCGAGCTGGTACGACGAGGGCATGGCCGAGAGCTACGGCGGACAGGGCGTGTTCGAGTGGAAGGACGGCAAGCTCAGCGTGGGCGGGCTGATGCCGGCCGCGCGGCTGGACCTCCTGCGGCACCAGAACCTGCAGCTCAAGCTGCGCGATCTGCTCGCCACGCGCGCGATCAGCGCGCTCGCGCAGGACGAGCTCAAGGGGCGCGCCTTCTACACGCAGGCCTGGGCCTTCGTGCGCTTCCTGCGCACGGGCGCGGGCGACGACATCGCGCGGCGCTTCGCCGAGTGGGAGACGATGTGCAAGGGCGCGCTGGTCGACGCGGTGGTGCTCGGCGCGGGCCCCGATCGCGACAAGCCGCCGGGCGCGAGCGATCTGTTCCTGAAGAGCTTCGGCAAGGACCTGCCCAGGCTCGAGGACGCCTTCACGGCCTGGCTCGCGAAGCTCTGAGGATCCCCGCGCGCTACTTCTTCGCGCTCTTCGCTGCCGCGACCAGCGCCTCGATCTCCTCGTCGAGCGAGGTCTGGTTCGGCTCGCCGACCCAGCTCTTGCGGATCACGCCCTGCGCGTCGATCAGGAACAGCGTCGGGAAGGCGCGCACCTGGTAGAGCTGCGCCAGCGGCCCGTTGCGGCCGCCGTCCCAGATCGAGCGCCAGGTGACCGAGTTCTGCTTCGAGAGCTCGCGGAAGGCGGCGGCGTCCTCGTCGCTGGTGACGCCGAGCAGGACGAAGGGCGCGTCCTTGTACTTCTGCACGAGCTCGCGCTCGTGCGCGAGCATCGCGCGGCAGTGCGGGCACCAGAAGCCCCAGAAGTCGAGCAGCACGACCTTGCCCTGGAAGTCGGAGAGGCGCAGCTCGGCGCCGTCGACGTCCTTGCCCGTGAACTCGGGCGCCTTCGATCCCGGCTGGATGCTCTTCGGCGCCGGCGCCGACGTCGCGCGCAGCTTGCGCGCGGTCTCAGTCTCGGGGTACTCCTTCTGGATGCGCGCCCGCACGTCGTCGGCGCGCTTCTGCTCCTCGCCCTTGGACGCCGGGCCGGAGAGGATCGCAGCCACGCGCAGCAGCGCCGTCGCGGCGAGCTCCTTGTTGCTCGTGCGCGCGACGAAGGCGTTGAGCTGGGCCTCGACGCCCGGCGTCTCGAGCCAGACACGCTGGCGCGCGAGCGCATCGACGATCTCCAGAGCCCAGGGCTCGCTGGCCGAGCCCTCGACGAGCCTGTCGAAGAGCTGCTTCTTGTGCGCGCCGATCTCGGCCTTGTCGGCGAACTGGTTCTCGGCGTGCGTCGCCAGCCACAAGAGCGCGCGTCCGTGCTTCGCCTCGGCGAGCTTCTCGAAGCGCGCCCAGTAGGCCTTGACCGGGTGCTTGGCGGCGAGCTCCTGCCGGCGGGCGAGGTCGCCGGCGCTGGCGCGCATCGTCTCGGACCACTCGGTCTCCGAGCGCGCGTACTGCTCGCTCAGCAGCTGGTACTGGATCTCGAGCTCGCGCGCGGGGTCCTGGACCGGCTGCGCGGGAGCGGAAGGGGTGCCGCCCGACTGCGCGGGCGCGAGGGACGCGCGGGCCGTGGTCGCGGGCGCGCACAGGACGAGGAGGAGGATCGCGGAGATCATGTTCAGGCTCTCCCTCCCACCCTAGCACGACGAGCGCGGCCGCGCCCCGCAGGGGAGCACGGCCGCGCCGTTGCGGAACGCGCGGATCGGCCGCGCTACTTGGCCTTGGTCTCCTGGACGAGCTTGTCGATCGCCTCGTCGAGCTCCTTCTCCTCAGGACCGCCGAGCCACGTGTTGCGGATCACGCCCTTCGCGTCGATCAGGTACAGCGTGGGGAATCCCTCGATGCCCCACTTGGAGCAGATCGGGCCCTGCGTGCTGCCGTCCATGGCCGAGCGCCAGGTGATGCCGTTCTTCTTGGCCTCGTCGCGGTACTTGTCCTTGCTCTCGTCGGTGTTGACGCCGAGCAGGACGAAGGGCTCGTTCTTGAGACGTTCCACGAGCGACCGCTCGTGCGGGAACATGGCCCGGCAGGGGCCTCACCAGAATCCCCAGAAGTCGAGCAGCACCACCTTGCCCTTGTAGTCGCTCAGCTTGAACTCGGCGCCCTCGATGTCCTTCGCGGTGAAGTCGGGCACGGGCTTGCCGACGACCAGGCGCGTGTCGTGGAACTCCTTCGCGTTGATCCGGTCGACGACCTTCGTGTTCTGGTAGTCCTTGAGCAGCTCGGCCTTGTACTCGGCGGCGCGCTTCTTATCCGCTTCGCCGGCCGAGGTGCCGTCGAGCACCTTGGTCAGCGCGCTGAGCGCAGCGGCCTGCGCCTCGCGGTTGCTCGAGGTCGACTTGAGCTGGCAGAGCAGCTTGTCCATCTCCGTCATGCCGAACCACTTCTTCTGGTTCTGGATGACGACGACGATCTCGTCCGCCCAGGCCGCGCTGCCGTGCTTCTGGATCAGCGTGCCGAAGAGCTCGAGCTTCTTCGCCAGCACCTCCTTCTTGCTCTCGAACTTCGCCTGCGCGTTCTGCGCCAGCCACAGGAGCGAGCGGCCGTGGCCCTTGTCGGCCAGCGCCTGGTACTTGTCCCACAGGCCGAGCTCCCAGCGCGGCGTCTTGGGATCGACCTTCTTCTTCTCCTGGTAGTCGTAGTACGCCTTCTCGGAGTCCTTCTGCAGCTGGGCGAACTCCGCGTCGAGCGGATCGGTCTGGGGGGCCGCCTTGTCCTGGACGAGCGGAGCGGGGGCGGATGCGCTCGGGCTCGCTGGCGGTGCAAGCGCCAGGAGGGTCAGGAGGAATGTGGTCAGCATGCCTCCATGCTATCGGCTGCGGGCCGATCGCGCGCGGACGCAGTCGAGGTCCACGCCGCACCCGGACCGTAAGATCCCGCGCATGCAGCTCCTGGCGCTCGCGGTCGGCCCAGCCTTCCTGGTCCTGCACGTGATCTACGCCCTGGACCGCCGACGCGAACCCTGGCTCAACCTGCTCAAGTACTGCGTCGCCGGCGGGCTGGCCGTCTTCGCCGCGGCCCTGATCGAGGACCTGGGGCTCTCGACGCTGCGTCGACTGGCGCCCGAGTGGAGCGAGCACAGCGTGCCCGGCCTGTTCCTCGAGGCCTTCGTGCTCGTCGCGCTGGTCGAGGAGCTCTGCAAGCTCGCGCCGCTCGCGCTCCTGGGCGCGTTCGACAAGCGCATCGACGAGCCCTTCGACTGGGTCGTCTACGCCGTCGCGAGCGCGCTGGGCTTCGCCGCCGTCGAGAACCTCTACTACGTCGCCGACGGCGGCGTCGGCACGGCGCTCGCGCGCGCCCTGACCGCGGTGCCCAGCCACGCCCTGGACGGCACGCTGATGGGCTACCACCTGGCGCTCGCCTCGGTGGCCGGATCGAACGGCGAGCGCATCCGGCGGCGCGTGCTGGCGCTGCTCGAGCCGACGCTCTGGCACGGCGCGTACGACGCGCTGCTGCTCGTCTCCGACGAACGCGCCGGCCGCGACGAGAGCTCGCTGCGCTGGACCGCCGCATGGTTCGTGCTCGTCGCGCTGCAGTGGGTCGTCTGCGCGCGGCGCATCGCCCGCGCGCGCGAGTTCGTCCCGCGCACGACGCCGCCGCTCCTCTACCCGCTCAGCGCGACGCGCTGGGCGCGCCGGCCGCGCCCCTGACGCTACTCGAGGCCGGGCGCGAGCGTGCCGCACGCGCGCTTCAGCGCCAGCCAGGCCAGCTTGCGCGCGTAGCGCGCGTCGGCGATCGAGAGCTGGGCCGCCAGGAGCTGGTCCTGCGCCACGAGGCGCTCGAGGTTCGTGGCCTTGCCCGCGCGCATGAGGTCCGCAGCCTGCTCGAAGGCCTCGCGCGCGGCCGCCAGCTCGGGCGCGAGCGCGTCGAGGCGCTCGGCCGACGCGGCCAGATCGTTGGCCGCGGTCTCGACGTCCTGCGCGACGCGACGCGCGATCTGGGACTCGACCAGCTTCGCCTGGCGGAAGACCGACCAGGCCGCGCGCACGTCGGCGTGGATCTTCCCGAAGCTGAAGAGCGGGACGTTGGCGCTGACGAGCGCGCTCCACAGGCTGTCGTCGGGCACGCTCTCGCGGTAGAGGAAGTACGAGAGGTTGAGCGTGACGCCCGGGTAGTACTGTCCGACGGCGACGTCGACGCCCTTGAGGGCCGCCTCTGCTTCGGCGCGCGCGGCGACGAGATCCTGGCGCAGCTCGAGCGCGCGCGCGGCGAGTGCCGCGGCGTCCGCGGGTTCGGCCGGGACCTCGAGGCGGTCGTCGAGCGCGCCCGTCAGGCGCGGCGCGCCGATCAGGAAGGCCAGCGCCGCGCGCGCGTCGGTGCTCGCGCGATGCGCCTCGACCAGCTGCACGCGCGTGCTGGCCGCCTGCGCGCGCGCCTGCGCCACGTCGAGGGCGCGCGCGAAGCCGACCTGGCTCTGCGCCTCGACGTCGCGCACGCGCTCGGTCTGCACGCCGAGCGAGCTCTCGAGCACTTCGGCCTGGCTCTCGGCGCGCCGCACGGCGTAGTAGGCCTGGGCGACCTGCAGGAGCAGCGCGGCGCGCGCATCGAGCAGCAGCGCGCGCTGCGCCTCCGCCGTCGAGGCCGCGCGCTCCAGGCTCGCCACCTGGCTCCAGGGCTGGAAGTTCGCGTAGCTCGCCTGCAGCGGGACGTCGACGCGGTGCTCCTGGCTGCCGGGGATCGCCGCGCCCGAGGAGCTCTGGCGCACGAAGGCCGTCGGCGCGAGGCTGATCGCGGGGTAGAGCAGCGCCGCCTGGCGCCGGCGGTCGATCAGCGCCTGCAGGTAGGTCTCGCCATGCGTCGCGAGTCCCTCGTCGGCGCGCACGGCGAGCTCGAGGGCGCGCTCGAGCGTCAGCGCCTCGTCCGGCGCGAGCGGCACGCTCGCGGCCGGGAGTCCCTGGTCGACCACCGCGCGCCAGGTGGCGATCTCGCGCTGCTGGTCGACGCGGCTCGCGCAGGCGCACGCCAGCAGGAGCAGCGACGGCGCGATGGCCGCCGACGGCGTGCCTCGTCGCGCGCGGCTCATCGTTCCTCCTCGCGCACGAGCCCATGCTCCAGGAGCCTGACGAGATGCCGCGTCACGGCGCGTTCGTCGAGCTCGCGCGGCCCGAAGAGCAGCACCGAGCGCACCAGGCCGGGGATGCACAGCGCGGTCAGCTCCGGATGCGCATCGCGCAGCGTCTTGTGCTTCACGCCGCGGCGGATGACGGCCTCGATCACGCGGGTCAGGTCGCTGCGACCCTTGGTCCAGCGCGTGCCCGTGCCGCCGGCCGTCGAGCGCATCAGCTCGGAGAGCTGCGGGTACTCGACCGCGAAGTGCACCAGCGCGGCCACGATGCGCCGCAACGCGACACGCGCGTCGAGCGACTCGTCGTGCGCCAGCGCGCCCACCTCGGAGACGAGCTGCGCGAAGCCCTGGTCGACCAGCGCCAGGTAGAGCTCGTCCTTGCTCGGGAAGTAGATGTAGATCGTGCCCTTGCCCACCTCGGCGCGCGCGGCCACGTCCTCCAGGCGCACGTCGTGGTAGGGCTGCTCGGCGAAGAGGCGCGCAGCCTCCTCGAGGATGCGCCGGCGTTTCTGCTCGTTCGGTTTCTGCATCGCGGCCGGGCGCCCTTGCCAGGGCGCGCGCGGGCCCCTACGCTACCAAGGTCAAAACTGACCCGCCAGTATTGGCGCGGACGATCCCCATGCCCATCCGTCCCCTCCCCGCGCTGGCGCTCTGCGCTGCGCTGTGCTCCTGCTCCAAGGCCCCCGCTCCCGCTCCGGGAGCCGCGCGCGCCGAGGCCCCCGTGCCCGTGCTGCTGCGCGCGGCCAGGACCGAGCCCGTGCAGCTGGAGGTCGCCGTCAACGGCACGCTCTGGGGCGACGAGGACGTGACGCTCTCGGCCAAGGTCGCCGGCCGCGTGGTCGAGGTGCGCCAGGACGTGGGCGACCGCGTCGCGGCCGGCGCGCTGCTCGCGCGCATCGACGGGACCGACTACGCGCTGGCCGTCGAGCAGAAGGAGCTCGCGGTCAAGGAGACGCTGGCCAAGGTCGGCCTGAAGGAGCTCCCCCCCGCCGAGTTCGACCCGGCAGAGGTGCCGGTGGTCAAGCGCGCGCGGCTGCAGGCCGAGAACGCCGCGGCCCGCTCGCGGCGCACCGAGCAGCTCTTCGCACAGGACCCGCCGCGCGTGACCGTGCAGGAACACGACGACGCGCGCACCGAGGCCGAGGTCGCCGAGAGCAACCACGAGGTCGAGCTGCTCAACGCGCGCGCGCTGATCGACGAGGCGCGCACGCGCCAGGCCGACCTGGCGCTGGCGCGCCAGCGCCTGTCCGACACCGAGGTTCGCGCTCCCGCTGCGGCAGCCGGCGCGCCGGCGCGCACCTGGGCACTGGCCGCGCGCGAGATCTCGGCCGCGGAGTACGTGCGCGAGGGCACGCCGCTCTTCCGCCTGGTCGACGACGCGCGGCTCAAGCTGCGCGCGCCGGTGCCCGAGCGCCACGCCAACGAGATCGTCGTCGGGCAGAAGGTGCTGCTCTCGGTCGAGTCCTCCAGCGAGGTCTTCAGCGGCCGCGTGGCGCGCATCAGCCCGCAGATCGACCCGCAAAGCCGCAGCTTCCTCGTCGAGATCGAGGTGCCGAACGAGCACGGCCTGCTGCACCCGGGCGCCTTCGCGCGCGCCCGCATCCAGACGCGCCTGGATCCGCGCGTGGTCTTCGTGCCGCAGGAGGCGCTGCTCAGCTTCGCCGGCGTCAACAAGGTCTTCGTGGTCGAGGACGGCAAGGCGCGCGCGATCGAGGTCGAGCCCGGCGAGCACGCCGGCGACTGGGTCGCGGTGCGCAAGGGCCTGACGGGCAGCGAATCCGTGGTGGTCAGCGGGAACACCAAGCTCGCCACCGGCGTGCGCGTCGCGCCAGGCGAGGCCGCACCCGAGCCGCAGCCGACGCGACCGCAACAGCAGCAGCCGCCGCAGCAGCAACCTCCCGCCAACGGCGCGCGCGGCGCGGAGGGCCCGCGATGAACCTGCCCGAGCTGTGCATCAAGCGGCCGGTGCTGACCACGATGATGATCCTCCTGCCCGTGGTGGTGGGGATCCTCGGCTGGGCCCGCATGGGCGTCGACCTCTACCCCAACGTCGACCTGCCGATCGTGATCGTCACCACGACGCGCTCGGGCGCCTCGGTCGAGGAGATGGAGACCGGCGTCACCAAGCGCATCGAGGAGGCGGTCAACACGATCAGCGGCATCGACGAGCTGCGCAGCACGACCAAGGAGGGCATCTCGACGGTCGTGATCCAGTTCCTGCTCGAGAAGAACCGCGACGTCGCGCAGCAGGAGGTGCAGGGCAAGATCAACACGATCCTCTCGCAGCTGCCCAGCGGCACCGATCCCCCCATCGTCGACAAGTTCGACATCGACGCGACGCCGGTGATGACGATCGCCGTCTCGGGCAAGCGCTCGCTGCGCGAGGTCACCGAGATCGCGGACAAGGAGATCAAGGACTCGCTCTCCAGCCTCTCGGGCGTGGGCTCGGTCAGCCTGGTCGGCGGCCGCAAGCGCGCGATCAACGTCACGGTCGACACCGACAAGCTCGACGCCTACGGCCTCTCGATCGAGGACGTGCGCCGCGCGCTGGGCAGCCAGAACCTGGAGCTGCCCGGCGGCCGCGTCGACCAGCAGCGCCGCGAGCTCGTGCTGCGCACGATGGGACGCATCGAGCACAGCGCGCAGTTCGCCGAGCTGATCGTGGCCAACCTGGGCGGCAACCCGGTGCGCCTGAAGGACCTCGGGCGCGTCGAGGACTCCTACGAGGAGCCGCGCGGCCTGGGGCGCCTGGACGGCGACAACGCCGTGCTGCTGGTGGTGCAGAAGCAGAGCGGCACGAACACCGTGCAGGTGATCCAGACGGTCATGCAGCGCCTGGCGAAGCTCGAGGAGGTCTTCCGCGCCCAGGGCAAGACCGACCTCGTCATGCAGGTCATCCGCGACCAGTCGATCTTCATCAACGGCTCGCTGCACGAGATCGGCAAGCACCTCGTGCTGGGCGCGCTGCTCGTCGCGGCGACGATCCTGCTCTTCCTGCGCGACTGGCGCACGATGCTGATCGCGTCGCTCTCGATCCCGGTCTCGCTGGTCGCGACCTTCATGGTGATGAGCTGGTTCGGCTTCACGCTCAACAACATCACCATGCTGGCGCTGGTGCTCTCGGTGGGCATCGTCATCGACGACGCGGTGGTCGTGCACGAGAACATCTTCCGCTGGATGGAGGAGAAGGGCCTCTCCGCCTGGGACGCCGCGCTGGGCGCGACCAAGGAGATCACGCTGGCGGTCGTCGCCACCACGCTCTCGCTGGTGGTGATCTTCCTGCCGATCGCCTTCATGAGCGGCCGCGTCGGGCGCTTCTTCGCCTCGTTCGGCGTGACGACGGCCGTGGCGATCCTGATGTCGATGCTGGTCAGCTTCACGCTGACGCCGATGCTCTGCTCGCGCTTCCTCAAGCTCTCGCAGAAGGCGCGCGAGGCCGCGGCGCGCGGCGTCAGCCACCACTCGGGCGGGATCTACGGACGCCTCGTCGAGCGGCCCTACCTCGCGATCCTGCGCTGGGCCATGCGCCGGCGCTGGGCGGTCGTGCTCGCGAGCGTGCTGGTCGTCGCCAGCCTCTTCCCGCTGCCGCTGGGCTGGCCGGGCCTCTCGCGCATGATCGGCCTGGACTTCCTGCCCAAGGACGACCAGAGCGAGTTCGAGGTCGCGATCACCACGCCCGAGGGCTGGACGCTCGAGCGCGCCTCGGAGGTCTTCGCGCACGTCGAGCAGAAGCTGCGCGCGATGCCCGAGGTCGTACACGTGATGACGACGCTGGGCGACACCACCGGCAAGGTCTCCAAGGGCCAGGGCGACGTGACGCAGGGCTCGATCTACGTGCGCCTGGTCGATCTCGAGCAGCGCGCGGACAGCCAGGCCGGCCGCTTCTCGCAGTTCGACGTGATGGGCCGCGTGCGCAAGCTGATCGCGACCGATCCGCTGCTGGTCGACCTGCGCACGAGCGTGCAGCTGCCGGCGAACATCTCCAGCGGCAGCGTCAACGCCGACCTGGAGTTCACGCTGACCGGGCCCGACCTCGCGGCGCTGACGCGCTACTCCGACGGCATCGTGCAGCGCATGCGCGGCACGCCGGGCTTCGCCGACGTCGACACCACCATCGCGCTGCGCAAGCCCGAGCTGCGCGTCGAGATCGACCGCGACCGCGCCATGGACCAGCAGGTCTCGGTGCAGGCCGTCGCCGCCACGCTGGGCACGCTGGTCGGCGGACAGATCGTCTCGGACTTCAAGGACGACCGCCTGGGCGAGCTCTACGACGTCTGGCTGCGCGCCGAGGGCACCGACCGCGGCGATCGCGAGGCGGTCGAGCGGCTCAAGATCCCCTCCAGCGACGGGCGGCGTCTGGAGCTCGGCAGCGTGGCGCATCTGGCCGAGGCGCGCGGCCCCTCGCAGATCGATCGCTTCGCGCGCCAGCGCAAGGTGACGCTGATCGCGAACCTCGCCGGCAGCACCACCAACCGCGGCGTCGAGGAGTTCAGCGCCGCGGCGGCCGAGCAGCACATGCCGCCCGAGTACCAGCTGATCGCCAGCGGCCGCGCCAAGACGCAGGCCGAGTCCAACGCGGCCTTCGTCGTCGCGCTGCTGCTCAGCCTGGTCTTCATGTACATGATCCTCGCGGCGCAGTTCGAGAGCTTCGTGCACCCGATCACGATCCTGCTCGCCGTGCCGTTGACGATCCCCTTCGCGCTGCTCTCGCTGATCCTGCTCAACCAGTCGCTGACGATCTTCTCGATCCTGGGCGTGTTCCTGCTCTTCGGCATCGTCAAGAAGAACGGCATCCTGCAGGTCGACTACACCAACGTGCTGCGCGCGCGGGCGGCCGCCGATCCGGGCGAGGTGCCGGCCGCGTACCGCGAGGGCCGCGCCGATCCGGCGCAGGGTCGCTTCGGGCGCTGGATCGCGACGCTGGCGGAGGACAAGCGCGTCTCCACCTGGGCGATCCTCGAGGCCAACCGCGTCCGCCTGCGGCCGATCCTGATGACCACGCTGATGCTGATCGCAGGCATGGTGCCGATCGCGATGGGCCAGGGTCCGGGAGCCGCCTCGCGCGCCTCGATGGCCAAGGTGATCGTCGGCGGACAGGCCCTCAGCCTGCTGCTCTCGCTGCTGGTGACGCCGGTCGCCTACTCGCTCTTCGACGACCTCAGCCGGCGCTTCCGCGGCCGGCGCAGCGCCGCGCCGAAGGCGATCCCCGGCAGCGGAGGCGCCGCGCCGGATCAAGATCGTGTTGCCGACGCGCGGCCGGGCCCCGGCGCCGCTTGACAGATCGGTCATCGTCGCCGACCCTGGATCTCGCAGCACGATCCGACAGCAGCGGCCTGGCATCGAAACCGGAACCCCCTCGCGCGCCCATCCCCCCGGGCTCGCGGCCGAGTTCCATGCACACCCGCTCCTGGCGCGTCGCGCCACGCACGAACGGATCGCGGGTGTTCACGCTGACCGACCCCTGGGCGGTCTGCGGTGATCGTCTCCGGCAGCGGGACACTCGCACGATCACAACACGAACTGGAATCCTCCATGAGCAGCGGGAACGTTGGCAAGACGCTGATCCGCAGCTTCCTCGCGACCATGCTGGTCACGCTCGGCGTGACGAGCTACCTCCGGGCCTCGCCCCAGGGCAGCACCGACCCCTGTCGCTGCACCTACGAGTGGGGACCGACCGAGATCGTCGGCAGCGTGCCGACGGTGTGCCACCTCAGCGGACAGGTCGACGTGCTCGCCACGCTGACCGCCGGCTTGACGCAGCACGGCCAGTGCGCGCTCGGCACGTGCACGCCGCGCAACTGCAAGGCCTCGGGCACGATCTCGGTCAGCGCGCAGAGCACCTGCCTGATCAAGATCGGCAAGGACGGCACGCCGCTGGCGCGCGGCAGCACCGACGTGACGGCCTACATCCGCGACGACCTCGAGTGCGGGGACTTCGCCGACTACACCGTCTCGATCGGCGACGTGCCGATCGTGCGCGTGACGAACGTCTGCTGGACCTGCGGGAGCGGGCACTGAGATGAAGTCCGGGCCGGCCTTCGTGCTCGGTTCGCTGGCGGGCATCCTCGCCGGCGTGCTCGCCGTGCAGCTGCTCGTCCCCGCGCGTCCGGCGGAGGTGCACGCCGGCCCGGAGCACGCGACGCACGCGCCGGCCGTCGCGCGCGGCGATCATCCGACTGCCCCGCTCGAAGCCCCGGTCGAGGGCGTGCGCACCGTTGCAGCAGCCGAGCAGCTCGAGCAGGCCCGCACGCAGGCGGCCCTCCCGCCCGCGGCGTCGGCCGCGCCGGGCGACGAGCCGCAGCACACGCTGCCGACGCTGCGGCGCTGCCTGCTCGACCCCGAGCTCAACCCCGCTGGCCTCGCCTGCGACGATCCGGCCGTGCAGAACGAGCTCGAGCACTTCATCGACCAGAAGAACGCCGAGCTCGGACGCATCGAGTCGCAGCGCGACGCGCTGGTCGATTCGCTGCTCTCGGCCAAGCTCGCCGCCAACGTCGATCCGCCCGAGACGTGGAGCACGTACCCGCACGACGACATCCTCGTGCGCCGCTACCACGCCTCGGTCGGCACGAGCGGCCCGGGCAGGACCGAAGCAACCATCCTGCGCCGCGGCGAGAGCCCCGACATCGACGCGCTCGAGCACGAACTCGACGGAACGCTGGCCTCGGCGCGCGAGGAGCTGCGCCAGCGCATCGCGCAGGGCTGCCGGCGCTAGGCCCGCGGCGAGCGCGCGGTCGGGGGCTTGCGCGGATGCCCCTCGATCGGGGAGGCTCAGGCGCGCGATGATCGAGATCCACGGATTGCGCAAGCGCTACGACTCGCGCGAGGTGCTGCAGGGCATCGAGCTCCAGGTGCGCGCGGGCGAGATCCTGGGCTACATCGGCCCCAACGGCTCGGGCAAGAGCACGACGATCCGCATCCTGATCGGCCTCCTGCAGCAGTACGAGGGCGAGGTGCGCATCGACGGGCTCGACCCGCGACGCGACGCGCTGGCGATCAAGCGGCGCATCGGCTACGTGCCCGAGAACGCGCTGCTCTACGAGCAGCTGACGATCGCCGAGCACATGCTGCTCGTCGGACGCCTGCAGGAGCTCGACGACGAGCGCATCCGGAGCCGCGCCGAGGAGCTCCTCGGCGCGCTGGAGCTCGACAGCCGGCTCAACTCGCGCATCGCCACGCTCTCCAAGGGCATGCGCCAGAAGGTGCTGCTCGCCTCGGCGCTGCTGCACGATCCGCGCATCCTCTTCCTCGACGAGCCGCTCTCGGGCCTGGACGTCAACGCCACGATCCTGATCAAGGAGCTGCTGCGCGCGCTGGCGGACAGCGGTCGCACGATCTTCTACTGCTCGCACGTGATGGACGTGGTCGAGCGCGTCTGCGACCGCATCGCGATCCTGCACGAGGGCCGCATCGCCGCGCTGGGCAGCTTCGAGGAGCTGCGCAGCGCGAGCACGCAGGCCTCGCTCGAGCGCATCTTCGCGCAGCTGACCTCGTCGGGCGGCGAGGCCGAGCGCGTGCAGCGCGTGCTGAAGGCGCTCGGATGAGCCCGACGGCGCGCGGCGAGCTGCTCGGATCGCCCTGGCATCCGCGACGGCGCAGCGGCCTGCTCGCGGGCTGGTACCTCGCGCGTCTGGAGAAGCGCCGGGCCTGGCTGGCGCGCGCCGGCCTGCAGCCCGAGGCCTTCCTGCGCATCCTCGAGCTCAAGCTCGAGAACGACGCGCGCGGCATCAAGGGCCAGTCCGAGACCACGATGACGCTCGGCCTGGCGATCCTGTTCGCCTTGAGCTGGCTGGCCGGGTTGGGACCGGCCGGCCTGGGTCTCCTGATCACGCCGCCGCCCTTGTGGTGGATGGCGAGCGTCTCGGCCGCGCTGTCCTTCCTCCTGATGCTCGTGCTGCTCGGCATGTACGACACGCTGCTGGTCGACGGCACTGACATCGCGACGATCGCCGCGCTGCCGGTCAGCGACCGCACGCTCTTCGCGGCGCGCCTGGCGCACCTCTCGTTCTACGTGGTGCTGATGTCGGGGCTGATCTGCTTCTGGCCGATGCTGCTCGGGCCGTTCCGCTACGCGTGGTGGGCGGTGCTGGTGTGCGTGCCATTGACGGCGGCGCTGACCGCGAGCTTCTGTGTCGGCTCGGTCGCGCTCTTCTACGCGGCGATCCTGCGCCTGCTCGGGCCGAGCCGCTTCCAGCGCGCGAGCCTGTACGGTCAGGTGCTGGCGATGGTGCTCCTGATCTGCGGACCGCAGGTCCTGCCGCGCCTGCTCTCGTTCCAGCCGCTGCTCGATGCGATCAAAGCCGAGCCGCGCTGGACGCTGCTCCTGCCGCCAGCCTGGTTCGGCGGGCTGTTCGAGCTCGTGCAGGGTCGCGCCGACGCGCGAACGCTCGCGCTCGCGGCGCTGGCTCTGGGCGTGCCGCTGCTGCTCGTCACGCTGGCGTTGCAGCTCGCCTCGCGCCACTTCGTCACGGCGCTGGCGAGCGGCGTGCAGGGCGGGGATGCGAGCGACGCGCGCTGGCACGCCCGGTGGAGCGCGCCGCTGGCGCGGCTGTTGTGCCGGAACCGCGCGGAGCGCGCCGGCTGGGAGCTGGCCCTGCCGCTCGTGCGCCGCGACCGGCTCTTCGCGCGCGGCGCCTGGCCCAGCTTCGTGGGCAGCTCGCTGCTGGGGATCGTGATGTTCCTGCCGATGCGGGGGCGGCACGCGGAGCTGCCGGCGGGGTTCAGCGTGCTCGGGCTGTACATGTGCGCCCTGGCCTTCTCGAGCGTTCTGCTGCTCCTGCGCTTCAGCGAGCACGCCAAGGCGCGCTGGATCTTCGCGATCGCGCCGGTCGAGGACGGCGCGGCCCTCGCGCGCGGCGCGGCCAAGGCGCTCGTGTGCTGCGTGCTGCTGCCGGTGCAAGCGGGCGTTGCGCTGCTGGCGCTGTCGCTGACCGGCTTCGACCGCGCGCCCGATGCGGCGCTGGTCGTCGGAAGCTCCTTCTGCGTCGCGCTCTTCGCCATCCCCCACCTGGTGCGCGACCTGCCCTTCTCGCACGACCAGACGCCCGGGCGCACGAACACCGAGGCGATCGTGCCCGCCCTGGTCTACTCGCTGGCGGTGGGCTTCGCAGCCGGCGTGCAGGCCCTGGCCTCGTTGCACTGGATCGGCCAGGTCCTGCTGGGCCTGCTCGTGCTCGTGCTCGTCCCGCTGGGATGGCGGCGCCTGGCGCGCGTCGAGCTCGCGCCGCTGCCGCCGATCTGAGGACCCGCGGCGCGCGAGTGCGCCGTGCGGCATACTGGAACGTTCGATGCCGCCCGCCGATCTCCACGGACGCCCGCTCGCGAACCTGCGCCTGTCGGTCACCGACCGCTGCAACCTGCGCTGCGCCTACTGCATGCCCGAGGAGGAGTACGTCTGGCTGCCCAAGCCGCGCATCCTCAGCTTCGAGGAGATCGCGCGCGTGGTCGACGCCTTCGTCGATCTCGGCGTCGAGAAGCTGCGCATCACGGGCGGCGAGCCGCTCGTGCGCCAGGACCTGCCCGTGCTGATCGGCCTGCTGGCCGCGAAGAGCGCCATCCGCGACCTGGCGCTGACCACCAACGGGCTGCTGCTGGGCGCGCTCGCCGCCGATCTCCGGCGCGCGGGCCTGCACCGGCTGACGGTCAGCCTCGACACGCTGCAGCCGGCGCGCTTCCGCGCGCTGACGCGCCGCGACGGACTCGAGGACGTGCTCTCCGGCATCGCAGCCGCGCGCGCGGCCGGCTTCCGCGGGATCAAGCTCGACAGCGTGATGCTGCGCGGCACCAACGACGACGAGCTCGTCCCGCTGCTCGAGTTCGCGCGCGAGCACGAGTGCGAGGTGCGCTTCATCGAGTACATGGACGTCGGCGGCGCGACACGCTGGTCGATGGACCAGGTGCTGACGCGCGCCGAGATGCTGCAGCGCATCGCGGCCGCCTACGGGCCGGTGACGCCGCTGGTCGAGCACTCCAGCGCGCCGGCCGAGCGCTTCCTGCTCTCCGACGGCACGCTCTTCGGCATCATCGCCTCGACCACGCAGCCCTTCTGCGCGCGCTGCGACCGCAGCCGGCTGACGGCCGACGGCATGTGGTACACGTGCCTCTACGCGCGGCAGGGACTGGATCTGGCCGCGCCGCTGCGCGCGGGCGCGAGCACGCGCGAGCTCGCCGAACTGCTCGCTGCGCGCTGGACGCGTCGCGACGATCGCGGCGCGGAGGAACGCCTCGCGCTCGCCACGCGCGAGGCCTCCGCGCAGTCGACCGAGCTGCGCACGAACCCGCACTGGGAGATGCACACGCGCGGCGGCTGACCGTTGAGAAGCGCCGGACGCGTCCGTGCACGGTGCACGCGTGCGATTTACGGGTGCGTCTGCTCTTACAGAGTTCGCGCGCATTGGCTTGGTAGCGTGGCTCGCGGGTGGTGATAGTCCCCGCCCTTCGAGCCATGACACCCGGGATCCTGCACCTGTGCGCCCTGCTCCTCGTCGTCGCTGCCGGCTGTTCGCACGCCGACTCCGCGACGGAGGGCCTGTCTCGTCCGCACGCGAATCCGGGCGCCGGCATCGACGACGGACTCGCCGCACGCGGTGCGGCGCACGACGAGAGCGCCGAGTCCGACACGATCGAGCTCTCCGGTCACGTTCGCCCGTGTGCCGACTGCACGAGCGAGGCGCCGCTCGAGCTGCTCGTGCGCGGCGCGCGCGGCTCGAGCGATGCGCGCGGACGCGAGCTGGCACGGACGACGCTGGACTCCGATGGCGGATTCCGTCTGCGCATCGCGCGCCGGCACGCGATGGTCGAGCTCGAGCTCGACTCGCGCCGCCTGCGCCTGTTCGACGACGGTCCGGTCGACACGCAGCACGACCGCACGCTCGAGCTCGTCGCCACGTCGGGGACCTGGATCGCCGGAACGCTGCAGGCGCCGCCGGATTCGGACCTGGCGGGCCTGGAGCTCCTGCTCGGCTGCGTGCCCAGCGCCGCGGAGCTCGCGCTGCAGCCGATCGTCGAGCCCGGCCGCTGGTGGTCGAGCTACCTCGGACGCGCCACGCTCGACGCGGGCGGGCGCTTCGAGTTCCGCGGCGTGCCCTGCGGCGTCGAACTCAGGCTGCGCACGCTGCCTGCCGGCTGCGCTCCCGTGTGTGCGGCGATCGGGCCGCTCGAGTCCGGCGGCCTGCGCGGGCTCGCGCTCCCGCTCGCGAGCGGCGTGACGCTGCGCGGCCGCATCGTCGACCGCGACGGCCAGCCGCTCGCTCGTGCACGCCTCGTGCTCGACACGACCTCGTGCTTCGAGCGGCGCTGGAGTCCGCAGTCGGAGACGGTCGCGCGCGAGCCCAGCGATCCCGACCACCCGGTCTTCGGCCCGCGCGACGAGAACCCGGCGCCGGGCGTGTTCGTGCTGCGCGACCTGCCCGCGGGCCCGCTGCGCATGCACGCGATCGACGACGACTGCGGACCGGCCGAGCTCGAGCTCGCCGGCCTGCGCCCGGGCGAGACGCGCTCGGACCTGGTGCTGACGCTCCGCAGCGCGCCGCGCGTCGAGGGTCGCGTGCTCGACGCGCAAGGCCAGCCGCTCGCCGGCGCGCGCGTCGTCGCGCGCTGGATCGACGTGTCGGGCGCGCGCGACGGCCGCGCCGCGCTTTGGTGCGCGAGCCGCGCTCGGCCAGCCCGCGACGGCGACGCCGCGGGCCGCTTCGGCGCTGCGCGGCGCAAGGCGCTTCGGGCGCATCGCGCTCTCGGCGCGCGCGGCCGGGCGTGTGCGCGCGAGCCGCTCGAGCTCGTGCTCGCGCCGGGAGCCGTCGCCCCCGCCGAGCTCGTGCTCGTGCCGGGCGCGCTGCTGTGGGTCGAGCTCGCGGGAGCGCCGACGCGGCCGAGCGCGAGCTCGCGGTCTACGACGCGTCGAACCGCCTGCGCGCCGAGGCGGAGCTCGCGCCGGAGGCGAGTGCGAAGCCGCCGCCGGGGATGCGCGGCCGCGCCTGCGGTCCGCTGCCGCCGGGCCGCTACCACGTCGTCGCGCGCGGTGCCGGCGGCTCGCGCGCCGAGGCGGACGTGACGATCTCGGGCGCCGCGCCGCAGCAGGACGCGAACGCGCTCGGAGCTAGCACCGGACGGCGCGGCGCTGAGCTGCCGGCGGATCGCGCTCGCTCCCCGACCCCAGGTACTCTCGACCCGCTCGCCCTCCGGAGCGTCCGCGTCCCAGGACCGCTCCGGAATCGCGCCGAGAAACCTGGAAGAACGCCCCGGCCCGTGTCGTACGACCTCGCGGCCCTCTCTGGACTCCCCCCGATGAACGCGCGCCTCGCGTCCCTGGCCCTGCTCGTCTTCGCTCTTCCCGCCGCGGCCCAGCACCCCGCTCGCTTCCTCGTCGAAGGTCGCGTGCTGCTGCCGACCGGTTCCCGAGCCGGCGATCCGATCGAGATCGTCGCGCGCCGCGGCGCCGCGCGCGCCGGTCCTGCACGGCGCGGCGCTGGCGACGACGCGGCCCGACGCCGAGGGGCGCTTCCGCCTCGCGCTCGATCTCGCCGAGAGCGGCTTCGACGTCGCGCTCGAGTCGCGCTGGCTCGAGCTGCGCCCGCTCTGGATCGAGCCCGCGCCGGGCGAGCGCTCGATCGAGGTGCTGCTGGCGCCCGCGGCGCGCGGCGTGCTGCACGGCCGCTTCGTCGCGCCGACCGACGAGCCCTTCAGCACCGACTTCCTGGCCGGCTCGTGGGTCTGGATCGAAGGCGGCGAGCGCTGCGTGGCGGAGGTCGATGCCAGCGGCGAGTTCGAGCTCGTCGGCCCGGCGAGCTGCCTCGCGGGGCCGCTGATCGCCTGCCCGCGCGATTTCGCGCCGCTCTTCCTCGACGCGCCCATCCTCGAGGATGGCCGCGAACTCGAGCGCGCTGCTGCTGCTCGAGGCGCACGTGCGCGGACGCGTGGTCGACGCCGCGGAGCACGCGCTGGCCGGCGTGACGCTCAGCCTCGCGCGCGGGCCCGAGTTCGCGGAGCCGCTGCCGCTGGATCCCTGGGGCGACGTGCGCACGGTGACGAGCGGGACCGACGGCAGCTTCGAGATCGGCGCGCTGCCGCCCGGCGACCTGCGGCTCTCCGCGCTCGATCCGCGCTGGCGCGCGCAGGACGCGCTGATCACGGGACTGCGTCCGGGCGAGGATCGCGCGGGCGTTCGCGTGCACCTCGCGCGCGCCGCCGCGCTGCACGGCACGGTCGCGGACGAGTACGCGCTCGGCGTTCCCGGCGTGCGCGTCACGGCCGGAGCGCGCAGCGGGATGGGCAACGTGCAGGTGACGACCACCGACCAGGCCGGCCACTACCGCTTCGATTCGCTCGCGCCCGGCGACTACGTGCTGTGCGCCAGCCTCGACGATCGCGCGGCGCGCTCGCGCAGCGTGCTGACGCTCGGCGAGGCGAACACGAGCAGGCCGATCTCGTGCTGGCGCGCGGCGAGCGACCTCGTGATCGACGTGCGCGGCACCCGGCGCCGTCCAGGTGCGCGTCGAGGACGCGGCCGGCTTCCTGCGCGCCGAACAGCGCGTCTGGCACGGCGAGCTGGAGCTGGTGCTCGCGCCGGGCATCTACCGCGTCGCGATCACGCGCGCGCCGGACAGCGGCCAGGAGCGGCGTCGTCTCGCTGACCGCCGAAGCCCTGCGCTGTTGCGGATGAAGGAGAGCGCGCGACCATCGGGGTGTGACCGCGCGGCTCTTGGCCGGGTGGTGTCCGCGCGATCGTTCCCCCCATGCGCCCGCGTCCGATCGTCCCGCTGCTCCTGTTCCTCGCCCTGGTCCTGGCCTGGCTGCGCGCTGGCCGGCACGAGCGGCCTGCGGATCCCGCACCGACGGCCGACGGCGCTCGTGCCGCCGAGCACGGCCGACTCCGCGCCCTCACGGGCCGCACTGGGCTGCCGCGCTCGCGCGCATCAACTCGGTCGAGGCCGCGCCGGTGCGCACAGGCGCAAGGCACGCCTCCGCCGCCGACGCCCGAGGAAGCGCTCGAGGCCGAGGCGCGCATCGAGGGTCTCGTGCTGCTGCCCGACGGCAAGCCCGCGGCCCTGGCGCGCGTGCAGTTCGTCGAGTGGGACGCCGGCGGCTGGCCCAACGACCAGCGCGAGGACTCGACCGTCACCGACGACGAGGGCCGCTTCTCGATCCACCCCGCGCCGGTCGGCCTGCTGCAGCTGGTCGCGATGCACGAGGACTGGGCGCAGAGCGACGCGCTGCTGCTCCTGGCCCAAGGCGAGCACAAGCGCGAGCAGCGGCTCGTGCTGCGGCGCCAGCTGCATCAGGCTTCGCCGCGATGCGCGCGGGGCTCCGCGCGCGGGGGTCGATCACGTACGGTCATGGATGACCAGAGGTCCTCTTCGCCACCGGCGAGGACGCCGGCCACTTCGCGTTCGAGATGGTGCCGCCGGGCACGCACGGGTCGCTGCTGCCGGCGACGAGCGGGGCTCGCGCTGCTGCGACGGGAGACGCTCTTCCTCGCCAACATGCTCGAGCGCTCGTGCAACTCGGCCAACGTCCTCGTCGGCGAGGGCCAGACGGTCGAGGTCCTGCTCGGCGGAATCCCGTCGGGCAGCGTGCGCCTGTTCGGCCGCGTGCGCGCGGGCGATGCGGCGCAGGCCGGGGTGTGGCTGTGGGCCGAGGGGAACGAGTACGACCACGGGAACATGCCGCGTGCGCGCACCGACGAGCGCGGCGAGTACGAGATGCTCTGGCTGGCGGCCGCGCAGCTTCACGTGATCTTCCACGTCGACGCAAGCCGCGCAACCTGATCTGGGGCGCGACGTGCGCATCACCGAGCGCGAGTCGCAGCGCGCGGACTTCGCGCGCCCTCGGGCAGCATCTCGGGCAGGTCGTCGATGCTCTCGGTCGCCGCGCTGCCCGGAGCGGAGCTCCTGCTCTCGTCCGAGCGCACGCCAGGCCGAGACGCCGAGCTCGCGTCGTTCTCCCCGCACGCGACCCGACCCGACGGCGACGGCTTCGAGCACCTTCCCGCAGCCCGTTACGCAAGGCACGTGCTGCCCGCCCAGCGCCGGACCGACGCGAGCGCAGGCATGCCTCCGCGCGTGTCGAGGTCGAACTCTCGGCGGAAGAGGTGCTCACCGGCCTGGAGATCGTGCTCTCGCCCGGCTGCATCGTGCGCGGCCAGCTGCACTTCCCCGCCGACGCGGCGCCGCCGATCACCATGGTCTGCGCCTTCGACGAGAGCGGCAACGCGATGCTCGGCTGTCGCAGCGAGCCCGACGGCAGCTTCGTGCTGCGCGGATTGCCCGAGGGGCGCTTCGCGTTCAACGCCAGCGGCGGCGGCTGGGTCGCGCCGGTCGGCGAGCCCATCGCCCTGCGCGCGGACCGCGAGACCACGCTGGAGCTCGAACTGGTGCTCGGCGCGGGCGTGCATCCCTCGATCTACTCTGCGCCGCGGACGGTCTTCTGCTCGCTCGCGTCGCGCGCGGCATCGGGACGACGAGTACGAGGCGTGGACGTCGAGGATCCTCCTGCGCCGCTGTGGACTACGCTCGCCGCCCGGGCATGCTCGATCGAGATCGCGGCTCGGACGGCTCGCGCGGCAGCGAGAGCGTGCTCCTCGCCGCGGCACGACGCGCGCGTCGAGATCACCTGCAGCGGCGAAATAGGCGCGACGGTAGACTCACGCCGCCGGTCCGCCGGCAAGGCGGCGACGAGAGGAGATCCCGCATGTCCCGACGCCCGCTCATCGTTCTCGTCGCCCTGCTGGCCGTGCTCGCGCTGGGCTTCACCGCGCTGTGGAAGACGACGCAGTCGCCTGCGGCGACGGCCGCGGATCCGAACCGGAGATCGCGGCCAGCGCGCAGTCGCCAGCCCCGGAGGCCGCCGCGCCGCTGGAGGCCGCGCACGAGGAGAGCACACCGGAGCGCAAGACGGTCGAGAAGGCGCTTGCGAAGAAGCCCGAGGGCGGCCGGCGCGCGGTGCTCACGCCGCTCGAGGCCGAGCTCAAGCACGCGCAGTGGGTCGAGGGCAGGGTCAAGTTCCCCGACGGCACGCCCGCCGACGAGAAGCTCGTCGTCGAGGCGCGCGGCAAGAAGTTCTCCAACGACTCGCTGCACTCGGTCGAGGTCGGCCGCGACGGCGCGTTCCGCGTCGCGTTCAGCAAGGACACGCGCTCGGGCTGGCTGCGCATCCAGGCGCGCTACAGCTACCTCGCCGAGGACGCCGGGTGAGGTTCCCCTCGAAGCCGGGCGCGGTGCAGACCCGATCTCGCGCCGCTGCTGGGCAGCCTCGTCCGCGGACGCGTGACGCTGCCGCCCGCGGCGCAGGGGCGCGCCGCTGGTCAGCACGCCCGTCCAGGTCTGGCCGACGACAGCGACCGCGCGGACGTCCGAGCGCCTGCGCAGCCTCTACGGCGAGGTCGGCCCGGATCTCGCGTCGAGATCGGCGGCCTGCGGGCCGAGTCGACCTTCACCTTCCCACGAGCCCGGCCAACTTCGTGCGCGCGCAGAAGGAGAACCTCAAGGTCGAGGCGGGGCGCAGCATCGATGCGGAGATCGCGCTCGTGCAGGGCGTGCGCATCGCGGGCAAGGTCGTCGACGAGGACGGCGCGGCCGTGGCCGAGGCCAGCTTCCAGTTCCAGGCGCAGAATCCCAGACGTTCGGGCTGGACCAACTTCCACGAGAAGAAGAGCGCCAACTGGACGGATCGTTCGACCTGCGCGGCATGCCCGCCGTCCAGGGCAAGCTGTTCGTGCGCAAGGACGGCTTCGTCACCGAGGAGCAGGTCTACGAGGGCTTCGGCGAGGGCAGCGCGCAGGAAGGCCTGCGCATCGTGCTGCGCCGCGGCCTGGAGATCGCGGGCCTCGTGCAGGGTCCGGACGGCAAGCCGGTCGCGGGCGCGCAGGTCTCGATGCGCTACAGCGACTCGACCGGCAACGCGATGCCCTGGCTCGTCGACCGCGACCAGTCCGTCCGCAGCGATGCGCGAGGGCCGCTTCCGCTTCACGGGCCTGGGCAAGGGCAAGGGCACGCTGCGCGCCGAATCACGTCCGCCGGCGGGCGCGGACAAGCCCGTCGAGGCGGCGTCCAAGGGCGGCGCGGAGGCCGCGGCAGCCAGCCGGAGGGCGCCGAAGCCGCGGCGCGAGAAGCCGCGCCGGACGGCACAGCCGATCCAGCAGGAGAAGCAGAAGTCGTCGCGCGCGAGGACAAGCGCCGCAAGTGGACCGCGATCCAGGAGGACGTGACCGCCAGGACGCGGAAGCGTGCTGCTGGCGCTGGGCGCGGGCTACAGCGTCAGCGGCCGCGTGCTCGACGCCGGCGGCGCGCCGGTCAAGGAGTTCCTCGTGCGCGCCGAGCCGATCGAGAAGTCCGACGAGTTCCGGGTCTTCGCGCGCAACACGCCAGATGCGAGCGCTTCAAGGACGAGGCCGGGCGCTTCACCTTCGACGGCCTGCACGAGGGAGCCTGGAAGCTCAGCGCGGAGTCCACGGATTCGCCGACACCGCCCGCCTCGTGCAACTTCCGGCGACAGCCTGGTCATTCGGTGCTGGCGCCCGCCGCCGCCGACGTAGGCGTGGTCGTCGATCCCAAGGGCGTGCCCGTGCTGGGCGCGAGGTGCGGGTCGAGGTCGAGAACGACAAGCGCAGCCTCTCGGTCTTCAACGCCGGCAAGGACTTCGAGGACACCAGCGACAAGGCGGGCAAGTTCGACCTGAGCGGGGTCCCCGCCGGGCCTGCGCGGCTGTTCGCCACCAGCGAGGAATGGGCCGCGGCCGAACCGCTGCCGCTCGACCTCGCGCCCGGCCAGAAGGCGGCCGATCTGCGCCTGGTCCTGCGCCGGCCCGGGCGCATCGCGGGGCTGGTGCTCGACGACGCGGGGCATCCCGATGCCGACCGTCCGGTCAACCTGAGCGGTCACGACGGCGCGACCGAGTGGAAGCAGGCCACGACCGATGCGCAGGGTCGCTTCACGATCGAGAAGCTCGCGCCGGGCAGCTACAGCGTGTCGACGCAGGTCAAGCCCGCGGAGTACCAGGCCGTCGGCGACGACAGCGAGAAGCTCTCGCGCCTGTGGCAGGAGCAGCAGCGCAACGCGACCGTCAAGGTCGAGGAGGGCGCGACGGCCGAGGTCACGCTGGGCGGCCCGCCGAAGAACGCCGTGCACCTCTCGGGCGTCGTCACCAGCGGCGGCAAGCCGCTCGGGGACGCGAGCCTGCTCTTCTACAAGCAGAGCTCCGGCGAAGGCGAGGAGATGCGCCAGCGGCACGCGGCGACGGCGGCCGACGGGACCTACGCGCTGGCCCTCGACGGCGAGGGCAAGTACATGGTCAGCATCGCCGCCTCCGGCTCGGCGACGCGCTCGAACTTCGACCTCGAGCTCAAGGGCACGGGCAGCCAGAAGCACGACTTCGAGCTCCCCGGCTGCACGCTCGCCGGCCGCGTGGTCGACCGAGAAGGCAAGCCGCAGGCGCAGGTCTGGCTCGAGCTGCACGCCGACCCGAACGTGCGCGGCCAGGGCGGACGCAACATCTCCGGCAACGTCGCGAGCGACGAGGAGGGACGCTTCCGCTTCGAGCACCTCGCGCCGGGCACGTACGAGATCTCCTGCGGCGGCAACAACTACCGCTGGGGCGCGGTGCGCACGGGGCGCAGCACGCTGGGCGGTCTCAAGGTCGAGGACGGCCGGACGCTCGAGGGCCTCGAGCTCGTCCTGCAGCCGGCCTGTCGCGTCGAGGGCAACGTGATCGGCAGCGACGGCGCGCCCGTCGCCGGCGCGACGGTGATCGCGCTCGACGAGAAGGGCCGCAGGCTCACCGGCTGGGAGCGCGAGACGACCGACGCCGCAGGCCACTTCGCGTTCGAGTCGCTGCCGCCGGTGCGCGCCACGTTCTGCGCGACCAAGGGCATGCAGAGCTCGGGTGCCTCGACCTGGGTGCAGATCAGCGAGGGCGAGCCGAGCAAGGTCGATCTCGCGCTGGTCAACGCGACGCTGCTCTTCGTGCAGCCCGTCGACGCGCAGGGCAACGGCGTGCAGGCCGACGTGCAGGTCCTCGATGCGCGCGGGCTCGATCAGGGCTCGCTCTCGGACTGGAACGTCCAGCCTTCGGCCCCGCAGCCCGGCCACCGCTTCGGACCGCTGGCGCCGGGCAAGTACACCGTCGTCGTGATGCTCAAGGACAAGCCCGACGTGCGCCAGGAGGTCACGCTCTCCGGCGATCCGACGCAGGCCTTCAGCGTGCACGTCGAATGACGAGCGCGCGCCGTTGGGCGCGCGAGCGGAAGCCTCGTCCGCGGCGCGTTCCGCCGCACCGCAACGCGGCGGACGCTACTTCGCGCCGCCCTTGAACGCCTCGAGATGGTCGAGGTAGGGCTTGGGGTCCTCGCCGCGGGCCTTGGCGACCTCGATCGCGCGCTCGCAGGCCGCCTGCGCGGCGTCGAGCTTGCCGTTGAGGAAGAGACCGCGGCCGTAGAGGTCCTGGATCAGCGCGTCGCTCTCGAAGCGCCGCGCGGTCATCTCGGTCATCGAGAGCAGGAGGCGCTTGTCGTCGGCCGAGAGCTCGTCCCTCAGGTCCCAGAACTGCGCGGCGTAGAAGGTCACGTGCGCGTGCAGCGTGTCGTCGTCCTGCGGGATGCCGCGCCAGGCGCGCGCCAGGCAGTCGCGCTGGATGCCGCGCTGCTTCTTGGCCTCGGCCGACTCGCCGCGCGCCTGGGCCGTGTCGCCCCAGTACTTGTGCGTGTTGGCCATGCTCATCCAGCCGTCCCACATCAGCTCGGGATCGGTCTCGACCTCGAGGAAGTTGCGCAGGCCTTCGATCTGCTTGGGATCGAGCGACTTCGACTGCGCCCAGTAGGCCGTGATGCCGTCCTTGATCGCGTCGTACTTGAAGTGGTGCATCGCGCGCGAGTTGCCCTGCGGATCGGCCTTCTCGATCGCCGCGCGCTGCGCCGCCGCGCCGGCCGCGTCCCCCACCGCCTTGAGGCGACGGTACAGCTCGAAGCGCTGGTCGAGGTCGGAAGGATTGGCCTCGACCTTGCGGCGCTGCTCGTTGATCGTGCCGATGTCGGCCTTGATGCGCGCGGCGTTGGCCAGGAAGACCTCCTTGGACTGGAAGTTCTCGATGCGCTCGCGCACGGTGCCGTCGGAGTTGAGCCAGAGCACGACCGGCAGCTGCTTGGTGACCGCGTAGCGGTCGGCGATCTCGCGCTGCTTGTCGAAGTCGACGGAGACGCACAGCACGTTCTCGAGCGCACTGACGGCTTCGTCGGTGGCGAAGACCTCGCGGTCCATCTTCATGCACCAGGTGCACCAGCCCGCGTTGAAGTCGACGAAGACGAGCTTGTTCGAGCTCTTCGCCTCGGCCAGCGCGCGGTCCAGGCCGCCGGCGAACCAGGGCACCTTGCCGTGCTCGGTCTTGCTGGGAGTGGGCGCCGGCGCGGGCGTGGGCGTCTGGGCCGGGGGCAGGGAGAGCGTGGTCGCGAGGAGGAGCGAGAGCATGGTTCGAATCGTGGAGGCCGGTTGCGGGGGCAGAAAGGGTAGCTCTCGGGCGGGCGCTTGAGGAGCAGCGGCCGGGAAGGATCTTCCGCGGAGCCGGGAGCAGCCTGCCGCGGGCGGGCGCACTACGCGCCGACCTGGATTCGGTTGGCGCGCCCGTGCAGGATGAGTCGATGGCGATCGAGGAGCGTTGGCACGAGGAGCGCCAGTCGGCCTGGCTGTACCGCAGCATCGCCCCGGCCGAGCGCGATCCGCGCCTGGCACAGCTGTTCGGCTCGCTGGCCGAGGCCGCCGAGAAGCAGGCGCGCATCCTCGAGGGCGATCTCGCGCGCGAGGGGCGGCAGGCTCCCCGGTTCCGACCCAGCCTGCGCGCACGCCTCGTCGCTCTCGCCGCACGACGCCTCGGGCCCAGGCGCACGCGCAGCATGCTCGCGGCGATGAAGGTGCGCGGGCTCGCGGCCGTCGACGCGCTCGCCGGCACGCACGCCATGCCTGCGAGCACCGAGGAGATCGGCGCGCGGCACAGGCGTGCGGGCGGCTCGGGCTCGCTGCGCGCGGCCGTCTTCGGCGTCAACGACGGGCTCGTCTCGAACACCAGCCTCGTGCTCGGCATGGCCGGCGCGACTGGCGACAACCACGTGATCGTCGCGACCGGCATCGCCGGCCTGCTCGCGGGCGCGTTCTCGATGGCCTCGGGCGAGTACGTCTCGGTGCTCTCGCAGCGCGAGCTCTTCGAGCACCAGATCGGCGAGGAGCGCGAGGAGCTCGAGCGCTACCCCGAGGAGGAGGCCGAGGAGCTCGCGCTGATCTACGCGGCGCGCGGCGTGCCGATCGAGGAGGCGCGCACGATGACCGCGAAGCTCGTGCAGGACAAGGAGAAGGCGCTCGACACGCTCGCGCGCGAGGAGCTGGGCCTGAACCCGGCCGAGCTCGGCTCGCCCTGGAAGGCCGCGCTCTCGAGCTTCGTCGCCTTCGCCTGCGGCGCGATCGTGCCGCTCGTGCCGTTCGTGCTGAAGCTCGGCTCCGCGCCGCTGGAGTGGTCCGCGATCATCGCCAGCGTGTGCCTGTTCGGCGTCGGCGCGGCGCTCTCCCTGTTCTCGGGGAAGAACGCGCTGGTCGGCGGCGTGCGCATGCTCCTGATCGGCGCGGCCGCGGCCGGGGCGACCTTCGGGATCGGACGGCTGCTCGGCGTCAGCGTCAGCTGAAGCGCGGGTAGAATGCAGGGGCCCGGTGACCCCGCGCCGCAGCCGGGGTACGCAGGGCGGGAGAGCTCGTGAAACGACCGCTGATCTTCGCCTGCGCCGCCGTGCTCGCCTGCGCCTGCGCCTTCTGGCTCGTGGCGCAGCGCGATCGCGCGCCGCGCGAGGCGCCGCCCGCGCCGTCGTCCGCGGCCTCGGCGAGCTCCGCATCCGCGCCGGCGCTCGAGTCGGATGCGCCCGCCGCGCAGCACGAGTCCGCCGCCGCCGCGCCGCGCGCACCGAGCCTCGCGCCCGAGCCCGTGACCGGCCCGAGCGCGACGCTGGTCGTCGTCTGCGTCGACGAGCACGACGGTCGCGCACTCCCCGACCTCGGCGTGCGCGTGCAGCGCTCCGTGGCGGCGACGGACGCGCACGCGACCCAGGGCGCCGGGCCGGGCTTCTCCGGATGTATCTCCCCGCGCGACGACGCCGGTTCGCGCTGGGAGGCGCTGACCGACGAGTACGCGCCGCCGCGCAGCGACTCGATCGGGCGCGTGTCCGTCCTCGTCCCGGCCGCGACCTCGCTGCGCGTCGGGCTGGCGACGAGCAACGTCTACCAGCGCGCCGTGCCGCTCGCCTGCCCCGCGCTCGCCGAGGGCGAGACGCGCGAGTTGCGCCTCCCGATCCGCCGCGCCAACGACACGCGCTTCCGCGGCCTGGTCGTCGACGCGGGCTCGGGCGATCCGCTCGCGCTCGTGCGCGTCAGCACCAGCGAGCGCTCGCAGAGCGAGCTCGTCGCGACCACGGGCAACGACGGGCGCTTCGAGATGCCGGCGACGAGCTGGGAGGTGACGCATGCGCGGCTCGAGCTCGACGGCTTCGTGGCGCTGACGATCGCCGTCGACGTCTCCGGCGACGAGCCCGGCAGCGAGCACCGCCTGCAGCTCGTGCGCGGTGCGGTCGTCTGCGGCCACCTGCTCGACGAGCACGGGGCGCCGCTGCAGATGAGCTCGATCCGCCTCGCGGGCCCGGCCGGATTCCAGGCGCGCGCCTTCTGCGAGGCGGACGGCGCGTTCGAGCTCGACGGACTCCCGCCGGGCGTCGCGTTCGCCGTCGACCTCGAGCGCTGGCGGCGGCCTGATCCAGGAAGCCGATCTCCGCCGCCGCCTGGTACCGGCGAGCGGCGCACGCTCGAGCTGCGCGTCGCGCCGGGCAGCGCCTTCGAGGGCGTCGTGGTCGACGAGAACCACCAGCCCGTCGCGGGCGTCAGCCTCTGGCTGGTGCGCGCGCCGCGCGACGGACTGCGCTGCGGGTCGCGCGAGCTGCGCGAGCGCGCCGAGCTGAGCCTGACGAGCGACGCACAGGGCCGTTTCGCCTGCTCCGGGCTGCAGCCGGGGACGTGGGCCCTCGCGCTCGACGCGCACTACACGCTGCCCTCGGTTCCGACGATCGTGAACCTGCCGCTCGCGCCGGGGACGAGCGTCGAGGTGCTGCACTTCCAGAGCGCGAGCATCCGCGGCCGCGTCGTCGATCCCGAGGGCAAGCCGGTCGCGTCGGCGTCGGTCTCCTTCGCGCTCGAGGGCTGCGCGGAGAAGGTCTGGATCCGCGCGGATGCCGACGGTTCGTTCTTCGAGGGCGTGCACGGACCCTGGACCTACCGCGTCCAAGCCGGCGGCGAGTTCAGCGCGAGCTCCTCCGATCCCGTCCTCGCGCGCGCGGGGGCGACGAGCTCGTGCTGCGCCAGCGCCGCGGCGCGCGGCTGGCGCTGCGCCTGCGCGGTCCGCAGGGCGCCGTCGTGCGCGGACGCGTGGTCTGCGCGATCGCCACCGGCGCGGCCCCGGAGGCGTGGACGACACGCCGCTACCTCGACGGCAGCGACCAGGCGATCCTCCCCGCGCCGGAAGGGAGCCTCCGCATCCTCGCGCAGGACGAGGAGGGGCGCGGAGCCGCGCGCAGGACGCGACGCTGCGCGCCGGGGCGGACGACGCGAGCCTCGAGCTGGAGACGGTGGACTCGTCGCACACGCGCATCGAGTCGAGCGGCTTCGCCTCGAGCCTCCAGGTGCGCGTGCTCTGCGAAGGGATCCTGGTCGAGGAGCTCGTGCTGCTGCCCGCCTCGAGCCTGGAGTTCGAGCTCCCCGCGGGCCCGCTCGCGCTCGAGTACCGCCTCGAGGGCAGCCGCCAGGACTGGACGCGCCGCACGGTCACCACGCGCGCCGGCGTCGCGTCGACGATCGTGCTCGCGCCCTGATCGTGCGCCGCGCCCGGGCCGCGGCGTGGCGAACGGTCGGGAGCGGCGCGTTCACTTCGGCGCGCCGCGCAGCGTCGCGAGCCAGGCGACCAGATCGGCCAGCTCCTCGGGCGAGAGCAGCTGCGCGAGCCCGTCGGGCATGACCGACTTCTCGTTCGTGCCGCGCTCGCCGATCGAGCTCTTGTCGACGTGCACGAGCTGGCCCTGCACGTCGTAGAGCAGGATCTCGCCCGCCGTCTCGCCCTTGACCAGCCCGAAGAGCGTGCGGCCGTCGTCGAGCTCGAGCCAGCTGATCTTGTAGCCGTCGACGATGCGCTGCGAGGGACGCAGGATCGAGTCGAGCAGCTCCTCCCGGGGGTACTTCGCGCCGACGTCGGAGAGATCGGGGCCGACCTCGCCGCCGGCGCCGAAGACCCTGTGGCAGCGCACGCACATCGCGCGATCCTGCGAGTCGCGGAAGACCTGGAAGCCGCGCGCGGGATCGCCCGGGTGCGCCAGCACGAAGGCGCGCAGCGCGGCCTGCGGATCGGGCGCGTCGGCGCTCTCGAAGAGCGGGCCGCTGCCCTCGCCCGAGAGCTTCGCGTTGAACGACCACTCGCCGACACCCTGGCCGATGCGCAGCACGATCTCGTTGGTGCCGGCGGCGAGCTCGACGTCGAAGACGTCCTCGTCCGCGTGCCAGGCGCGGTTGGCGGGGTTGTCGTGCACGAGCCTGCCGTTGACCCAGACCGTCAGCATGTCGTCGCTGCCGGCCTTCATCTGCGCCTTGCGCGCGCGCGCGCTCGCGAGCGTGGCGCGCGCGAAGGCCGCGACGTTGGACTTGCGTGCGACGACCTGCTCGAGGTCGACGAAGCCGTCGCTCGTGCGCGCGCGGACCGGCTTCCAGGGCTGCTCGCGCGCGAGCGCCGCGAGATCGGGGCTCGGCGAGCCCACGTCGGGCCGCGCGTCGCCGCGCGGGAAGGGCCCCGCGATCTGCCACTCGAGGATCGGCGCGGGCTCGCTGCAGACCTGGCGCAGCATCTCGCGCGCGGCGGGTGCGAGCTGGTGCGCCGCCGCGAGCGCATCGACGCGCTCGCGGATCGCGTCGCGCAGCACGGCGAGCGCGCTGCGCGCGGCCTGCTGCCCGTCGAGGTCGGAGCCCGCGGCGAGCTCGAGGTAGGCGTCGAGGGCGCGCGCGTCGGGCCGCGCGCAGAGGGCCAGCGCCGCCTCGAGCCGCGCGTCGCCCTTGCGCCAGGCGGCGAGCAGCGTCTCGCAACGCCCCTCGGGCGCGAGCTTGCGCAGCGCGCGCAGCACGGCCTTGCGCGTCTGGAGCGCGCCGCTTCCGAGCAGGGGCTCGATCGTCGCGAGGGCCGCGGCGCCCTGCTGCTGCACGAGCGCGGCGACCGCGGCCGCTGCGACGTCCGGTCGCGCGTCGCTGCACAGCGCCTGCAGCGCGGCCACGCTGCGTGGCTCACGCAGGCGGCCCAGGGCGCGTGCGCAGGCCGCGGCGGACTCGGCGTTCGTGCGCGCGTCGCGCGCGAGGCCCGCGACGAGATCGAACATCGCCGCGCACGGGACGGCGCGGGCTGTCTCCAACGCCTGGCCGCGCAGCGCGGTGCTGCTCGCAGGATCGGAGAGCAGCGCGCGCAGGAGCGCGACGCAGCCCTCGTCGCCGAGCTCGCCCAGGATCGCGAGGATGCGCACGCGCAGCGCCTCGTCGCCCTCCGCGGCGAAGCGCTCGCGCAGCTTCGCGCACGCGCCGCGGTCGTGCACGCGCGCAACCGCCTCGTAAGCCGCCGCGCGCACATCCTGCCGGCGATGCTCGAAGCCGCTCTCGAGTCCGGCGAGCGCGGCGGGCGTGCCCTCCCAGTCGAGCGTGTGCGCGGGTCGCGGGTTGCGCGCCGGCTGCGTGCCCCACCACTTGCCGTCCCAGGGCTCGGGCTTGCGCGCGAGACCGCCGAGGAGCTCGAGGGCGCGCAGGATCTCGGGCGGCGCCTGCACGCGGCTCTCGACGAGCTTGGCGAGCTCGCGCACCGTCGCGAGGTCGTAGCGCTCGCGGTCGAGCTCCGCAGCGAGCGCGCGCTGCTCCGTTCCGGCGCGGTAGCCGACCTCCGCGAGCAGGTGCCTCGCGACGTGCGCGACCCAGGCATCGCTCGCGAGCGGCCCCGCCGCCCAGCCTGCGAAAGTCTCGAGCCAGTGGATCGACTGCAGGTCCTCGGCGCGCGCGATGCCGGTCGAGCGCCAGCCGTGCAGCAGCGCCGCGAGCCCGGAGCGTCGCAGGACGGGATCGCTGCTCGTGGTGAGCACGCCGGTGATGCGCGCGGCGAGCTCGCGCGGATACGCTTCGGCCGCGCGCACCATCTCGCGGCGCAGGAGCTCGTCCTGCCCGTGCAGCACGCGCTCGGCCAACTCCGCCGCGTGCGCGGGATCGCTCTCGACCAGCGCCCAGAGCGCATGACGGCGCGCGCGCTCGCTGCCGGAGTCGAGCACGGCGAGCAGCGCGGGCCGCGAGTCGGGCTCGCGCGGGAGTCGCCGCGCGAGCTCGCGCTGCGCGCGCAGCCGTCGGCGGTAGCTCGCGTCCCCCAGCACGTCGATCAGCTCTCGCGTGCCCGCGGGCAGCGGCTGGAGCTCGCTCGGCCGGCGCGCATCGTCGTCGGCGCGGCGCACACGCCAGATGCGGCCGGTCTCCGCAGGGTTGGTCCAGCCCCCGTAGCCCCAGTCGGAGACGTAGAGGAAACGGCCGTCGGGCGACTCGCACACGTCGGTCGGGCGGAACTCGGAGACGGTCCCTGCCTCGAGGAAGTCCTGGTCCGAGACGACGCGGAAGGTCGCGCCCGCGGGCTCGACCACGAAGCGGCGCAGCTTCTGCTTGGCCCACTCGCAGAAGAACAGGCTGCCCTGGAACTCCTCCGGCCAGGCGTTCTCGCGGTAGACGAGCCCTCCGGTGGGCGAGCCGCCGCCGTAGTCCTTCATGCAGGGCAGCATGCGCTCGGGATGATCGTGGTAGTCCCACGGGTAGCCGTAGTAGCCGCCGTCGACGACGTGCGTGAGGCGCGTCCACCAGCCCAGGCCGTCGTCGGTGTTGTCGTGCGTGAACATCTCGCCGCGCTCGTCGATCGCGACGTCGAGGATGTTGCGCAGCCCGCTGGCGACGAGCTCGAGCTGCGATCCGTCCGGCCGCACGCGCACCACGCCGCCGCCGCGCAGCGAGAGGGTGCTGCCGTCCGTGCCGTGCGCGAGCGGGATGCCCTTGTCCCCCACCGCGATGTAGAGCCAGCCGTCGTGCGAGAGGCGGATCCCGCTGACGATGTGGTCGTTGAATCCGCCGGGCCAGCCCGGCGCGGGCGGCCCGAGATCGGAGAGGATCTGCGTGCGCTCCTCCGCCACGCCGTCGCCGTCGCGATCGACGAGCCTCGTCAGGTACGGCATGTTCATCACGTACACGGCGCCGTCGACGAGCTCGAGGCCGAAGACCGCGTTGAGCTTCTCGGCGAAGACGCGCTTGTCGACGCTGCCGTCGGGCCGGAAGCGCAGCTCGATCAGGCGATCGAGCGGCTGGTCGCTCGGCCCGGGCATGTCCATGCGGTCCTCGCCGACGAGCAGCGAACCGTCGTCCAGGCACAGGTTGGCCGAGGGCCACAGGACCGCCGGTGCCTCCGCCACGAGATCGACGGTGAAGCCGGGCGGCGCGTGCAGCAGCCTGGGTTCCTGGGCGAGGACGGGCGGAGCGGCCAGGGCGAGGAGGGAGAGCATCGCCGCCCAGCGTACTGGACGCGCCGGGACGGCGCAGCGCGGCATCCGCTCCGCGGATCGGACGCGAGCGGCGCGGCTCCGACGCGCGCGCGACGCGTGCTCAGCAGTACTCGGAGCCCTTGCGTTTGGCGGGCGCGGGCTTGGCTTCCTTCTTCGAGCCCGCCTCGACCGGCTTGCCCTTCTCCTTGGCGCCGGCCTCGAGTGCGCGCGCTTCGCGCGAGGAGCGCAGCGCGCGCTCGACCTTGCGCCAGAAGACCAGCGTGCAGTCCTGCCGCGCCCCATCGGGCCCGCCGTTGTGCACGCGCGCGAGCGTTTGCACGTCGAGCGCCTCGAGCGCCCTGGGTGCGTAGCGCTTCCAGTAGGCGAGCACGACGCGACGCGCGTAGCCGGGATCGCGGCAATCGTCGTGACAGCCGGGGAGTTTCGCGTCCTGCCAGTATCCGCGGTGGATCTGGTACGGACCGATCGCACGGCCGCCGTCGCCCGTGGCGCGGCGACCTTCGTCCTTCAATCCGCCGGTCTCGACCTGGCGCAGCGCATCGAGCAGTTCGTCGAGCGTCCACGGCGCTTGCGCGTCGACGGCGCGCACGACCGGTTCGCTCGCGTGCGCTTGCACGGGAGCGTCGACGGCGACGAGCGCGAACCAGGCCAGCGCGATGGTGAACACGGAACCCCCTCGAAGACTGCGAACCCGACTGTTCGTCATAGCGTAGCGTCCGGCGGCGCGCACCGGATGGGAACGCACGGCGCGAGCCGGGCGCAGGCACACGCAGCGGGGCCGCTCGCGTGAGTCAAGTCCGTGCAAGGAGGAGGAGCACCTCCGCCGGCTCGCACCATCCACGACCCACCACAGCTGCCCGCCTCGGCGACGTGCTCGGCCAGCAGGGCCGCGGTCGCCGGGGCGGAACTCAGGAGCGTGCTTTCTCCTCGCGCGCGAGCTCCTCGCGCGGGCTGCGGATGCGCGGCCAGAGGGTGGCGAAGAAGAGCAGGATGCCGAGGGCCTCGCTGGCCGAGCCCGCGAAGGCAAGGACGTGCAGCGCGGTCGCGTCTCCCCCGTGGAGCAGCAGCTCGCCGGCGGAACGCGCGATCACGCCCAGCGTCATCAGCCAGTAGACCAGCGGCATGCGTTCCGCCCGGTAGCGCGCCCCGTGCTCCGCGGGCTTGGGGAACATCCACAGGGCCACGCCCTGGATCAGCATCACCACGAAGCCGACGAGCAGGAGGTGCGCGTGCACGGTCCACCACTCCGGATGCGTGCCGCCGCCGAGCAAGTGCTTCTCCGCGGCCAGCCAGAGGCCGAGCGCGAGGCCAAGGGCCAGGAACGCGATCGAGGTCTTGAGGAAGCGGCGGACGAGCAGCGGCATCTGACCGCCTTCTATCACGCGCCCCCTTCGGACACGAGGCTCAGCGCAGCTCGCTCGGCCAGCGCACGTCCTCGATCGGCCATTCCTGGGCGGCGCGCTCGAGGTGCTCGATCAGGTCGCGGTGCTCCTCGAGCATGGCCTGCGCACGGCTGTCCTCCCAGCGGAAGAGCCCGCTCGTTCCGCCGCCCGTGCTCTCGGCCATCGGGAAGAGCACCTCGTTCTCCTTGAGCAGGTGCTTCCAGAACGTGACGCACAGCTGGTCGGCGTGCGTCACGAAGGTCTGCACGGCCTCGCGCAGCGTCTCGAGGTGGTGAGCGTTGGCCGTCATGCGCCGGACATGGTCCCGCACGTGCTCGTGCTCGTCGCGCAGCACCGCCAGGGGGCCGGCCTCGTGCGAGAGGCCGTGTTGTTCGAGCCACGGGAAGAGGATGCGCTCCTCCTTGTCGTGATGCTCGTGGTCGGCGAACTCGCGCAGGAAGCGCAAGCAGGCTTTCACCACCTCGGGGTGCACATCCCCGCCGCGACGCAGCTGCGCGGACATGCGCGCCAGAACGACCAGGCCGCGCTGGATCAGCCGGTGCTCCTCGGCCAGGACCTCGGTCAACGTCCACTGGGTCGAAGCCACGCTAGACATCCTCCTCTCCCGGGTACGACTCGATCTCGAGCACCTGCGCGCCGGGCCGCGTGAACACCGCCAGGGCGCGCAGGGCATCCGTGACGGTGAAGAGGCCGAGCAGCTTGCCCTCGTGCGCGACGACGGCCGAGCCGAGCTTCTTCTCTGCCATGCGGTGGGCCACCGAGTGCACGGGGTCCTCCGGATCGACGACGAAGGGCTCGGGCGTCATCGCCTCCTCGACGCGGATCTCCTCCGGGTCGCTGTCGGAAAGGGTCTCGACGAGGTACACGTCGCGCTGCGAGAGCAGACCGACCACGCGGCCGCGATCGACGACCGGCAGGTGGCGGATGTCGTGCAAGCGCATCAAGCGCGACGCCTCGCCGAGGGAGCGCCGCGGGTCGATGACGACGAGCACGGTGCTCATGAAGCTCTCGATCGACTGCTGACGCATCGGTGGATCCTCCTGTCGGGAGCAGCACGTGCCTCCCGCGTGTGAGGTTCGGTCGGATGCCCCCCCTCACGCCCTACGCTGGAGATCGCAGGGCCCAGAGGAACCCTGACCGAGTGCCGATTGGGTCGATCCAAGGAGCTTGGGATCCCGGGCTAAGACCAACTTTTGTAGGCACTTACTGTCCTAACAGAAATCGTATGGGCGAATTCGACGGGAATGGCAGACATCCGGAGCCCGAATCAAGAACAATCAACTCTAACGAGCACGAGAGAGTTGCGGCCATCCGAAGGAAGCGTCCAGCGTCGCCGACCCGACAAGGAGGAAAGGTTCATGATCTCTCGATCGAGCGAATATGCCATCCGCGCCCTCACCTACTTGGCTTCACAGCCACCCGACAGCTTCCACCTCGCGCAGGACATGGCGCGTGAGCTCGGGATCCCGCCCGCCTTCCTCGGCAAGGTGCTCCAGCCGCTGGTGACCGCCGGGATCCTCGGCAGCCAGCGCGGCCGAGGCGGCGGCTTCCGTCTCGCGCGCAAGCCGGCGGAGGTCCACCTGACGGACATCATCGTCACGCAGGAGAACCTCGATCGCTCGCGCCAGTGCGTGCTCGGCCAAGGCGAGTGCAGCGATGCGCATGCCTGCCCGCTGCACTCCGAGTGGCGCTCGCGGACGGATTCGTTCCTGAACCACCTCGAGACGACCACGCTGGCCGACCTGCTCCGCTACCAGCGCGACCACTCCAACTGCAGCTACCCGTATCCGAACACGGCGCTCGCGTCGGCAACTCCGCCCGCTGCGCCCACGTCGGGGGCACGCGGAGGCAGCGGCTCACCGTTCAGGTGAGGAACTCGCGCTCGGGGTGCCGGATCGCCACCACGGGCTTGTCACAGCGACGCATGACCGCATAGGCGACGTTCCCGAGCAGCACGCGGGACAGGCCTGTGCGGCCGTGCGTGCCCATCACGACCAGGTCGTGGGTGTGGGCAAGATCGAGCACGCGCTCGGCGGGCTCCCCTTCGAGGAAGCGCAGCTCGTGCGCGACCCCGTGCCAGTCGTAGGCGGCCAACGCGCGCTCGAACTCGGCGCGCGAGGCCTTGCGCAGGTCTTCCAGCGCGAAGGCCGCACCGAAGTCCGGATACTCCGGCCAGGTCGAGAGCATGAACTGGGAGCTCTGGAACACGTTGACCACGTCGACGCGGGCTCCCCAGGTCTTCGCCAGCGTGCACGCGTGTCCGAGCGCCTGCAGGCTCTCCTCGGAAAGGTCGACCGGGCAGAGGATGCTGCGGATCGGCCGGACCGGCGTCGCCTGCAGCCAGACCGCCTTCGGTGCCTGGGAGAGTACGGCGCGCACGGTGCTGCCGAAGTCGACCCATCCGCGGCGCTTGTGAGTGCCGAGCAGGATCAGGTCGGCGTCGAGCTCGCGGGCCTGCTCGAGCAGCACGCGGGCCGGCGGACCGAGGACGACGCGCAACAGGTCGCCGGCGCGCGAGCCGCTCTCGCCTCGCGCGCGCAGGATCTTGCGCACGTGCTCGAGCATCACCTGCGTGGCCTGGGCCACGACGCCCGAGTTGCGCGCCACCGCGCGCGGATCCTCGACGATCTCCCATTCGAGTGCCGCCGTTCCGACGGCGTGCACGGCCACGACGCGCGACCCGAAGCTCTTCTCGATCTCGAGCGCCGCTTCGAGCGCATGGTCTCCGAGGCCCTCGGCATCGACTCCCACCAGGAGGACCTTGGGTGCCTGGAGGAGCAGGTTGGTGTTCATTTCAGCTCCGGATGCAGTTCGCTGCTCGTGAGCAGCACGTCCTGGAGCCGTCGGCGAGGTGTCGGCGGCGCCGGTGTCCCATAGCCCAGGCGCAGCACGAGCTGGGCGAATCCGCTGCGACCGGCCAGCTCGCGCAGCCGGTGCCGGAAGTTGGAGACCTCGACGGCCTGGTTCAGGAACGAGGCGTCCAGTCCCGCGGCGCAGGACGCGAGCAGCACGTGCTCGAGCGCCTGCCCCGCGGCCAGCCACTCGGCCGGCTCCTCGTGCCAGGTGCCGAGCACCAGCAGCAGCGGCGAACCCAGTGCGAGCTCCTCGTCGTGCGAGGCGCGTTCCTCGTCCTTCCAGCGGAACGTGCGCAGGATCATCGGCGCCAGCGTGGACTCCACCGGTCCCAGGCCGAGCGCGCTGCCGGGCATCCCGTCCTGGCGCCCGTGCAATCCCGTCGACATCCAGGCCGCCAGCTCGCGGCGGAAGTGCGGGTCGCGGAACTGGCGACGGTCGGCTTCGGAGATCAGGTGCGCGGCGACCAGCTTGGCCTGCGCGTCGAGGGACTCGAGCCAGACGCCCTCGCGCGTCGCGCACTGCATCAGCTCGAGCACCAGGCTGGGGTGCACGGCGCGCGGTTCGAACGGCCCGCGGTTGGTGTGGCGGCGCGGGATGCAGTCGTAGAGGAGGCGCGTCTCGGTGCTCGGCGACTCGCGCTCCTCGAGCGTCACGCGAGCCAGGTGGTCGGGAGCGTGGGAATCGGGCAACAGATCGACCTGCACGCGCCAGCCCAGGCGCTGCAGGGCGATGCGCAAGTGGAACAGCGCGGCTCCGCAGCTGATCACGAGCTCACGGTCGAACGGATCGACGACCGGCAGCGCGCGCGAGCGATCGGCCCACAGGTCGACGTGCTTCTCGCCGAGCTGGAACAGCCAGGGCTGGCTGTTGTGACTCGAGGGTGCGAGCGTCGCGCAGCGCACCGCGTGCTCGAGTTCACGGGCGATCGAGGGCCGCGTCTGGAGTTCGAGGAACTCCTCCCGCAGTTCGTCTTCGATGCGGATCGAGCGCATGGGGTTCACGAGCCGCCACCTGCTCCGGCGCCTGGCAGTCTGGATCGGTCGGCTTCGAGGGATGCACGCTCGCGCACGGAGGCCGGCGCCGCATGCACGGGGTCACGAAGCATGGTGTCCTGTCGTTCGCTTTGGCTCACACCCCGAAGGTACGGCGGAATCGCACCGTCGGCCGCCGGGCAAGGCGCAGTAGCCGATCCATCCCGGAGTTCGTAGGGACTTCGCCGGAGGCAGCCGGTCGGAAACCGATTCGCGAGCGAGTGGCGGGCGAGCACAGAGCGTGCGCTGGCGTGCGGTCTCAGGCCGAGATCAGGCCTTCCTTGATCGCGAGCAGGGCGAGCTCCGCCGCCGAGTGGCAGTCGAGCTTGCGCTGCAGGTTCTCGCGGTGCTTCTTCGCGGTGCCCAGGCTCATGCCCAGCGCCTTGGCCACTTCCTTGTTGCTCTTGCCCAGGGCCAGGAGCTGGAACACCTCGCGTTCGCGCGGCGTGAGCGACTGCACCTTGCTGGTTCCGACCTGCACCGGGCTCGCGCCGCCGCGCGCACGGCTGACGAGCACGCCCGCGACCTTGGGCGAGAGGTACATCTTGCCCTTGTGCACGGACTCCAGCGCGAGCACGAGCTCCGCCGGATCCGAGTCCTTCGAGAGGTAGCCGTCGGCGCCGGCCTGCAGCGCCTGCTCGACGAAGGTCTCGCCCTCGTGGTGCGTGAGCATCACGATGCGCGCCTTGGGATGCACCTTGCGGATCTGCGCGATCGCATCGATCCCGGAGAGGCCCGGCATCGAGATGTCGAGCAGGATCACGTCGGGCAGCGCCTGCCCGATCGCCGGGATCGCCGCGCGCGGGTCGCCGCTGTCGCCGGCCACCTGGAAGCGTGGATCCCTGGCCAGCATGCTCTTGAAGCCTGCGCGGATCATCGACTGGTCGTCGACGAGGAAGACGCGGATGGGTGCGTTGGTTTCCATCGTGGTGGTCATGGGGGTCACACGCGGGTCGGAATGCGCAGCACGAAGCGGGCTCCACCCGTCGGAGCATCGTCGATGGAGATCGTTCCGCCGTGCTCCTCGACGATCTTCTTGCAGATCGCCAGGCCCAGGCCGGTCCCCTTGCGCTTGGTGGTAGTGAACGGTTTGAACAGGTTCGGACGCAGTTCGCGCGGGATCCCCGGGCCGTCGTCGTCGACGTGGATCCGGACCCAGCCGGGCCCGTCCATGGACGCGGAGAGCGTGACCCGCGCGCCGACGCCCTTGGCCTCGACCGCATTGCGGATCAGGTTCGTGAAGACCTCCTCGAGGTGGTGCGCATCGCCCGCGAAGCGCACGCCGCCGGCCGCGACCTTGGCGCTCGCGTCCGAACCGCCCTTGGCGAGTTCCGGCCGCACGTGCGCGATCGTCTCGTCGAAGAGCTTCTGCACGTCGAGGACCTCGCGCTTGAGCTCCAGCGGCTTGGCGAACGAGAGCGTGCGCCGCATCAGCTCCTCGAGCCGGCGCATGCGCGAGACGAGGTCCTCCAGGATCGCCTGCTGGTCCTCGCCGATCTGGTCGGCGACGGCTCGCAACGCGAGGTTGACCGCGGTGATCGGGTTCTTGATCTCGTGCGCGAGCACGGCCGCCTGCTCTCCGATCGCGGCGAGCGCGCGCAGCATCGCCGTCTCCTGGCGCTGGGCGTGCTTGATCAGCGTGATGTCGCGACCCTCGGGGATCAGGAGCACCACGTTGCCCGCCTCGTCCTTGACCGGCTTGAGCGAGAAGTCGACGTCGACGAGGCGGTCGCCACGCCCGCGCACCTCGACCTCGAAGCGCACGAACTCGCCCTTGGCGGCGCGCTGCACGGCGTCCTCGATGCGCTGCTGGATCGCCTTGGACTCGGCCCACCAGCGTCCCTTCCAGAACGGCTTGCCGACGACCTCCTCGCGCGTCATGCCCGTGGCGTCGAGCGCGGTCTGGTTGATCTCGAGCATGGAGCCGTCGGGCTTGAGCAGGCCCAGGAACTGGAAGGCCTGGTCGAACAGCGCATGGAAGCGCCGCTCGCTCTCGTGCAGCGCTTCGTCCGCGCGCCGCTTCTCCGTCACGTCGCGGAAGGTACCCGTGAAGACCGGCGTGCCGTCCGGGAGCATGCCGCGCGCCACCGAGAGGTCGCACACCAGAGCCGAGCCGTCCTTGCGCAGCACCTCGAACTGGCGCGTGCGGTTGAGGATCGAGGTCGCGCCGGTGCGACGATAGCGCGTCAGGTACCCGTCGTGCAGCGAGCGATGCGGCTCGGGCATCAGCACCGAGACGTTCTGCCCGAGCAGGTCCTCGGGGCGCCATCCCAGCACGCGTTCGACCGAATCGCTCGCCGCCAGGATCGTGCCCATGTCGTTGGTTGCGACCAGCGGATCGAGCAGGCCGGAGAGGATCGCGCGCGAGAGCGTGTCGCGCTCCTGGGCCTCCGTGCGCAAGCGTCGGCCTCGCACCATGTCGCACGCGACACACGCGAAGCGCGCCGCGTCGCGGCCGTCGTCGAGGACCGGCGTGATGCACCAGTGCATGCTGCGCGGCTGGCGTCCGACGCCGATCTGCTGCAGCTCGATCTCGAAGCACTCGCGGCGGTCTCCCTGGATCCACTCGCGGTAGGCGCCCTCGCAGCGCGCGCGGTCGGCGGCGTGCACGAACTCGAAGGCGCTGCGGCCGATGCACTCCGCGGGCGTCAGCCCGAAGAAGCGTGCCGCGGCGGCGTTGACGCCCTGGATGCGCGCCTCGTGGTCGAGGACCGAGAAGAGATCGTCGCCGCCCTCGTTCGTCGCAGCAGCTGTCTTGCCGGCGCGCGCGGCCTTGGCTCGGGTCGTCTCCTTCGACGGTTCCTTCACAGGATCTCCCTCTGGACGCCAAGGCGTACGACGCGCGCAACGCGCGAAATCGCCTGGCGACGGATTGTAGGTCCCGGCCACGCAGCAGGTCGAAGGCTCAACTCGCATGCCAGTGGCCGACTGTAGACAGGCTCAGCCTAGGGCACGGTCCGGCGAGGTGCGTAGCCAATTCACGAACATGGCCGTAGGCCTTCCGACGGGTATGATCCGCTGCTCCATGAGCGCACCGGACCTCGACTTCCTGCACGGCCATCACGTCGACGTGTACTCCTTCGAAGGTTGTCCCGACTGCACGCGACTCAAGCACTGGATGAGCCACTTCGGAATGCAGCACAGCGAGGTGGACATCCACGCGGAACCCGAAGCCGCGGAGAAGCTCGAGCGCGAGACGGGCAAGCAGGCCGTGCCGTTCCTGCTGATCGACGGGCGCGTGTGGGTGCGCGGCTACCACAAGGAACTGCCCGGACGTTTCGATCCGAAGGTGCTGCTCCGGGAGCTGCGCGAGGCCATCGGCTGATCGCGCGCGAGACCGGCTGGCGCGCGCACGGGAAGCGAGGGCGATCGAGGCCGGCCGTGGCGAGCCTGCGAAAAACGGCGCGGGGCGCTCGAGACGAGCACCCCGCGCGACGGCGTCCGGTTTTTTTCTACCCAGGAGGAAAGGAGATCAAGGCAGCGCCGTCTTCCGCGCCCGAAGGCGCTGAACGTGGACCGTCGGGTCCCCGCTGCCGAGGACCCCAACGCACGAGACTCTAGGGGCCCGGGTGCTTCGCGCGGATCCGGCCCCGGCCGCAGAGGCGCGCGTACCTTGTTCGTAGTGCAGCTTCAGTGCAGGAACGCGCGACCGGGGTGCGGCACGGCCAGGAGCGGTGTGCGGATCGAGCGTGCCACGGAGTAGGTCACGCTGCCCAGGAGCGCCGCAGCGAAGCCGGTGTGGCCGTGCGTGCCCATGACCACGAGGTCGTGTCGCGCCTGCAGGCCGAGGATGCTCTCGACCGCGTTGCCGATCAGGAACTCGCGCGCGACGCCGCCCGGTTCCAGGGCCAGGCGCTCGACATGCTCCTCGAAGGAGCGCACGGCCTCGCGCTTGAGGTCCTCGACGGCGTAGGTCGGTCCGGGCACGAGCGCCTCCGCCGCGCCCAGCACGGGCGGCTCGAAGACGTTGAGCACGGTCAGTCGCGCATCGAGGCGCTGTGCCAGCGTCCGAGCGAAGGCGAGGGCGTGGTCCGCGTGCGGCGAGAGGTCCGTCGGCACCAGGATGCGCCGGATCACGCGCGCCGGTGCGGGCTGGATCCACACCGCGCAGTGCGCCTTGGCCAGCACGCCGCGCGCGGTGTTGCCGAAATCCATGCCGCGCCGCGAGCGGTGCGGGCCGAGCAGCACGAGATCGGCACGGCTCGCCGCCGCGCGCTCGACGATCAGCGAGGCCGGGTGCCCGGCGTGCACGAGCAGCCGCTCGCTCGCGGGCTCCGGCAGCGGCCGCAGCTCGACGGGGGCGCGGCGCACGAAGTCCTGCAGCATGCGCGAGAGGCCGCGCGCCGTGGTCTCCGTGCCCGCTTCCCACTCCGCGGCCTGCGAGGCCTTGCCCCACAGGATCGGACGCGGCGGGAACGCGTGCAGGCACTCGACCTCGGCCGGCAGCACGCGCGACAGCCACAGGGCGGCGTGCAGCGCGTGTTCGCACGCTCCCTGCGTGTCGACGGCGAGCAGGAGCTTCTTGGGGAGCGCGATCGGTTGCGTCATGGGCGTGCCTCCGCCGAGAGGATCCTATGCACGCGCGCGCACCGCGATACGGCTCAGTCGGCAGTTCGCCCGCGCCTCAGCGCGTGCAGCCTGCGCAGCCCTCCGTGGACACGTAGGTCGGCAGACCGTCCTGCAGCTTGTCGAAGTAGAAGCTCGGCTTGCGAGCTTCTGCCCC
Organism: Planctomycetota bacterium; assembly: GCA_044229935.1. GTDB lineage: Bacteria > Planctomycetota > UBA1135 > UBA1135 > JADJLZ01. The sequence continues at coordinate 49,527 of JBGASC010000014.1, read as the reverse complement.
GGACGCGCTGCGAGCCATGCTGGCAGCGTCGAAGAGCTCGCCCCCGAGCATCGTCCAGCGGATCGACTGGCTGTTCTGGATGTCGTCGAGCGGGTTCTTCTCCAGCACGAGGAGGTCTGCCAGCTTGCCCGGCTCGAGCGAGCCGAGGTCGCGATCCAGGCCGAGGTACTGTGCGCCCGAGAGCGTCGCGCAGCGCAGCGCCTGCAGGCGGGTGATGCCGCTCTTCGCGAGCAGCCACAGCTCCCAGTGCGCGCCCAGCCCGGCCAGCTGTCCGTGCGCGCCCAGCTGGGCCCTGGCGCCCGCGTCGATCAGGCTCTTCACGATGCCGCAGCTGCGCAGGATGTTCTGGTCCTCGTCGGGCGCCATCACGCGCCGGCGCGAGCGCGGATCGACGACGTTGCGCGGCACGAAGCGCAGCAGCTTCTCGTTCTTCCAGACCTCGCTGTGCTGGTACCAGTAGTTCTCGCCCCAGATGCCGCCGTAGCCGACGATCAGCGTGGGCGTGTAGCCCGTCCCGCTCGCGCCCCAGAGCTTCGCGACGTCGCCGTAGACGCGCTCGACCGGCAGCGAGTGCTCGACGCCCGTGTGACCGTCGACGACCATCGAGAGGTTGTGCTCGAGCAGCGAGCCGCCCTCGGGCACGACCATCATCTCCAGCTCGCGCGCGGCGGCGATCACCTTCTGGCGCTGGTCGCGGCGCGGCTGGTTGTAGCTCTTGACCGAGAACGCGCCCACCGCCTTCAGCCGGCGCAGGTGCGAGCGCGCGTCGTCGAGCGTCTCGATCTCGGCCTTCTCCGCGCTCGTCGCGCCATAGAGGATCGTCCCCGTCGAGAAGATGCGCGGCGCGACGATCACGCCGGCCTTGGCGCACTCGCTCGCGGCGAAGATCGCGTTGGTGTCGTTCGACGGGTCGTGGATCGTCGTCACGCCGAAGGCCAGGTTGGCGTAGTCGACCCAGTTGCGCTGCGGCGTGATCGCGCCCGCCGACTGCGCGCCGTGCGCGTGCACGTCGATCAGGCCCGGCATCAGCGTCAGCCCGGCGCAGTCGACGATGCGCGCGCTGGCGGGCACGGCGACGTCCGAACGCCGGCCGACGGCGCGGATGCGGTCGCCCTCGACGAGCACCGTCGCATCCTCGAGCACCTCGTCGCCCTTCAGCGTGATCACGCGGCCGCCGACGAGCGCGAGCGCGCCCGCGGGCCGCGCGGTGGGCATCGAGAACGAGATGTTGCGCCCGGCCGCGGGCGGCTCGGGCAGCTTCTCGGGCGCGCCGGCGAGGAAGGCGAAGGAGTCCTTCAGGTCGCGCTCGAAGAGCTCGGGCCCGAGCGACCAGTACAGACGCGCCGAATCGCCCGAGAACTGCAGGTTCTCGCCCGCGTCGCGGCTCGCGCGCGCGATCGGCAGCGCCTTCGACTTCGGCCCGAGCGCGACCTCGCGGCCGGTCGGCTCGAAGGGCGCGATGTAGGCGTTGAAGCGCTCGCAGAACGCGACCCACTTGCCGTCCGGCGAGAGCGCGTAGCTCGTGGCCCACTCGCTGCCCAGGTGCACGCGCTCGTCGCTGCCGTCGAGCTCGAGGCTCCAGAGCGTGCGGTGGTCGCTCTCCTTCTGCTCCTCCTCGCTGGTCAGGTAGACGCGATCGGACTGCGCGCCGAACTGCGGCGAGTGGCCCTTCTTCGTGATCAGCTTCGGCTCGCCGCCGTCGAGGGCGACGCGGTAGATGCCCGGATCGTGCGACCACAGCGGCGAGACCAGCCCGCCGCCGGTGCCCTTGCGGTAGACGATCTGCTGGCCGTCGGGCGTGAAGACGGGCTCGAAGTAGTGGCCGGGCTCGCGCGTCACGGCGTGCGCGCCGCGTCCGTCCGTGCCGCACACGACCAGCTCGCCGAGCGTGTCGTCGTTCCAGCGCGTGAAGACCAGCTGCTTCCCGTCGCGGCTGAAGCCGGGCTCGAACTCGAAGCTCGCCTCGTCGTTCGTCAGTCGCCGCGGCTTCCCATCGGGCAGCGCGCGCAGCCAGACGTGACCGAGCGCCTGGTACGCGACGAGATCCCCCGCCGGCGAGACGACCACGCTGCGCAGCGCCTTGACCGGGAACTCGGCCGGCGCGACCTCGACCGGGAAGCGCACCGCGGCCGTGATCGCGCGCTCGTCCTTGACGTGGAACGGGATCTCGCTCGCCTGCTTCGTCGCGAGGTCGAGCTTGTGCAGCTTGCCCTTGGCGTAGAACACGAGTGCGTCGTCCCTCGGCGTCCAGGCGAAGGCGGGGTAGACGCCGTGGATCGCCCAGGTCTCCTGCATGTCGCGCTCGAGCGGGCTGTAGACCGCGTGCGCCTCGCCCGACGCGAGGTCCATCACGAAGAGCTCGCTCTGGAAGCGCACGCGGCGCACGAACGCCAGACGCTTGCCGTCGTGCGAGGGCACGGGCCTGCACGCGCCGCCCGGACCGCTGACGACGCTCGTGCGCTCGCCGGTGATCCGGTCGAGCCGGTCGATCGCATAGATCTGCCCGTTGGAGTCCTTGTTGTAGTCGAAGCTCGCGCCGCCGGTGCTGTCGTAGCTGAAGTAGACGTGGTGGCCGTCGGGCGAGAAGGCCGGCTCGCCCAGGTCCTTCTGCTCGTTGGCGCGCGTCGTCAGCTGCAGTCCCTCGCCGCCGCTCTCGTGGTAGAGCCAGATCTCGCCCGCGCCGAGCGAACGCCGCCCGGTGAAGTGCTTGCGCGCCGCGATCCACATGCCGTCGGGCGACCAGCACGGGCTGTTGAGCAGGCGGAAGGTCTCGCTCGTGACGGCGTGGGCCTTCGAGCCGTCGCGCTCCATCACCCAGACGTTGTCCCCGCCGCCCTGGTCCGACGTGAAGGCGATGCGACGGCCGTCGGGCGAGTACTTCGGCTGCATCTGCCAGGCGACGCCGCTCGCGATCGCGCGCGCCTCGCCGCCCTCGATCGGCACGACGTAGATGTCGCCGAGCAGGTCGAACGCGATCTCCTTGCCGTCCGGCGCGACGTCGAGCGAGATCCAGGTGCCCTCGCGCACGTCGATCGCGACCTTCGAGGAAGGTCCGGGCGGCGCGTTGACGTCCCACTTGGGTTCGTCGGCCGAGAGCGTGCGGAGCGGGGCGAGGAGGAGGAGTGCGGCGAGGGGGGTGCGCAGCATGCGGCGCACACGCTACCACGCGCTCGGGCCGCGAGCCGCTCTCAGCCCGTCGTGCTCGCGCGGGCCGCGCCCGCCGCGATCAGGCGCTCGCACAGGTCGAGCAGCTCGGCGCTGTCGATCGGCTTGGAGGCGTACTCGTCGCAGCCCGCCTCCAGGCAGCGCGTGCGGTCCTCGGCGAGCGCGTTGGCCGTCAGGGCGAGGATCGGACGCGTGTACCCGGCCCGGCGCAGCTCGCCTGTCGCCTGGTAGCCGTCCGTGCCGGGCATCAGCATGTCCATCACGATCAGGTCGTAGGGCCGGCCCGCGCGCTCGGCGGCCAGCGCGGCCTCGACGGCGCGTCGTCCGTCGCCGACCTCGTCGCACTCCAGGCCGACGCGGCGCAGGTGCAGCCCGACCAGCACGCGGTTGTCGCAGCCATCCTCCGCCAGCAGCACGCGACCGCTCAGCCGGCCCCTCGCGCGCGAGCGCACGAGGGGCGCGCTCGCGGCGAGCGCAGGCCGTTCCGGAGCGGGAGCGGACGTCGTGCCGCTGGCGCGGAGCTCGTCCAGCGCGCCGACCGCGAAGCTCGCGACGAGCGTGCAGCCCTGTCCCGGATTGCACTCGGCCGTCAGTCCCCCGCCGAGGCCTTCGGCCAGCTTGCGCGAGATCGTCAGGCCCAGTCCGCTGCCGCCGTAGCGGCGCGTGGTCGAGCCGTCGGCCTGCGTGAACGGTTCGAAGACGCGCACGAGCTGCTCGTCGCTCATGCCGATGCCCGTGTCGCGCACGCGGCAGACCCACAGCCAGCCCTGCTCGCCCTGATCGACGAAGCTCGACTCGATCCACACGCCGCCGCGCTCGGTGAACTTGAGCCCGTTGCCGACCAGGTTGACCAGCACCTGCCGCGCGCGCGTCGGGTCCGTGCGGATGCGGCCGGGGACGCGCGCCGGCCAGCGCGCGGCGAGCTCGAGCCCCTTGGCGCGTGCACGCGCGGCGAAGAGCCCGACGACGCTCTCGACGATCTCGACCGGCGAGCAGTCCAGGAGCTCGAGCGTCATGTGTCCGGCCTCGATCTTGGAGAGGTCGAGGATGTCGTTGATCAGCGAGAGCAGGTGCGCGCCGTTGTTGCGGATGGTCTGCAGGTGCATCTCGCGCTCGGCCGGCGTGCAGTCGGGCTCCTGCAGCAGCTCGGCGAAGCCGAGGATGGCCGTCATCGGCGTGCGGATCTCGTGGCTCATGTTGGCCAGGAACTCGCTCTTGGCGCGCGTGGCCGCCTCGGCCGCGGCGTGCGCCTCCTCGAGCGAGCGGTTCTTCTCCGAGAGCTCGTGGGTGCGTGCCGCGACCAGGCTCTCGGCGCGCGCGCGCGAGCCCGAGAGCGAGCCCACCAGCAGCGAGAAGGCCAGGCTCAGCAGCAGTCCGCCCGCCAGCACGACGTAGGCGATCCACTGCATGCTGCCCAGGCCGAAGGAGGGCTGCGAGGTGACGCACACCAGCCAGTGCCGCCGCCCGATCTCGAGCGTGCGGAAGGCCACGTGGTCGCGCCCGCTGCGCGCGTCGAGGGCGGTCTGCGTCGAGCGCCCGTCGAGGTCGCCGTCCCAGTCGAAGATCAGCGTGCGGCCCTTGGGGCCCTCGTCGTCGAAGACCTCGAAGTCGACCTGGTAGTCGAGCTGCTCGGCGATGGCCGAGAGCACGTCGTCCATCACCAGCGGCGCGCAGACCCAGCCCACGAGCGCCGCGCAGCGCTGCTCCTCGGTGTCCAGGCGCGTCTCGGTGCCGTAGTACGGGATCACCAGCAGGAAGCCGTGGCGCCCCTGGCCGCTGCTCTCGAGCGGGATCGGCGCGGTCAGCGCGGGCTCGCCGGTGCGCATCGCGAGGTCGGCCGCCGCGCGGCGCGTCTCGTCGCTGGCGATGTCGTAGCCCAGCGCGCCGCGGTTGGGCTCGAGCGGATCGATGTAGGTGATCGGGTAGAGCTCGGGGCTGTGGCCGGAGCTGCGCACCTGGAAGTCGTGCAGCCCGTCGGCGCGCACGCCGGAGACGAAGTCGGCCAGCTCGCTGCGCCGCACGCGCTTGATGAACCCGAAGCCCAGCGCACCCGGGAACTCGCCCGCCATGTCGTGCGAGCTGACGAAGCGCTCCCACTCCTCGGGCGTGACGTGCGAGCTCGCGACGAAGAGCCCGCGCCCGCCCTCCAGGCCGTACTCGTAGCGCCCCGTGGTCTCGACGATGCGTGCCGCGACGCGCTCGACCAGGCGCTGGAAGCGCGAGGTGGCGCTCTCCTCCTCGGCCTCCTCGATGCGCAGGAAGGCCACGAAGGTGGCTGCGCAGCCGAGCAGCGCGAGCAGCAGCGCCGGTCCTCGGCCCTGGCGCTGCTTGCGCGCGGGGAGCGAACCGGCCGCCGGACCGTTGTTGTCCGCGGGGAGCATGGGGGAACTAGGTAGCGCTATCGACCGCGGGTCCGTGTCGGCCTTGAGCGCCACCCGGGAAGGAACTTCCTTCCTGTCCCGCGGATCGGGAATCAGGCCCGCGGGCGTTCCAGTCCCAGCAGCACGAGCATGGGCCAGCCGACGTATTTCTCCGCGCGAGGGAAGCGCTGCGCCAGCGCGGCATCGGGTGCATGCTCGGAGAGGTGCACGATCCGCAGTTCGGCCGCGAGCGCGGAGAGCACGAGAGCGCTGAACTCCTGGGGCGCGCCCGAGAGGCGCGTCTCGCGTCCCGTGCGCGGGTCGGTGAAGCGCGCCTGCAGGCTCTTCAGGCGCAGCGCGGGGTGGATGGTCGAGACCAGCGCGCGGCCGCCGGGGCGCAGCACGCGGCAGAGCTCGCGGAAGAAGGCCGTCAGATCGGAGAGGTGCTCCAGCACCAGGCCCGAGACGGCGCGATCGAAGCTCGCGTCGGCGCAGGGAAGCGCCTCGTGCAGGTCGTGAGCGAGGAAGCGCACGCTCCCGGCCGCATCGCTCGCTCGGGCGCGCGCCAGCATCCCCGCGGAGAAATCGAGCGCCGTCACGCGCGCGCCGGCGCGCGCCAGACGCAGCGCGTGCCGGCCGGTGCCGCAGCCCAGGTCGAGCAGCTCGAGTCCGCGCACCTCGCCCAGCGCGCGATCGAAGTGGAGCTCCTCCAGCGCCACGAGCGGGTTGCCGTCCGTGTCGTAAATCTCGGCCCAGCGGTCGTAGCCCTCGCGCGCGGGCACGAGGTCGAACTCGGCGCCGCTCATCGAACCGCTCCCGCCGCGTTGCGCAGGCAGCGCAGGCGCACGCCGCCCGCGGGCCCCATCGTCACGCTGCGCCGGCGCGCGCGGACGGGCGCGCGCTCGACGAGCTCCAGCTCGCACTCGCGCAGCACGATCGCGAGCACCTCGCGCATCTCGTGCAGCGCGAAGGCCGCGCCCAGGCAGCGCCGCGCGCCGCCGCCGAAGGGCAGGAACTCCCAGGACTTGTACGTGCGCTCGAGGAAGCGCTCGGGACGGAAGCGCTCGGGCTCGGGGAAGATCCCCGGGTCCATGTGCACGATCGAGCTGACCCAGGAGACGCCGGTTCCGGGCGCGAGCCGCAGCTCGCCGAGCCGGATCTCGCGCGCCACCAGCCGCGGCGAGTCGGGCACGATCGGGTTCAGGCGCAGGCTCTCCAGGCAGACCGCCTCGAGGTAGCGCGCCTCGGACGGGTCCTCGCCCAGCGTCGCGAGCTCCGCGCGCGCGCGCTCGAGCACGAGCGGCTCGCGCAGCATCCAGTAGAGCGCCCAGGCGATCGCGAGCGCGGTCGTCTCGTGGCCGGCGAAGAGCAGCGTCACGAGCTCGTCGCGCACGCGGCCGTCCTGCATCGGCGTGCCGTCCTCGTAGCGCGAGGCCAGCATCGCCGAGAGGATGTCGTCGCTCGGCGCGCCGCGCGCGAGCTCCTCGCGGCGGCGCGCGATCTGCGCCAGGATGCGCGCGTCCCAGGCCCCGCGCGCCTCCAGGAAGCGCGCCCAGGGCCCCAGGCCGAGCACCGAGCGCTGCAGCGCCGGCGCGAAGAAGAGCAGCGGGTGCGCCGCGTCCACGAAGCGGCGGATGTCCGCGCGCACCGCGGCGATCTCGGCCGGATCCTCGAAGCCCATCACGACGCGGATGATCACGTCGAGCGAGATCGACTGCGCCAGCTCGGCCGCGCGGAACTCGCGGCCCGGCGCGAGCCCGCCCAGGTGCGCGCGCGCCGCGGCGCGCATCGCGCCCGAGAACGAGCGCATGCGCGCGCCGGCGAAGTGCGGTCCGAGCAGCGCGCGCTCGCGCCGGTGCGCCTCGCCGCGGACCTGGAAGATCGAGCCCGGGCCCATCAGCTCGAGCATCGTGGCGCTGGCCCAGGGCGCGAAGCACTCCGTCTCCAGCGCGAAGAGCGCGCGGATCAGCTCGGGCCGGCCGGTGCAGACGACGCGGCCGTTGAGCGTGGGCAGCGTGTACGGATCGCCGTAGCGCGCCGCGCAGCGCGCGTGGAAGCCGTACGGGTCGCGCAGGACGCGCAGCGTCGTCAGCCAGGTCGAGCGCGGTCCCGGCGGAAGCGCGGACGTGCCGCGCTGCGCGCCGGGGGCCGTGCTCAGAGCGTCGTCCAGATCGGCAGCTTCTCGCGGTGCGCCAGGTGATCGAGCCACAGGTTCGAGAGCTTCTCCTGCACCGAGTTCACGCGCAAGCGCTGGTTCAGGTTGTCGAAGTCGACGCGGTCGAGCTCCTGGTCCTGATTGAAGCAGCTGAAGACGGGCGCGGCCTCCTTGCCGGTCGCCGGATCGACGTGCTTGCACAGGCACTGCGCGCAGATCTCCTTCATCATGCACTGCATCGGCGAGTTGATCGAACCGATGGCGGCGTGACCGGCCTTGAGGAAGGGCTGCAGCACGCCGAAGCGCGCCAGGCGCACGGCGTTCATCATGCGGTCGGAGCCGATGCAGATCACGCGCGAGCACTGGTCGAGCTTGATCTTCGACTCGCCGAGCTCCTCCTTGGCGTAGGCCAGCATCGACTGCACGACGTTGCCCTTGAAGTGCCGGTCGTAGGGCCGGCGCTTGTCGGGCACGATGTCCGTGCCCGCATCGGTGGACCAGACGACGACGTCGGCCGCCGACTCGATCTCCTCGCGCTTGAAGAGGTCCTCGCCGCGGCGGAAGGCGGCGAAGTAGACCACCTCGCAGCCGTTCTGGCGCAGAGCGCGGCCGATCGAGAAGAGCACGGCGTTGCCCAGTCCCCCGCCGCAGAGAAGCACCTTCTCGTGCTTGGGGATCTCGGTCGGCGTGCCGGTCGGTCCCATCACCACCACGCGCTCGCCGGGAGCGAGCAGCGCGACCAGGCGCGAGCTGACGCCCATCTCGAGCACGATCATCGAGAGCAGGCCGCGCGCCGGATCGGTCCAGGCGCCGGTCAGCGCCAGGCCCTCGAGCGCAAGACGCGTCTCGCCGGCCAGGCGCGCCGTGCTCTCGTAGTTCTGCAGGCGGTAGAACTGGCCGGGCTGGAAGCGCCGCGCCGCGGCGGGCGCGTGCACGATCACCTCGGTGATCGTCGGCGTGAGGCGGTTGACCTCGTGCACGATCGCCTGGAACTCGTACTCGAGCTTCTGCGCGAGCTTGCGCCAGCTCGCGCGGCGCTCGGCCACGGCCTGCGCGTCGCCCGGCGTGCGCGCGATGCGCTCGCGGAAGAGCTCGAGCACCTTGCCGTAGCCGTCGCGCGCCGAGGCCATCGCCTTGACGACGTTGCCAGCGTACGCGGCGTGGTTGTCGCCGTAGACCGAGACGCAGTGCGCGCCGTCGTCGTAGCTGGTGAGGAAGCCGGCTCCGCCGGCGTCCTTGCCGCGCTTGACCGCGACCTTGGCGCCGTTCTCGCGGCGGAAGACCTGGAAGAACGAGCGCTTCTCGTCGAGCTGGAACGTGCCGGGCTGCTCGCGCTCGTAGATCGTGTTGGGCTGCGTGCCCGCCGCGACGAGCACCGAGCGCGCCGGCATCTCGACCATCTCGCCGGTCGCGAACCAGGCGCCCGCGAGATCGCGCCGCTGGCGCTCGAAGAGCACGCCGCGCACCGCGCCGTGCGCATCGAGCAGCGCCTCGACCGGCGCCATGCACTCGACGAAGGTGATGCCCTCCTCGAGCGCCTTGACCACCTCCTCGTGGTTGAGGCGGTAGGCCGGCGAATCGGTCAGGAGCTTGCGGTAGACCAGGCGCACGCCGCCCCAGCCGCGCACGAGCTTCATCAGGTCCGGCGCGCGCTTCTCGCTCGCGGCGCGCGCGCGCTCGGCCTGCACGGCGCGGCCGTGCGCGACGAACTCGTCGAGCGTCTCGAGCTCCTCGTCGTTGAAGAAGCGCCGCACGCCGCCGGCGCCGAAGCGCTGGCACAGCTCGTCGTAGCGCGCGGCGGTCTTCTCGACCTGCAGCGGGTAGTAGGCCAGCGCCTCGGTCGCCGTGTCGATGCCCGTCAGGCCGCCGCCGATCACGACGACCGGCAGGCGAATCTGCAGGTTGGCGAAGGACTCGCGCTTGAAGGCGCCGGTCAGCTGCAGCGCCATCAGGAAGTCGCTCGCCTTGCGGATGCCGCGCGAGAGGTTGTTCTTCATCTCGACGATCGTCGGCTTGCCCGCGCCGGTCGCGATCGCCACGTGGTCGAAGCCGAGCTTCCAGCACTCCTCGAGGTCGAGGTTGCCGCCGAAGCGCGTGCCGCCGTGCAGCTCGAAGTTCTCGCGCCGCACCAGCGAGAGGTAGGGCAGCGAGAGGAAGTTCTTGTCCCAGCGCACGGTGATGCCGTACTCGGAGACGCCGCCGAAGCCGAGCAGCACGCGCTGGTCGAGCTCGCGCTTGATGCGGCCCCACGAATCGAAGGGCGTGGGCGCCTCGTGCACGCCCGCGCTGCCGCGGCCGGTCCACGCCGCGGGCAGCGGCTCGATCTTCAGCCCGTCGACGCCGACGACGCCGAAGCCCTCCTGGCAGAGGTAGTGCGCGAGCGTGTAGCCGGCCGGACCCATGCCGACGACGAGCACGTTGATGCCGTTGTAGGGCAGCGCGAACGGACGGTCCTTGCGCAGCGGGTTCCAGCGCGTCAGCAGCAGGTACAGCTCCGGCCCGTGCGGGAAGTCGAGCACGTCGGTGAGCACGTTGGTCTCGACCTCGGGGATGTTGACCGGCTCCTGCTTCTGGTAGATGCAGGCCTTCATGCAGTCGTTGCAGATCCGGTGGCCCGTGCCCGGGCACATCGGGTTGTCGAGCATGATCAGCGAGAGCGCGCCGAGCGGATCGCCCTCGGCCATCAGCACGTGCATCTCCGAGATGCGCTCGTCGAGCGGGCAGCCGTCGAGCTGGATCCCCAGCGGGTTCTTGGCCACGGCCTTGGTCTTCTTGTCGACCAGGCCGCGCGAGCAGGAGTCCTTCTCGCGCTCGTGGCAGAAGACGCACTGGTCGAGCTGGTTCAGCACGTCGGCGAGCGTCCCGCGCGTGTCGGTCAGCTTGAAGCCGTCGCGCATGCGGAAGTGGTGCGGATCGCCCTCGATCGCCTCGGGCAGGTTCGCGATCGGACGCTGGTACTCGACCAGCCCCTTCTCGAAGTCGACCGACTTCTGCTCGCGCAGCGAGCGCCAGCCGGAGAGCGACGGATCGTTCGCCTCGCGCCGCAGCTTGAAGTCCAGCGCCAGCGTGGCGAGCGCCTCGCCGACCGTCTCGCGCGCCCCGGCGAAGGCCGGCGAACCCGCGCCGTCCGCGCCGCGGCCCGCGAAGGCGTACGGATCCCCCGCCGCGATCGGCGCCGACTCCGCGCGCTCGAGCAGGTTCCAGACCTGCGCCGCGAAGCGCTCCTCGGCGTCGAACTCGATGCCGGGGATGCCCGGCAGCTTCGCCAGCAGCGCCTCGGCCTTCGCGCGCACGCCGGCCGCGCTCTCGCCCGCCGGCAGCTGCGCCGCGCGCACGTTCTTCTTCACGAAGCGGTCGCGGAAGCGGTAGACGAGCTGGCGCTTCTTGAGGTGCTCGCGGCGCGCGTTCTTGTAGTCGTCGAGGCGGAAGAGCTGCGCGAGGAAGATCGACTGCTCGCGCGCCATCTCGATCAGGAGCTGCGACTCGGCCGGCGCGGCCAGCGCCTCGGTGCCCGCCGCGTAGCGCGTCCAGCGCGCGGCGAGGTCGGGGTTGCTGCGCGCGACGCCGTCGACGAACGCGCGGTGCAGGTCCGCCAGCCGCTCGGGCCGGTGCAGGTCGAGGAAGCCGAAGCCCGGGATGCCGGGCTCGAACGCGCGCGTGGCCGGAGGAACGGAGGACGGACGTGTCGGGGGAGGCTGCGTCATGGCTGGAGGGGCTTCCGGAGCGGTCGGGGAAGCAGTGCGGAGTCCGGCGAGTGTAGCGGATCCTCGCCGCGGCCGGGGCGGCCGCGGGTCTGGATTGGGGCGTAGCGCCCGGGGGGCGAGGGGCGCAGGAGCGTGCAGCACCCCGGTGACGAATCGCGCCGGCGCCGGAACCGCTGCGGAGCGATGGGGTTGCTGGGCGCGTGAGTGCGGGCACCCAAGGAAGATCGACGCACGCGTTGGCGACGGCCTTCTCGCTCGCGGGGGCGTTGGGGTCGGCGGTGCGGGCCGACGTGTTCGACGGACGACAGTGCTCGCTCGCGGTCGTCAGCGATCTGGACGGTGACGCGCAGCCCGACCTCGTGGTCCGGCTCGATGCACGCGGCGGGGCGGCGCGCTTCGTCGTGGTCTCGGGACGAGACGGACACGTCGTTCGAGAGCTCGTGACCGACGGATTCGAGCCCGGGTTCGGCAACTCGTTCGCCATGAGCTCCGACCTCGACCACGACGGCGTGCCGGACCTCGTCGTTGGAACGGAACGTCGCGGCGCACTCGCGTTCTCCGGGAGCAACGGGCGCCTGCTGTGGCAGTGCCACGCGCGCGCCCAGACGCCAGGCTGCGGACTGCGGGTCGCGTGCGGCGTGGACATCGATGCCGACGGCGTCGGCGACGTGCTCGTCGGTGCTTGCGGGGACGTGCGGATCGTCTCGGGTGCGAGCGGACGGGAGCTGCGCACGTTGACGCGCGAGTTCTGCACCGTGGACCCCGAAGGTGCGCCGAAGAACACGCGCGTGCCGCTCGGTCCCGAGGTCGCGTTCGTCGGGGACCTCGACGGCGACGGTCTCGGCGACGTGCTGACCGGCACGCCCGAGGTCGATGGCGCCAGGCCGAGCCGGGTCGACGCGTTCTCGAGTGCGTCAGGCCGGCCGCTGTTCTCGTTCTGGGCGCCGCACGGCGAGAACGCTCTCGGCACGCCGATCGGCGCGCTGGGTGACCTCGACGGCGACGGCGTCTGCGACGTGTTCGCCAGCGCGCAGGACCAGCGCGAGCGCGCGGTCTTCGCGCTCTCCGGCCGCGATGGACACGAGTTGCTCGTGCTGCGCCTGGGCGGCGACTTCGAGGCTTTCGGATCGAGCGTCGCGCCGCTCGCCGATCTCGACGGCGACGGGCGTCCCGACCTCGCCGTCGGTGCATGCGAGACCGACCTCACACCGGACTTCTTCGACACCGGACTGGCCGAGGTCTACGGCGGCCGCAGCGGCCGGCTCGTCAGCGAGGTGCTCCGCTCCGACGCCGAGGGCTGCGAACTCGCCGCCCTCCCCGATGTCGACGGCGACGGCAACCCGGATCTCGTCGTCGCGCGCATCCTCTGCCGCGGTGAGGAGCGAACCTGGGGCGCGATGACCCTCGAGCTGCACTCCGGTCGCACGGGACTTCCCCAGCTCTGGCGCACGGCGATCGACGCGAACGCGCGTCGACGCTGACGCCGAGCTCCGCGCGCACGCAATTCGACCCGGCAAGCACCGCGCTCCCAGCCGACGCACGCATCGCGGCTGACGTCGCGTGCTCGCGTCATCTCGGGTGGCTCGGATCGCGTGAAGACCACGCGCACAGCCGAGCGCGTTCTCTCGTTCAGGCGACGAACCACTGCTCGTTGGTGCAGGCGCGTGCGAATCACGCTGCAGGCTGCGGAAACGAAGCGCGCGAGGTCGTAGAAGCGCGGCCCTATCGCCTCGAATCGACACCGAAGCTCGCTCGCCACGACTGCGCTTCCGTGCGCAGGGAAACAGCGCGGTGCCGGGTCGATCTCTCGCGAACGATGCACGCTTCCATCCAGCTCGTCTGCCCGACTTGCCTCGCACGCAACCAGGTCCCGGTGACCCGGATGCGCCAGCGTCCGATCTGCGAGGTGTGCCGCAGCGCGCTCGTCGGCGACATCCCGACCGACCTGACGCCGCAGACCTTCGAGCGCTTCGTGACGCACAACGATCTGCCGGTGCTGGTCGAGTACTGGTCGCCCGCGACGGGCTCCTGCCTGGGGATGCCGGGCGAATCGAGCGCGGCGGCGCACGAGCTGCGCGGTCGCGTGCTGCTGGCGCGCGTCAACGCGCTCACGCACCCGGGGCTGGCGCGGCGCAACGGCGTGGAGACGACGCCGCTGCTGGTCCTGTACCTCGAAGGCCACGAGCTCGCTCGGCAGGCGACCGCGCTCGCTCCGCACGCGCTGCGCCAGTGGCTCGCGGGCGCGTAGGCGGCGGGGCCAGCTGAAGGCCGCCGCGGCCGTGACAGCGGCGGTCTGCCTCGTTTGTTCACCATCACCCGTCCTCGCGGTACTCATTCGACGCGCTGCTAGACTCGCGGGGTGGCCGATCCGGAATCCTCTGCCGATGAGCTCGTCGAGCGCCTCGTCGAGCGGATCATGCTCGGGCAGGATCCGGACGTCGAGGCGCTGATCGCCGCGTCGCCGGAGCTCGCGCCCTCCGCCCGCCAGACGCTGCGCCGGGTCGCCGGGACGTTCGGACCGCTCCGGACCGGTGCCGGTTCGAGCCCCGCGTCCGCGAACGCGTTGCCCTTCACGGAGCTCGGTCCGTACAAGCTGCTCGCGCGGATCGGCGAGGGCGGCATGGGCGTGGTCTACCTCGCCGAGCACGGCTTCCTCGCGCGCCGCGTCGCGCTCAAGGTCATCCGTCCCGAGCTCGCCTTCTCGCCGGGCACCCGCCAGCGTTTCCAGCGCGAGGCCATGCGCATCGCGAAGCTGCAGCACGAGAACGTGGTGCGCGTCTACGACGCGGGCGAGCACGAGGGCGTCGCCTTCCTGGCGATGGAGTTCGTCGAGGGCCAGGGGCTCGACGAGCGGCTGCAGCAGGCACGCCGCGGCGGCGAGCCGCTCGACGTGATCTCGGCCGTGCGCCATGCGCGCGACATCGCGCGGGCGCTCGAGTGCGCGCACTCCGCCGGCATCATCCACCGCGACGTCAAGCCGTCCAACGTGCGCATCACACCGGACGGACGCGCGCTGCTGCTCGACTTCGGGCTGTCGCTCGGCACGGATTCGGCCTCGCTCTCCAGCGCGAGCCTCTTCCGCGGCACGCCGCAGTACGCCTCGCCCGAGCAGATCGAGCCGGGCTCGACCGAGATCGACGCGCGCACGGACGTCTACTCGCTGGGCACGCTGCTGTACGAGTGCCTGACCGGACATCCGCCGTTCGAGAGCGCGCGCATGGCGCAGCTGTTCCACCAGATCCTGGCCAGCGATCCACCGGAGCCGCACCGGGAGAACGAGCGCGTCGATCCGGCGCTGAGCGATCTGGTGATGCGCGCCATGGCCAAGCGCCGAGAAGAGCGCTTCGCCAGCGCGGGCGAGATGGCGCGCGCGCTGGAGGACTGGCTGCGCTCCGCCGCGACGGGCGCGCCGGCCGCGCGTCGCCGCCGATCGGGGCTCGGCCTGCGCGTGGGCGCGGCCCTCGTGATCGCGCTGGGCATCGCAGCCTGGCTCGTGTTCCGCGGCGCCGGAGGCGACGAGACGGCGGTCGCGCGAGCGACGCAGCCGGGCGCCGCGACGAACCCGCGCAGGACGACGCTGCTCTTCGGGGATGCCAGCCGCGCGTTCGACCAGCGCTTGAGCCAGTGGGCCGCGCTCGTCGGGGACGGGACCTTCGGGGCGGACGAGGACGGCCCGGGCGTCCTGGGCATCAGCGTCGCGGGGATCAGCGCGGAGCCCTATGCGTTGTCCGGCGCGGACGGGTGCGTCCGCGGCCGCATCGAAGCGATCGCGCCCGCGCCCGGAGTGCGCACGGTCGCGGCCGGCGCGGGGCTGGAGCTCTCGGATGGACGCATGCTGGCGCTGCTGCTCGTCCCCGCCACGGATGGCGACGAGCTCTGCGTGTGCGAGCTCGTGCGGCAAGGCGGCACCCACCTGGTGCGCGGACCCGCGCTCGGCTCCGCGAGGCTCGCCGCGCGCGCGGGAGCGCCCCTGTCGTTCCGCCTGCGCTGGATCGGCACGCAACTGCGGTTCGAGTGGGGCGACGCCGGCGCGTTCGAGGTTCCCACCCGCGCGGTGGGCGACGCGCACCCCAGCCGCTTCCTGCTCGTCGTCGAGAAGGGCAGCGCGCGCTTCGACGAGTGCACGCTCGAGGAATCCTGATGCACACGCAGGTTCATCTCGCGCGGACCGCGGCCCTCGCCGCGCTGCTCGCCTGCTGCGCCTGCTCCGGACCGCAGACGCAGGCGCGCTTCGAGAACGGGCGGATCTCCAGCACCGGATCGCACGTGCGACGGTTGCGCAGCGGACCGTGGATCGACTTCTTCCCCAACGGCAACAGGCAGTGCGAGGGCCGCTACGAGGACGACGTGCAGACGGGCCCTTGGACCTACTGGTTCGAGAACGGCAACAAGGAGATGGAGGGCCGGTTCGAGGACGGCCGGCGCGAGGGCCGCTGGTCCGCCTGGCACGACAATGGCGCGCTGCGCGCCGAGGGATGCTTCGAGGCCGGCTTCGAGCAGGGCGCGTGGCGCTTCCTGGATCGCTCGGGAGTCCTCGACCACGTCGGCACGTTCGAGCTCGGCCAGCCGGCGTTGCGCTGGACCTGGTTCCGGCCCGACGGAACGGTGCGCGAGACGGGCGTGTACCGCGCCGGCGTCAAGGTCGGCACCTGGAGCGCGCAGGATGACGCGGGCCGACGAACCCAGACGGACTACCCGATGCCGCAGGGTTGCGAATGGGTCGAGGAACGCTTCCCCGATTCGACGCCGAGGCGCTCGGGCTTCCTGCGCGACGGAGTTCCCTCGGGTCGCTGGAACAGCTTCCACCCCGGAGGCGCGCTGCGCCTGGAGTGCAGCTTCGACCACGGCATCGCGCAGGGCACCGTGCGCGCCTGGCGCGAGGACGGATCGCTGCTCGCGTGCGGACGGGTGAAGGACGGCTGCGTCGTCGGCCGCTGGTCGTTCCCGCGCGAAGGCGTCGAGGACCTGCGCGAGGTCCGCGAGGCTCGCCCGCGTCAGCCCTTCGGCGGCGAGTGGTCGCCGGCGAGCAGCGCCGATCTGCCCGGCTGGATCGCGGTGGAGACGTGGGTCGCGGAGATCTCCTCGCCGCCGCAGCCCGCGCCGATCCGTCCGGCGGTCGCGGCCCCCACCGCGGTTCCCGCGCCGAGCCCCGCGGTCGAGCACCTCTCCGGCATCCCCGCGCGCGCCCAGCCGTGGACCGAGTACGAGCGCAGCGTGCTGCCGCTCCTGCTCGAGCTCTACGGCCGCGGGAGGAGCACGATCGACGACGAGTACGAAGGCCGACCTGCGCTGCGGACGGCGCGGACGCTGCCGCCGCAAGCCGTGGCCAAGCCCGCGGATCTGGTCGGCCGGCCGCTGCCGCTCGAGCGCTTCGCCACCGCCGATGGCGGCACGCTCGACCTCGGCGTCTACCGCGGCAAGCGCAACGTGCTGGTGACGATCCTGCGCGGGTTCGGAGGCCAGGTGTGCGTGTACTGCACGGCCCAGACCCGGGCACTGGCCGAGTACGCCGACCGCTTCGCCGCGCTCGACACGCAGGTCGTGGTCGTGTTCCCCGGTCCGGCGAGCGGGCTGCAGGCGTTCCTCGAAGCCTACCGGCGCACCTTCGGCGCGGGAGAGAAGCTCCCCTACGAACTCCTCTACGACGCCGACCTGCAGCTCACGCGCGCGCTGCACATCGAGGACGACATCGCCGTGCCGACGAGCATCCTGCTCGACCGCGAGGGCATCGTCCGCTGGTGCCGCGTGGCGAAGGACCGCACCGACAGGCCCTCGGCGCAGGAGATCCTCGAACGGATCCGGAGCCTGTCGAAGTCGCCGCGCTGAGGCGCACCTCAGCCGTCGACGATCTGTGACCAGCCGACCATCTTCTCGGCCAGCCGGCGGCGCGCGCGGCTCAGGCGCATCTCGGCGGCGGCGCGCTGCACACCGAGCTCTTGCGCGACCCGTTCGATCTCGAGCTGCCGGAAGTAGACCAGCTCCAGGACCTCGCGGTCCTCGTCGCGCAGCAGGTTCAAGACCACGCGCAAGGCGGCGTTGCGCTCCGCCTGCTCCGCCTGCGTCGCACCGCCGCCGCCCTCGATCGCCAGCCCCAGGTCGGCCGAGGGTGCGCGCGACAGCGGCACCGCGCTGCGGCCGCGGGCTCGTCCGCGGTTGAGGAGCAGTCGCCAGGCCGCCGTCCACAGGTAGGCGCGCAGCTCGCGAGGATCATGGAACTCGGGCGCCTCCTCGAGCTCGAGCATGCGCAGCACCGCCTGCTGCGCCAGATCGCTCGCGCTCGCCGAGGGCCGCAGCAGTCCACGCCCGCGGCTGCGCAGGCGCGCTGCCAGGGCGCGCACCTCGGTGCGCAGCAGCTCGTCGAGCGCGTCGACGTCGCCGTCCTGTTGCCAGCGCTCGAGCAACCGCAGCGAGTCCTCGGGCGTCGGGTCGGCATCCGTCACCTTCGCATCGTACCAGCTCGTGCGCAGGCGGCCGCGGGTGCGAGCGACGCAGCGCGGCCAAGCAAAGCGGGGCGCCGGGTCGCAGGACCCAACGCCCCGTTGCTCGGGCGTCCATCGAACCCCAGGCTCAGTTGCCCGTCGCGGTCGGTTCCCCGTAGAGGAAGTCGTCCATGACCACGAGGTCGTGCTGGCCGCCCTGGCTCACGTCGATCTCATCGGGAGCGAGCCGGCCGTCCCCGGCGATGATCCGCACGCGGCTGATCACCGCGTTGCGGAAGACGACGCCGACGAACGAGGCTCCGCGCGCGTCGCTCCGCACCGGGGCGTTGAACCTGCCCAGGCTGCTGCCGTCCAGGCCGATCAGCTCGATGCGCGTGCTGCCGGCCGTGTCCACGTCGAGGAACACGACGCCGAACCCGCGCACCGCGGCTTCGCGCGTGCTCCCGGCCACGAAGAAGCGCACGTCGGACTCGTTGTCCCCCAGCGGCGAGAAGAGCTTCGTCCCGCTGAACGGGGTGAACTCGGCCGCATACGTGGGGTTGATGTCGGTGAAGCTGTGGTCGCTCACCTCCAGACCGCGGTTGACCTGGTCGTAGACCAGGCCGCGCGGGGAGTTCGTGTTGAAGAACGCGTTCGGGAAGTGGACCACGTTGGTGACGGCCGCGGGCACTCCGTCCCAGTTGATCTCGCGACGACCCGTCGCGTGCGGCCCGGGCGCCGCGCCGTTGTTGGGGTTGCCCAGCAGCGCGCGGAACGCATCCACGCTCGCTTCGATCGCGCCCGAGGACTGGATCACGACCTTCGCGTCGAGGGCGAGGGATGCTTCCGTCCCGCTCGACGACGCGGCGAACGCGGGCGAGCGGAGCACGGCGAGCTCCGCGCCGCCGGCGCGAGGACTCGTCGTGTACGACGCGTCGCACGGGGACGAGGAGAGCAGGCACGGGAGGCACAGGGCCTGGATCCCGAGGCCGGAAGCGATGCCGAGGTTGATCAGGGAGTTCATGGCAGGTTGCCTTGTTCCAGTGGATTCATGCGAGGTGGAACCCGGAGTGGGCTCCATCCACTGGCTCGAACACCCCGACGACGACGGACCAACCGACTCCCCGACTTTTCCCCGGAGAGGAGCTCGGGGAGCTCACTTCGGGGCAGGCGCTGCGGGATCGTGCGCGGCACTCGATCCGACGGCCTCCCGCGTGCGCGGGAGCCGTCTCACCTGCCAGCCGCCGCGCCGACGAGCTCGATCGCGCGCGTGGCGAGCCCGGTGAGCTTGTCCTCGTCGAGCTTGCGCTTGGGATCGTTCCACGTGACGGTCAGCGCGTACCACGTGCCCGAGCGGTGCTGCAGCAGGAAGGTCAGGTCGAGCACGCCGGGTTCGGAGCCGCCCTTGAAGCCGACGAAGGGGAAGACCTGCTTGTCGATCGCGAGCCCGGGGTTGATCGCGAGCACGTCGCGCAGGAGCCGCGTGCGCTCGCCCTCGGTCTCGCGCCGCAGCCAGTCCATCGCGCGCGCGAGGTCGCGCGCCGAGGCGAACCACTCGAGGTCCTCGACGTGGCGCGGCTTGCTCCAGCTCCCCGCGGCCGCCGTGAGCGAGTCGATCGGGATCTTCGCCGGGTCGAGCTCGCGCGCGAGGAACTCGCGGCGCGCCTTCTCGTCGAGCTTCGCGTAGGCGTCGGCCAGCGCGCCGTCCTGGAACAGCTTGAGGCGGAACATCTCGGCGGTGCCGAGGAAGGGCAGGCTCCTCGCCGCGTGCTCGTTGCCCATCGGCGCGAGCATCGCCTCGACCTTCTCGCGGCCGAGCGCGAAGAGCAGGTGGTCGGTCGCGGTGTTGTCGCTCTCGGAGATCATCGCGCAGGCGAGGCCGGCGAGCGTCAGCGGCGTGCCGACCGGCCAGCTCTGCAGGCGTCCCGACGGCAGCGAGCAGAGGCGCGCCTGGAGCGGAGCGAGGCTCTCGAGCTTCGCGCGGCCCGCGCCGACCTCGTGCACCAGGCAGCCGAGCACGTAGAGCTTGAACGCCGATCCCAGCGCCAGCGGCGTGTCGCTCTCGAGCTCCGCCAGCGGCTCGAGCTTCTCGCCGAGCTTCCACGCGCCGAAGGAGACCTTGCCGCGCAGCTTCTTCAGGGCATCGACGACGCCCGCGAGGTCCTCGACCAGCGGCACCGGCGGCCCGAACCACAGTCCGACGATCGCGTGCGGCGGCTTCGCGTCGCAGGTCAGCGAGACCGGCATGCCGAAGCCCTTCTCGAGCACCGCCTGGTAGTTCGCCTGCCACTCGCCCTGCGCTCGCGAGAGCTTGAGCTCGCGGATCGCGCCGAGCTGGCCGTAGAGCTGCTGGCATGTCGCGACCAGCTGATCCGCTGGCACCGCCTTGAGGAACGACTCGTCGAAGAGTCCGGGCGGGATGCGGGGCTCGGCGGCGAGCAGGGCCTGCACCTCGCGCGCGCGGGATTCGAGCGTGATTTCCTGGGCGGGGAGCAGCGGGGCGAGGACGGCGATCAACCAGGCCACGAGCAGGGTGCGAACGGCAGTCATGCGCGGGATCGTAGCGTCGGCTCCGCGTCGGTCGCTTGTGCGCTGCTCGCATGGCTGCGGGAAGCACGGGAACCGGATCGAGTCCAGGTCCGTCCACCCTCCCGGTCACCAGGGACCCTCGCAGATGGCGCAGCGAACTCCCCCTCCCGTGGGTCGGGTCCACGCCGCAGCCTTTGTCCGCGAGCCCGCTCTCCCCGAGTTCCTCAGGAGGAATTCATGCACCTGATCCGGTTCTGTCTTCCGCGTCTCGCCAAGGCCGCCACCGCGCTCGTCGCGGCCGCGTGCTTGTCCGCCGTCTCGCAGGCCCAGCTCGTCAACCTGACGGCGACCCTCAGCGGCGCCCAGGAGACGCCCCCGACGCCCTCGACGGCGACGGGCACGGGCTGCTTCACCTTCGACACGACGACCAACACGGTCACCTGGAACGTGCAGTTCTCCGGGCTGCTCGCGGCCCAGACGGCGGCGCACCTGCACCAGGGAGCTCCCGGCGTCGCCGGGCCCGTGATCGTCCCGATCCCCAACGGCAGCCCCTCGACGGGCAGCGCCTCGCTGACGCCGGCCCAGGCCGCCTCGCTCCTGGCCGGGAACTTCTACGTCAACATCCACACCAACGCCTTCCCCGGCGGCGAGATCCGCGGACAGATGCTGGTGACGCCGGCGCCGACGCTGATCTGCTTCGGCGACGGATCCTCGGGCCCCTGCCCGTGCGGCAACAACAGCGTGCCGGGCAACAACCAGGGCTGCCTGCACTCCGGCGGCATCGGCGGCAAGCTGGTCGCGCAGGGCGGCTCGAGCCTGGCCTGCGACACGCTGCAGTTGTGCGCGTCGAACATGCTCGGCGCCAACTGCATCTTCTTGCAGGGCAGCACCGTGCCCTTCGGCCCGGTCGTGTTCGGCGACGGCGTGCGCTGCATCGGCGGGACGCTGCGGCGCCTGGGCATCGTCGGCATCAACGGCGGCGGCGCCTGCTTCGGCGGCAGCGTTCCGATCCACGTCGCGGGCCTGGTCACGCCGGGCACCTTCGGCTACCAGACCTACTACCGCGACCCGGCCGCCTTCTGCACCGCGCAGACGTTCAACATCACCAACGGCGTGCAGGCGACGTGGGTCCCCTGACCTGACCCGACCGATCCGATCGAGCGGCCGCGGGGCACGAGCTCCGCGGCCGCTCGCGTTTCAGCGCGGCCGGTGCACGCGCTCGACCGCGAGCTGGGCCGCGGGTCCGTGGCAGGTCGCGCAGGCCTCGCCGCCCGGCGCCGAGGTCTGCGTCAGGTAGTGCGCGACGTCGGAGTCCTTGTCGTGGCAGCCGACGCAGACCGCGCGCCAGGCCAGCACCGGCGCGCTCTGCTCGCTGGGGTGATCGCGCGTCGAGGGCTGCTGCCAGCTCGTGTTCGCCTCGCCGTGGCACTTCGTGCAGTGCAGCGTGCGCCCGGGCAGCGCGGGGTAGAGGTACTCGCCCAGCGAGTGCGTGCTGTAGTTGTCGGGATAGCTCGCGCTGCCGGCCGCGCTGAGCTCGAAATCCTGCGCGTGCGCGAGCTCGCGGCCGCGGTGGATCTGGTGCACGAGCGTGCGGAAGCTCGTCGTCACTCCGGTCGTCGCCGGCGCGTTGGCGGCGACGGCGCGCGGCAGGTCCTCCGCGCCGGCCGTGCCGTGGCAAGCGATGCAGGTCGCGAAGCCGCGACGGCGGCCCTCGTGGTACCACAGCTCGGTGTGGCAGGCCTGGCAGTTCTCGCCCGAGCTGATCAGCGCGTAGGGCTCGAGCGTGCTCGCCGCGCCGACGAGCAGGTCGGTGCTGGCCGGCGGCGAGGCCGCGAAGTACGTGTTCGACTGGCCGTTGTAGGGCGCGTTGATCGTGCGGTAGCCCCAGAGCGTCAGCGTGTAGGTGCCGTCGACCAGGCTCTTGCCGCTCCACTTGCCGGCCGTCTCGTCGAGGTCGGGCGAATCGTGCAGCGCGAGGCCGTAGCTCGCGGGCAGCACGAAGTCGCTCCAGTAGCTCATCAGCACCGGCCGGCCCGCGCCGAACTCGACGAGCTCGGTGATCGTGCCCGTGCCCGCGTCGAGCGAGTAGTCGACGTTGGCGATCTTCTGCTGCAGCGTGGCCTGCTTGACGACGGCGCCGGCGGCGTGCGCGCGCGCGAGTCCCGGCGGATAGGCCGGCGCGGCCGGCGAGCTGAACCAGAGGCGGTTGCCGTCGACGAACTGCACGCGCACGTACTCGTCGCTGCCGCTCGCTTCCCCCACGACGACGATGTCGTCGCGCGCGAAGGCGCTGGCGTCGGCGAGGTCGACGAAGTTCTGCGGCGCGCGCGTGTCCGCCGCGAGCACGCTGCTCGCGCCGGTCGCGCTGCGCACGAAGACGCTCGTCAGCGCGCCGGCGACGTTGAGGTGCGGCGTGAAGGCGCTGTGGAAGGTCTCGCCGCCCGCAGCGGTCGAGCGGCCTACGAGCTCGAAGGCGTGCTCCTCCGGTACGCGCACGTCGTAGGGCTGTGCGCCGGTCAGCAGCGCCTTGGGGATCGTGGTCGCGAGCACGAGGTTCGCGTTGCTCGTCGGACCGGTGAGCACGAGCTCGAGGGCCGTGACCTGGCTCGCCGCGACGCTCGCGCCCGAGTCGTCGCGGAGCGAGAAGCGGATCGCGAGCTTCTCGCCCGGATCGAGGTGCCCGTCGCCGTCGTTCGTGCCGGCCTCGTCCGCGGAGAGCAGGTCGAGGTTCAGCCCCGGGTTGACGAAGCGGTCGAGCAGCGGGTGCAGGTGCCCCCCGCCGACCGTCAGCCCGCCGCTCGCACCGTCGGGATCGAAGGGCGAATGGCAGGTCTTGCAGCTGGAGCTGTCGGTCTGCGCCGGCATGCCCGGCGGCGTCGTGCCGGTCTGGTTCGAGACGTAGGGGTAGCTCCAGACGATGTCGTCGTGGCACGAGCCGCAGGACTGCTCGGACGGCTCGCCGTAGGCCGCATCGCCCTGCGCGGGCGCGGACAAGGGCCCGGCGCCGTCGGGATCGCCGTGGCAGACGGTGCAGTTGGTGACGCCGGTGCGGATCTGGTCCTCGAGCGCCTGCGCCACGAGCGGCAGCGATGAGTAGCCGTGGTCCTTGAGCGTCGGCAGCGTGCGGTTGGGCCAGACGGGGAAGCCCAGCGTCGAGAGGTCGACGCTGCTGCCGTCCTCGCGCGCGTAGACCAGCGGCCGCGGCGCGGCGCCGTAGTCGCGCGTGCCGTCGGCGAGCGTGGTCACGCCCAGCACGCTCGGCAGGTGGCGCGCGTCGTGCAGCTTGTGCACGAGCACGCGGAAGTCGATCGACGTCCCCGGCGTCCCGCCCGCGACGCCCGGATCGTTGGCGTCCTCCGCGCCCGAGGTGTGGCACAAGAGGCACAGCGTCACGTTCGTGAAGCGGCCCTCGTGGTAGCGCAGCGAGACGTGGCAGCGGTCGCAGTTCTCCTGCCGCACGAGCTCGCGCGGCGCGAGCACGGCCGAGCCGCCCAGGCGCACGTCGATCACGGCGTTGCCCGAGTCGCGGAAGGGCGTGCCGTCGACCGTGTAGTCCCAGCAGAGCGCCAGCCCGGCCGTGTACGTCCCGTCGAGCAGCGCCTCTCCCGCGAGCTCGCCCTCGAGCGCGCCGAACGCAGGGGAATCGTGGAGCGGCGCGAGGTAGCTCGCCGGCAGCGCATCGGCGAACGTGTAGAGCCACGAGCCGTCGCTCTGCTCGACCGCGCGCTCGACCAGGTCCGCCTGCTCGGCGATCACGCGCTGGTAGTTGAAGCTCGGACCCGAGACGAGCGCCGCGTTCGCGTGCATCTCGTGCAGGTTCCAGCGCGTGCCGTCGTGCTTCTGGAGCGTGAAGTGCAGCGTGACGCGGTCGCCGGGCCGGAAGCTGCCGTCGGGGTTGCTGCCGCCGCTCGCGGAGAGGATCGCCAGCACCACGCCGGGAGCGCTGTCGGTCGCGGCGAGCGCAGTGGGCTCGTCGGCGGGATCGGCCGGCAGGCCCGCGCCGGAACTCCCGCCGCTGCAGGCGGCGACGAGCGCGAGCACGGACGCGGAGAGGACGACGTACGCTGACGCGGCGGGCTTCATGGTCAGAGATGGCAGGAGTTGCAGTCGTCGCCGTTGTCGACGTGCGGCAAGGGCGCGGAGAGTCCGTGGCACTGCCGGCAGTTCATGCCCGGCGTGTGGTCGGGCGGCTTGTGCGTCGCGGAGAGATGGCTCGCCGTCGCGGCGTGGCAGGCCGAGCAGCTCTCGTAGCGCAGCGGCTGGTGGCAGGCGAGGCAGTGCGTCGATGGCGTGGGTCCCCACGTGCCATGGTGGCTCGCGGGAGCGCTCTCGCGGTGGCACGCCTCGCACGACTCGGGCGCGTGGCACGCAGCGCAGCTCTGCCGATCGGACATCGCCATCAGGCCGTGCGCGCGCTGGCGCCAGAACGCGTTGTGGTTCGCGGGCGCCTCGACGCGGTGGCACGCGTCGCAGCTCGCGGGCTCGTGGCACAGCGCGCACTGCGCGGCCGGAGCCTCGCCCTTGGCGCGCGCCTCGCCACCGTGGGCCTTCTTCCAGTTCGCGCGGTGGCTCGCGGGCGCCCAGCCCGGGCCGATCTCGCGGTGGCACGGCGCGCAGCTCTGCGCGCGCGCCGGCTGCGGCGCGGCGGCGACCGCGGCGACGTGCAGCTGCTCGTGGCAGAGCACGCAGTCCTGCATGCGCGGCGCGTGCAGCAGCGCGACGTCCGGCGAGCTCTCGATGCCCGCGTGGCAGGCGTTGCAGGCGAGCTTCTTCGCGACGTGGCGCTGGTGCGAGAAGACCGTCTCGGCCGGCAGCCGGCTGGCGTGCAGCGCGGCGAAGTCCGCGCCCGCGAAGAGCGCCTCGATGCGCCGCTGCTGCGGCTTCGCCGCGTCGATCTCCGTGTGGCACACCTCGCAGGTGTCGCGCGCGGGCAGGCCGGGCTGGTCCGAGGCGAAGGCGTCGGCGTGGCAGTTGGCGCACTCGAGCTTCTCCTGCGCGACGTGGCGCTGGTGGCTGAACGCGAACGGGCGGGCGCGCGGCCCCGGATGCAGCAGCGCGCAGGCGGCGAGCGTCGCCAGCGCCAGGGCCGCGAGCACGGGCCAGCGCCGCGCGAGCGGTGCGTGGATCAGAATCGCCATGTGGCCCCCAGGCGCAGGTCGTCGTAGGTGGCGAGCGGATCGTCCTCGATCTCGTAGCGCAGCTCCAGGCGCGTCGACGCGTTGAGGTTCCAGCGCCAGCGCAGGTACCACAGGCGCACGTGGTCGAGCTCGCGCTGCTGGTCGAGGTCGTAGCGGTAGAGCGCGTAGCTCGTGCCCAGCGAGCCCTCGACGCGCGCGCCGAAATGCCGTGCGAGCTCGGCGCCGAGCGTGCGCAGGTCGGTCTGGGGCGAATCCCAGCGTTCGCCGGTGAGCGAGAGCTCGAGCCCGGCCGGCAGCACGTCCTTCACGCCCAGCGTGGCCCAGCCGCGGTCGAAGTCGTGGTTGAACGCGCCCTGGTCGGACTCGTGCACCACGCGCCGCGCGTCGTAGCCCGCCTGCAGCGCGAGGTGCGCGCCGAGGCTGCGCGAGACGAGCAGCGTGTACTGCTCGTAGGGATGCAGGTCGTGCAGCGTCGCGTCGAAGGGATCGAAGGGAACCGCAAGCTCGCCCTGCGTCTGGAGCAGCCGGTACCAGCTCGCCTGCACGACGAGATCCGAATCGCTCGCGATCCAGCTGGCGCGCAGGCGCACGTCGCGATCCTGCGCTTCCAGGCGCGTGTACTGTCCCTCCAGGCGCAGGTTCGGCCCCAGGCCCTGCCACAGGCCGAGGCCGAAGAGCTCGCTGGAATCCGAGAGGCGCGCGTCGTCCGCCGCGTGCATCCAGTCCAGGCGCACGCGGCCGTCACTCCACGGACGCGCCTCGGCGAACGCGCCGCAGACCAGGTCGCCGCTCTGCTGCGCCTCGTAGATGCGCACCGGCACGCCGCCCCAGGCGCCCAGGCGCACCCGCGCCGCGCCGAACTCGCGCGTCTCCAGTCGCAGGCCGTCGAACCAGGTCGCCAGCGGCGTCTCGGCGTTCGACTGGCGCCCCAGGCGCACCAGCTCGAACTCCCCCGCGCGCTGCACGTCGGCGTAGGCCTCGTAGAGGCGCTCGTCGAACGCGCTGCCGAACGTGTCGTCGAGCGAGGTGAACGTCGAGCGCGCGCGGCCGTCGAGGTCCACTCGCGCGTCGGCGCTGAGGTGCAGCGTCAGCGCATTCCGGCGCGCGTCGCCCGCGTCGAGCGTCAGCGTCTCGACCAGGTCCTGGTCCGAGGCGCCGTCCGTGAAGCGCGCGCGGAAGCGCCAGCTCAGCGAGCCGTGCACGGGGTACCCGCTCGCGTCCGACGCGGCCTGCGGCGCGGGGCTCGCGCTCGCCGCGTCCTGCGCCGGCGCGGCGACGGCGCACGCGCCGAGCGGGACGCACGCGCACAGGGCCCGGTGGATCGACGAAGCGTCCATGCGGCGTCGCGTGCGCGTCTCAGCGGCCCGGCGCCAGCACGACGTCGAGGAAGCGCACCGGCTCGTTCGCGCGCGGGTCGCGGTGCAGCCCGACCAAGTGCACCTTCGCGCCGCCCGCGCCGGGGAGCTCGATCTCGGCGCTCTTGTCGACCGGGAGGTAGCTCTGCGCGTCGAAGGAGAGCTCGCCGCGCTTGACGACCGTCCCGGCCGCGTCGAGCAGCTCCGCCTGGAAGCTGACCTCGCGCCCGATCAGGCCCGGCACGCGATGGCCGGCGCGGTTCTGGATCGTCAGCACGCCGCGCGTCGCGTCGAGCGCGAGCGAGAGCTCGAAGGCGCGCGCGAGGAACTCCGGATCGCGCGGGGTCTGGATGGCGTGACTGCGCCCGGGGAAGGCCGCGGCTCCGCTCGCGGCGCCCTTGGCCGGCTGTCGTTCGACGATCTGCATGTGGCAACCGATGCAGCTGCGTCCGCGCTCGGCCTGCCTGGAGGTCTCGAAATCCTTGGCGATTCCGACCACGGGCCCGATGTTGGTCGCGTGGCACACGCTGCAGACGGCGCTGGAGCCCTTCGCGGAGACCAGATCCGAGGCGACGCTCTTGTGGGCCGGGCTCGCGCGGCCGTTCGGGCCCAGCTGCGCACCGTCGGGTCCCAGATGGCAGGTGGCGCAGGCGATGCCCAGGTGCTGCACGTCGCTGCGCGCCTCGGCGCGCGTCGCGAGCGTCCCCGTCACGAGCGGCTTGGGCACGTGGCAGCCGTAGCAGGTCTGCGGCCGGGACTTTTCCTTCAGCGCCTCGCGGTAGCTCTCGTCGAGCCAGGCGATCGCGTGCGCCGTGCCGCTCCACTCGCCGACGACGGCGGCGTGGCATTCGCCGCAGGTCTCGCCCTCGAGCGTCTCGAGCTTCGCCGGGCGCAGCGCGATCTTCGGCGCGGGCGGCTTGAGCTCCCACGGCGTGTCGCCGGGTGCGGGCCAGGCGGGCACGAACAGGAACAGCACTCCCGCGAGGGAATGCTGGAGCGGCGTGGACATGCGGCGGACTCCGGGGACGGTGATCCTCGCCGGCGGCGGTGCACGCGCTGCGTTCAGCTCTTGCGGAACAGCCAGTCGCTTTCCTGCGACCAGGCGCTGAACCGGTAGAGCGGAACCAGACGCGCGAGCTCGGCGACGACGTGAGCGGGGAACTGCGGTGCCAGGCACTCGCCGCGTCCTGGCGCGGGAGCGGGGATTCGACGCTCGACGGTCAGCGCATGTTCCCCGGGCTTGTAGTACTTGAGGAACTCCTCCAGCCGATCGCGGCCCAGCGACCCGCAGCTCCAGTCGCCCTTCCAGTCCGCCAGGCGCAGGCGGTAGCCCTCGAGCGCGTTGAGCAGGCGCTTCCACTCGTCCCAGCCCCCGCCGCGCACGCGGTGGACCAGGTTCTGCCCGTCGAACCAGGCGTCGGCGTGGATGCGCAGCGAGATCTCGAAGGCGTCGCACTCGATCGCCGCGCAGAGGAAGGCGTTGCGGTAGGCCGCATCGAGGTCCTTGCCCAGATCCGCGCCCAGCGTCTGGCGCAGGCGCGTCTTCTCCTTCTTCGGGCGCGTCAGGTACGCCCACAGGCGCTTGACCTGGTTCTGATTGAAGGCGTGCGGGTTGTGCAGGCTCGTGCGCGCCTCGAGCACGAGGCCGAGCTCGCTCTCGGCGCGCGCGGCGAAGACCTTGGCCAGCGAGAGCAGCTTGCGGCGCGTCTCCAGGCGCTTGTCGTTGTACTGCGCGTCGCGCGAGAGGCCGGGCGAGAGCGCGTGGAAGTCGGCCTCGACGAAGGCGGAGAGCTCGGCGCGGGCCTGGGGCTCGGGAGCACGATCGGTGGACGCGGCCATGGGCACGTTCATGCCATCCGCGGCGAGCTCCGACCAGGGGCCGGGTGCGCTTCCGCACGCACCGGGCAGGTCGCCGCCCCTTCCCAGCCGCACTTCCGGGCTTCCATAATGTCCCGACCCCGAGCCGTCCGAGAAGCGTACGTTTCCGTCCCCAGATGCCCCTCGAGTTCGCCCACTTCGTATTCGATCCCCAGAAGGACCGCCTCGGCGAGGGTCCGCTGTCGGAGGTCTATCGGGCGACGGACAAGCAGCTGGGCCGCACGGTGGCGCTCAAGATCCTGCGCGGCAACGCGGAGATCGATCCCGCGGCCGACACGCGCTTCCTGCGCGAGGCGCAGCACACCTCGCAGCTGGTGCACCCCAACATCGCCACCGTCTTCGAGTACGGCCGGCACGAGGGCACCTCGTTCATCGCGATGGAGTACCTCCAGGGCCGCACCCTGGACAAGATCATCAAGGACCAGCCGCTTTCCTACGAGGAGGGCCTGCGCATCGCGATCGAGGTCGCGCGCGCGCTCGAGCTCGTGCACGAGAACGGCCTGATCCACCGCGACCTCAAGCCGGGCAACATCATGCTGCTCGAGGACGGCAGCGTGAAGCTGCTCGACTTCGGCATCGCGCGCGCGCGCCACGAGTCGACGATCACGCAGAACGGCATGCTGGTCGGCACGGTTCTCTACATGTCGCCCGAGCAGGTGCGCGGCGACGAGCTCGACCTGCGCTCGGACGTGTTCGCCTTCGGCGCGGTGTTCTTCCACGCGCTGACCGGTGCGCTGCCCTTCCCCGGCAAGAGCTTCCCCGAGGTCTGCATGGCGATCCTCGACGGCAAGCCGCGCCGTCCGACGCAGATCCGGCCCGACTTCCCGCCGCAACTGGAGGACTTCCTGATGAAGTGCCTCGATCCCGAGCCGGCGCGGCGCTACTCGGGCGCGGCCGAGGCCAAGGGCGTGCTGCAGGGCATCGCCGACGGTTCGCGCAGCATCGCCACCGCGCCGATCACGCTGACCGGGACGATCCTGATGCCGCCGGTGCGCTGCCACGGCGAGAGCTCCGAGGCCTGCAGCGTGATCGCCGGCGCGCTCTTCAAGGACGCGGCCTCCAACCTCGCGCGCATCAAGGACCTCAAGATCGCGCGCCTGCCCGACGAGCGCCTGCCGGCCAGCACGCCCTTCGACTACGTGCTGCGCCTCTCGCTCGAGGTCGTCGACGCCGAGGGCCGCCTCGAGCTCGTGCTCGAGCGCTGGAGCCCCGAGCCCGGCGGCGCGCGCGCGGAGAAGGCGCTCGAGACCTTCAGCGAGCGCGTGGTGCACAAGGACAAGAACGACTGGGCCATGCAGGAGGCGCTGGTGCGCGGCGTGGTGCGCGCGGTGCGCCGGCGCCTGTCCGAGCTCGCGCTGCGCCCGGCCGCCGGGCCGCGCAAGAGCAGCGAGGCCGGGCTGGCGCTCGCGCTGCGCGCGCACGACGTGCTGCACCGCGGGACGACCAAGCACCTCCTGGGTTCGATCACCTCGTTCCGCGCCGCGATCGAGGCCGACCCGTACTGCGCGCTGGCCTACGCCGGCCTGGCCGAGGCGCTGGTGCGCAAGTACCTCTACTTCGACGGCGACACGAGCTACCTCGACGAGGCGCGCGCCGAGGCCGCGCGCGCGCTCGCGCGCGATCCCAACTGCGCCGAGGCGCACACCTCGCTGGGCTTCGCGTTCCATCTGACCAACCGCGCCACCGACGCGCAGCGCGAGTACCGTCTCGCGATCCAGATGAACCAGAACGAGTGGCTCGCGCACCGCCTGCTCGGCGCCGTCTACGCGCGCCAGGGCAACTTCAAGGAGGCCTCGCCTCTCTTGCGCAAGGCGATCACGCTGCACCCGTCGCACATCGGCTCCTACGACCACCTCTACGGCGTGCTGATGCGCCTCAACCGCTACGAGGAGGCGCTGCAGATCGCCGACCAGGGCATCGCCGCCGCGCGCGCGCACCTGGTCGACGTGCCCGACAACCAGGAGGCGCGCCTGCACATGGCGATGCTGCTCGCGCGCCTGGGACAGCACGAGGAGGCGCGGCGTTTCGTCGACAAGTCGCGCGAGATGGCGCCCAAGGACGGCTTCACGGCCTTCCACGCCGCGATCGTGCTCGCGCTCTCGGGCGAGCTGCACGAGGCGCTCGACGCGCTCTCGACCGCGGCCGCGCGCGGCTACTACATCCAGTCGGAGCTCCTGCGCAACCAGGACCTCGACGTGCTGCGCAGCCTGCCCGAGTTCCAGGCGCTGGTCGCCTGAGCCCGCGTCGCGCGTCGCGGCGCACGCGCGACGCCGCGCGTCACGGCCGCCACAGCACGCCGACGGCGTTGGTCGCGTTCCAGGTCGAGCTCGTGCAGAAGTGGTCCGCGTCGCGGTACACGGCGCCGTAGTACACCAGCCCGCCCGCGAGCGGCAGCTGGCCGAGCACCGAGAGCGGCGGGTCGCCGGGTCCGGGCAGATCCGCCGCGCCGCTGCTGGCGGCCAGCGTGCGCAGGCGCAGCGCGTGGCCGCCGATGCAGGCCAGGCCGTCGCCGAAGGGCACGCCTTGTCCGCCCGCGAGCAGCGCGTCGCCCTGGTACACGATCACGGAGCTGGGCGCGGGCAGCGCTTCGACGTGCAGCGAGAGGCTGTCGTTCGCGAGGCTCGGCGCGCCGCTCGCGCCCAGGCTCGCCCCGTACGGGCTGCTCGAGTTCGGGCAGCCGTAGCCTGCGCGGCCGACGTTGTTGCACGGACAGGGGGTTCCGCTGCCGTCGCCGAAGCAGAAGCTCGTCGCGCCCGATCCGCAGCCTTCCCAGCGCGCGAGGAAGTCCGAGACCTGTCCGCCGGCGAACGAGAGCGTGCCGCCGACGTACAGATCGTTCGAGGCTCCGGGCACGCGACCCCACGCGGCCAGCGCGTGCGCGGCGGGCGTGACGCCGCCCGCGAGCGCGCTCCAGCTCGCGCCGTCCCAGCGCGCCACGCCGTAGGCGCTCTGCCCGCCCGCGCTGGTGAAGTAGCCGCCGGCGACGAGCGCGATGCCGCTGCCGTCGTCGTGCGCGCGCAGCGCAGCGACCTCGACGCCGCTCTGCACCGAGTCGATGCCGGCGCCGAGCGCGCCGAAGCCGGCGCCGTCCCAGCGCGCGATGTTGCGCGCGGGAAGCGCGCCGGCCTGCGTGAACGTGCCGCCGAGGTACAGCTGGGGCCCGTTGCCGTCGTTGAAGCTCGCCAGCGCCTTCACGGCCGCGTTCGCACCCGCGACGCCGCCCGCGAGCGCCGACCAGCCGACGCCGTCCCAGCGCGCGATGCCCGGCGCGAGCAGGCCGCCCGCGGTGAGGAAGCTGCCACCGGCGAAGAGCGCCGGCCCCGTCGCGTCGGCGTGCACGCACAGCGCGAGGCCCGCACCGTCGAGGCCGCTCCCCAGCGCCGACCAGCTCGTGCCGTTCCAGCGTGCGATGCGGCTGGCGGCGAGCGCGCCGGAGAACGTGAAGCTGCCCGCAGCGAACAGGCGCGCGCCCGAGCCCTCGTCGAAGACCGCCAGCGCGCTGACCTTGCCGTTCAGACCGCTGCCGAGCGCGCTCCAGCTCGCGCCGTCCCAGCGCGCGACGTTGTTCGCCGGGACACCCCCGGCGAACGTGAACGTGCCGCCGGCGATCAGGCGCGGGCCCGCGCCCTCGTCGAACTGCGCCAGCGCCCACACGTCGCCGCTGGTGCCGCTGCCGAGCGTGCTCCAGCCGTTCGCGCCCAGGCGCGCGACGTGGCTCGCCGGCACGTTGCCCGCGTGCGTGAAGAGTCCGCCGGCGTACAAGGCCGTCCCGCTCGCGTTGGTGTGCGCGAGCAGCGCGCGCACCGAGCCGTCGAGCGCCAGGTCCTGCGGCCCCAGGCCCGAGAAGCGGCTGCCGTCCCAGCGCGCGACGGACTTCGCCACGGCGTCGCCCGCGCGGCTGAAGGTGCCGCCGGCGTAGAGAGCGAGACCGCCGCCGTCGTCGTGCTGTGCGAGGGCGCGCACGCTGTTGTCGACGCCGCCCTGCAGCGGTTGCCAGCTGCTGCCGTTCCAGCGCGCGACGCCGCGCGCGAGCGAGCTGCCCAGGCTGGCGAAGCTCCCGCCGGCGAAGAGCGCGGGCCCGCTGCCGTCGTCGTGCGCCGCGAGCGCGAGCACGTCCCCGCCTGCGGCTCCGCTGCCCAGCGCCGACCAGCTGCCGCCGCTCCAACGCGCGATGCGGCTGACGCTCGTGCCGCCCGCGCTCGTGAACGCACCGCCGGCGTAGAGCGCGTTCGCGCCCGAGACGGGGCTCGTGCAGAGCGCGTCGACCTCGCCGTTCGTTCCCGCGCCGAGCGCGCTCCAGCTCGCGCCGTTCCAGCGCGCGAGGTTCGCGGCGAGCACGCCGCCCGCGCTCGCGAACGAGCCGCCGACGAAGAGCGCGGGACCCTGACCGTCGTCGTGCACGGCGAGCGCGCGCACGCTGCCCGCGACGCCCGCGCCCAGCGGCGCCCAGGAGCTCCCGTTCCAGCGCGCGAGGTTGAGCGCGGCGACGCCGCCGATGCTCGTGAAGCTGCCGCCGGCGTAGAGCGCGGGACCGTGGCCGTCGTCGTAGAGCGCCAGCGCGTACACCACGCCGCCGAGGTTCGTCCCGCCGGCGAGGCTGGTCCAGCTCGTTCCGTTCCAGGCCGCGACGCCGCGCGCGACGAGCCCGCCGGCGTGCGTGAAGTTGCCGCCGACGACGAGGCCGGGCGCTGCGGTCCCCTGCGTGCCGAGCAGCGCGAACACGTCGTTGTCGAGCCCGCTGCCGAGCGCGCTCCAGCCCGAGCCGTCGAAGCGCGCGATGCGGTTGGTCGCCACGCCGCCCGCCGCGAGGAAGGCCCCGCCGAGATACAGGTCGCTGCCGTTGCCGTCGTCCCAGCTGACCGCCGCCTGCACCGTGCCCGAGACGCCGGGCGCGGCGAAGTCCGGGCTCCAGCTCTGGCACTGGGCCAGGGTGCTGCGCACGAGGACGACGGTCGTGACGACCACGCCCAGGAACATGCCCCGGAGAGCGAGCCTCAGCATTCGATTGCGGTGACGAACGATCCGGCTGCAGAGCGAGGTGCGGTGATGCGGCGGAAGCGGCCGCCCGAAGTCCATCGCAACCGCCTATCGGCAGGCTGTCAAGGTCGGCAGCAGCGCGCATGGGAAATGCGCGCCGGGACAGGTCCTGCAGGGGCCTGGGCGCGCGACGCTTCAGTGCTTGCGCGCGGGAAGGCCGCTGGAGACGACGAAGACGCGTCCGGAGTGGTACCCCTTCACCGCGCTCCAGCCCGAGGTGATCAGGAGCTCGATCGTGCCGTCGCCGTCGACATCGCCGAGGGCGACGGCGTCGAAGCCGAACGCATCCCCGGGCGTGCGGCAGGTCCAGGTGCCGAGCACGTGCCCGTCCGCTCCCGAGCGCAGCGTCGCTCGGCCGGCGCCGACCGCTGCCGCGCCGAACTGCCACGCACCGACGAGCAGGTCCGCGCGACCGTCGCCATCGACGTCGCCCGCGACCGCGGAGCTGGTGCCGAAGCCCTCGCCCGGCCCTTCGCCGGTGAACACGTGCAGACGCCGACCGTCCTTGCCCGAGTGCACGTACACGCGGCCGGTCGCCGGGCCGAGCGCCGCGTTCTGCCAGTCGGACGCGTACACGTCGGGGAACCCGTCGCCGTCGACATCGCCGGCGATCGAGACGAACATCGCGCCCAGCGCCGCGCCCGTCTCGTCCGCGTCGATCGTGAAGCGCGGCTCCTTCGCGCGGCCGTCGTAGACGCAGACGCGGCCCGCGTGGCGCGCGCCGCCGCGGCCCGCGCCGACGACGAGCAGGCTCTCGTGCGCATCCGACCAGCCGGCGACCGCGCTGCCGAACTGGTCGCCCGCGTGCTCGCCGTCGAGCGCGAGCAGCACGTGTGCGTCCTTGCCCGAGTAGACGCAGGCGCGGCCGGGGCGCTCGCCGCCCGCGGAGGTGGCGGGCGCGCCGACGATCACGTCGGCGCAGCCGTCGTGGTCGAGGTCGCCCACGCCAGCGACGTGCCGGCCGAAGTCGTCTCCCGCGCTCTCGGCGCGCAGCGTCTGCAGCACGTGCCCGTCGCGACCCGAGTAGACGAAGGCCAGGCCCGCACCGGGCGCGCTCGCGATCACGTCGGGCGTCCCGTCGCCGTTGGTGTCGCCGGCGCACTCGACGCCCGTGCCGAGTTGTCCCCCGGCCGGCCCGTCCGCCGACCAGAGCAGCTTCCCGGTGCGCGTCGAGTAGACGTAGACGCGGCCTGCCGCGCTCCCCGCCGCGCCGTGCGTCGGCGCGGAGGTGACCACGTCGGGGACGCGATCGCCGTCGACGTCGCCGAGCCGGCGCGCGATCCAGCCGAACTGGTCGCCGGCCGCCTCGCCATCCCACTCGCGCACGATGCGCGTGGGCTCGACGAACGGGTCGGCGAAGTCCTTCGCGACCGGACGCAGGCTCGCGAAGCGCGGGTCCTTGGCGAGCCGCTGCAGCGCGGGATCGACGTCGATCTGCGAGAGGTCGAGCTTGTGCGTGTCGCGCGCCTTCGCGAGCCAGCGCAGCGCCTCCTCGTCGTGTCCGCGCAGCGCCTCGACCACGCCGAGCGAGTAGAGCGGCTGCACCAGCGAGGGATCGAGCTCGAGCGCGCGCTGCCAGGCCGCGACCGCGCGCTCGAGGTCGCCCTGGACGCGCGCGGCCTGCCCGAGGTTGCGCCAGGCCCGTGCGTTGCCCGGCTCCTCGCGCACCAGCGCCTCGAGGATGCGGACAGCTCCGGCCGCGTCGTTGGCCTGCAGGCGGGCCTGGGCATCCTCCAGGCGCGGCTTGGGTTCCTGCGCGGATGGCGTCGGCGCCTGCGCGAGGAGCAGGACGAGCGGGAGCAGCGAGGTCGGGGCGCTGGGTGCGTGCATGAGAGCGTTGTAGGCGGGTCGGTGCGCGGACGGCTATCAGGATCCTGCGCGGACGGACGCGCGACACGGATCTTGCACGGCGCGCGAGCGGAGAGGGCCTGCCCGTGGTGGGATGGGTGCCGGAGTCGCGCGGCGTGCAACCGGCAGCAGACCTCGATCGCATCCTCCTGCGCACGGAGCTGATCACCCTCGGCGCGTTCCGCTGCGCCGTCGACGATCCGCGCTTCTGCGACTCGGGACCGATCCGGCAGCACTGCTTCGTCTTCCCGCGCAGTGCGGTGACGATCGAGCACGAGCACCAGCGCCCGTTCGTCGCCAACGCCAACGTGGTCACGTTCTACAACCGCGGCCAGCGCTACCTGCGCGGGCCGATCAGCCGCGAGGGCGATCGCTGCGACTGGTTCGGCATCGAGGCGGGGCTCGCGCGCGAGGTGCTGCGCGAGTTCGATCCGTCCGCGGCCGAGCGCTCGGACGAGCTCTTCACGCTCCCCTGCGGCCGCTCCGATCCGGCCGCGTACCTCGCGCAGCGCCGCATCCACGCCCGCGCCGCGCGCGCGCTCCCGTTCGACGAACTGGCCCTCGAGGAGGACGTGCTCGCCCTCTTCGAGCGCGTGCTCGCCTCGGCCTACGCGCGCCGTCCGCTCACCGCGCCGCCGGCGCGGCGCAGCGAGCCCGTGCACGCGGCCGAGCGGATCCTCAGCGCGACCTTCGAGCAGGACCTGCGCCTGGGCGAGCTCGCGCGGCGGATCGGCGTCTCGGTCTACCACCTCTCGCGCTCGTTCCGCCGCGAGACGGGCACCTCGCTGCACCAGTACCGCCACCAGCTGCGCCTGCGCGCCGGCCTGGGGCCGCTGCTCCAGTCCCCGTCCGCGCTGCTGGAGATCGCGCTCGCGCTCGGCTTCTCGAGCCACAGCCACTTCACCGCCGCGTTCCGCGCCCAGTTCGGCACGACGCCGTCCCGCGTGCGCGCCGAGCTGGAGGCGCCCGGGCCGCGCGCGCGCTTCCCGAAGGAGCCGCGCGCGCAGCGGCGCTAGGCTGGCGCGCCCCGCATGCCGCGCCTGCCCGTCTGCATCGTCCTCGACACCGAGACCGCCACCTGCCGCCCGCCGCAGCACCTGCTCGAACTCGGCGCGGTGCGCCTCGAGGACGGCCGCGTGACCGCGCGCTTCGAGAGCCTCGTCCGCCCGCGCGTGCCGATCGATCCGGGCGCGAGCGCCGTGCACGGCATCCAGGAGCCCGACGTGCGCGAGGCGCCGCCGGCGGGCGAGGTGCTGGCGCGCTTTGCCGACTGGTGCGCGGGTGCGAGCTTCTTCGTCGCGCACAACGCGCCCTTCGACGCGGCCGTGCTGGGCTTCGAGAGCGCGCGCTGCGGTATCGAGCTGCCGGCGCTGCCCTACCTCGACACGCTGCGCCTGGCGCGCAAGGCCTACCCGCAGGCGCGCAACCACCGCTTGACGACGCTGGTCGCGGAGCTCGGGCTGGCGCACGAGCGCGCGCACCGCGCCCTCGACGACGCCGCGGCCTGCGCCGAGCTCTTCCTGGGCTGCGCGCGCGAGCTGGGCGAGGAGCGCCTCGCCGCGCTCGGCCGCTCGCGCATCCGTGCGATCGCCCCCGGAACGCACGCCTTGCCGGAGCACCTCGCCGCGCTGGCGCTGGCCTGCGTCGAGCGCCGAGCGCTGCTCCTGGACTACGGCACCGGCGAGGAGCACGAGCGCGTGAACCTGCCCGTCCTCCCGATTCTGCTCTTCTCCAGCCGCGGCACGACCTCGCTGGAGGCGCGCTGCGGCCGAACGGGGCTTTGGAAGACCTACCGGCTGGACCGGATCCACGCCTTGCGCGAGCTCGAGAGCGGATAGGCAGCTCGCGGCCATTGTGGGCTTCGCGCCTGGCCCGTATCCTGTTTGCCCCTTTCCCCGGCCGCGCGCTCCGGCGAGTACCCCACATGCAGCACAAGAAGCCCATCCGCAACATCGCCATCGTGGCCCACGTCGACCACGGCAAGACCACGCTCGTGGACTCGATGTTCAAGTTCGCGGGCACCTTCCGGGCCAACCAGCACATCCAGGAGCGCGCGATGGACTCCGATGCGCAGGAGCGCGAGCGCGGGATCACGATCCTGGCCAAGAACACGGCCATCGAATATCACGGCACGCGCATCAACATCGTCGACACGCCGGGCCACGCCGACTTCGGCGGCCAGGTCGAGCGCACGCTGCGCATGGCCGACGCGGTGCTGCTGCTGGTCGACGCGGCCGAGGGCCCGATGCCGCAGACGCGCTTCGTGCTCAAGAAGGCCTTCGAGAACGGCCTCAAGGCGCTGGTGATGATCAACAAGGTCGACCGGCCCGACGCGCGCTCGGCCGAGGTGCTCGACGAGGTCTTCGACCTCTTCGTCGAGCTCGGCGCGCGCAACGACCAGCTGGACTTCCCCGTCGTCTACGGCTCGGGCCGCGACGGCTGGGCCGCCGACAAGCCGGACAACGAGCCGGCCGACCTCGAGCCGCTCTTCCGGATGATCCTCGACCATGCGCCGGAGCCCGAGCTCGACTACGACGCGCCGGTGCAGTTCCAGGCCGCGACGCTCGACCACGACGACTTCCTCGGCCGCATCGCGATCGGTCGCGTCGTGCGCGGCGTGATCAAGAACGGCGCGCGCTACGCGCTCTGCCACGTCGGACGCGACAAGGCGCCGGTCGCGGCCGTCAAGGGCCTGCACCGCTACGAAGGCCTCAACCGCGTGCCGGTCGACGAGGTCAAGGCCGGCGACATCGCGGTCGTCGCAGGCATCGACGAGATCATGATCGGCGACACGCTCTGCCCGGTGGACAACCAGGAGCCGCTGCCGACGATCAAGCTCGACGAGCCGACGATCTCGATGGAGTTCTACGTCTCGAACTCGCCCTTCGCCGGGCAGGACGGGCAGTACGTCACCAGCCGCCAGATCCTCTCGCGCCTGGAGAAGGCCTGCCTGCGCGACGTCGCGCTGCACCTCTCCAACGCCGAGGGCAACGACGGCTACGAGCTCAAGGGCCGCGGCGTGATGCACCTGGGCGTGCTGATCGAGAACATGCGCCGCGAGGGCTTCGAGTTCTCCGTCGGCAAGCCGCGCGTCATCCTCAAGACGATCGACGGCCAGCGCATGGAGCCCTTCGAGCGCACCGTGATCGACGTGCCGACCGAGCACGCCGGCAAGGTGATCGAGTACTTCGGCCGCCGCCGCAGCGAGATGACGCACATGGAGCCGATCGGCGTGCAGACGCGCCTGGAGTTCCTCGTCCCCTCGCGCGGCCTGATCGGCGCGCGCACCGCGCTGATGACGATGACGCAGGGCATGGCGATCCTCAGCCACATCTTCGACCAGTGGCGTCCCGACGGCGGACCGATCCCGACGCGCACCAACGGCGTGCTGGTCGCCGACCGCCTCGGCCGCGCCGTGCCCTACGGGATGTTCGGCCTGCTCGACCGCGGCACGTTCTTCATCGAGCCGGGCGCGCAGGTCTACGAGGGCATGATCGTCGGCGAGAACAACAAGGACGACGACCTCGACATCAACGTCTGCCGCGAAAAGAAGCTGACCAACGTCCGCTCGGCGGGCAACGACGAGAACGTGCGCATCCCGCCCGCGCACGTGATGTCGCTCGAGGAGAGCCTCGAGTACATCGAGGACGACGAGCTGCTCGAGGTCACGCCCAAGACGCTGCGCCTGCGCAAGCGCAGCCTGACGCAGGTCGAGCGCCTCAAGGCCGCGCGCAAGCAGGCCAAGGCCGGCACGTCCTGAACGGCAGCGCCTGCGCCTGGCTGCGCAGGCGCCCTCCTGAACGCCGCAGGCGGAACGCGCGGGCCTAGCTCGCGCGGCCGACGAACTCCTGCGCGACGACGGTCCAGTCCGCGTGCGCGTGGCCCTGCGCGAGGCAACGGTCCATGCGCGCGGCGAAGGCCGGCAGCATCGTCAGCGCCAGGCCTGCGGCGTCGACCTCGGCCTGCATCAGCCGCGCGTCCTTGCGCGCCATGCCGAGCTCCCAGGTCGGATGCTCGTAGTCCGCGTCGATCACGCGCTGGAAGCGCGCGGGCACGGCCGCTCCGGGGTTGAAGTGGCCGAACAGCGCGGCGACCTCGGCGGGCGTGACGTTCATGGCCTGCGCCAGCGCGAGCATGTCGGTGAAGCCCGCGGTCAGAGCGAGCAGGAACAGGTTGCCGAGCAGCTTGTGCGCGGCCGCCGCATCGACGCGCGGGCCGAGGTCGACCAGCTTGCCGGTCAGCGGCGCGAGCAGCGGCGTGACGCGCGCGACGAGCTCGCGGTCGCCGGAGACGAGCATCACGCCGGTCGACTCCGCGGCGTTCTGGGGTCCCATGAAGACCGGCGCGTGCTGGTAGAGAATGCCGCGCTCGCGCCAGCGCGCGGTCCGCGCGAGCGCACCCGCGGTCGAGGTCGTCGAGTGGTCGACGACCAGCGCTCCCGGCGCGAGCCCGGGCGCGGCCGCGGCGAGCACCGCGTCGACCGCGGCATCGTCCGAGACGACGACGTGCGTCCGCTGCGCGCCGCGCACGGCCTCGGCCGCATCGGCGACCGGCGTCGCGCCGATCGACGCGAGCGCGCGCGCCTTCTCCGGCGAGCGGTTCCAGACGCGGACGGCCTCGCCCTTCCTGCAGAGCGCCCGTGCGAAGCCGGAACCGAGCAGACCTGTGCCGAGGATCGTGATCATGCGCGTGAGCGTACCCCGCCGCCGCGGGCCCTGTTAGCCTGCCGCACATGGCACCGCCCGGCCTGTACCCCGAGATCGAACCCTTCCACGCGGAGCGCTTCGCCGTGAGCGCGCTCCACACGCTCCACGTCGAGCAGTGCGGCAACCCTGCAGGCACCCCGGTGCTCTTCGTGCACGGCGGTCCCGGCGCAGGCTGCTCGTCGACGGACCGGCGCTTCTTCGACCCGCGCGTCTTCCGTGTCGTGCTCGTCGACCAGCGCGGCGCGGGCCGCAGCACGCCGCTGGGCGAGCTCGCGGAGAACACGATCGACGACCTCGTCGCCGACTTCGAGCGCGTCCGCGCGAGGCTGGGCATCGAGAAGTGGCACGTCTTCGGCGGCTCGTGGGGCAGCACGCTGGGCCTGTACTACGCGCAGCGTCATCCCGAGCGCGTCCTCTCGCTCTGCCTGCGCGGGATCTGGCTCCTCCGTCAGCTCGAGATCGACTGGTGGCTCTACGGCATGCGCGCGCTCGCGCCCGAGCTGTGGCGCGCGTTCGCGGAGCACGTGCCCGCGAACCGGCGCGGCGATCTGCTCGAGGCCTACTGGGAGCTCTTCCACTCCAGCGACGCGGCCGTCGCGCGTGCGGCGGCGAAGGCCTGGGCGATCTACGAGGTATCGGCCTGCACGCTGCTGCCGAACCCGGAGTTCCTCGCGCTCCTGACCAACGACGCGACCAGCTGGGCGCTCGCGCGACTGGAGGCGCACTACCTGCGCAACCAGCGCTTCACGCCGGACGACCGCCTGCTGCGGGATCTGCCGCGCGTGCGCCACATCCCCGCGTTCGTCGTGCACGGCCGCTACGACCTCGTCTGCCCGATCGTCGGCGCCGACGACCTGCACTGCGCCTGGCCCGAGGCGAGCTACGTGGTCGTCGACGATGCCGGCCACAGCTCGCACGAGCCCGGCATCGCCCGACAACTCGTCGCCGCGATGGACCGCGTCGCGCGCACGGGCAGCCCGCGGCTGTGAAGGCCCGCGCATCTCGGGCTGGAGCTGGGCACAGCCCTGAGCTCGCCGCGGCGCGCGGGCCAGCCCACCGCGGCTCGCCCCGCGCGCGGCGCAGGACGCGGGGCACGCGCCTTGCATTCCGGGGGGCACTTCCGACCTTCGAGGAGGGTCCCCATGAAAGCCGCGCTCAGCTTCACGTTCTGGTTCGTCTCGGGCCTCGTCCCGTCCGCGCTCGCGTTCCAATGGCCGCCCATCACGGGCGGCTCTCGTTACACGGACCACCCGGGCGGGCAGGGCAACGGCGACACGGTGCCCAGCGGCGGCACCTACGGCGGCCCGGGTGACACGACCTCGGGCGGCTCCGGTTCGGGAGCGGGCGGAGCAGGCGGCCACAGTGCACCCAAGCCCGCCAGCCCGAGCGCGGGCGGCGCAGGCAGCGCCAGCGGCACCGGGCCGGGCGCGGGCACCAACGGGCTCGCCCCGACCAACATGCCGAACACCCCGACGCTGACGATGACCAGCGACGACAGCTGGTACCTGTGGTGGGAGTTCAACAAGGCCGAGTTCCTGCGCCCCAACCGGCTCGACCTCTTCTCCGCACCGGCGAGCGGCGACGACGCGCTGCTCGCACTGCAGCGCTTCGCGGAGAGCCTGCGCACCACGCTCGGCAGCACCCTGGTCGAGGCGATGCGGGATGGCGATCCGCGCCTGCGCGCGGCGGCCGCGATCGCCTACGGGCGCACGAACGGCGCGGCGGCGATCCCCAGGCTGTGCGAGA
Source organism: Planctomycetota bacterium (assembly GCA_044229935.1). GTDB lineage: Bacteria > Planctomycetota > UBA1135 > UBA1135 > JADJLZ01. The sequence continues at coordinate 7,487 of JBGASC010000014.1, read as the reverse complement.
TGCTCGGCGACGCGCACGTCGACGTGCGCCATGGCGCGATCCTGGGGCTGGGCGCGACGGGAGCGGAGGACGCGGCCGAGCTGCTCTTCGCGATCGCCAAGAACGGCTCGCTCTCCGGTGCGGGTCGCGAGCACATCTCGCCGACCGCGGAGGCGCACGCGATCGTCGCACTGGGCCTGGGGCGCGCCCACGGCGAGTTCCCGAGCACGATCGACACCCGCCTGGCGGTGCGCGTCTGCGAACGCAGCAAGGCCGAGCGCGAATCGATCGGCAGCGCCGCGATGCTCTACCAGCGCCTCGCGCCCTGCCCCGAGTTCGAGGCGATCGCGTTCCAGATCGCAAGCGACGAGAGCGAGGCGCCGATCGTGCGCTGCCGCGCGATCGAGGCCCTGGGCCGGGCACGCTCGGAGAAGACGCTGGCGAAGCTCCAGGTGCTGCTCGCCGGCCCGCGCCTGGACGCGCGGCGCTCGGCGGCGCTGGCGCTGGGCGAGCTCGCCGACCCGCGCGCGCTCGCGCCGCTGCTCCTGGCCTACGAGCAGGAGTCGGAGACGCTGACGCGCGGCTTCATCCTGACCGCCATCGGCCGCCGCGGCGGAGAGCGCGCCCGCGAGCTGCTGCTGCGCGCGCTGGTGGTCAACCCCAAGGGCATGCACTCCTGGAGCGCGCTCGCGCTGGGCATCCTCGGCCGCAAGAGCGGCGATCCCGAGCTGGGGAAGGCGCTGCGCGACGCGCTCGAGAAGGAATCCAACCAGCAGTCGCGCGGCGCCTACTGGCTCGCGGCCGGCCTGATCGGCGACCTCGAATCGCTGCCGTTGCTGGCCAAGGCGCTGCGCGAGGCCGCCGATCCGCGCAACCGCATGTACGCCGCCAGCGCGCTCGCGCTCCTGGGAGGCGAGGAGGCGCACCGCGTGCTGCGCGAGCGCCTCGCCGTCGACACGTCGCCGCTGGTGCGCGCGGCCATCGCGCAGTCGCTGGGCTGCCTGGGGCGCGGCGAGGACCTCGATGCGATCGCCGCCACGCTCGACGGCTCGAGCGAGCCCGACCTGCAGGCCATGAGCGCCACCGCGCTGGGCTTCCACGCGTCGTACGACGCGCTGCGCCGGCTGAGCGGCGTCGTGCTGCGCAAGGAGGGCTCGGGGGCGCGCCGCGCCGCCGCGATGGAGAGCATCGGCATGCTGCTCGGCCACCAGGCGCCGCTGGCGCTGATGGACCTGGCGCGCGACTCCAACTACACGCTCTTCAACGACTGGATCAACGGGCTCTACCGCACCACGCTCTGAGCCTCGCGCGTCAGGGCAGCACGCCCACCAGCACGCGCGAGGGGTGCGCTCCCTCGCGGTAGACCCGGTGCACGGCGCGGACGCAGTCCGCTTCCCGCGCGGTGTACATGTTGGGCAGGAACTGCTGCGGGTTGCGGTCGACCAGCGGGAACCACGTGCTCTGCACCTGCACCATCACGCGGTGCCCCTTCTTGAAGGTGTGCAGCACGTCCTGGAGCGGAACGCGCACGCTGGTCGGCTCGCCGGGCACGAACGGCTTGGGCTCGCCGTAGCCGTCGCGGAAGCGCCCGCGCATCACCTCGCTGCGCACCATCATCTGGTAGCCGCTGGAGCTCTCGCTGGGATCGATCCACTCGGGGCTGGGAGTGTCGTCGGGGAACACGTCGATCAGCTTGACGATCCAGTCGCAGTCGGTGTGGTCGGTCGAGACCCACAGCTGCGCATCGAGCGGACCGGCGAGGGTCAGGTCCTGCGCGAGCGGCTCGGTCTGGTACGCGAGCACGTCCGGCCGGCGCGCGGCGAAGCGCTGGTCGTCGGTCATGTACTCGCGCGTCATGCCGATCGCGATCGACTCGGTGAAGGGCACCGGGTGCTGCGGATCGCTGACGAACTCGTCGTATGCGTGCGCCGGGGCGTTCGCCGCGTCGAGCGGCTCGATCGCGAGCTTGCCGGCGGGTCCGAAGCTCAGGTAGCGCCACTCGCGCTTGGGCGGCCAGGCCTCGAAGGTGCGCCAGCGGTTGCTGCCGGTCTCGAACATCGTCGCCTCGGCCAGCTCGCCGTCGACCTTGCTGCGCAGGAAGCGGTTGAAGAACGCGAGTTCGATCTTCTCGCGGTAGTGGAGCGAGGTCTTCGCGCCGAACGAGACGTTGCCCAGGCGGTCGCCGTCGACGCGCGCCCAGCCGCCGTGCTGCCAGGGTCCCATCACGATCGAGTTGACGATGCCCGGGTTCTGCGCCTCGACCGCCTGGTAGACGTGCAGCGCGCCGTAGAGGTCCTCGGCATCGAACCAGCCGCCGACGGTCAGCACCGCGGGCGCGACGCGCTTGAGGTGCGGCTGCAGGTCGCGCGCCCTCCAGAACTCGTCGTAGTTGGGGTGCTTGACGAACTCGTCCCAGAACGAGACCTCGCCGTGGAACCAGCGCTGGTTGGCTTCGCTCAGCGGGCCGACGTCGAGGAAGAAGCGGTAGCCGTCCTTCGTGCCGTGGTCGAAGCCTCCCGTGCGCGTGGTCGTCGGCTGCGGACGCGGCCGGCCGAAGCCCGAGAGGAAGTTGAACGCGTGCGGCAGGAAGAACGCGCCGTGGTGGTGGAAGTCGTCGAACCACCAGTCGGCGATCGGCGCCTGCGGCGAGACCGCGGCCAGGTTCGGGTGCGCGTCGACCATGCCGGCCGCGGCGTAGAAGCCCGGGTAGGAGATGCCCCACATGCCGACGCGCGTGTTGTTGCCCGGGACGTTCTTGACCAGCCACTCGATCGTGTCCCAGGTGTCGCTGCTCTCGTCGGTCTGCCTCGCGCTCTTGGACTCGATCAGCGGGCGCACGTCGACGAACTCGCCGCCCGACAGGTAGCAGCCGCGCACGTCCTCGTACGCGACGATGAAGCCCTCGCGCATTGCGACGTCGCTCGGACCGATCGTCGCCTTGTACGCATCCGGGCCGTACGGACCGACACTGTACGGCGTGCGGCAGAGCAGGATCGGATACGTCGGCGCGCCGGGCGCGCCCGCGTCCTTCGGCGAGTAGATCGCGGCGAAGAGCTCGACGCCGTCGCGCATCGGGATGCGCACCTCGCGCTTGGAGTAGTGCTCGCGCGCGTAGGCCGCGGGATCGGGAGCGGCCGTCTGAACCTGCGGAGCGGCTGACGGACTCGCGGGCGCGGCCGGCGCCGGACGCGCGGCAGCCGGGGCCTGCGCAGCGGCCGGAGCCTGCGCGGCGGCTTGCGGGAGGATCGCGAACGAGCCGAGAACGAGCGAACGGCACAGCGTTCCGAGCGGTTTCATGGCGGCGTTATACCCGCCCTCGCGGCGCCGCGCCGAGCCGCTCAGGCCGGGGATCCGCCGCGGCGCTCCTCGAGCTCCTCGAGCGTGCGCGGCCAGTCGCCGTGCAGGAGGCGCGAGAGCGCGCGGTCCGCGAGCAGCCGTCCGCCCGTCTGGCAACGCGCGCAGTAGTTGCACTCGTTCTCGGCGTGCACGATGCGCTGCACCCTCTCGCCGCACACCGGACAGGGCAGGTCGAAGCGGCCATGCACTGCCATCTCGGGGCGAAACGCGGTCACGCCCTCGGGCCAACCGTCGCCGCACTCGGTGCGCAGCCGCTCGATCCACTCGCGCAGGACGTCCTGCGCCGCAAGACACAGCCGCGCGCGTTCCGCGGCATCCAGCCGCGCGGTCCACTGCAGCGGCGAAAGCCGCGCACGGTGCAGGATCTCGTCCGAGTAGGCGTTGCCGATGCCGCTGAAGAGGCGCGGATCGGTCAGCGCGCGCTTGAGCGTGTGGTTCTCGCGCAGGAGCGCCGCCTCGAACTCGGCCTGCGAACTCGACAGCACATCGATCCCGCCGCGGTCGAGCGCGCCCAGCGCAGACGCTCCGCGCACCAGGTGCAGGCTGGCGCGGCGCTTGGTTCCCGCCTCGGTCAGCACCAGCTGTCCCCCCTCGAACGCGAAGACCGCCAGCACCGCGCGCCCCGGCAGCTTCGCGCCGCGGGCCAGCCAGCGCAGTCGCCCGGCGATCATCAGGTGGATCACGACGAAGAGCTCGTCCTCGAGCTCCAGCACCACGCGCTTGCCCGCGCGACGGAGCCCGACGACGCGCCGGCCCGCGCACTGCGCCGGCGAGGGATCGACCGTGCGCAGAACGAACGGACTGGGACACTGCACGCTCTCGAGCCGTGCACCCACGACGCGCGACTCCAGCGCGTGCAGGTAGAGCAGGATGTCGGGCAGTTCGGGCATGGAGAGCAGGAGGGAGCGGAGGAACGTCGAGGCGAGGAAGAAGCCGTGATCCGCGGGGCCCGGAACCGCGCACCGGCGTCCGTCGCCGCCTCGCACCGCAGCCTGCAGTCCCAGCAGCCTAGCGCGAGGCTGGAAGACCCGAGAACCGCCCGCTCCGGGGCGCCGAGCGCACCGCGTGTGCAACACGCACGAACGGAGCTCCTCGGCTCGCTGCGGGCCCGGAGCACGGGCCCGCGCGTGCGATCCGCGCCCCCGGCTCGAGCGAGCGGCCCCGCGAACGCTGCGAAGCGGACCTCGGCCCTCGCCCGGATCCGGTACAACGTCCGTTCTCGATGCGCTTCCGACGAACCCTCACGCTGGCCGCCCTGCTTCTGACGCTCGTGCTCGCCCTCGGGGCCTGCCTCACGTTCCTCGCCACACGCAGCGCCGAGAACGAGTTCCCCGCGCGCGGTGCCTTCGTGCACGCCAGCCCGACAGAGCTGCACTACCTCGACGCCGGCCAGGGCCGCCCGATCGTGCTCCTGCACGGTGCCTTCGGCGCCGCGCAGGATTTCGCCGCGACGCTGCAGCCCGCCCTCGCGCTCACCCACCGCGTGCTGGCCTTCGACCGCCCCGGACACGGCTGGAGCGAGCGTGTCGCGGGCGTGGTCAACACCCCGCGCGTGCAGGCCGCGACGCTGCACTCCGCGCTGCACGCGCTCGGCATCGAACGACCCGTCGTGCTGGGCTTCTCCTACGGCGGTTCCGTCGCGCTGGCCTGGGCGGTCGAGTTCCCCGACGATCTCGCCGCGCTCGTGCTGATCAACCCGGCCTCGCACCCCTGGCCCGGAGGCCCGAGCGCGAGCTACTCGATCGCGAGCATCCCGGCTCTCGGACCGCTCTTCACGTACACGCTCGCCAATCCGATCGGCCGCCTTCTCGCACCGGCGAGCTCGCTGAACGCGTTCACGCCACTGCCTGTCGCGGACGGCTTCGATGTGCGCTCACCCGTCCGGCTGGAGCTGACGCCAGCGCGCTTCCGCGCCAACTGCGAGGACCTGCGCGTGCTCGCGGACTGCCTGGGCGAACAGGCGCCCCACTACGCACAGATCCGCGTGCCGACCCTGATCCTGGCGAGCGTCGAGGACCACGTCGCCTCGCACGCGATCCACGCCCGCGCACTCGAGCGCGAGATCCCCGGCGCGAAGCTGATCCCGTTCTCCCCCGCCGGCCACCAGCTGCCGTACACGCACACCGCCGAGGTTGCACGCGACGTGCTCGAGTTCCTCGCCGCACGACAGCTCTGAGCGCGAGGGCAGGCTGTTGCCATTCCACCAGCAGAGCCGCGTCGTCGTGCTCTGCTCCATGCGCGTGATACCGCGAGGTCGTGGGCTCCCGGCGACGCGGCCCCGAGCCGTCCTGTGCGCATTCTCCGGTCTCGGTCCGTCGCCACCACCCGGCCTGGACGCAACTCTCCTTGATCGAACCGGCCCACCGGATACACTGCCCGCGCCACGACCGTGCGGGCGTAACTCAGTTGGTAGAGTGTCAGCTTCCCAAGCTGAATGTCGCGGGTTCGAACCCCGTCGCCCGCTCCACACAAGCCACGCGGAGTGCACGAGTTACGACGGCCCCGCTGCGAGGCTCCGCGCGGATCGCGCGAGCAGTGCCATCAGTGTGCCACGTTCGCGTTCCGCCAGGTTCCGCTTGGATCCGTTGGGTTCCGGTCGCCGGCAATTCATCAGCTCAACAGGGTGAATGTCGCGGGTTCGAACCCCGTCGCCCGGCGAAACGACAGGCGGGAAGCCCCTCGCGAGCCGTCAAGGGCTCGCCACACCGGCAGGCGAAGTCGGGGGCGAGGATCGACATGGTCGCGGAGCCCACGCCGAGGTAGGATGCTGACCGGGGTCAGGCAACTGCATGTCCTACGCCCAGGAACGTGGACATCCTCTCGTACAATGCTGGGCACGATGGAGCGGTTGCTCACCTGCGAGATGGGCGGCTCGTTTCTTCGGTCGAGGCGGAGAAGGACTCCAACTGGCGATATTCGCACCTGGGCACGCAGGATCTACTCGATGCGTTCAGCCGGCTCGACGAAGTGCCGGACGTCTTCTGCACCGGAGGGTGGTGGCCACGTGAGGCGCAACTGACCGGAACGCCCTGGCATGTCGGCTATCGCGGGATCGCGAAGGACGACATCACCGTCAACCGCCGTCGCCTGCTCGGGAAGCCGGTTCAGTTCTTCTCCTCGTCTCATGAGAGATCTCATGTGCTCTGCGCGTTCGGTATGTCACCCTTTCCACAAGGGTCGCCCTGTTACGCGCTCGTCTGGGAAGGCGCGATTGGTGCCTTCTATGAGATCGATCCGGGTCTGAACGTGACTCTGATTGCGGACGTGATGAACGAGCCAGGCAACCGATACATGTCGATCTATGGATTGGCTGATCCGACATTCCCGAAGGACCTCCCGTTCTCGCGCTGGTCGGATGCGGGCAAGTTGATGGCGCTCGCGTCGTTCTCCAGAAGGAGCACTCCGACACCTGAAGAGGAGAACTTGATGGACTTCCTTCTGGCGCCTGAGCACATTCGCACGGACCTGTACGAGCGCCTCGGTTCGTCGGTGTACTTCAACGTAGGCGTCGATGATGCAGAGTTCCGGAACTTCGCCGGCATCTTCAGCGACCGGATCTTCGACATCTTCCACGACTTCGCTAGGACGAAGTTGCGTCCGGGTCTGCCACTGGTTGTCGCTGGAGGCTGCGGCCTGAACTGTGACTGGAACACGAAATGGCGCGAGACTGGGATCTTCTCTGATGTGTTCGTCCCACCGGTTGCCAACGACTCCGGTTCGGCCATAGGGACGGCGATCGATGCTCAACACCACTTCACCGGCGACGCCAAGATCGATTGGGATGTCTACTCGGGTTTGCCGTTCAAGACCGACTCACCTCTCGCTGTCGACCGGTACGACATCTCCGATGTGAGCTACCAGCAGGTAGCAGATCTGCTCAGCAGCGGCCTGATCCTCGGATGGGTCAGCGGGAAACATGAGATCGGCCCTCGCGCACTGGGCAATCGGTCCATCCTCGCCGCGCCATTCGATGACAGCACGAGAGTTCGCCTGAACGAAATCAAACAGCGCGAGCAGTTCAGGCCGATCGCCCCGGTGTGTCTCGAAGACGACGCGGCACGGTGGTTTGGCTGCCGCCGAGGCAGCCCGCACATGATGTTCACCTTTCGCGCCAACACCGACGCGCTCGCAGCCGTGACGCATGTAAACGG
>JBGASC010000013.1:0-100222 GCA_044229935.1 Planctomycetota bacterium | reverse complement strand
GTGGTCGGGCAGCTCGGCCTCGCGCAAGAGCAGCTGCGCGCGCAGCAGCGCCGCGCTCGCGTCGGCCGCGACCGGCGCGACGCGCAGCGGCGGCGCGACCAGGCACGCGCCGGCCCAGCTCGCTCCGAGCACCAGCACGAACAGGGCCGGCAGCCAGCCCAGCCGCGCGCGACTCCTCGCTCGCCACCCGCGGATCCCTCGCAGGCGCGTCCGCATCGCCGCCAGACTAGCAACCGTTGCGCCGCGAGCGAGGCCGCGCGACACTTCCGGCATGGCACGCCTCCTCGAAGCGGGTCTGTGTCTGGCGCTCGCCTGCCTTCCGCTCGTGCAGACGCCGGGCAAGGGCAAGGACAAGAAGAAGGAGCCGCCGAAGTCCGCTGCGCCCGCGGCGACGGCGGCGCGGCTCTCGGTCTTCACCGGCAAGCTCGCCGACGCGCGCAAGCTCGCGCGCGAGCGCAACGCCGGCCTGCTGCTCCACATCCTGCTCAAGGACATGGAGAGCGAGAACAAGGACTACGTGGCGAAGATCCTCGACGACCCCGCGCTCGTCGCGGCCTGCGCGCGCGTGGTGGTCTACGTGGCGCACAACGGCGAGCACCCGCCCAAGTCGCTCGAGGAGATCGTCGACGGCAAGAAGGTCACGCGCCAGGCCTGCTCGTTCCTGCCCTGGTTCGACAGCTGCGCGCAGCACGCGCAGGCCTTCAACGATCTCGCGCTGGAGTTCCGCGAGGAGGACGGCAGCCTGCACTGCCCGCAGACGATCCTGCTCGCGCCCGACGGGAGCATCGCCGCCCGCATCAACACGCTGACGCTGCCGACGGCGAGCGAGATCCTCGCCGGCGTGCAGGAGCTCGAGAGCAAGGTCGGCCCGGGCCTGACCGACGCGGAGTGGAGCGAGGTCTCGCGCGTGCTCGACGAGGCGCGCGGGGCCGTGCTGGCCAAGGACTGGCCGCTCGCGCTGCAGCGCTGGGCGCGCATCGCCGCGATCACGCCCAAGTCGGGCTACGGCAAGGAGGCGAGCGCGGGTCTCGCCGCGGCGGAGAAGGAGCTCCTGGCCGAGCTCGATCGCGTCTGCGCCGAGCTCGTGCCGGGCAAGGCCGCGGCGGCCTGGAAGCGCCTGACCGCCCTGCAGTCCGCCTGTGCCGGGCTGGCGCTGGAGAAGGAGATCGCCGCGCGTCTGAAGAAGGCCGAGGCGAAGAAGGAGATCCAGCCCGAGATCGCCGCAGTCAAGCTCGAAGCCGAGGCGGACACGCTCCTGCAGGGCGCGCAGGCGCTGGCGGACGCGAAGAAGGACAAGGAGCTGGAGAAGACCGTGCGCAAGCTGCTCGGCCCGCGCTACGCGGCGACCGAGGCCGCGCGCCGCGCGCGCACGCTGTGGCCGCAGTGGGCGCAGGAGGAGGACGCGAAACGCGGCGGGAAGTAGCCGCGCCGCGCGCGCTCACCGCGGCTTGCCGTCGGCGACGACCGAGACCAGCGGCTGCACCAGGTGCAGCGTCCCCGCGCGCAGCGAGTCGACGTCGAGCAGGACGCTGGCGTTCTCTTCGGCCTCGAGCACCAGGCGCACGGTGCACTCCTCGCCCCCGCCGAGCGCCTCGAGGAACAGGGGCGGCGTGCGCAGCGGCAGCTCCTCGAAGCTCGTGCGCTCGCCGCTCTTCAGCGCCGCGCTGATCCAGTGGGCGCCGCTGACCTTGAGCGAGAGCGTGCGCGGCCGAACGCCCGGGCGCGTGCCCTCGCCGGCGGTCGAGAAGAAGCCGCTGTTGCGCAGCGGGACGTCGACCAGCCAGGTGCTGTTCGAGAGGCGCTCGACGCGCGCGGGACCCGCCTCCAGGTGCGGCAGCGCGCCGGCGAGGTTGGCGACCAGCGCGGCCGGATCGCGCGCCGAGAGCTCGCCCGCGCGCGGGACCTCGAGCAGCATCACGGGCAGGAGCAGCTCGCTCGCGGCGAAGCGCTCCAGGCTGGCGGGCAGGCCCGCGATCTCGCGCTCGCCGAGCTTGCGCGCCACGCCGGGCGCGAGCGCGCTGTCCTCGGTGCCCTGCGGCGCCGGGCGTTCTCCCTCGCGCGCGAGCAGCATCGCGCAGGCGATGTTCGTGCGCCGCTGCAGGAAGCGCGCGATCGCGAGCGACTCCGAGCGCGCCAGCGGGTACGGGCCCTGGCCCGTGCCGCTGCCGACGCGCGCGTCCCAGCCGTGCGGGAAGTCGCGCGCGAGCTCGACCGAGGGCGCGCCGCCCTTCTCGTCGGCCGCGGCGTGCAGGCCGCGATCGGGCTCGGGCAGCACGATCAGGTAGAGCACGTTGTCGCGCAGGAAGCGCGTCCAGGCCTCGCTCGGGTGCGCGCACAGTCCCTCGATCCAGTCGAGGAAGACCAGCGAGGCGCTCGGCCCCAGGTCGCTGCCGCCCGCCCGCGGCACGAAGGGCGAGCGCGGGTCGAGGGTGGCGAAGAAGGCCGGGCGGTGGTCGCGGTCCAGGCCCGCGCGCTCGCCGATGGCGATCACCTGCAGCTCGCGCCCCTGCGCGCTCTTGCCGATGGCGAAGCGCTCGACGCACTCGGGGTGTGCCTTCGCCAGCGCTTCGAGCGCTGCGATGTAGGCCTGCTCCTCGATGCGACCCTTCGGATCGCGCGGCAGTGCGGCGAACGAGGGCACCGTCTGCACGGGTGAGTCGACGATCGGCGCCGGCGCGTTGTCCGCAGGCTTGTCCGCGGGCTTCTCGGCTGGTTTCTCCGCCGGCTTCTCGACGGGCTTGTCCTGCGGCGCGGGCGGCTGCGGTTCGGGCGCGGGAGCCGGCGCAGGCGGCTTGTCCTGCGGGAGCGGAGCGGGAATCGGGTCCTGCAGCGCGAGCGCACCGAGCGCGCAGAGCACGAACCCCAGCCAGCTCACGGCTTGACCTCGCGCCGGGTGGGCGCGGTGAACGGGCTCTGGATCGCGATCGCGAAGCTCGAGTTGGCCGGCGCGGTCGCGACCCAGCGCACCTCGCGCGAACTCGCTCCCCCGCCGAGCTCGGGCAGCACGACGCGCTCCTCGCCGGCGATCAGGCGCGCGCCGGGCGGCAGGCCGAGCACCAGCTCCAGGTGCGCGACGCGCTTGCCCTCGGCCACGACGCCCGCCCAGCGCGCGCTGGTCGAGAGCGCCGTCGGCAGGCGGCCCTTGTTCTCGACGCGCACGCGGATCGTGCACACGTCGCCGTCGCGCCGGCGCTCGATCACGCGCAGGTCCAGCTGCGGCAGCGCGCGCAGCGCCTCGAGCGCGAACGGTCCGGCCGCCCCGACCGCGCCGGCCAGGATCTTCTCGGGCGGGTTGCGGCGCAGCGCCGGGTCGAAGCCGCCGACCAGCGCCGTGCGCCCGCCGCCCAGCTCGACCGGGTGCCAGTCGGAGAAGCCGATCCCGCCGCGCGTGTTGTCGAGCCAGTGCATCCAGGCGCGGTCGGCCTCCAGCGGCGGCGGCGGGCCCGAGTCGCCGTGCTCCGCGGCCTCGGTCAGCTTGGCGTCGGCCAGGCTGACCGAGCGGTTGCCGCTGCCCGACTCGACCAGCGGTCCCCACAGCGCGACCTCGGCGCCGAGCGCGCCGACGACCTCGTGGATCCAGTCCAGCGCCGCACCCGGGCGTGCGCCGCCGTGCACCGACGAGAGCGAGCGCGCCTGCACCCAGCTGCGCGAGCTCGTGCGCGCGAAGAGCGCCGCCAGTGCGTCGCAGGCGCCCGACTCCAGCGTCGAACGCGCCGCACCGCCGCCCGCGGCGCCGTCGGCGAAGGCGAGCTCGCCGTGGTCACCCTGGAAGAGCAGCACCAGCACCGTGCGCCGCGTCAGCAGCGTGTCGGCCAGCGCGCGCGCCAGCGGCGAGGCGAGCGGCAGCGGACGCTGCCAGGCGCCGTTCTCGTGCTTCTCCCAGTTGACCGGGAACGACAGGTCGAGCGAGATCCCGCCCGGCGGGTCCTCGTTGTAGCTGCCGTCGCCGTCGTCGTCGCGGCCCTCGACCAGGCGCCGGTAGCGCGGCGCATCGAAGGGGCGCGCGGGCGCGAGCAGGCGCGGATCGCTGGAGCGCGTCCACTCGCCCTCGGGATCCTCGAGCAGCATCTCGAGGATCTGCCCGTCCTTGTCGAGGTCGTCGCCGCCGTCCTCGTCGACGCGGCCGTCGCCGTCGTCGTCGACCGGCGTGAGGTCGCGGCCGTCGCCGTGCCCGGATTGCGCGAGGTCGAGCGCGTCGGGCGAGGCGTAGGGCAGCGCGCAGATGGCGATCCCCGGCGGCAGCTCGCTCGCGTGTGCGAAGAGCTCGGCACACGCGACCAGCACGCCCTCGCAGCCGGCGCACGAGAGCCCGTCGAGGCCGCCGACCAGGAACACCGTCGGGCGCTCCGCGAGCTCGCCGCCTTCGGGGCTGCCGAAGACCAGGCCGTGCACGGCGTGGCCCTGGGCCGAGCTGCCGAGCTCGAAGGGTTGCAGCCGCAGCGGCGTGTCGCTCGCCGCGAGCGCGGCGAGGAAGGCGTCGAACTGCTCGCGCGTGTGGTAGCGCGGCTCCCAGACCGGCGGCTTGGGCTTGGCGGCCGGGGCGGGTGCGGGCGCCTCGCTCGCCGGAGCCTGCGGCTGCGTGACGGGTGCGTCACCCGGGGCGGGCGAGGGCGCCGGCGCCGGGCTGGGTGCGGGCACGGGCGGCGTCTGGACCGGGGACGGATCCTGGGCGCCGAGCCAGGGGCCCAAGACGGCGAGCACGCCGGCCGTCCATGCCGCTCGTGCTCCGCGCTGCGATCGCCCCTGTTGCATGGCCCTGTGGTTCCTCGCCTGTCCGCGCCCCTCGCGGTCCGAATCCAGCTATCGCTCCCCCTGCGGCTCGCGCTTGAGCACGCAGGCGCCCGTCGACGCGCGTCCGCGCCGGGAAGGGGCCCACGATTCCGCCATGGGAAGCCCGGCCGTTGGCAAAGCTTCCCGAAAAAAGGCCGGCCGGGCTCAGACCGAGTCGGTCGGGAGCTCCGTGGCCGGCGAACCGGCCTCCTCGCGCGGGCTCGACTCCGCGAGCGCAGCCCCCGCGCCGCCGGCCAGCTCGGCCGCCAGCTCGCCCTCGAGCGGGATGCCCTCGGGTGCCGGGCGGGGCACGATCTCCACGACGCGCTCGCCGCTCTCGCTGTCGAGCTCGCGCCGCGCCTCGACCGCGCGCGGGGCGCGCGCCCCGTGCTCGACGAAGCGCTCGGCCTGGGCCAGCTCGACCGAGACCTGGCGCGAGATGCCCTTGGTCTCCATCGTCACGCCGTAGAGGCCGTCGCAGGCCGCCATCGTGCCCTTGTTGTGCGTCACGACCACGAACTGCGTCGTGGTGCGGTAGCCGCCGACCATCGCGAGGAAGCGGTCGACGTTGGCGTCGTCGAGGGCCGCGTCGACTTCGTCGAGGATGCAGAAGGGGCTCGGGCGCGCCTCGAAGACCGCGAAGAGCAGCGCCAGCGCGGTCAGCGTGCGCTGTCCGCCCGAGAGCAGGCCGATCGAGAGCATCTCGCGGCCCGGAGGACGCGCGATGATGTCGACGCCGGCCTCGAGCACGTCGGCGCCCTCCTCGAGCTTGACCTCGGCCCGCCCGCCGCCGAACAGCTGGCGGAAGATGCGCGCGAAGTTCTGCGCCACCTCGGCGAAGGTCTCCTCGAAGAGGCGCTTGGACTCGCCGTCGATCGTGCGCACGGTCTCGTCCAGCGAGGCGCGCGCCGCGGCGAGGTCGGCGCGCTGCGTGCGCAGGAAGGTGAGGCGCGTGTCGACCTCGCTGAGCTCGCTCATCGCCTCCATGTTGACCGGGCCGATCTTGTCCAGGCGCGCCTTCAGCTCGCGCACCTCGGCGTCGAGCGCCTCGAGCGCTCCCGGCTCCAGCAGCGCGGCCTCGGGCTCGAAGCCCTGCGCCAGCGCGGCCGGCTCCAGGCCGAGCTCCTCGCTCGCGCGTCGCACGAGCTCGGCCTGCTCCAGCTCCAGGCGCTGCTGCTCCAGCCGCGCGCGGGAGAGCTCGGCGCTCTTGGTCTCCAGCTCGCGCGTGACCGCGTCGACGCGCTGGCGCAGCACCAGCGCCGAGGCGTGGCCCTCCTCGGCGCGCGAGCGCAGCTCGGAGAGGCGCTCCTCGGTGCGCGCGCGCTCCTCGAGCGTGCGCGAGCTCTCGGCCGCGAGCGTGCGGCACTGCTCCTCGAACTCGTCGGCGGCGCGCGCGTGCTCGGCCGACAGGCGCGCGGCGCGCGAGCGCTCCAGCTCGATCTCCTCCAGCGCGCGGCGCAGGTCCGCGACCCGGCGCGCGAGCCCGTCGTGCTCCGTGCGGGCGCGCGTGGCCTCCAGCGCGGCGGCCGAGCTCTGCGCGGCCAGCGCGCTGCGCTGCTCCTCCTCGCCCGCGCGCTCGCGCTCGAGCGCCGCCAGCGCGGCGTTCTCGACCTCGTAGCGTTCGCGCGCGGACTGCTCGCGCGCGCGAGCCGCCTCGAGCTCGCCCGCCAGTCGCGCGATCTCGGCCTCGGCCGAGCTGCACTCGGTGCCCAGCGAGCGCGCGCCGGCCTCGAGGTCGGAGAGGCGCGCGCGCGTCGTCGCCAGCTGGCTCTCGGCCTGGGCGCGCTGCGCGCGGCGCGCCTCGAGCTCCTGGCTCGAGCGCTCCCACTCCTTCTGCAGCGCCAGGCGCTCGGCGCCCAGGGCGGCGCGGCGCTCGTCGAGCGCCGCGAGATCCGCGGCGTGCTGTTCCAGCGACTGCTGCAGCTCGGCCGCCGACGAACGCCGGCCGACCGCGCCCTGCGTCAGCGTGCGCGTGCCGGCCAGGATGCCGGCCGCGTCGACGAGCTCGCCCTCCAGCGTCACGGCGCGCACGCGCGGGTGCGCGGCGACCAGCGCCAGCGCGGCGTCGAGGTCGCGCGCGACGAGCACGTCGCCCGCGAGCAGCTCGGCCAGCGCCTCGTAGCCCGGCTCGCTGCGCACGTGGTCGGCGAGACGGCCCAGGCACAGCCCGGGATCGAGCTCGCCGGAGAGCTCCAGGCCGCGCGCGGCGCAGCTCGTCCTTCTGCGCCAGGTCGCTGGCGGCGCTGCGCGCGCGCTCGTCGGCCAGGCCCAGCTCCTCGCGCATGCGGTCGGCGGCGCCCTGCGCCTCGCCGGCGCGTGCGCGGGCGCGCGCGAGACGCTCCTCGGCCGCGGGCAGGGCGTCGGAGAGCGAGTGCGCGCGGTTCTCCGCGCGCGTGCGCTCGTCCAGCAGCGCCAGCACGCCCTCGTTGGCGCGCGCGGCGCGCGCACGCAGCTCGCGCGCACGCTGCTCGAGCGCGGAGAGCTCGCGCGCCAGCTCGGCCGCGCGCTGTCCGCTCTCGGCAGCCTCGGCCTCGCGCGCCGCCTTGTCGGAGGCGAGCTGGCCGAGCTCCGCCCCGCGCTCGGCGTGCAGGTGCTGCAGGCGTTCGGCGCGCTGTCCCTCGTCGCGCGCCGCGTTGCGCTCGAGCGCGGCGCGGTTGGCCAGCTGGGCGCGGCGCTCGTCGAGCGCGCTGCCCTCGCTGGCGAGCGTCGAGCTGTGCGCGTTGAGGCGGTCGACCTCGGCCGCGAGCGCGGCGCGCTCCTTCTCGCGCGACTCCGCGTCGCCCTCGGCGCCCTCGCGCAGGGCGCGCAGCCGGGCGATCTCCTGCTCGGCCTCGCCCAGGCCCGCGAGCAGCGACTCCAGCGCGCGAGAGAGCACGAAGGTGCGGTGCGAGAGGAAGCGCGTGCGGCCGCGCGACCACTGCTCGCGCGCCTCGACGAAGCGCTCGGCCTTGCCGGCCTGGATCTTGAGCGAGCGCACGCGCGACTCAAGCTCCCCGACGACGTCGTCGAGGCGCTGCATGTCGTCGGCGACCTTCTTCAGGCGCAGCTCGGCCTCGACGCGGCGCTGGCGGTAGCGGCTGATGCCGGCCGCCTCCTCGAAGATGCGCCGGCGCTCGAGCGGGTTGGCCGAGAGCACCGCGTCGATCTTGCCCTGCTCGAGCACCGAGTAGCCGCGGCTGCCCAGGCCCGTGTCGTAGAGCATCTCGCGCACGTCCTTGAGACGCACCTTCTGTCCGTCGATCAGGTACTCGCCCTCGCCCGACTTGAACACGCGACGCGTGATCGAGACCTCGGCGCCGCGATCGGCGAGCACGTTGCCCGCGTTGTCGAGGATCAGCGTGACTTCCGCCACGGCGAGCCCGGGGCGCGAGGCCGAACCCTTGAAGATCACGTCGGTCATCTCCGCGCCGCGCATCGAGGTCGGGCGCGTCTCGCCCAGCACCCAGCGCACGCTGTCGACCACGTTGCTCTTGCCGCAACCGTTGGGTCCGACGACGCCCGTGAGCGAGTTCGTGCCGAACTCGAAGACGGTGCGATCGGCGAACGACTTGAAGCCGAAGAGCTCGAGACGTCGGAGGCGCATGGATCAGGACTCCTCGCGGTGCGAGGTCTTGGAGTACGCGGAGGGCGACGCGGCGGTCGGCGCGCGTTCGGATTGCGAAGGAGCGAGTTCGACCTTCGCCGGAGCGAGCGGCGCGGGATCGAAGTCGCTCGCGCCGGCGCCGGGAACCGGATCGAGCGGCGCGGAGTCGTCGGAGTAGAGCGTCGGTCCGTCGGCGAGCACGCCCGGCGCGCTCTCCGAGGGCGGCAGGGCGTAGAGCGCCCACGCACCGCTGCGCAGACGCGTGCGCGCTCGCTCGAGGCGCTCCCAGGCGCCGAGCACGCCGCTCGCGCCCGAGCGCGGCTCGGAGTTGCTGAACTCGTTGCCGCCGAACTCGAACACGGTCAGTCGGCGAAGGACTTGAAGCCCAGGAGCTCGAGTCGTTTCAGGCGCATCGTCAGCTGTGTTCCTGCGATCGGGTTGTGGCGGGGACGGAAGCGGGGTCGGGATCGGTCTCGGTGTACAGGCCGCCCTCGGGCGCGAGCGCGCCGGGCAGCACGTAGAGCGCGTGGGCGGCGCTGCGCGCGCGCAGCCGCAGCCCCTCGGCGCGCTCGAGCAGCTCGAGCGAGCCCGTCGCGCGCGGCGGGTGCAGGGCGCCGCAGCGCAGGCTGGTCATCACGGTCGACAGCTGCGCCGCGTCGCGCGCGGCGAGCGCGGGAGCGCTGAGCTCGCCGCGCACGAGGTCGAAGCCCTCGCCGTAGGTCTCCAGGCGCGACGCGCCGGCGCCGCTCTCGTCGCCGAAGAGCAGCGGCTGGCGCGCCTGGAAGAGCTCGGCGTCGAGCGCGGCGAAGCGCACGCGCGCCTCCTCGCCGAACCACGGCGTCAGCACCAGCGAGAGCCCGCGCGGCTCGCCGAAGCGCTCGAGCGCCTCGGAGAGGAACGAGAGCACGCGCCCCTCCTGCTCCCCGCGCAGCTCGCCGTCGCCCAGGATGCGCAGCGCCTCCGCCAGGCCGACGGGCACGATCGCGTGCTGCACGCGGCCGTGCATGGTCTCGCGCCGCTCTCTCGCGCGCGCCGCGCCGCGCTCGAGCTCGGAGAGCGCGGTCAGCGCGCGCTCGAGCATGGCGGCCAGCTCCTCGAAGAAGGCGTCCTCGCGCCAGGGCCCGGCACGGCGCGCGGCGCGCGGCAGGTTGAGCGCCGCCGCGCCGGCGCAGATCAGCACGCCGCGCTCGCGCGCGTGGCGCACCAGACCGGGGCCGCCGCAGCGCTCGGCCCCCGCGCCGAAGGTCGGCACGAGCACGCCGCGCTGCAGCGCGCGTTCCAGCGCGCGCGCGTTCTCGGGGCTCTCCCCCGCCGCGGCGAGCAGGTCCTCGAGCAGCGCGAAGGCGCGCAGGCTGGGCGCCTCCTGCGCGAGCGAGTCGAGCTCGGCGAGCTCGAGGAAGAAGGCGCGCGCCGGTCTGCTGCGCGCGCGTGCCGCTGCCCAGCGGCGGCAGGCACATTCGATCGTGCGCCGCCGCGCGCGCGCCAGGGCCGCGAGCGAACGCAGCCAGGGCCCGAGCCAGGCGCGCGGCAGCGCCGCCACCAGCGGCAGCGGATCGTCGAGCACCAGCGAGCGCCCGCAGGCCTCGAGCTCGGGCGCGAGCTCGGCCAGCAGCGCGAAGGCGCTCGCGCCGCCGGGCTCGCCGGGCAGCACCAGCTCGCAGGGGATCGAGCGCGACAGAGGCCGGTGGAAGGCGCCCAGCTCCTCGAGCTGGAACTCGCCGCCGGAGTGGCCGTCGGCGCTGGACTCGCCCAGCAGATCCTCCAGCGCGTAGCGCTCCAGCAGCCGCGCGCGCAGCGCGTCCTCCAGGCCGCGGCCCTCGTCGAGCAGCCCGCGCAGGTCGTGCCGCGGCACGAAGAGCGGGCGCGTGCGGCGCAGCGCCTGCGAGAGGCCCAGCTCGACCAGCTCGTTGTCGACCAGCTCGCGGATCAGGCCGGTCGAGATGCGCTTGAGGCCGCTGTCGAACACGCGCTCCTCGACGCGCGCGGCGACCTGCTCGGCCGTCGGGCGCGGCAGGTCGGCCTCGTTCATCAGCGCGGCGACGATGCGGCCCTTGCTCCAGGTCTCCAGCGCGCCGGAGACCTGCACGCGCGGGGCACGCGAACCGCGCTCGCCGCCGGCGATCTCGTCGCGCACCGAGAGCGCGGCGCGGATGCGCGCGCGGCGGTCGCGGTAGAGGATGTAGGCCTTGGCGACGGCGGCATGGCCGAGCTCGATCAGCGCCTGCTCGACGAGGTCCTGGATCTCCTCGATGCCCGGCAGCACGTCCTCGGCGCCCTGGTAGCGCCGGCGCAAGGCCAGCTCGACCACGTCGGAGACCTCGCCCGCGAAGAGCGGGTCGTTCTCGCCGACGGCGGACTGCGCCTTGCCGACCGCTTCGGCGATCTTCTGCTTGTCGAAGGGCGCCTCGCGCCCGTCGCGCTTGCGGATGCGGCGGATCTTCATCGGTTCGAGGGCCGCTCGTCACCGCGGCCGCGCTCCTCGAGCATGGGCTTGAGCTCGTCGACGAACTGCTGCACGTCCTTGAACTCGCGGTAGACGCTGGCGAAGCGCACGTAGGCGACCTGGTGCAGCTGGCGCAGCTCCTCCATCACCATCGACCCGATCACCGAGCTCTCGACCTCGCGGTCGTTCTCCTCGGAGCAGCGCGCCTCGACGCGTGCGGCGGCGGCCTCGATCGCCTCGATCGGGATCGGCAGCTTCTCGCAGGCCTTGATCATCCCGGCCAGGATCCGGTCGCGGTCGAAGCGGACGCGTTCGCCGCTCTTCTTGATCACGCGCAGCGGCGTGTCCTCGACGCGCTCGTAGGTCGTGTAGCGCAGGAAGCACTCCAGGCACTCGCGCCGCCTCCGGATCACGGAGCCGTCCGCCGAGGTGCGGGAGTCGACCACGCGGTCGTTGTCCTTCTTGCAGCGCAGGCACTTCATGAGGGGGGCCCGACGGCCTCCAACCCGCTAGGAATAGTGGGTCCAGGGTGGGAGGGCCGGACGGGTCGAGGTGGCGCGGATCCTACCAAGACCACCGGCCGGCTCGGAAGCGCGCGGGCGTCGTTCCTCCGCGCGGGGAGCGCTACTTCCCGATGCAGAAACGCGCGAAGATGCGTTCGAGCACGTCGTCGGGGGTGCTCGACCCGCTGATCGCGTCCAGCTCGGCCAGCGCGGCGCGCAGATCCTCGGCCAGCAGCTCGCGCGGCGCCCCCGTGCGCTCGGCCTCCAGGCCCGTCCGCACGCGCTCGCCGGCGCGGCGCAGGGCCTCGCGGTGACGGGCCGAGAGCTCGCGCAGGGCGCCGGGCGCCACCGCGGCGTGCGGTGTGCCCTCGAGCGCGCGCGCGAGCGCGTGCTCGAGCTCGGCGACCCCCGCGCCCGTGCGTCCGCTGGTCGCGACCCACTCCGCGACGCCGGCCGCGGCGAGGTGCTGCGCCGTCGGCCGCGCCGGCGCGCCCGCGCGGTCGACCTGGTTCCAGACGAGCAGGCGCGGCGTGTCCGGTCCGAGCTCCTCGCGCGCGGCGAGCAGGGACTCGCGCGTCGCGCTGGCGGCGTCGACGACCCAGAGCACGAGGTCAGCCGCGGCCAACGCGCGCGAGGTCGCCGCCTGCGCGGCGCGGGCGAGCTCGTCCGCGGCGCCCTCGAGCCCGGCGCTGTCGATCAGCAGGCAGACCGAGCCCCCGAGCGCGAGCTCGGCGCGCAGCGGATCGCGCGTGGTGCCCGCGCGCTCGTCGACCAGCGCCTCGGCGCGGCCGAGCAGCGCGTTGAAGAGCGTGCTCTTGCCCGCGTTGGGCGCGCCGGCGAGCAGCACGCGCGCCTGCGCGCCGCGGCGTGCGCGCGCGGTCTCGAACGAGAGCGCCTCGGCGAGCGAGTCGAGCAGCACCTGTGCGCGCCGCTCCAGCTCGCTCGCCGCGACGGGGCCGGTGTCGGCCTCCTCGAAGTCCAGGCCGGCTTCGCACAGCGCGGCGAGATCGAGCAGCTCGCCGCGCAGGGCCTCGATGCGCTGCGCGAGTCCCCCGCCGACCAGCTCGGCGGCCGCGGCGCGCTCGGACTCGCTCTCGGCCAGCACCAGCTCGAGCAGGCCCTCGGCGCGCGTCAGGTCGATGCGCCCGGCGTGGAAGGCGCGGCGCGTGAACTCGCCGGGCTCGGCGCGGCGCGCGCCCAGCGCGAAGAGGCGCTCGAGCGCGGCCTGCGCCAGCGGCACGGCGCCGGGCAGGTGGAACTCGGCGACGTCCTCGCGCGTGAACGAGCGCGGACCGGGCATCCACAGGAGCAGGAGCGGCTGCGTGCCGCGGCCGTCGTCGAAGCGCCCGCGGTGGACGCCGCGGCCCTCGAGCGCGAGCGGTGCGCCGCGCCAGACCGCGCGCACGAGCTCGGCCGCGCGCGGGCCGCTGACGCGGATCAGCGCGCGCTCGCCTCCGCCCGGAGGCGAGGCCAGCGCCGCGATCGTCCCGCCCGCCATGCGCGCGCTAGCGCCGCTTGCCGCGCCCGTCGTCGCGCTGGCGCTTGAGGCGCTCGGCTTCCTTCTGCGCTTCCTGCGCGCGCTCCATCATGCGGCCGATCACGCCCTTCTTCGCCGGCTGCTCGGTCGTGTCGGGCGGCCAGTGCTTCTTGATGAACTTCTGCTCGAAGACGCCCAGGCCCGACTGCGTGATCATGTAGAGCGAGAGGCCGGCCGCGTAGTTGTAGAGGAAGACGCCCATCACGATCGGCATCCACATCATCATCTTCTGCATCTTCGCGGCCTGCTCGTCGGCGGGCATCGGCATGCCGCGCTGCTGCCAGATCCACATCGCGATCATGATCGGCGGCAGGATGTTGAAGTAGTGCATGTCCCAGCCGAGCACCGGGATCACGTAGTTCCAGCCCAGCGGGATCGTGTGGTCGGGCAGCGAGAGGTCGGGGATCCACAGGAAGCTCGCCTGGCGCAGGTCGAAGGCGACGCGCAGCGCGGCGAAGAGGCCGAAGAAGACTGGGATCTGCAGGAACATCGGCAGGCAGCCGCCCAGCGGCGGGAAGGCGCCCTCGGCCTGCAGGAGCTTGGCCTGTTCCTGGTTGAGCTTCGACTTGTCGTCGGCGTAGCGCTTCTTCAGCTCCTCGATCTTGGGCTGGATGCGCTTCATCTTGCTCTGGTAGCGCGCCATCGCCGTCTGCGAGCGGCGGTTGATCGGGAAGAGCAGCGCGCGCACGAGCAGCGTCAGCAGGATGATCGCGACGCCCCAGTTGCGCGCGAGGCCGTGCAGGAAGCCCAGCACGCCCAGCAGCACCGAGGCGATGCCGTTGAAGAAGCCCAGGTCGTGGCGCGTCAGCTGCGCGTGGTCGGCGTAGGCCGCGTCGAGCGTCGCGCGCTCCTTCGGCCCGGCGTAGAGGCGGTAGCTCCAGCTCTTCGACTGTCCCTTGACCGGCAGCACGAGCTCCAGCTGCACGTCGGTGACGACCTGCTTCCACGACTTGGCCGCGTCGGCGGGATACTCGCGCGCGAAGGCCTCGTCGCGCAGCAGGCGCCAGCTCGCGCCGCGCAGCGACTCGCGCGCGTTCGCGTCGGTGTCGACGCCGCGCAGGAGCACGGCGAAGTACTTGTTCTGCACGCCGGCGTAGGCGAGCGGCGGGCGTTCGATGCTGAACGGGCCGGAGAGCTCGCGTCCGGTGTCGTCGCGCGCCTTGCTGAGCACCGCAGGCACTTCGGAGTCCTGCGTGCGCGCGGCCGCGATGGCCTGCGGCTCGATGTAGTACTGGTCGGCCGACTCGGGCGGCATGCAGGCGGCCGGCGTCAGCACGAAGCCGACGCGCGACTCGGCGCCTTCGCGCGCGACGTTCTCGAGCGCGAGCTCGAAGTCGATCTCGTAGGTCCCCGGGCGGAAGCGGAAGCGCTTGACGAAGACGACGCCCGTGCCCGGCGCGAGCCGGAACTCGATGCCGCTGGGGCGAGCTTCGTCGCCGAGCAGCTTCATCGTCCACAGCTCGTCGTCCAGCGGCGTCGGGGCCAGGTCGCTGCCCGACGCGGTCGGACGCAGCAGGAACGAGCGCGTCTTCCCCGACTGCGAGTCGATCGAGGTCAACAGGCGCGTCCAGTGCGCGGGGTCGGCCTTCTCCGCCTCGCTCAGGCCGGCGCGGTCCTGGAAGTCGCCCAGCTGCAGTTCGACCAGCGCGCCGCCGCGGTTGGAGAATACGGCCCGATAGCTGCCGCGCTGGCCAGCCTCGCCGACGAGCAGCGTGCGCGTCTCTTCCTTCTCGGCGCGCTCGACCGCGCTGATCGGGGCGGGCGCAGCCTTGGGGCTCTCGCCGGCGGGAGCGGGAGCAGTGCCCGGCGCCGCAGGAGCTCCCGTGCTGCTCGCGGCGGCCGGCGGGTTCAGCGGCCGCGGCGGCGGCGGGTGCATCTTGCTCCACACGAGCTGCCAGCCGATGACGATCACCAGGCACAGCGGCAGGACGATGAACAGTCTCTTGTCCAAGGATCTCCTTCGGGGGACGCGGGAGGCGGGCGCTCAGCGACCGGCAGCGAGGCGCTCGGCCAGGAATTCGGGCAGCTCCGCCACGGCGCGGATGGCGTCGGCTGCGGCGCGGTGGTCGTACTCCAGCCGGTGGAACTGGATTCGACGCCCGTCGAACAGAACATACGAGAGGCGCGGATCGCCGTCGCGCGGCTGACCCACCGAGCCCACGTTGACGATCGCGCGCGGCGCGCCCTCGGCGCCGATCTCGATCGGCCCGTCGCTGCCCTTGGGCCGGTACAGCCGCCCGTCCTCGAAGTAGATCGCCGGCACGTGGCTGTGACCGACGAAGCACACGCGGCGCTCCATCGCGGCGAAGCAGGCGGCCATCTTCTCGCGGTTGCGCGCGTCGCGCGGCATCAGGTACTCGCGCACCGGGTCGCGCGGGCTGCCGTGCGCGAACATCGCGACGCTGTCGCACATCGCGGGCACCAGCGCGCCGAGGAAGTCCCAGAACTCGAAGTTCTGCTGGCGCTCGCTGGCGCGGTTGAGCTCGTCGCGCGTCCACTCGATCGCCGCACGCGCCTTGGGGTTGAAGTCGGCCGCCGACCCCAGCAGCGCCTCCTCGTGGTTGCCGAGCAGGCACAGGCCGGGGAAGAGCGTGCGCCCCGGCGGGCCCTCGGGGTCGACCGGGCGCTCGACGCATAGGCGCATCACCCACTCCAGGCACTGTCGCGGCCGCGCGCCGTACCCGACCACGTCACCCAGGCAGACGAAGCGCTGCGCGCCGCGCTCGCGCGCGTCGGCGAGTGCCGTCCGCAGCGCCGGCTCGTTGCCGTGCAGGTCCGAGATCAGGGCGGTCAGGGGGTAGTTCACGGCAGACACGCCCGGCGGATTGCGGGCGGAGGATTATCCGGCCGCCCCAGGGTCTGGGCAAGGGTCGGGGGCGAGGGCCAGCGCCATCCCGAAGAGGACCGCGGTGGCACCTGCGGCCCAGAGCGGCGCGAGGAAGAGGGCCGGCGACGCGATCGCGGCGAGCAGCAGTGCGACCGCCGTCGGTCCCAGGCCGCGCCCCTGCAGGCGGTGCGCGAGGTGGCGCCGATCGCCGATCCAGGGTCGGCTGCCCGCACGCCAGCGCACCCAGGACAGCCGCGCGAGGTCGAGCACGGGCAGGACGAGGAAGGGCGCGCTGCGCGGGTCGCCCGCGAGCGCGATGGCGAGGAAGTGGCTGCCCGCATCCCCGAGGTAGGCCTTGGGCGACCCGTGTGCGTCGCGCAGCCAGAGGTTCCACGGCAGGAAACCCGCCAGCAGCGGCGCGCCCATCGAGCCGGCAGCGCCCAGGCCCAGGCAACCCAGCGAGGCCAGCGCTCCGTCGGCATTGTCGAAGGTGTTCGCGGCCGAGAGCGCGACGGCTGCCAGCGCGAAGTTCCAGGCGGGAGAGCCGGGCACCTCCCAGGCGAAGGACGCGCACACGAGCGCTTCGAGCGAGAACTTCAGCGCGCGCGGCAGGCCGCGGGGCGCGAGGTCGTCCAGGAGGCCGACGAGGAACGCAGCGCCGGCGGACAGCGGCGCCGACACGTGCTCTTTGTGGGACCAGAAGGCGAGGGCGAAGAGCACGGTCGCCAGCACCAGCCCGCCGACGCGCGGCACCGGGCTCTTCTGCAGCTTGCGCTCGGGCGCGCTCTCGCGACGGTCGACCAGCCCCAGCCGCGCAGCCAGGGCCGCGCACAGCCCCGTGCCCACGAAGCCCGCGCAGACGAACGCGATCCAGACGAGGATCACGCCCGCGACGCTCCATACAACCCGTGCGCGCGGATGTAGCGCTGCACCGACGGCGGCACGAGCGCCAGCGCGTCCGCGGGGCCCGCGCCGGCGAGGGCCGCGCGCAGCTGGGTCGACGAGACCTCGACCGGCGGGAGGTCGAGCGCCCCGGCCTCGAGCTTGTTCACCAGGGCGGCGGGCAGGCGCTCGCGCAACGCGGCGAGCTCCGGCGCGAGCGATCCGCCGCGGCGCACGACCACGGGCTCGACGCGCTCGAGCAGCGCCTGCGCCACGCGCCAGCCGGCGAGGCCCGCGAGGTTGTCGCTGCCCAGCAGCAGGAAGATCGCGCAGTCCTCGGGCTCGCCCAGCGCGCGCGGCAGTTCGCGCACGGTGTCGATGGTGAACGAGCGGCCGCCGCGGCGTAGCTCGAGGTCGCTCGTCTCGCAACCCGGCTCGCCCGCGAACAGCAGCGCGAGCATCGCCAGGCGGTGCTCACCGTCGGCCAGCTCGCGCTCGAGCTTGAAGGGCGACTGCGCCGCGGGCATCAGGACCAGCCGGTCGAGCCCGAAGCGCGTCCGCGCCGCGCGGGCGACGTGCAGGTGACCCAGGTGCGGCGGGTCGAACGAGCCGCCGAGGAGCCCGATCCGGCGCCGGCCGGAGGCGGGGCTCATCGGGCCCACCCCCGGTTACCGAGCGCCCGGGCGGGGTAGAGGAGCTGCCCGCGGGCGTCCGGACGACCGGTCGCGCGGCCAGGGGCTGGACTTTCCCACCGCTGCGGGAGAGACTCTCGCCCCCTGCGGGAGAGGCGCTTGGGCGCCCCCCGACCCCGAGGTACAGGAACTCCCCCCCCATGAAGCTCCTCCCGATCGTTGGCGTGACGACGCTCGCCCTCGCGAGCGCGTGCCAGTCCCAGGGCCCCTACGTCAACAAGCATTGGTCCGAGCGCTCCGTCGGCCCCAGCATGGCGCGCCACTTCCTGTCCTACAACCCGGAGTTCGACGGCAGCTACCGCGACTTCGCGTGGAAGAAGAAGCAGGACATCAACCTCACGATCCGGCGCCACCTGTTCAACAACAACCCGGACAACCCGTTCCAGCCGGACGATCCCAGCTCGCGCGGCCCGCGTCCGAACAACAGCCTGCTGCCGCACCCGGAGAACTACATCCACTACGAGGGCCTCGCGATGGGCGTCGCCTCGCTGGGCATCGGCACGTTCACCCCGCTGCCGATCGACTCGATCATCGGCACCTTCGAGCCCGGCGGCGGCCGCGAGTTCGAAGCGGGCTTCGACGAGTTCTTCCGTCCGATCGGCCTGGTCACGACGAGCTTCCTCTACGACGCGATCGGCTTCGACCGCGGCCAGGGCGAAGGCGGCGAGATGACCTTCGAGATCGTGCAGGGCGAGGGCGCGCACCCGGTCGCCTGCGAAGGCAAGTGCGAGGCCGCCTGCGAGGCGAAGTGCGAAGGCCAGACGAAGTGCGAGGGCCAGCAGGACGGCGGCGTGCAGATCATCGTCGTCGGCAAGCCGGCCAAGAACTGATCCTCGGCCGCGCACGCGGCACTACAGATCCAACGCGCGGGCGAGCTCTCCCAGCCAATCGGCGGGCGGCTCGCCCGCGCGGCGTTCGGGGAGCGCCTCGAACCAGCGCGCGTCGAGCTTGCGCCACCAGGTGCGCTGGCGCCGCGCGAACTGCCGCGTGCGCAGCGCGATGCGCCGCTCGCACTCCGAGCGTTCGAGGCGCCCGTCGCCCAGCTCGAGCACCTCGGCGTAGCCCAGCGCCTGGATCGCGGTCGGGCCGAAGCCCGGACCCGCGCGCACGCGCAGCGCCTCCTCGACCCAGCCCTGGTCGAGCATGGCGCGCGTGCGGCGCGCGATGCGCTGCTCGAGCTCGGGCATCGGGCAGTCCAGGCCCGCGATGCGCACTGCGCGCGGCGCGGCCTCGCGACCGTGCCAGCCCCACTCGCGTTGCCAGTCGGAGAGCGCGCGCCCGGTCTGCGTGAAGACCTCCAGGCCGCGCAGCACGCGCTTGCGGTCGCGCGCGTGGATGCGCGCCGCGGCCGCGGGATCGACGCGCGCGAGCTCGGCGTGCAGCGCGGCACCGCCCTCGCTCGTCCAGCGCGCCTCGAGCGCGGCCCGCAGCGCCAGGTCGACGCTCGGCCCCTCGAAGAGCCCGTGCGTCAGCGCCTTCAGGTAGAAGCCCGTGCCGCCCACGAAGAGCGCGCGCACGCCGCGGCGTTCGAGCTCCGCCGCGACCGGCGCGAGCTCGGCCAGGTAGCGCTGCACGTCGAAGCGCTCCTCGGGCCCGACGAGATCGAGCATGTGGTGGCGCACGCGCGCGCGCTCGTCGGCGCTGGGCTTGGCGGTGCCGACGTCCAGGCCGCGGTAGACCTGCATCGAGTCCAGGCTGACGAGCTCGCAGCCCGTGCGCGCGGCGAGCGCCAGCGCCGCGGCGCTCTTGCCCACGGCCGTCGGCCCGATCAGAAAACGCAAGTCTTGCGGGGCTGAGACGCTCACGCCGGGTTCGACGGCCGGTCGGCCGACAGGCCAGTCTAGCAGCGCTCCACGACACCCCGTAGGCTCCCCCCATGCTCTCGCTCCTCCTCGCCACGGCCCTCCTCGTCCAGGACAACCCGCCCAAGCCGCCGCCGCTGCCGGGCGCGCGCGAGACCACGCAACCCGCCGCACCGGCACAGAAGCCGCTCGTGCCCGGCGCGCTGCCGGAGAACACCGGCGCCGAGGAGCGCGTGCTCTGGCAGGCGCTCTGCGCCGGCGCCCTCGCCAAGGGCGCGACGCGCACGCCGATCAGCGCCTTCGACCTGTGGCTCGACGTCACGATCAACAGCTCGGCCAACCAGACCAACGAGGCGACGACGCTGCGCTACCGCTACCAGGCGCCCGACAAGCTGCGCGCGATGACCGAGCACGGCTACGAGCTGGTGCGCGGCCCCAAGGGCGACCTGCTGATCGACCCCAAGCGCAACCAGAAGGGCGAGGCGCTGGCCGTCGGACGCGAGGGCGACGAGGACCGGCGCACGCTCGAGGAGATCCTCGACCTCGCGCGCAACTTCGTCGCGCTCTCGGATCCGGGCGCGCTGCGCATCGCCGAGATGAAGCTCGGCCGCGTCGAGGCGACGCTGCTGCCCGAGGAGCTGCGCGCGAGCGCCGGCGAGCTCAAGTGGCTCGAGATCCGCACGCCCGACTTCCGCCTGCCGCGCACCTCGACGCAGACGGCCAGCGCGCCGGGCGGTCTGGTGCGCGTGCGCCTGGGCCTGCGCAAGGACAAGCCGCTGCCCGAGCTGTGCATCGTCAGCGGCGAGCAGCCCGGCGCGCAGCTCTCGACCCTGATCCGCGTGCCGGAGTACCGCGAGAAGCAGGGCCTGATGGTGCCCTGGCAGCTGCGCATCCACGGCCTCGACGAGAGCGGCGCGAGCTTCCAGCCCAAGCCCGCGCTGGTGATCTACCTCAAGAAGGACTCGGACCTGCACCCGAGCTTCGCGCCCGACACGTTCGCGCCCTGATCAGGGCTTGCGCAGGAAGGCGCGCTCGAGGTCGAGCAGCGTGAAGCGGATGCGCGTCGGCCGTCCGTGCACGCAGGTCTGGTCGGACTCGAGCGCGCGGCCGCGCTCGAGCAGCTCGCGCATCTCCTCGGGATCGAGCTCGTCGCCGGCCATCACGCTGGCGCGGCAGGCGGCGCGCTGCAGCACGCTCTCGAGCAGCTGCTCGCGCGAGAGCGTGCGCCCCTCCTCCAGCGCCGCGACGACGGCGCGCACGATCTCGCCCGTGCGCGGACGCTGCAGGCGCGCCGGGTAGGCGTGCAGCGCCAGCGTGGTCTCGCCGAAGGGCTCGAGCTCGAAGCCGGCGCGCGCGAGCTCGTCCTTCTGCGCGCCGACCAGCAGGACCTCGGCGCGCGAGAGCTCGACCAGCTCGGGCACGAGCAGGCGCTGGCGCTCGAAGCGGCCCGCGCGCAGGTCGGAGAGCAGGCCCTCGTAGGTGATGCGCTCGTGCAGCGCGTGCTGGTCGATCACCTCGAAGCCCTCGGGCAGCGCGCGCACGATGTAGGTGCGCGCGACCTGCACGAGGCCGCCGCGCGCGGGAAGCTGCGCAGCGAGCGCCGCCGCCCCCGCGAAGCCCGACGACGGCGCGTCCGCGGCGGCGGGACCCGGTCGCTCGTGCACCTCGATCGGCAGGCGCTCCGCACGTGCGGGCTGCGCGCTGGTGTAGTGCAGCTCCGGGGTCGTCGTCGGAGCGCCGCGCGCCAGCGCACGCTCGACCAGCCCCGCGCCCGGCATCGCCATGTCGCAAGCCTGCACCGCCGCGCGCACCGCGCTCGCGACCAGCCCGAAGACGGCGCGCTCCTCGCGGAAACGCACCTCGCTCTTCTGCGGGTGCACGTTGACGTCGACGCGCGCGGGGTCGAGCGCGAGGTGCAGGAAGCCCACGGGCGAGCGCGTGTCGAACAGGAAGCCGCGGTAGCCTTCCTTGAGCGCGCGCACGAGCAGCTTGTCGCGCAGGAAGCGCCCGTTGAGGAAGAACATCTGCCGCGCCGTGTCGGCGCGCGCGAAGCGCGGCGGCGCGATCCATCCCCACAGGCGCAGCCCGTTCGTCTCGGCCTCGACCGGCACCAGCGCCGCCGCGAGCTCGGCCCCGAAGGCGCGCCGCACGCGCGCGCGCAGGTCGAGGCTGGCCTCGACGTCGAAGACGCGCTTGTGCTCGTGCGTCAGCACGAAGCCCACGCCCTCGTGCGCCAGCGCCAGGCGCTGCACGACGTCGAGACAGCGCGCGAGCTCGGTCGCGGTCTGCTTGAGGAAGCGCCGCCGCGCGGGCACGTTGAAGAAGAGATCGCGCACCTCGACGCTGGTGCCCTCCGCGGCACCGGCCTCCTGCGGCTCGCCCAGCGCGCCGCCCTCGTTCTCGATGCGCCAGCCCAGCGGCACGCCGCGCTCGCGGCTGGTGATGCGCGCGCGGGAGACCGAGCCGATCGAGGCCAGCGCCTCGCCGCGGAAGCCGAGCGAACCGATGTGCTCGAGGTCCTCGCTGGTGCGCAGCTTGCTCGTCGCGTGCGGCGCGAAGGCCAGCAGCAGGTCCTCGCGCGGCATGCCGCGGCCGTCGTCCTTGACACGCACCAGGCGCGCGCCGCCCTCCTCCAGGTCGATCTCGATGCGCGTCGCGCCGGCGTCGAGCGCGTTCTCGACGAGCTCCTTGACCACCGAGGCCGGGCGCTCGACCACCTCGCCCGCGGCGATCTGGTTGCGCACGTTCTCCGGCAGGAGCGCGATGCGCGCGCTCGAGGTCCCGGCCGGGCTGGGCGTGCTCATCGGCGCGCCCCCTGCGCGCGGGCGCGCGAGCGCGTGCCCAGCGCGAAGCGTGCGAGATCGTCGAGATCGATCCCCGCCGTCTGGCGCGAGCGGCGCTCCAGCGCGGAGAGCTCGCGCGCGAGCGCGTGCCATTCGGGTGCCGTGCGCAGCGGCAGGCGCGCCTCGAGCTCCGCGCGCTCGCGCGGGTTGCCGACCTGGCCCGCGGCGGCCGGGTCCTCCAGCGCCGCGAGCGTCGACGAGAGCTTGTTGCGCAGCGAGCCGAGCAGCATCGCCGTCAGCGCGCCTGCGTTGGTCTCGCGCCCGCCGTCGCGCTCGTGGAAGCCGCCCTTGTAGAGCGCCTCGATCCCCAGCAGCGCGTGCGCGAGATCGCCGCGCACCAGGTGCTCGGCGACCTCCCAGGGGGAGCCGCCGCTCGACCAGGGCACGACGGAGCGCAGGCTCTGCGCGCCGCGGTGCTGGATGCGCTCGAGCTGGCCGAGCAGCGCGCCCAGATCGTTGCCGGTCGCGGCCGCGACGAAGACGGCGTCCTCGCTCTTGAGCGGGATCCCGCGCTCGGCGGCGCGCGCCATCAGCCACTGCACCAGCTCGGTGCGGCGCGGATCGGCGTGGCGATCCCAGGGCGGCGGGGAGTCGTACAGGCGGCGCAGCGAGAGGAGCTTCCCGCCCGCCTCGCGCAGCGCCTTGACCAGCGCGTGGTCGGCGCGCAGGCCGTCGGCCTCGCAGACGAGCACGCCGGGCTCGTTCTTGCGGCGCAGGAAGGCCAGCGCGGCCGCGGCGAACTCCGTCTCGCCGCCCGGACGCCCGCCCGACTCGGAGCTCTCGCGACGCACCAGCCGCGCGGCGTTGCGCACGAGCACGCAGCGCGCCGGCGCGAACATCGAGGCCGAGCCCAGGTCGCCGCACACATCGCGCAGCGCGAAGTCGGGATCGAGCGCATCGTGGCGCGCGAGCTCGAGCCCCGCGCGCGCGGCGGCCTCGGAGACCATGCGCAGCGCCTGGTCGCGGAAGTGGCGCTCGTCGCCGCGCACGAGGTAGCCGCGCGCGAGGGCCGTGCCGCCAGCGAGCTCGCGCTCGAGTTGCTCGAGCTGCTCGAGCGGGCCGGGCTCGCGTGCCTTCGCCGCGGCGCTCACGGCGCGCCTCCGAGCAGGGCGCGGTCGAGCACCAGGCCGGCGAACAGGCCCAGGCCCAGCCAGCCGTTGAGCGTGAAGAAGGCCAGGTTCACGCGCGAGAGGTCGTCGGGCCGCACGAGCCGATGTTCCCACACCAGCAGCAGGCCGGCCAGCACCAGCGCCCCCCACCAGATCCACGAGAGGCCCGCGCTGCGCCCCACCAGCACCAGCGCCGCCAGCGTCAGCGCGTGCAGCCAGGCCGAGAGCGAGAGGGCGCGCGCGACGCCGAAGCGCGCGGGGATCGAGTGCAGGCCGCTCGAGCGGTCGAAGTCCGCGTCCTGGCAGGCGTAGATCAGGTCGAAGCCCGCCACCCAGCTCAGCACGGCCAGCGCCAGCCAGAGCACGGGCACGACCGAGCCGTCGATCGCGCCGCGCACCGCGATCCAGGCCCCCAGCGGCGCCAGACCGAGCGCGAGCCCCAGCACCAGGTGCGCGCTCCAGTGCACGCGCTTCATCCAGCTGTAGCCCAGCAGCACGACGAGCACCGGGAAGGCCAGCCATCCGGCGAGCGTGTTGAGCGCGAAGGCGCCGGCGACGAAGAGCGCGACGCTGCCGAGCACCAGCGCCACTGCCGCGCGCGAGGAGATGCGCCCCGCGGGGATCTCGCGCTGGGCCGTGCGCGGATTGCGCGCGTCGATGCGCGCGTCGGCGACGCGGTTGAAGGCCATCGCGGCCGTGCGCGCGGCGACCGCGCAGAGCACGATCAGGCCCAGCGTGCGCAGGCCGGGGACTCCGCCCGCCGCCAGCCACGCGCCGCACAGCGCGAAGGGCAGCGCGAAGACGGAGTGGCTGAAGCGCACCAGCGAGACGTAGTCGGTGAAGCTCGCCACGCGACCGTTCAGCTCCGCGGCTCGACGCCGGCCTCGGGCGCGGGCTCGCTCGTGCCCGACCAGCGCGCGCCGCCGTGCGCGATGCCCAGGCGGTCGAGGATCTTGCCCGTCACGTGCTGCACCAGGTCGTCGATCGTGCGCGGGCGGTGGTAGAAGCCCGGCATCGCCGGCAGCACGATCGCGCCCAGGCGCGCCAGACGCAGCAGGTTCTCCAGGTGGATCTCCGAGAGCGGCGTCTCGCGCGGCACGAGCACCAGCTTGCGCCCCTCCTTGAGCGCCACGTCGGCCGCGCGCTCGACCAGGTTGGAGCTGAAGCCCACGCTGACGCGCGCCAGCGTGCCCATGCTGCACGGACAGAGGATCACCGCGCCGGTCAGCGCCGTGCCCGAGCTCGGCGGGGCCTCGATCGCGTCCTCGGGGAACGCGCGCAGCGCGCGCGCCGTCTCGGGACCGAACCAGCCCGGCAGCGCCGCGGCGAGCTCGCGTCCGCCCGGACCCGACTCGACGCCCAGCTCGTGCCGCAGCACCTTCGCGCCGGCGGAGGTCACGCACAGGTCGACCTGGTGTCCGGCGCGCACGAGCGCGCGCACGAGCGCCTCGGCGTAGGCGTGCCCGCTCGCTCCGGTGATGCCGACGAAGGTGCGCGTCATAGGAAGACGTCCGGTCCGGCGCCGATGGTGAGGGCCAGGTTGAAGAGCGCGTGCGCCCAGGCGGCCACCCCCATCCCGCGCCAGCGGAACAAGACCCCGAGCAGGATGCCAGCCAGGAGGCGCCAGGAGAAGATCGCGGCGTCGAAGGGCTCCCCGCCGGGTCCCGCGAGCACCCAGACGACGCGCTCGAGGTGCGAGGCCGCGAAGGCAAGGGCCGAGAGCCCCAGCGCCAGCACCTCGGCCGTGACGCGCGCGCCAGGCGCCGAGGCACCCAGAGCCTCCAGCGAGCGGCGCGCGAGCACCCAGACGGCGCTGAGCACGCCGAGGCGGAAGACGAGCTCCTCGAAGGCCGCACCGCCGCAGAGCACGCCGACCAGCGAGAGCGCGGGCGGTCCGTCGGGCGCACCCGCGCGCACCTGCGCCGGATCGCCGGGAAGGTGCAGCAGCCACGAGCCCAGCACCAGCAGCGGCCCGAGCACCACGGCGGCCAGCGCGCCTTCGCCCAGGATGCGCATCAGCCGCGGCAGCAGCGCGTACTCCGCGCGGAAGAGCAGGACCGCGCTCGCCAGCGCCAGGAAGCCGAGCAGGATCCAGCTGACGAGCTGCGCGCGCGCACCGAAGGGCGCGAGCGGCAGCCGCAGCAGCACCGCACACAGGTTGGTCAGCTCGTGTCCGCGCGCCGCGCTGCCCCACTCGTGCGCTGCGAGCAGCGGCACGAGCGCCAGGAAGCCCAGCGCGAGCGAGCGCGACCCCTCCTGCGCCGGTTGCTCGCGAACGGCGCGCTTCACCGCGCCGCGACCCGGCCCCAGTGCAGGCAGGCGATGCCGAAGGTGAGCCGGCGGAAGCCGCAGTCGCGGAAGCCCTCGGCTTCCATCTCGCGCTGCAGCTCGGGCGGCTCGGGCCAGGCCAGCACCGTGCGCGGCAGGTACGAGTAGGCGTCCTCGTGGCGCGAGACGATCCGGCCGACGGCCGGCAGGACGCGCGTGAAGTACGTGCGGTAGATCCAGCCGAAGAAGCGCCCGGGCGGCAGGCTGAACTCGAGCACCAGAGCCTGGCCCCCGGGCCGCAGCACGCGCTGCATCTCGCGCAGGCATTGCCGGCGATCGGCCACGTTGCGGATCCCGAACGCGACGCTGCACACGTCCGCCGCCGCGTCCGCGATCGGCAGCGCCATCGCATCGCCGTTGGCGAACAGCCCGCGCGCGGCGCCGGCGCGCACGCGCTTCTTCTCGGCGTGCGTCAGCATCTGCGGCGTGAAGTCGACACCGACCACGCGCGCGCCGGCGCGCGCGAAGAACAAGCTCACGTCGCCCGTGCCGCAGCACAGGTCGACCACGTCCCGCCCGCGCACGTCGCCGGCCTGCGCGAGCAGCCGCGCGCGCCAGCGCTGGTCGATCCCCAGCGAGAGCACGCGGTTGAGCAGGTCGTAGCGCGCGGCGATGCGCGCGAACATGGTTCGGACCTGGCGCGGGTCGGGCATGCGGGAGGGAAGGTGTAGCGAATCCGCGGCGGGCGTGCACCCCGCTCCCGGCGAGCCGCGCTGGAAACGAGCGCGGCGCTCGCGGAGGTTCCGGGAGCGCCGCGCGCGAGCTCAGGCCCGCAGGCTCACTGGCGGAAGAAGTCCATCAGCACCTGCACGTTGGGTGCGGGGATGGACTGCGTGCCGGCGTTGAAGCCGTCCGTGTCGACCAGCGAGTTGTTCTGGTCGATGCGGATCACGTCGATCACGCCCTCGCCGTTCTGCGGCGTGGGGACGGCGACGAACAGGTAGCGCGGGTGGTTGTTGGCGACCACGCCGACGGCGCAGTTGCGCTTGACCAGACCCTTGCCGTTGACCGGCACGCTCGTGCTCGACGTGAAGGTCGAGAGCGTGTTCTGCAGGCCGGCGACGTTGCGCATGTCGTCGAAGGCGATGTCGACCGGCACGCCCGAGAGCTTGTCGGAGCCCAGGGAGACGGGCACGCCGAGGAACATGTCGCGGAACTGCGGGATGAGCAGCGACTGGAAGTTGAGCGGCAGGGCGCCGGCGATGGCGCTCTCGATCACCAGCTTGGAGACCGCACCGACCTCCTCCTGTCCGGGGAGCGCCGCACCCGTCGAGATGTCGATCGGATCCAGGTGCACGATCCACACGCCGGCGCGCAGGTCGACGTGGTCGGGCTGCAACGCCTTGGGCGAGTTGAAGGTCGAGTTGGCGATGCCGATCACGTCGTCGTAGCCCCAGCCGTTGACGGTGTTGGGACCCGACTCGAAGATCGCCACGCGGCCGCTGCGGTTCAGGATCCAGCCGAAGTAGACCTGGCGGTTGAAGCCCCAGCACAGCTGGCGCGGCGTGACGGCGACGTCGAAGGGGGCGTCCAGCTGCGAGCTGACGGTCTTGCGCACGGTCAGCGAGGCGGCCGAGATCACGGAGACCGAGTTGTCGGCCTCGTTGCAGACCATGATGTCCTCGTCGCCCGGTTCCCAGGCGATGCCGCGCGGGCGGTGGCCGACGATCGTCTCCTGCACGATCTGGTGGAAGGTCGCGGAGTTGGGGTCGATGTCGATGAACGTGACCAGGTCCGAGAGCTGGTTGGTGACGGCCAGCAGGTTCAGGTTGGGCGACATCGCGAACGTCGTCGGGTCCGGCAGCGCGATGCGGTCGATCACCGTCATGCGGTTGGAGTTGAGCACGACGACCTCCTGGCGACCGCGGTCGATCACGTAGAGGAACTGGCCCACCTGCTGGCGGATCATGTACGGCTGGCAGGCCGTGACGACCGTCTGGTTGTAGGAGGGTCCCTCGAAGAAGGCGTTCTGCTCCGGCGTCAAGAGGCCCGAGGGCGGGATCGCCGTCGGCAGGTGGTGCGGATTGCCGAACGGATCGCCAGGACCGAGCAGGTTGAGCGTCAGGACGATGTCGACCGAGGTCGGCTCCTGCCCGCCGATGAACGGCGAGATGCACAGCGGCGGGAAGCTCAGGCTGGGCGGGTTGGGGTGCGGAGCCCAGCAGACGAGGTTCTCCGAGCCGACGGAGATCGTGCCGTTGACCTGGCCCTGGCCTGTCGGAACCAGCGTGTTCCCGTTGAGCGTCGGGTTGATGGTCTTGATCTGGTCGAACGCACAGATGTTGCCGCCGCCGGACTGGCAACCGAAGGGCGCCGGACCGTTGTTGTACGTGCTGTCGAGCGAGTGCCCGATCATCATGTCACCGATCGAGGTGACGATCGGCGAGCGCACGAGCAGGTCGTTGAGGCTGGAGTCCAGCGTCAGCGTGAACACGCCGGCCGAACCGCCGTTGACCGTGCAGTTGCCCGGCGCGAGCGGCGGGCGCATCGCGGAGCCCTGCAGCTTGACGTTGGGGTTGTTCGGGAAGTTGGTGTAGCCCGGCAGCGGGTGCGCCTCGTTGAAGGTCGGGTTGCCGGTCGACTGTCCGAAGCCGTTGAGGTCCACCACCGACACGCCCGGCACCGCTCCGCTGCGGCCGAGATAGATCGTGTCGGGCATCACCGGCGCGTTGACCAGGCCAGGACCTTCGCCCGTGTCGAAGAAGGAGGAGCCGCCGAGCAGGTTGGAGTTGGCGGCGAGGTCCTTCATCTGTCCGGGGTTGACCGTGACCGTGACGCGGTTGAACACGCCGCACTGGAACGTGTCCGGGCCCTCGCCCGGGAAGTTGAAGGCCGGGATCAGCTCGTAGGTCGTCAGGTCGTAGACGCTGATCGGGCGCACGTTGAAGGGCACGCTGACGATCGCGGTGGTCGGGCCGAAGGCCAGCTTGAGCGAGGAGCTCGGCAGCGGCGGCGCGCCGTTGGGCAGCGAGCCCAGCGACCAGGGCTGGATGTCCTCGGTGAACTCCACGCGCACGTTGGTCATCGGGTCGACGTTCGTCGCCGCGTTGCCCGGCGTGACCAGGGGCTCGTTGAGCGGCGGCGGCGTGCGCGCGACCTCCGGACGCAGGTTGTCCGCGCCGACCGTGAAGGTCACCGTCGCCTGCTGCTTCTGGAACTTGCCGAAGGTGTTGCGCACCGCGGTCGTGATGCGCAGGCGCAGCTCGCGGTTGGCGGGGAAGGTCTCCTCGGTCGCGAGGTTGCCGTCGTTGTCGGCCACGAAGACGATCGTCTTGGGCGAGATCAGCTTCTCGGCGCCGGTGAACAGGTGCGCCACACCGGGGAAGTCCGCACCGGGGGTCGCGCCGTCGACGTCCAGGGCCGTGGGCAAGCCGCTCGTCCCGTCGAGCTCGACCCAGTGCTGGAACGGAAGGGCGGGCGGGTTCGATCCCGGGATGACCGAGCCGGCGTAGGTGAACCCGTTGATGAAGACGCGCGCGGGCACCGGGACGATCGCCCCGGTGGTCGGATCGAGCGCGACCAGCGTGATCGTGCCGGTCAGGCTGCTGTTGCTCTGCGCGCCGGGCGACGCATCGAGCACGCTGGCGATGTCGAGATCACCCGTGAACTCGGCGTAGACGAAGTGGTTGCCCGTGTCCCCGGAGGGCAGGATCGGGTTCGTCGGATAGACCGGCGGCGAGCGCACCGGGTTGGTCTGCGTGACGTTGGCGATCAGGTCCGCTTCGGAACGGATCGAGATCAGCTGCGTCGTCACCAGCCCCGTCACCGGGTCGATCTTGAACGCCTGGTGCGGCAGGAGCTGGCCGAAGCCGCTCGAGACCTGGTTCAGGTCCATCGACGCCGACGCAGCCGGATTGCTGCCGCCGCCGTTGCCGCCGCAGGCGGGGAAGAGAACCACAGCGGTGGCGAGGAAACCCAGAGCCGACCAGTACTGCTTCATGGTGAGGTGCACCTGTGACCGAGGTGTCGCGGGATCCGGAGAAGTCCGAGCGCGCCTGCGGGTCGGCCTCTCGGGGAAGAGGCGCCACCGGGCGCGCTGTCGTCGCAGAAGTGTAGGGAACGAGCTCCCTCCAGGCCAGAACGGGCGCGCCGTTCACGAGGAGAAAGCGCCGGGGGTGAAACAAGAGCCATGCCGCCAGGATCCGGGCGCGCCGGGCAGGACGGGAGGCCAGTGTTACCCGTTGGGAGGGATGCAGTTACCGTTGCTCCCGCGGAGTCGTCGCGTCAGCGTCGGCGACGCTGCGCAGGCCGGGCTGAGCGTTGCGCGCGGAGGGCCGAGCGCTCCCGCACGCTGGGACGATGCCGGGGGGGCGCACCAGTGTCCTGGCGCCCCCCCAGGGCTGTCAAGCGCGCGAGCTTGCGTTCTTCGTCGCGTGCGGCGCCTCCGCTATGCTGCGCCGCATGACCCAGCGGCCGCGCGTCTTCGACCCCAGCGCACTGGAGGCGGACCCCGAGGGTGCGCTCGCCGAGGCCCGTCCCGAGCGCGATCTCGAGGCCAGCCTGCGCCCCCACTCCCTCGACGAGTTCGTCGGGCAGGAGCGCTTGCTCTCCAACCTGCGCGTCGCGATCCAGGCGGCGCGCGCGCGCGGCGAGGCCCTCGACCACGTCCTGCTCTCGGGTCCTCCGGGGCTGGGCAAGACCAGCCTCGCGCGCATCCTCGCCCACGAGCTCGGCACGCACCTGTCCGCGACCAGCGGGCCCGCGCTCGAACGCCCGCGCGACCTGGTCGGGATCCTGACGCAGCTGGGACCGGGCGACGTGCTCTTCCTCGACGAGGTGCACCGCATCCCCGCTCCGGTCGAGGAGTACCTCTACACGGCGATGGAGGATTTCAGCGTCGACTTCACGCTCGACCAGGGCCCGCACGCGCGCGTCGTGCCGCTCAAGCTGCGACCGTTCACGCTGGTCGGCGCGACGACGCGCGAAGGCCTGCTCTCGGCGCCCTTCCGCTCGCGCTTCGGCATCGCCGAGCGCCTGGTCCCCTACCCCGTCGAGGATCTCGTGCGCATCCTGCTGCGCTCGGCGACGATCCTGGCGGTGACGCTCGAGCCCGCCGCGGCGCAGCTGATCGCCGAGCGCGCGCGCAGCACCCCGCGCATCGCCAACCGCTTCCTGCGCCGCGTGCGCGACTTCGCCGAGGTCGCGCGCGCCCCCAGCATCGGTCGCGCGCTGGCCGAGGACGCGCTGGCGCGCCTGGGCGTCGACGCCAACGGCCTGGAGGAGCTCGACCGGCGCATCCTGGGCGTGATGGCGCAGAACCCGCTCGCGCCGGTGGGCCTCAAGACCATCGCAGCCGCCGTCGGCGAGAGCGAGGACACGATCGAAGAGGTGTTCGAGCCGCACCTGTTGCGCTGCGGGTTCCTGCAGAAGACCTCGCGCGGTCGCCAGGTGACCGGACGCGGTCTGGAGGCGATCGGCCTGGATCCGCGCGCCGCGAGCGCGCAGGACGGGCTGTTCCGCTGACCGCGGGTGCGATGCAGTTCCGCCGCAACGGCTTCGGGTTCCGCCTGCTCGCGCGTTCCAGCCAGACGCTGGCACGCCGCGGCGTGTTCACCACGCCGCACGGCGACGTCGAGACGCCGGCCTTCATGCCGGTCGGCACCAAGGGCACGGTCAAGGGCGTCTTCCCGCGCGATCTCGCCGCCGTCGGATCGACGATGATCCTGGCCAACACCTACCACCTGCACCTGCGTCCCGGCGAGGACGTCGTCGAGCGCCTGGGCGGACTGCACCGCTTCATGGCCTGGAACGGGCCGATCCTGACCGACTCGGGCGGCTACCAGGTCTTCAGCCTCGGGCACCTCGCGAAGCTGGACGAGGACGGCGTCTCGCTGCGTTCGGTGGTCGACGGCGCGCCGGTGCGCCTGGATCCCGAGCGGGTGATCGACATCGAGCGCAAGCTCGGCGCGGACGTGGCGATGGCCTTCGACCACTGCCCCGCCGATCCGGCGGACCGCGCGCAGGTCGAGCTCGCCGTCGCGCGCACCGCGCGCTGGCTCGAGCGCTGCGTGCGACGCCACCGCGAGCACGGCGCCGAGGAGACCGGACAGGCTCTCTTCGCCATCGTGCAGGGCGGCGTGTTCGAGGACCTGCGCGCGCGCTCGGTCGAGGACGCGCTGCGCCACGAGCTCGTCGGCTACGCCGTCGGCGGCGTCAGCGTGGGCGAGTCGCGCGAGCAGGCGCGCCGCGCGGTCGAGCTGGCCGCGCCGCTCTTGCCGCAGGACCGCCCGCGCTACCTGATGGGCGTCGGCACGCCCGAGGACTTCTTCGACGCGATCGAGCGCGGCATCGACCTGTTCGACTGCGTGACGCCGACGCGCCACGCGCGCAACCACAACGCCTTCACCAGCCGCGGCAAGGTCAACCTGCGCAACCAGCGCTGGCGTGAGGACACGGGGTCGCTCGATCCCGAGTGCGACTGCACGGCCTGCCGCGACTTCCCGCTGGGCGTGCTGCGCCACCTGTGCACCAGCGACGAGATGCTCGGCGGCATGCTGCTGACGCTGCACAACCTGCGCTACTTCCACCGCCTGATGCAGGACATCCGCGCCGCGATCGAGGCCGACCGTTTCGTCGAGCTGCGCAACGCGCGGCTCGCGACGCTGGCGCGCAAGCTCGAGGAGTGAGCGCGCGGCACCGCGCGCGTTCTCCCGCCTACTTGCCCGCGCGCACGGCCGCCCACATCGCGCCGATCACCAGGGCGGCGCCGATCGCCATCCAGAGAGGACTGCCGACGCAGGAGTCCGCCATCAGCGCGAGCCCGGCGAACAGCTGCGGCAGGCGCGTCTGCTTCTTGCCGTAGAGGAAGAAGGCAAAGCCCAGCGAGCCCACGACGAGCGAGGACATGACCCAGCCGGGCGAGAGATCCATGCGCCGCTCATCGTCCGGCGGACGCGGACAGCTGAGTGCAAATCCTTCCGCGATCGGAACGCGACTCGACTACTTCTTCTTGTAGTCCGGACAACGCAGCGCGTTGGGCCGCTCCGGACGCTTGCAGACGTTGCCGTAGTCGTACTTGCAGGTGTCGCACAGGTAGCGCTTGCTCTCCATCGCGAACAGGCGACGGAGCGTCTCGGCCAGTTGGCGCCCGATGCGCCGCACGTCGAAGCGCGCCGGCGTCTCTCCCGACGCGGTGCGCGTCAGCGCGCCGATCACGCCCAGCTGGTAGCCCTCGAAGAGCGAGAGGTCGTAGCGTCCGCTGGAGCAGAAGACCTCGCTCGTGACCTTGCCCGCCCAGCGCACGACCCAGTGGTCTCCCGAGCGCTCGAGCCAGCCGCGCGCCTGGAAGCGACCCCAGAGCGGGTCGTTGGGCAGGTTGGCCTCGCGCAGGTTCTTCTCGGCTTCGGCCAGGCGCTTGACGCGGTCGGCCTCCATCGCGGCCTTGTCGGCCTTGATGCGCGCGAGGTCCTCGTGCAGGCCGATCTTCTCGAGCTTGCTGCGCGCCTCGTCGGCCGCGAGCGAGGTCGGCGCGGCCTGGATCACCTTGTCGTAGGCGCTCTTCGCGGCCGTGAAGTCCTGCGCTTCGGACGCACAGGCCGCGTCGTAGAGCTCGTTGGCCTTGGCGAGGTCGGCGGTCGAACCCTGCGGGCGCGCCGCGGTGCTCTTCGTGTCCGTCTTGGTGTCGCCCTTGGTCTCGGTCTTCGCCGGCGTCGCGCCCTTGGTGTCGCTCTTGGGCTCGCCCTTGGCCAGCTTCGGCGCGGATGCGTTGGTCGGCTCGACCCACAGCTTGGCGGCGCTGCGTGCCTGCTTCTGCGCCGTGGTGAACTGCGCCGGCAGATCGTTGCCGCTGGCGTCGACCACGTCGCTCTTCTTGCACCACGCGCGCGTGCCGGCCGGCGCGTAGACGCGCACCCAGTCCTCGGCCATCGCCTTCTCGGGGTGGGCGCGGCTGGAGGCGCGCACCTTGTCGCCCTTGGCGAGCGAGCGCGAGAGCGGGTAGCTGTTCTCGGTCGTGTTGCTCGGGCTCGGCCGCATGTTGACCGAGTTGCCCTTGACCTTGAGCACGCCCGGCTCGTCGGTCGTCTCGAGGTACTGGCCCGAGACCCACACGAGCAGCCCGCCCGCCGGTTCGACCTCGAGGTAGCCGGCGTTCTCGCCGTAGACCGCGAGCAGGCTCTCCGCCTCGGCGGTCTCGAGCTCGACGCCCTTGGTGTCGGCGAGGTTGTAGAGCTTCGTGCCGCCGCTCTTCGCGCGCGCGTAGCGCAGCGGCGTGTGGCTCTCCTGTGCGTGGTTCGCGCTGGCCGCACTCGGAGCCGACGGGCTCGCGGCCGGCGACTGGGCCGCGGAGTTCGCGGCCGCGAGGCCGCAGACGACGAAGGCGAGCGAGCTCGCACGGAAGGCGTGGATCACGGATGCTTGACGATTCATGGCCGGCGTTTCCCCTCCCTCCGCGGGGCCACTGGCGCGCAGGGGTGCGCGAGCCGCGGAGGTTCGGGGCGGATCCTAGCGGTCGGCCGCGGCGCGATCCACGGGCAAGCGGACGCTTTCGGCCGGCTGCTACACTCGCGCGCGCATGGAACGGATCGCCTTCCCCTACATGGTCTGGGCCCACGAGAAGAGCGGCCGCACGCCGCACGTGCTGACGCAGTCGGGCATGCCCAACGCCGACGCCGGGCTCTTCGCCGATCTCCCCGGGATCGACCTCGCCCACCCCTCGGCGCGCGCCCTGCCGGAGGTCGAGGAACGCCTCGCCGCGTACTTCGGTGTCGAGCGCTCGCGCGTGATCGTCACGCTCGGCGCCTCGGGCGGAATGCACCTCGCCGCGGCGCGCTGGTTCCGTCCCGGGGCTCGGGTCGTGGTCGACCGGCCCTCGTACGA
Source organism: Planctomycetota bacterium (assembly GCA_044229935.1). Classification (GTDB taxonomy): domain Bacteria; phylum Planctomycetota; class UBA1135; order UBA1135; genus JADJLZ01. Next base: position 66,086 of record JBGASC010000013.1, on the reverse strand, counting down.
GCCCTTCCGCGCCCTGCCGCGGCACTTCGGGGCCGAGACGATGGAGCTCGAGCGGCGGCTGGAGCAGGACTGGCGCCTGGATCCCGCCGCGGTGCGCGCCGCCCTCGCGGGTTCGCGCGGCCCGGGCCACGTGTTCCTGGCCAACCTGCACAACCCGACCGGCGCGCAGAGCTCCGAGGCGGACCTGCGCGAGATGGCGCGCGCCGCGGCCGAGAGCGGCGGCCGGCTGGTGGTCTGCGAGGTCTACCTGGAGTACGCCCCGCGCGCGGAGCGGGTGCACGCCTTCCGCCTCGCGCCCAACGGCGTCTCGATCGGCAGCCTGACCAAGGCCTACGGTCTGGGCCCGCTGCGCGCGGGCTGGATGGTGCTCGGCGAGGCGGTAGCGGCCGAGCGCGAGGCCCTGATCGACACGCTCTACCTCGACTACGTCGATCCGCCGACCACGCTGCTCAACGCGTACGCCCGGGCTCTGGAGCGCATCGACATCCTGGCGCGCCCGATCGCGCGCGTCGCCGCCGAGTCGCGCCCGATCTGGGAGCGCTGGCTGCGCGGGACCGAGGGCGTGCGCGCCCACGTGCCACGCCACGGCATCATCGCCTTCCCGCGCCTGGAGGGGATCCGCGACACGGCGGCCCTGGCCGAGTTCCTGGTGCGCGAGCACCAGGTCGACGTGGTCCCGGGCGAGTTCTTCGGGTCGCCGGGACACATCCGGGTCGGCTGCGCCCAGCCGCCGGCGATCCTGACCGCCGGCCTCGAGCGCCTCTCGGCCGGCATCCGCGCCTTCCGGGCCCAGGCCGCACCGGCGGCCAGCTTGCGCTGATCGGCGGGTTTGCGATTCCCTTCCGCCGAGCTACTTTGGTGGCGATGCGCCAGTTCCTCCGCAGCAAGATCCACAAGGCCCGCGTCACCGGCGCCGACGTCAACTACATCGGCTCGGTCACGCTCGACCAGGAGCTGATGGAGCGCGCCGGCATCGCCGAGTGGGAGAAGGTGCTGATCGTCGACAACACCAACGGCGCGCGCCTGGAGACCTACGCCATCGTCGGCGAGCCCGGCAGCGGCATCGTGCAGATCAACGGCGGCGCGGCGCACCTGGTCAAGACCGGCGACGAGGTGATCATCCTGACCTTCGAGATCGCCGAGCGCGCCACGGGACCGATCCAGCTCCTGGTCGACGAGACGAACAAGTTCGTGCGCTACTTGTGAGCCGCGCCGCGCTCCGCTCGGTCCGGGCTGCGCGCTGGCCGAGCCCCGTCCGGGGACACTAGGCTCTGAGCCGCATGAGCTCCGGCTCCCCCATCGTCGTCGCCCACACGCGCATCGTCAGCGGCGCGGGCGGCGGGCCGGAGAAGACGATCCTCAACACGCCGCGGCACCTCGTGGGCTCGCGCTACCGCGCCTTCGCGCTGTACCTCGTCGCGCCCGGCGATTCCGCCTTCGAGGTGCTGCGCGAGCGCGCGAGGGAGAAGGACTGCGAGCTCGTCGCGCTCGAGGACCGCTGGCCCTTCGATCCGCGCACGCTGAACAGGCTCGCCGCGATCTGCCGCGAGCGCGGCGTGACGATCTGGCACGGCCACGACTACAAGTCGAACTTCTACGGCGTGCTGCTGCGCAGGCGCGCGCAGCTGCGCCTGGTGACGACGATGCACGGCTGGGTGCAGCCGAGCTGGAAGACGCCGCTCTACTTCGCGATCGACCGCTGGTCGCTGCGACGCTACGAGCAGGTGATGGCGGTCAGCCAGGATCTCTACGACGAGGCGCTCCGAAGCGGCGTCGCGCGCGAGCGCCTGACGCTGATCGAGAACGCGATCGACACCGAGGAGTTCCGCCGCCGCGCGCCGACCAGCGGCAAGACCTTCGTGATCGGCGCGGTGGGAAGGCTCTCGGAGGAGAAGGGCTTCCACCTGCTGATCGAGGCCTGCGAGCGCCTCGCGGCGAAAGGCGTGGAGTTCGAGTTGCGCATCGCCGGCGAGGGCGCGCAGAAGCCGGCGCTCGCCGCGCAGATCGCGGCCGCGAGGTTCGGCTCGCGCTGGAAGCTGCTCGGTTTCCAGAAGGACACGCGCGCCTTGTTCGAGGGCTTCGATCTCTTCGCACTCTCCTCGCTGCGCGAAGGCCTGCCCAACGTCGTGCTCGAGGCGATGGCGATGGAGGTGCCGGTGCTCGCGACGAAGTGCGGCGGGATGCAGGCGTTCGCGCGCGACCGCGAGGACGCGCTGCTCGTCGAGCCGGGTTCGGTCGACGAGCTCGAACGCGGCCTCGAGACGCTGCTCTCGGACGCCCAGCTGCGCCGCACGCTCGCCCGCAACGCCCGCGCCCGCATCGAGCGCGAGTCGAGCTTCGCCGCGCGCATCGCGAAGGAGATCGCGGTGTACGAGCGGCTCAGCTTGCGCTAGCGCGTGGGCCCGGGGCCCAAGCAACCGACCTCGCGCCGAGTACACTTGCTTGCAGATCCCCCCGAGGCGCAGCTGTGGAGGAAGCTCCCATGAGGCAACTGTCCTATCTGGTCCTGCTCGAGAAGACACCCCGCAAGAGCTGGGGAGCGTCCGCGCCCGACCTGCCCGGATGCGTCGCTGTCGCAACGACCGTCGACGGTGCGTTGCGTCGGATACAGAGCGCGATCGAGATGCACATCCAAGGGATGCGCGAGGACGGGCAGACCCCGCCAAGGCCCCGGGTGCACTCCGTGCGGACGCGAGCAGACAGGGGTTGCTGGCAGTTCTTCGCGAGCGTTCAGGTCGCTACCTGAGCACCAGGACCAGGCCTGATCGAGACGCTCGCGCGCGTCAGGAGGTCCGTGCGCGCGCGAGCTCGATCGCCCGCCGCTCGACCTCGCGCAGCGAGAGCCTCAGCGCCGCGGCGACGCGCTCGACGTCGTCGTGCTCGGGGCTGAGGTCGCGCTCGCCATCGGCGCTGCGGCCCGCGTAGGCCGGGCGCACGCGGCGCTTGACGCGCAGCGTGTGGCCCTCGAGCTCGACCTCGAGCACCTCGCGCCCGCACTCGACGCGCTCGACCGCGCGCCAGCGCAGCCCGAGGCTGCTGGTGTGCTCGAACACGGCCGCTTCGAGCTGCGCGCGCGCCTCGTCGCGGGCGAGGAACGAGACCAGCACGCCCGGCCGCTCCTTCTTCATCGCCACCGCGCTCCACCACACGTCGAGCGCGCCGGCCGCGCGCAGCTCGCGCACGGCGACGCCGATCTCCTCGCCGCTCATGTCGTCCAGCTGCAGCTCGCCGAGGAAGGCCTGCGCACGCTGCGGGTGAACGCTCGCGCTCGCCGCTCCCGCAGCGTCGGTCGAGCCCGACGCGCCCGCGCTCGTCCCCAGCTGCACGCGGCAGAGGTTCGGCGGACCCTCCTTCGGATCACGCGTGCCGGCGCCGTAGCCGATGCGCTCGGTGCGGAACTGCGCGGGCGGAGCGAAGCTCCCCGTCAGCGCGACGAGGATCGCGGCACCCGTCGGCGTCAGGCGCTCGCCCCCGCCGCCGAAGACCAGTTCGCGGCCGCGCAGGAGCTCGGCGACCGCCGGCGCGGGCACGGGCATCTCGCCGTGCGCGCAGCGCAGCGTGCCCGAGCCGACCAGCGGCGGGCTGGCGAAGACGCGCGTGACGCCCAGGCGCTCGAGCGCCAGCGCCGCGCCGCAGACGTCGACCAGCGTGTCGACCGCGCCGATCTCGTGGAAGTGCACCTCTTCGGGCGGGCAGCCGTGCACGCGGCCCTCGGCCTCGGCGATGCGCCAGAGGATCGCGAGCGCGCGCTCCTGGGCCGCGGCGGGAAGCGACGAAGCGCTCACCAGCGCCTTCAGACTTCCGTAACCACGGTGCGGCATCGTGCCGCTCTCTCTCGTCCGGACGGCGAGGTGCTTGCCCGAGAGGTTGCCGCGCCAGGCGGTCGACAGCTCGAGCGAGCACCCTTCCGGCACGAGCGAGACGAGGGCGCGCTCGAGTTCGGGAAGTGTGAAGCGGGGATCGCCCAGATCCAGCAGGGCGGCGAGGAACATGTCGCCGGCCAGACCGCCGAAGGCTTCGACGAAGAGCTCGTTCATCGAGCTCGCGAGGCTAGCAGATGGCGCGCGCCGGCGCTTCCGCTAGCATTTGCGCCTCCCCAATCCATGCCAACCACGGAGACCTTCATGACGTCCTGCTGCCAGTCCAAGTCGCTGCTCCTTCCCGTCGCCCTCCTGCTCGGCGCAGGCGCGCTGGCCTTCACCGCCAGCTCCTTCGCCCGGGCCTCGACCGCGCAGGATCCCAAGCCGCCGACCGAGAAGCCCAAGGACGGCGGCGACAAGCCCAAGGACGGACCGGGTGGCGGCGAGCGCCAGGGGCGCGGCGGTGAGGGTCGCGGTTGGGGCCGCGGCCCCGGCGGTCCGGGCGGCGGCGGTGGTCTCGAAGGTGGCATGCAGTCGATGAAGGCCGCCACCAAGCGCCTGGACACCGAGCTGCCGGGCAAGGATCCCAACGCCTGGAAGTCGATCTCGCAGTTCGAGCGCGGCGTCGCGAGCGCCAAGCTCGAGGAGCCGCCCACGATCAAGGACCTGCCGGAGGGCGAACGCGCCGCGGCCGTGGCCACCTACCGCAAGATGATGGCCGATCTCCTGCAGACCAGCTGCAAGATGGAGCACGAGGTCCTCGACGGAAAGTGGGACGAGGCCAACAAGACCTACGAGACGCTCAAGAGCATGCAGAAGCCCGGCCACGACAAGTTCAAGAAGGACTGAGAGTCCGTTCGGCCGAGGCGCGCGCCACGAGCGCGACGCCGACACGCACTGCGCCCGCGCGCTCGAGCACGCGGGCGCACTCGTTGGCGGTGGAACCCGAGGTCAGCACGTCGTCGACCAGCCAGGCCTCGCGGCCGGCGAGACGCCGCGCGGCGAACGGGCGCAGCGCGAACGCGCCGCTGACGTTGGCGTGGCGCGCGGGGGCGAGCGCCGAGCCCTGCGCGCGCGTGCTGCGCGTGCGGCGCAACGCGGGCACGAGCGGGATCCCCGTGCGCCGCGCGAGCTCGCGCGCAAGCAGCGCGGCCTGGTCGTAGCCGCGCTCCAGGCGCCGCAGCGGGTGCAGCGGCACCGGCACGAGCACGCGCGGTGGATCGCCCGCCGCGTGCACGCCGCACTCGACCAGGCGCGCGGCGAGCAGCGCACCGAGGACCTCGGCCAGGTCGCGCCGGCCGCCGTGCTTGAAGGCCAGCACCCACTCGGCCAGACGCGTGCGGTAGGAATCGACGCACAGCGCGCGCTCGAAGCGCGGCGCCTCGCGACGGCACTCGGGGCAGAGCTCCCCGTCGGCGAGCATCGGGGCGATCTCCGCGGCGCAGCGGGCGCAACGCGGACGTGCGCGGTCGAGCTCGAGCGCGTGCGCGGCGCAGCCGAGGGACTCGGGATCCGCCGCCCCGCCGCACAGATGGCACTGCGGCGGGTACAGCCCGTCGACGAAGCTGGTCCAGAGCTCGCGCACGCAGGTCCCCCCTGCCAGAGACGCTCGTGCGGTCCGAAGGTCGCGGGTGCCGGCGCGGTTTTTCCGCGCGCGGCCGCGGGTGCGCCTTTGCGGCGCCCCCGACCCGCTAGGACTGGAGCATTCCCTGCGGCGAAGCCGCGAGCGGCGTGTCGACGCGCAGCGACGGAACGCCCTCGCTCAGCGCCTGCTGCAGCACCTCCTCGACGCGCTCGACCCAGATCGGCACGAGCTCCTGCCGCGCCGACTCGGGCACCTCCTCCCAGTCGTGGCGGTTGCGCGCGGGCAGGATCACGCGCCGGATCCCGGCCGCCAGCGCGGCGAGCACCTTCTCGCGGATGCCGCCCACCGGCAGCACCAGTCCGCGCAGGCTGATCTCGCCCGTCATGGCGAGGTCGGGGCGCACGGTGCGTCCGGTCAGGAGCGAGACCAGCGCCGTGTACATCGTCACGCCCGCGCTCGGGCCGTCCTTGGGGATCGCGCCAGCGGGGACGTGCAGGTGGATGTCGGAGCTCTCGAACAGGCGCGGGTCGATGCCGAGCACGTGCGCGTTGGTCTTCGCCAGCGAGAGCGCGGCCTGCACGCTCTCGCGCATCACCTCGCCGAGCTTGCCGGTCAGGATCAGGTTGCCCTTGCCGCTCATGCGCGTGGCCTCGACGAAGAGCACGTCGCCGCCGACCGGCGTCCAGGCGAGGCCGGTGGCGACGCCGCTCGTCGCGGTGCGCAGCTGCACCTCGCTCTCGAAGCGCGGCGGACCGAGCGCCTCGCGCACGTTCTCGCCGGTCCAGACCTGCGCCGCGGCCTCGCCGCCGGCGACGCGGCTGGCCGCGCGGCGCGAGAGCGCGCCGATCTCGCGCTCGAGGTTGCGCACGCCCGCCTCGCGCGTGTAGCGCCGCACCAGCGTGCGCAGCGCATCGTCGCCGATCGTGCACTGCGCGGGCGTGAGCCCGTTCTCGGCGAGCTGGCGCGGCACGAGGTACGAGCGCGCGATCGCCAGCTTCTCCTCCTCGACGTAGCCGGGGATGTGGATCACCTCGCAGCGGTCGCGCAGCGCCTGCGGGATGTCGTCGAGCACGTTGGCCGTGCCGACGAACATCACCTTGCGCAGGTCGAAGGCGAGGTTGAGGTAGTTGTCGCGGAAGCTCTTGTTCTGCTCGGGATCGAGCACCTCGAGCAGCGCCGAGGACGGATCGCCGTGCGGGCCGCGGCCGAGCTTGTCGAGCTCGTCGAGCAGGAAGACCGGGTTGTTCGAGCCGGCCTTGCGCAGCGACTGCAGCACGAGGCCCGGCATCGCGCCGATGTACGTGCGGCGGTGGCCGCGGATCTCGGCCTCGTCGTGCACGCCTCCGAGCGAGAGGCGCACGAACGTGCGCCCCATCGCGCGCGCCATCGACTGGCCCAGCGAGGTCTTGCCCACGCCCGGAGGCCCGACCAGGCACAGGATCGGGCTCTTGCCATCGGGCTTGAGCTTGCGCACGGCCAGGAACTCGAGGATGCGCAGCTTGACCTTCTCCAGGCCGTGGTGGTCGGCCTCGAGGATCTCGCGTGCGCGCGCGAGGTCGATCGCGTCCTCGGTCGAGCGCTGCCAGGGCAGGTCGATCACCATCTCGATCCAGGTGCGCAGCATCGCGTACTCGGCCGCGCTCTGCGGCATGCGGCGCAGGCGCGCGAGCTCTTTCTGCGCCTCCTCCAGCGCGGGCGCGGGCAGGCCGGCCTGCTGCAGTCCTTCCGCGAGGCGCTGGATCTCGCCCTCCTGCGCGTTCTCCTCGCCGAGCTCCTTCTGGATCGTCTTGAGCTCCTCGCGCAGGTAGTACTCGCGCTGCGCCTTGTCGAGCACGCCCTTGGTGCGCGCGCGGATGTCGCGCGAGAGCTTGAGCACCTCGAGCATGTGGCTGAGGCGCTGCTGGACCCGCTCCAGGCGCGTGCCCAGGTCGAAGGTCTCCAGGAGCTCCTGCTTCTCGCGCGGCGCGATCTCGAGGAAGGTCGCGATCATGTCGGCGAGCAGCGCGGGCGAGCCGACGTTCTGCACCACGTTGCCCAGCTCGTCGGGCGCGCCGGGCATCAGCGCGATGGCCTCCTTGGCCTGCTCTTTCAGCGCGACGAAGCGCGCCTGCAGCTCGGCCGAGGGCTCGAACTTCTCCTCGATGCGCTCGACCGTCGCGATCAGGAACGGCTCGGTCTGGCTGTAGGAGAGCACGCGGAAGCGCGCGCGGCCCTGGCAGACGACGTGGTGGCCGCTCTCCTCGGTGCTGACGAAGCGCAGCACCTCGGCCAGCGTGCCGACCGTGTGCAGGTCCTGCGGGCCCGGGTCGTCCTGCGAGGGATCCTTCTGCATCACGATGCCGATCGGGCGCGACTGCCGCACGGCCTCCTGGATGCCGCGCAGCGAGCGCTCGCGGCCGACGCCGAAGGGCAGCACCACGCCGGGGAAGATCACGGCGTTGCGCACGGGCAGCACGATCAGCTGCTCGGGACGCGGCGCGACACGCTTGCGCTTGGGCTTCGCCGCACCGCGCGCGCCCGCGGTCTTGGTCGCGAGCCTGCGCGCGGGCTTGCGGCCGCGCTTGCGTGTCGAGCCGCGCGTGCGCTTGTGCGCGGAGGCGCTGGAGCGGCGGGGCGAACGGGTCTTCCTCGGCTTGGATCTCGACTGGGCCATGGGGTCCTCGAAGGGCCCCATCTCTAGCTCCCCGTGCGCGTGAAGACGAGCCCCTGCTCGCCGGCGATCAGCGTGCGATCAGGACCGACGAGCTCGTGCGGCGCGTCTCGCTGACGCTCGCCAGGTCGACGCTCGCCTGGGCGATGAGCCGCGTCCCCAGCGGCCAGGCCGCGGGCAACGTCAGCGACTTCGTCACGGATCCGGCGGCGGGCACGACGCCCAGGTCGTACACACGCAGCGGCACGAGCAGCTCCTCGATCAGGATGCCGGGCAAGGGCAGCACGTGCGGCGTGCGGCCGAGCTGGAGGCGCACGCTCGCACCGGGCTCGGCGAAAACCGTCCAGGTCACGCTGCTGCCCGGCGTCGGCGCGCCGGAGAGCTGCAGCGTCGGTGCGTCGGGCGTCTGGAGGAGATCGCTGCCGGCGAGCAGGTGCACGGCGATCCCGGCGCTCCCGCACGAGCCCTGCACGCCTGCGACGAAGCTCGCCCCCGAGCGCGTGACGCTGCCGCCCGCGATGCGCAGGCCGTCGCCGCCGTCGCCGTCGAGCGCGCAGTCGTCGCCGATGCCGCCGTCGCCGCCGCGCACCACGGCCAGTCCCGCGCCGTCGAGGAAGAGTTCGCCCCCGAGCACGAGGATCCCGTGTCCCCCGTTCCCGGCCTGGCTGTTGTTCCCGCCGTCGCCGCCGCGCACCGAGCTGCGCGCGAGCTGCACGCGGCTGGTGCCCGAGAGCACGAGGCCGTTCGCGCCGCCCTGCGCCGGGAACCACGGGTTGCCCGACTGCCCGTCGCTGCCGTTCGCTCCGACGATCGTCGTGCTCGCGATCTCGACGCGCGCGTTCAGCACGCTGACCGCGCCGAGCGTGCCGTCCATCTGGTCCAGTCGCACGTCGCTCGCGTTCGAAACCTGCGCGCCGGCGGTCGCATGCACGCGCTGGAAGAGCACGCTCGCCGCCGCGTGGTCGACGAGGATGCCGTGCGTGCGGATGTTGGTGATCGAGAGCGGCGGACCTGCGGGCAGGTTCTGCACCTGGAAGTCGTAGGTCAGCGAGGACGCGAGCGTGACCACGCCCTGTCCGACGATCGTCAGCGCCTTGTCGAGGCCCGTCACCGCCGAGTAGCTGCCCGCGCGCACGATCAGCACGTCGCCCGGCAGCGCGGCCGCGATCGCCGGCGGCAGATCGGTGAAGTTCGAGCCCGGACCGCCCGCGGCGTCGACGATCCAGGTCGAGGCGTCGGCGAGAGCGGCGAGGACGAGCGGGGCGGCGAGCCGGAGCACGAGCATGGGGACCTCCCGGACGAGTGACGAGTGTAGAGCGGAGCCGAGCTGGCGGCTCACTCTAGGTCGAAGTCCTCGTGCGCTGGACGCGCCGCGCCGCGCGAATCGCGCCGATCCGGCGTCGAGAGGCGCAAGCTCTGCCGCAAGCGCGCCGCGTAGCTCTCGACCGTGTCCTCGGGATGCGCGGGGATCTCGAACAGCTCGCCCAACTCGCGCGCGAGCTCGCGGTCGTTCTCCAGATCCGGCGGGTACGCCTGGAAGTGCTCGCGCAGCGTGACGCGGAACGAATGCGAGGCGTAGAACCAGCCGCCGACCAGCAGCCCGAGCGTCGCGAGCAGCAGCGCGCCCGCCCACAGGCTCGGGAAGACGCGCGGCAGCGACGGATCGACGCTCTGGTAGCGGCCGAAGAGCTGCAGGCCGAAGCCCGAGGTCAGGTACAGGAACCCGACACCGACCTGCACGCGGTGGAACACGTACTCGCGCACCGCGACCAGGCGCCGGCGCTTGGACTGGAACAGCTCCTCCACCAGCACCCGCGGCGGGCGGAAGAGGATCGCGTTGCCGAGCAGGAACGAGCCGACGATCGCGAGCAGGATCCCCAGGCTGGTCCAGTCGGGTGCGCTCGGGTCCGTCGGGGGCATCGCTGCGCTACACGCTAGGCCTCGAACGGGGCCGCGCGCAAGACGCGTGCTGTTCCCGGGCGCGCCGCTCCCTAGAATCGCTCGCGCATGAACGAACCCGAGATCGAGACCGTGCGCCGCGTGGCCGAGCTGGCGCGCCTGGCGATCGGCCCGGAGGAGGCGCGCGAGCTCGCCGGGCACTTCGCGCGCACGCTGGCGCACTTCCAGACGCTGGCGCAGGCCGACGTGAGCGCGGTCGAGGGCGCGAGCTCCCCCGCTCGCGAGGGCGGCCTGCTGCGCCAGGACCTGCCGCGGCCGGGCTTCCGCGCGGACCAGGCGCTCGCCAACGCGCCAGCGCGGGTCGACGACTTCTACCGCGTGCCGAGGACCGTCGGAGGCGAGGAATGACGAGCCCCTACGCCGAGCTCGACGCCCGCGCGCTGCGCGACGAGATCGTCGCCGGCCGGCGCAGCGCCGAGGGCACGCTGGCCGAGTGCTTCGCGCGCATCGACGCGTTCGATCCGGCGCTGCACGTGTTCCTCAGCACCGAGCGCGCCCTGGCCCAGGCGCGCGCCGTGGAGCTCGACCGCGCGCTCGCCGCCGGCGCGGAACCCGGGCCGCTCTTCGGCGTGCCGGTCGCGCTCAAGGCGAACATGTGCCTGGCGGGCTTCGAGGTGAACTGCGGCTCGCGCATCCTCGCGGGCTGGCGCGCGCCGTACACCGCGACCTTCGTCGAGCGCCTGCTCGCGGCCGGCGCGATCCCGGTCGGCATGACCAACATGGACGAGTTCGCCATGGGCTCGTCCTCGGAGAACTCGGCCTTCGGGCCGACGCGCAATCCCTGGGATCCCTCGCGCACGCCGGGCGGCAGCTCGAGCGGCAGCGCGGTCGCCGTCGCCGCGGGGATCGTGCCGCTCGCGCTGGGCTCGGACACGGGCGGCTCGGTGCGCCAGCCGGCGGCCTTGTGCGGCATCCACGGCTTCAAGCCCAGCTACGGCCGCGTCTCGCGCTACGGGCTGGTCGCGTTCGGATCGTCGCTGGACCAGGTCAGCCCCTTCGCACGCAGCGTGCGCGACCTCGAGCTCGCACTGGGCCTGATCTCCGGTCGCGACGAGCGCGACGCGACCTGCTTCGACGAGGAGGCCTTCGCGCCGATCACGCTGGCCGAGGACGCCAGCCTCGCCGGCGTGCGCATCGGCGTGCCGCGCGAGCACTTCGGCGCGGGCCTGGAGCCGGGCGTGCGCGCGGTCACACAGGCCGCGCTGCAGACGCTCGCCAACCGCGGCGCCGAGCTGATCGAGATCTCGCTGCCGCACACCGCCTTCGCCATCCCGACCTACTACGTGGTCGCGACCGCCGAGGCCTCGAGCAACCTCGCGCGCTACGACGGCGTGCGCTACGGGCTGCGCGTCGAGGGCCCCGGCTCGCTGCAGGGCATGATCGCCGCGACGCGCGAGGCGGGCTTCGGCGCGGAGGTCAAGCGCCGCATCCTGCTCGGCACGTACGTGCTCTCCTCGGGCTACTACGACGCCTGGTACGGGCGCGCGCTCAAGGTGCGTGCGCTGATCGCGCGCGACTTCGAGCTCGCCTTCGAGTCGGTCGACGTGATCGCGGGCCCGACCTCGCCCGTGCCGGCCTTCGCGCTGGGCGAGCGCAACGCCGACCCGGTCGCGATGTACCTCGCCGACACGCTGACGGTGCCGGCCAGCCTGGCGGGACTGCCCGCGATCAGCTCGCCCTGCGGCTTCTGCGAGCTCGGCGGCCGCGCGCTGCCGGTCGGACTGCAGATCGTCGGCCCGCGCCGCGCCGACGCGCGCGTCCTGCGCGTCGCGCGCGCCTTCGAGGCCGCGACGGACTTCGCCAGCCGGCGGCCGCCGCTCGAGGCGCTGCGCACCGGCGTGCGCGGAGGTGCTCGATGAGCCCGAACCCCGTCGTGGGGATCGTCTCGCCGAAGACCGGCGTGCACTGGATCCCGGTGATCGGCCTGGAGGTGCACTGCCAGCTCAAGACGCGCACCAAGCTCTTCTGCGGCTGCGAGTACTCCTTCGGCGCGAGCCCGAACTCGATCACCTGCCCCGTCTGCACCGGACAGCCCGGCGCGCTGCCCGTGCTCAACGAGGAGGCGCTCGCGCTCGCGGTGCGCAGCGCCCTGGCGCTGGGCGCGAACGTCGCGGAGGAGAGCCGCTTCGACCGCAAGAACTACTTCTACTGCGACCTGCCCAAGGGCTACCAGATCAGCCAGTACGACCGGCCCTTCTCCAGCGGCGGCGGGATCCGGCTCGCGAGCGGCCGCTTCGTGCGCCTGACGCGCATCCACATGGAGGAGGACGCGGGCAAGGCCATCCACGACCGCGGCGACGGGACGCTGGTCGACCTCAACCGCGCCGGCGTGCCGCTGATCGAGTCGGTGACCGAGGCCGACATCCAGGGCGCGGAGGAGGCGCACGCCTACCTGACCGCGCTCAAGGAGATCCTGCAGTACGCCGGCGTCTCCGACTGCGACATGGAGAAGGGCTCGCTGCGCTGCGACGTCAACATCTCGGTGCACCCCGCCGGCGAGGCCTGGCGCACCAAGGTCGAGATCAAGAACCTCAACTCCTTCCGCTACGTCGCCGAGGCGATCCAGCACGAGATCGCGCGCCAGGTCGCTGCCTACGAGAGCGAGGACCCGCGCCAGTTCCCCGTGCAGGAGACGCGCCTCTACGATCCCGGCCGCGGCGTGACGCGCAGCATGCGCGGCAAGGAGAGCGCGCACGACTACCGCTACATGCCCGACCCGGACCTGCCGCTGGTGCGCGTCGACGCGGTCTTCCTCGAGCGCCAGCGCTCGATGCTGCCCGAGCCCGCGGCCGCGCGCCGCGAGCGCTACCAGCGCGAGCTCGGCCTCTCGGCCTACGACGCCGGCGTGCTGACCGCCGAGCGCAGCGTCGCCGACTTCTTCGAGGCCGCCGCGCGCGCCTCGGGCAAGGCCAAGGAGGTCTCGAACTGGGTGCAGAACGAGCTCCTGAAGCTCGTCGGCGATCCCGAGCTCGGCCTCGCGCGCTTCGAGGACCTGCCGCTGCGGCCCTCCGAGCTCTCCGAGGTGCTCGCGCTGCTGGAGCGCGGCACGCTGCAGACGCAGGGCGCGCGCAAGCTCGTGCGCGCGATCGTCGCCACGGGCCGCCCCGTGCGCGAGCTCGTGCGCGAGCTCGGGCTCGAGGCCGTGCAGGACACGGCGAAGATCGAGGAGTGGTGCCGCGCGGCGCTGGTCGGCAAGGAGAAGATCGTGGCCGACGTCAAGGGCGGCAAGGAGCAGGCGCTCAATGCCCTGCTCGGCCCGGTGCTGAAGGCGAGCGGCGGCACGGCCAGCGCGCAGCTGGTCAAGGAGACGCTCAAGCGGCTGATCGCGCAGATGCCGTGAGCGGCGCCGATTCCGGCAATCGCGGTTACGATCCTGGCTCCCGCGCGGAGTCGGGCTGATGGAACGATCGACGCTCGAGACGCTCTTCCTCGCCTACCGCGAGCGCGGGGACGCGACCGCGCTGGCGCAGGTCTTCGACCGCGCCGCGCCCGAACTCTACGAGCTCGCCCGGCGGCTCGCGCCGGAACGCAGCGTGGCCGAGGACCTGCTGCAGGACACGTTCGTGACCGCGATCGAGAGGCGCGCGCACTGGGATGCGCGCGAGCCGCTGATGCCCTGGCTGATCGGCATCCTCGCGATCGCATCGCAGCGCCGCCGTCGAGAGCGCGCGCGCACGCCGGACCCGCAGCGGCTGACGCAAGCACAGGTCGAGCGGCCCGACGAGGCGCTCGAGGCGAGCGAACGCCAGGGCCAGCTGCTCGCGGCGCTCGCCGCACTCAAGCCCGAGGAGCGCTCGCTCGTCGAACAGCGCCTGCTCGAGGGCTGCTCGCCGCGCGAGATGGCGCGCGAGCTCGGGCTGTCCTCCTCGACGCTGCGCATGCGCCTCTCGCGCGCGCTCGCACGCCTGCGCCGCGCGGCGCCGTCGGGATTCTCGTGGATTCTCTTCCTCGACGGATCGAAGCACGGAGCGATCCATGCCGTTCGCGCACGGATTGTCCCGGGAGCACCGGTCGCAAGCACGAGCTCGATCCCGATCGGCGCGACGCTGCTGGCTGTCGTGTGCGCAGGCGCAGTGATCGCGACCGTGGCTTGCCTTGGTCCGGGCGCACCCAAGCCGCACGACCCCGAAGCGAAGCCGGCTCTCGCGACGCCAAGGGCCTCCGACGTGGCGGGTGGGCTCGCACAGGCCCCACTGCAATCACCTGCGCCGCTCGTGGATGTCGGCTTGCCGCCCGAGGATGGCGCGTTCACCGCGCCGCGGACCACGCCGGAGATGCACCGCAAGCGCGTGCATCTGACCGTCCGTCACGCCGAGCGACCGCTGGCTGATGCGATGCTCCTGCGACTGTACGCCGATGGGGGCTACTCGCGACTTCACCCTGAGACCGATGCGGCCGGCCGCCTCGATGTCGACATCGTCGATCAGGGGCCCGTCGAGTTGGGCGTCGAGGCCGAAGGCTACATCACCAGTTATGTGACGCTGCAGCCCAAGGATCTGCACGACGGAATGGAGATGTCGATTCGTCTGGAACTCGCACCACAGCCCGTTCCCGTACGCTTCATCGCTGAGCAACCGTTCCCGCCTGACTTCGCTGCTAGCTTCCTTCCACTCGCACGGCTAGGAAATCGACATCCAGACCCCGACGAGATCCTGGACTCGGATCTGACGCTGGTGATCCACCCGGATTGCCGCACGGTCGCGCTGCGGCCGGATGGCTCGACCGATCAGCCCATCCGGCCAGGCCGCTACTGGGTCTGGGCTCGCCTGGGGAGCCGAACGACCGCCGCTGGACCGGATCTCCTTCCGTGTTGGTTCGAGGCCGAGATCCCCGCCAACCTTCCCTTCGAGATGCGCTACCCGGGTTCTCTCGGAGGAGCGCTCGTGCTCGATGTCCTCGGACAGGCGACGGGCGGCATGGACGTGTCGGTCTCGATCGACGACGAGATCGGCCGAATGAAGGGGCTCGAGTTCGCCATCTCGTCCGCGGGTGGAGTGGGGCACACGAACGCGATCAACGTGGGTACGCTCCATGCACGCAGCCAGCCAATCCCGGCTGGCGAGCATACCCTCGTGTTCCGCCAGCGCGGCAAGGAGATCGACCGGCGCAAGGTGACGATCGTGCGCGGCGAGGAACTGAAGCTCTCGATCCGGCCCTGAACCGCGCGCTCAGTCCTTGACCCGCAGCTCGCGGAACGTCATCGCGCCCTCGGAGTACAAGCCCACGCCTCCGGGCAGCTTCTTCGGTTCGTACTCGCGCTTGCCGACCGACGCGCCGTCGACGAAGACCTCGACCTCGTTCGTGCGCACCTCGATCGCGAGCGTGAGCGCCTTCTTCATCTCGATCTTGCCGATCAGCGCGTCGGCCGCGTCGTTCCAGCCCTTCTTGCCGAACTCGCTGCCGAGCACGGCGGGGCCGATCACGAGCACGCCCTGGATCGAGTCGGCGTCGCTGCGCTCGCCGAACATCAGGCCGACGATCTCCGGCTTCCTGCTGTCGGCCTGCTCGATGCGCGCCTCGAAGCGGTAGGGCAGCTTCGGGACGTCGTCGGCCCAGAGGAACCCGCCCTCCTTGCCGCTGACGATCGCGTCGTCGCCCAGCGCGAAGCCGTCCGAGCCCTGCCAGCCCGCCAGCCCCTCGGCCAGCGGCAGCCGGCGCCAGCGGCGCGCGTCGACACCGCCCTCCGCGGCGAGCTTCGCGCGCAGCTCGGCCAGCGCGCGCGAGCCGCCGAAGGCCGCCTCGGCGCGCGCGAGGAAGCGCAGCGAGTAGAGCGGCAGGCCCTTCTCGACGTAGGCCTTGGCCGCTTCCGTCGCGCCCGCGGCGAAGCCCGCCTCGGCGCGCGAGAGCTTCTCGCCGAACTCCTTGTTGAGCTTGGCCACGCGCGCGAGCGACTCGTCGGCGAGCTCGGAGGCCTTCTTCGCGCCCGAGGGCGGCACGGCGGAGGGATCGGCGAGCGCGCGCACGGCCTGCACGCACTTCTGGTAGTGGAAGAGCGCCGCGTCGGAGAGCTTGAGCGCGGAGAGCGTCTCGCCCAGCTCGAAGTTCGCGACGACGTCGCCCGGTCGCTTGCGCAGCGCGGCACGGAAGCTCTCCAGCGCGGCCTCGGGCTGCTTGTCGCCGCGCTGCTTGCGCCCGCGCGCGATCAGCGTGTCGGCCACGGTCGGCGCGCCGAAGTACAGCTCGTGCTGCGCCAGGATCCACTTCTTCCAGCGCGCCTCGAAGTCGGCGAAGCTCTTGACCGCGGGGTCCTTGGCCTTGGTGACGAAGAAGTCGACGAAGCGGCCGAGCACGTCGTGCTTGCCGCCCGACTTGTAGGCGGCCATGTAGTCGCGGTAGAGCGGCTCGTAGATGCGCTGCGACTTCTCGTTCTCGTAGTTGAGCAGGAAGTACACCAGGCCCCAGCCCATCGGGTAGTAGTCCGCCTCGTACGAGCCCGGCTCGTAGTAGCGCACGACGTCCTCGAGCGTCGGCTCGTTCTTCTTGAACAGCTCGGGCAACCAGGCCAGGCGCTCTTCGGGCACGAGGTTGGTCTCGACCGAGGCGTTGGGCAGGAGGCGCGCGCCCTCGAAGTAGCTGGCGGTGCCCTCGTTGAGCCAGGCCGGGATCAAGTCGGCCGAGATCAGGTGCGTGAACTGGTGGCTCGACTCGTGGAAGAGCGTCGACCACAGCTCGGAGAGCGGGCGACCGTCCTCGCGCGGGTCGTAGGTCGCGACGCGGTTGGCGCCGGGCACGAAGAAGCCGGCCACGTCGGCGTCGGGCTTGTTCTCGTTGGCATCGAATTCCGCGCGCGACTTGTAGACGCTGATCACGACGCGCGCCGTGTCGCCGCCGCCGTGCTCCTTGACGTGGAACACCTTGCGGTAGAAGGCGTTCATCTGCTCCATCGCCACCGACATCTGCTCGCCCAGCGCGCGCGGCATGTCGGTGCGGATCGTGTAGCAGTCGCCCTTGATCTCCCAGGGATTGCTCCAGCTGGAGTGCTTCTTGTCCTCCTCGGCCGCCTTGGCCGCGGAGCCGCGCGCCTTGCGGGCGCGGATCGGCACGTCCAGGCCGCTGTCGAGCAGCGCTTCGACGGCCTTCTTGTTGTCGTAGATCTTCGCCAGCGCGGCCTCGGCCGCACTGCCGGAGGGCGAACCCTGCGTGCGCGAGAGCAGGTCGACCGCGTTGACCCAGAGCTTGCGCGAGGCGCAGTCGTTGCCGAGCGCGAAGAGCGTCGCGGCGTACTCGCCCAGCAGCGCCTGGTCCTTGCCGGCCAGCGGGTCGAGCTCGGCGATGCGCTTGCGCGCGGCCTCGGCCAGCGCGGCCGACTCGGGCGTCGTGCACAGCTCGAGCGCCTGCGCCGCGCAGCACAGCGCGAGGTCGGGCTCCTTGGCCGCCTCGGCCGCGCGCGAGGCGAGGTCGAGCAGCTGCGCGTCCTCGGGCGACCACTCGAGCGCCTCCTGCGCGGCGCGCAGCGCGTCCTCGGCCTGGCCGCCGTCGAGCGCGCTGCGCGCCTGCTGCGCGAGTTCGGCGGCGTGGTCGACGCGCGCGTCCGGCGGCACGAACGCGACGGCGGCCAAGGCGAGACAGGCGTGCAGGCGGAAGCGGAGCATGGGAAGGCCCTCCTCTCTCTCTCCCCGAATCGTGGGCAGCAACGAAGGCGCGCCGCGGGGAGGCGGCGCGCCGGAACGATCGTGCTCAGTGCTTGGTCGAGGCCAGCTTCCAGCTGCCCTTGCCGCCGACGCCGATCGCGGCGTGGAACTTCATGTCCTGGCCGCCCTGGTTCATCTGTGCGTCGGCATCGAGCTTGAGCGTCAGGTCGGCGTCGAGCTCGTAGGTCTGCAGCATCCTGGTGGCCGCGTTCCAGCTGAGCGTGCCGTCGCCCTTGATCTCGAGGCTGACCTTGGCGGTGATGTCGGGCTTCATGCCCTGCGACTCCTCCTCGGCGATGCGCTCGAACATCGGCCCGAGGTCGATCTTGATCTCGCCCTCCATGTGCAGCTTGACGTCGGCCAGGCTCTGGCCCTCCGCTTCGTGGCTGCCCTGGTATTCGCAGGCGACCTTGAGGTGCTTGATCGCCTCCTCGAGCTGCGGGCCGATCTCGTCGATCATGATCTGCGCGGCCTTCGACTCGGCGCCGCCCATGCTGGCCTTGGAGAGGTCGATGCTGCCCTGCTGCACGCCAGGCAGGATCAGCGAGAGCACCTTGCTGCCCGCGACCTCCCACTTGTCGCCCTTGGAGACCTTCTTCTCGGGCAGCAGCGCGCTGACCTCCATGTCGGGCGAGAGCGCCTCGAGGATGTTGTCCTCGCCGGTGCACTCGTGCCAGGACTTGGTGTACTCGCTCTTCTTGTCGTCCCAGAGGAAGCGCACCGTCTTGCCTTCCATCTTGTCGATCGACTCGTCCTTGCTCTCGTTGCCGGCCTCGGCCTTGACCTTGACCGTGTCGAAGGTGCGCAGGAGGTCGGTCGCATGGCCGTCCTTGACGCCGGCGAGCTTCTCGGTGACCGCGACGGCCACGCCCAGGTTGATCGTCATGTCCTGCAGCTGGCCGATCGCCTCCGGAGGCAGCGGCTGGCCGTTCATCTCGAGCGAGACGTCGTCGACGGAGAGCTCGAGGTTGACGTCGAGCTTCTTGCCCACCTCGATGCCCGGCTTGGGATCGAAGCGCAGCTCGTCGGCCGCGGGAACGAAGGCGAGGAAGAGCGGGGCGACGAAGGTGAGCGCGGAGCGGGGTTCGATCTTCATGGAGTGTGGGGTTCGGGGGCGGAAGGGCGCCAGCATACCGGGAGTTCCCTGGAAACGTTACGCCGGGCGCGGGAGGCCGCGCCTACGCCGGCGGGGCGGTCTCATTCGGGCCCGGAGGACTCGTTTCGCGCGGCCTGCGACGCCGGGAACTCCCCCTCCCAGCGCGCCACCACCGCCGTCGCCAGGCAGTTGCCGACGAGGTTCATGCTCGTGCGCGCCATGTCCATCAGCGCGTCGACGCCCAGGATCAGCGCCGCGCCCTCCAGCGGCAGGCCGAACTGCACCAGCGTGGCCGAGAGGATCACCAGCCCCGCGCGCGGCACGCCGGCGACGCCCTTGCTGGTCAGCATCAGCGTCAGCATCAGGAGCAGCTCCTGCCCGAGCGAGAACTCCAGTCCCGCGGCCTGCACGACGAACAGGGCGCAGAGCGAGAGGTACAGCGTCGAGCCGTCGAGGTTGAACGAGTAGCCCGTCGGCAGCACGAAGGCGACGATGCGCCGCGGCACGCCGAGCTTCTGCATGTTCTCCAGCGCCTTGGGCAGCGCCGCCTCGGAGGAAGTCGTCGTGAAGGCGATCAGCGCCGGCTCGCGCACGAGCGCGACGAAGCGCCGCAGCGGCAGCCGGATCCACAGCGCCACCGGCAGCAGCGCGACCAGCGCGAAGACGATCAGCGCTCCGTAGAGCGTCAGCACCAGCAGCGCCAGGCTCTTCAGCACCTCGGGCTTGCCGTGCGCGACCGTGACCGCCATCGCCGCGCCCACGCCCAGCGGCGCGAAGAGCATCACGATGCCGGTGACCTTGAACATCGTCTGCGAGAGGCCCTCGCAGAACTCGAGCACCGCCTCCTTCGGCCGGCCGCTGACGCGCATCAGGCCGAGCGCGAAGAGCACGGCGAAGAACACGACCGCCAGGATCTCGTTCTTCGCCGCCGCGTCGAAGAAGCTCGCGGGGATCGTGTGCTCGATCACGCCCTGCAGCGTGGGCTGCGCCTGCGCCAGCGACTGCACCTCCCCCGCCGCGCTCGCGGGCGGGAGCGCGACGCCCTTGCCGGGCTTGACGAGGTGGCCCGCCGCCAGGCCAACCAGCAGCGCCAGCGTCGTCATCAGCTCGAAGTAGATCAGCGACTTGAGCGCCAGGCGACCCAGGCGCTTGAGGTCGTCGCCGTGGCCCGCGATCCCGACGACCAGCGTGCTGAAGACCAGCGGGACGACGATCAGCTTGATCAGGCGCAGGAAGATCGTCGAGAGCGGGCCGAGCGTCTTCGCGAACTCCGGCCAGCAGGTGCCGACCAGCACGCCCGCCAGCATCGCCAGCAGGATCCAGCCGGTCAGCGAGAGGCGCTTCATTCCCACTCGATCGTCGCCGGGGGCTTGCTCGAGATGTCGAGCACGACGCGGTTGATCCCGCGCACCTCGTTGATGATGCGGTTGGAGATCTTGCGCAGCAGCTCGTGCTCGAGGTAAGCCCAGTCGGCCGTCATGCCGTCCTGGCTCTCGACCGCGCGGATCGCGCAGCAGCTCTCGTAGGTGCGCGCGTCGCCCATCACGCCGACGCTCTTGACCGGCAGCAGCACGGCGAAGTACTGCCAGAGCGGCTTGTGCGCCAGCGCGGCCTCGACCTCGCTCGTGACGATGTGGTCGGCCTTGCGCAACAGCTCGCAGCGCTCGCGCGTGACCTCGCCCACGATGCGCACGGCGAGGCCGGGACCGGGGAAGGGCTGGCGCTGCACGATGCGCGGATCCAGGCCCAGGTGGCGGCCGATCGCGCGCACCTCGTCCTTGAAGAGCTCGCGCAGCGGCTCGACCAGCTGCATGTGCAGCGTGTCGGGCAGGCCGCCGACGTTGTGGTGGCTCTTGATCACGGCCGTGTTGCCGCCGTGCACGTTGACCGACTCGATCACGTCGGGGTAGAGCGTGCCCTGCGCGAGGAAGGTCGCCTTCGCGAAGCGCTTGGCCTCCTTCTGGAACACGTCGACGAAGTCGCGCCCGATCAGCTTGCGCTTCTTCTCGGGGTCGGTCACGCCGGCGAGCGAGCCGAGGAAGCGCTCGGAGGCGTCGACGACGGTCAGGTCGAGCTTGAAGTGCTCGCGGAAGGTGCTCTCGACCACCTCGCGCTCGCCGTGGCGCAGGAGGCCGTTGTCGACGAAGATCGAGTGCAGCCGCGGTCCGATCGCCTGGTGCAGGAGCAGCGCCGCGACCGAGCTGTCGACGCCGCCGGAGAGGCCGAGCACGACCTCGCCGTCGCTGCCGACCTGCTCGCGGATCTTCTGCACCTCGCGCTCGACGATGTTGCCCGGCTTCCAGTCCAGCGGCAGCTCGCACACGCGCGCGAGGAAGTTCGTCAGCATCTCGCTGCCGCGCAGCGTGTGGCTGACCTCGGGGTGGAACTGCACGCCCCACAGGCGCCGCGCGCGGTCGCCGACGACGGCGTACGGGCAGTTGTCGGAGCTGGCGTAGACCTCGAAGCCGGCGGGCAGGCGCTCGACCTTGTCGCCGTGGCTCATCCAGACCACCGTGCGGCCCTCGACCGCCTCGAGCAGCGCCTCGGGGCGCGCGACCGCCATCGAGGTGCGGCCGAACTCGCGCTCCTTCGCCGCACGCACCTCGCCGCCCAGCTGCTGGCTCATCCACTGCATGCCGTAGCAGATGCCGAGCACGGGCACGCCCAGCGCGAGCAGCTCGGGCGGCACCTTCGGCGCGTCGGCCGCGTAGACCGAGGCCGGACCGCCCGAGAGGATCACGCCGGCGAGGTCCATGCGCCGCGCGAACTCGAGCGCCTTGTGCGGCGGCGCGATCTCGCACCAGCTGCCGGCCTCGCGCACGCGGCGCGCGATCAGCTGCGCGTACTGCGCGCCGAGGTCGACGACCAGGACGCCGCGGGGATCGTTCTTCTTCGTGCTGGCCATGGTGGGGAGCGCGCGCTCAGTCGGCGTGGAAGTAGTTGGGCGATTCCTTGGTGATCGTGACGTCGTGCGGGTGGCTCTCCTTCATGCCCGCGCTGGTGATGCGCAGGAAGCGCGCGCGCTCCCACAGCTCGGGGATCGTGCGC
Organism: Planctomycetota bacterium; assembly: GCA_044229935.1. Classification (GTDB taxonomy): domain Bacteria; phylum Planctomycetota; class UBA1135; order UBA1135; genus JADJLZ01. The sequence goes on along the minus strand of JBGASC010000013.1, from coordinate 44,257 downwards.
GCGCCGACATAACCCATCCCGGCGCGCACGCCGCCGCAGAGCTGGTAGACGAACGAGCCGAGCTTGCCCTTGTACGGCACCATGCCCTCGATGCCCTCGGGCACGAGCTTGTCGGCCTCGGTGACGTCGCCCTGGCGGTAGCGCTCCTTCCCGCCGGCCTGCATCGCGCCGAGCGAGCCCATGCCGCGCACGGACTTGAACGAGCGGCCCTTGTAGAGGATCACCTCGCCCGGGCTCTCCTCCAGCCCCGCGAAGAGCGAGCCGAGCATCACGCACGAGGCGCCCGCGGCGAGCGCCTTGGCGATGTCGCCCGAGAAGCGAATCCCGCCGTCGGCGATCACGGGCACGTTGTGCGGCCGCAGCGCGCGCGCGCACTCGAGCACGGCCGTCAGCTGCGGCACGCCCACGCCCGCGACGATGCGCGTGGTGCAGATCGAGCCCGGGCCGATGCCGACCTTGACGCCGTCCGCGCCGGCGCGCGCGAGTTCCAGCGCGCCCTCGGCCGTGGCGACGTTGCCTGCGACCACGTTGACGTCGAAGCGGCGCTTGAGCTCCTTGACCGTCGTCATCACGTTGCTCGAGTGGCCGTGCGCGGTGTCGACCACCAGCACGTCGACGCCGGCCTTGACCAGGCCCTCGCAGCGCTCGTAGTCGAGCACGCCCACCGCCGCCGCGACGCGCAGGCGCCCGCGCTTGTCGGTGGCCGAGCTGGGGTAGGCCGCCAGCATGTTGACGTCCTTCATCGTGATCAGGCCCATCAGCTCGCGCCGGGGCCCGGTGATGATCAGCTTCTCGACCTTGTGCTTGTAGAGCAGCTCGCGCGCCTCCTCGAGCGAGGTGCCCGGCGGCGCCGTGACCAGGTTCTCCCGGGTCATGATCTGCGCCACGGGCGTGTCGTCGCGCGTCTGGAAGCGGCAGTCGCGCCGCGTCAGGATCCCGACCACCGTCTTGCCCTCGACGATCGGCAGGCCGGAGATGTTGTAGCGCGACATGATCTCGCGCGCCTCGCGGATCGTCGCCGCGGGCGGCAGCGTGACCGGATCGAGGATCACGCCGTTGGCCGAGCGCTTGACCTTGTCGACCTCGCGGATCTGCGCGTCGATCGAGAGGTTGCGGTGGATCACGCCGATGCCGCCCTCGCGCGCCAGCGCGACGGCCAGGCGCTCCTCGGTGACCGTGTCCATGGCCGCCGAGCTGAGCGGGATGTTGAGCGTGACGTCGCGCGAGAAGCGCGTGGCGAGCTTCGCGTCCTTGGGCAGGACCTCGGAGTCGCGCGGAACGAGGAGCACGTCGTCGAAGGTCAGGCCTTCGGGGAAAAGGGGCTCGGTCATCGCGATGGGCCTCCCTCGGCCGAGGGGGAATCCGGGTGCGTGGCAGGCCCGGCCGCGAGCGCCCTCGCCGCGGCCCGGCCGCTCGGCGCGGGAGCGGGCGCAGCTCCTCCGCGGCGCGGAGGGCGGAACTGGACGCTGTCCGGGGTGGGCTGCAAACCGCAGATGCTACCCGGCGCGCGGACGAATTCCAGCGCCCCCGCGCGGCGCGCTCCCCGGGAACGAAAGAGGGCCCGACAACGTCGCCGAAGCGGCGGTGCCGGGCCCCAAGAAGGAGGAGATGACCTCTTTTCGGTCGGGCACCCGGGGGGCATGAGCAGGAACTGCAATGCTCGTGAGAGCTGCGCACGTGGCCGGGGCGCGCGCCGAAATTCCTTCCCGGGCGCGGGCGACCTTCCACTCCGCGCGCGCCGCGGTCCGAAAAGGGCCAGCAGCATGCCGTCCCGTGCCCCCTCCACCGCGCGAGTGGATCCCGTCCCTTCCGTGCCTACCATGGCAGGGCTGCGCGAACGCGCCGCCTCCCCCGTGACCGAACCCGTGCATCCTCCGCGACCGCGCAAGGACCGCTGGCGCGTGGCGCTCGTCGGCGCCGGCTACATCGCCGAGTACCACGTGCCGGTGCTGCAGTCGCTGCCCGAGGTGGAGATCGTCGCGGTGGTCGACAGCTTCCTGCCGCGCGCGCAGGCGCTGGCCGCGCGCTTCGGCATCGCGCACGCCTGCGCCGAACTCGAGGACCTCGAGGAGCTCGCGATCGACGTGGCGCACCTGCTCGTGCCGCCCGACCTGCACGGCCGCCTGGTGCGCGAGCTGTTCGAGATGGGCATCGGCGCCTACGTCGAGAAGCCCTTCGTGCTCGCCAGCGCCGAGGCGCGCGAGCTCGAGCAGCTGGCGCGTGCGCGCGGCCTCGTGCTCGGGGTGCACCACAACAACGTCTTCCATCCGGCCTTCGCGCGCCTGTGCGAGCGCGTCGCGGCGGGCGAGATCGGCCGCGTCGAGCACGTGCAGGTGACCTGGAACGTGCCGCTGGCGCAGCTGGACGCGGGCGACTACGCGCACTGGATGTTCCGCGCGCCGCGCAACATCCTCTTCGAGCAGGCCGTGCACCCCTTCAGCCAGGTGCACGCGCTGCTGGGCCGCCTCGTGCGCGCGCAGTCGGTCGCGCTGGCGCAGCGCGAGCTCAACCCGGGCCAGCTCTTCGTCGACCGCTGGGCCGTCGACGTCGTCGCCGAGCGTGGCACGGCGCAGGTCTACCTCGCCTTCGGCCAGGGCTTCTCGCGCAGCACGCTGCAGGTGATCGGCAGCGATGGCTCGCTCGAGGCCGACCTCCAGCACGACACGCTCTGCGGCGAGACGAAGTCGCCCTGGCTGGAGTTCTGGAACAGCTTCCTCGCCTCCAACGGGCGCGGCCGCGCGCAGAAGCGCGACGCGCGGCGCGTGCTCAAGAACTACCTCGCCTTCACGCTCGGGATCGGCAAGCGCCAGGACGCCTTCTGGGTCGGCATGCGCGATGCGATCACGCGCTTCTACGCCGACCTGTGCGCCGGACGCGAGCTGCCGGCCGACGGGATGCGCGCCGCGGAAGTGCTCGAATGGTGCGAGGCCGCGGCGCAGGCCGCGCCCGCGCAGGGCCGCGTCGAGCCGCGCCTGCCCGACCCGGGCGCGCCGCGCACCGGCGAGGTGGCCGTGCTCGGCGGCACCGGCTTCATCGGACGGCGCACGGTGGCGAAGCTGCTCGAGGCGGGCCTGCCCGTCAGCCTGATCGTGCGCCGGCGCCACTCGCTGCCCGCCGAGATCGTCGCGGCCGCAGAGAGCGGCCAGCTGCGCATCCTCTCGGGCAGCCTGGAGGACGAGGACGCGCTGCACAAGGCGCTCGAGGGCTGCCACACGGTGATGCAGCTGGCCACGGGCAGCGGCGACACCTGGGATAAGGTCGAGAAGGCGATGGTGCGCGGCTCGACGCGCATGGCCGAGCTCGCGCACGAGCACGGCTGCCAGCGCTTCGTCTACGTCTCGTCGATCGCCGCGCTCGACACGGGCGGACGCGCGGACATCGCCGACGATCTCGCCACCGATCCGAGGCCGGAGGCGCGGCCGCTCTACTCGCGCGGGAAGATCGCGGCCGAGCGCGCGCTGCTCGAGCTGCACCGGACGCGCGGCCTGCCGCTGGTGATCGTGCGCCCGGGCGTCGTGATCGGCGCGGGCACGCCCATGCAGCACTCCGGCTACGGGCTGTGGACGCGCGACAACCACTGCATCGGCTGGGGCGCGGGCGACAACCCGCTGCCGCTGGTCTGGGTCGACGACGTCGCCGACGCGCTGGCAAGCCTCGCGCGCTACAAAGGCAAGGACCTCGACGGCCGGGCGCTCAATTTGTGCGTGCGCACGCCGCTCGACGCGCGCCGCATCGTCGCCGAGCTCGCGCGCCACACCGGGCGGCCGATCCACTTCCACCCGCGCTCGCTGGCGCTCTCGCAGGCGATGGAGATCGGCAAGTGGGTCGTCAAGAAGGCCGGCCGCCGCGCCGGGGTCGAGTTCCCCAGCTGGCACGACCTCAAGGCGCGCGCCCTCGTCGCGCCCTTCGCCTGCGATCTCGCGCGCACCAAGCTGGGCTGGAAGCCGGTCGAGGACGCCGAGGAGCTGCTCGACAAGGCTGTGCGCGTGTACCCGCCGCCGGCGCGCTAGGATCTGGAGCGCATGCCGCTCCCGCTCCTCCTCGCCGCACTGCTCGACGCCGCTCCCGCCGCCGCTGCCTCACAGCCGCAGCACCACGGGCTCGCGCTGCGCGCGGCCAAGGTGCTGACCTGCACCCGCGAGGGCCCGGGCTTCGTCGACCACGGCGTCGTGCTGGTCGAGGACGGCCGCATCGTCGCCGTCGGGCCGGCGCGCACGACCGCGGTGCCCGCGGGGTACGAGCAGGTCGACCTCGGCGCGCGCTGGCTGATGCCCGGCATGATCGACCTGCACAGCCACCTGGGCGGCTCCAGCGGCGACATCAACGACATGGTGCTGCAGATCAACGCCGGGCTGCGCGTCTCCAGCGCCGTCGTGCCGCGCAACCTCGCGCTCGAGCGCGTGCTCGAGGCCGGCGTGACGACCGTGCTCTTCATCCCCGGCTCGGGCACGAACATGGGCGGCGCCGGGATCCTGCTGAAGACCGCGCCCTCGCGCTTCGAGGCGATGCTCGTGCGCGATCCGGGCTCGCTCAAGATCGCGCAGGGCGACAACCCGACGCGCTGGGGCTACGGCATGGGCCGCAGCCTGATGAACTACCACATCCGCGGCGAGCTCGCGCGCGGGATGCACTACGCCGCCGAGCGCGCCGCCGATCCCGCGCGCGAGCGCGATCCGCGCTTCGACGTCTTCGAGGACCTCGCCGCCAAGCGCTGCCAGGTCTCGACGCATACGCAGATCTACCAGCTCGTGACGCAGACGCTGCGCATCATCCGCAGCGAGTTCGGGATCGACGTCTACATCGACCACGGCGAGTGGAAGGGCTACCTCGCGACGCAGCAGGCGCTCGAGCTCGGTGTCGCCGCGATCTGCGGCCCGCGCGAGATCGACGCGCCCGGCGGGCACGGCATGGACTACGACGGCCGCATCGTCGGCGTCGCCGCCGGCTACCAGCAGCGCGGGATGAAGCTCGTCGGCTTCAACACCGACGCGCCGGTCGTGCCGGGCGAGGAGCTGCCGCTGCAGGCCGCGATGGGCGCGCGCTACGGCTTCGAGAACGATGAGCTGCAGGTCGTGCGCGGCCTGACGATCGTGCCCGCGATCGTCGCGGGCATCGACAAGCGCCTGGGCAGCCTCGAGCCGGGCAAGGACGCCGATCTCGTCGTGGTCGACGGCGCTCCCGCCGATCCGCGCAGCGAGATCGAGCGCGTCTACGTCGAGGGCGAGCTGGTGCACCAGCGCCGCGACGACGCGGGACGCGGCGCGCAGGGCGGCGACGACGCCTCCCCCAACGCGCGGCGCTGAGCGCGGCGGACCTCAGGCCCGCGGTTCGCGCCGCTGCAGCCAGGCGAGCAGCGTCGAGCTCCACCCGCGGCGTTCGGTCGCCTGCGTTCGCGCGAGCCGCTCGCGCAGCTGCGAGAGCCCGCGCATCACGTGCGTGCGCAGCGTGGCCTCCGGCCGGCCGGTGCGCGCCGCGATCTCGGTGTAGCCCAGCTCCTCGAGGAAGCGCAGGCGGATCGTCGTGCGGTAGGGTTCGTCGAGCGCGTCGACCGCGGCGCGCACCGTCTCGAGCAGCTGCTCGCGTTCGGCGAGGTCCTCGGGCGAGAGCGCCTCGACCGGCGCCTCCTCCGCCGGCAGCCCGCGCGCCTCGCGGCTCTGCGCGCGGCGGTGGTTGAGCGCGATGCGCCAGACGATCCCGCGCAGCCAGCCGCCGCGCAGGCGCGGATCGACGGGCGGGTTGCGCTGCGCGACCAGCCAGCTCTCCTGCAGCACGTCCTCGGTCGCGTGCGGGTCGCCGACCAGCCCGCGTGCGAGGCGCACGAGGCCGCGATCGGCGCGCGGATCGATGGGAGGCTCGGGGTCCTGGGACTGCATCAGGCCCGGGCCGCGGCCGAGCCGCCGGGACGGCTCGATCGGCGAACCCGCACCGCGGGCCCGGCGCGCTGCCTCGTCGAGGTCCGTCGCTCGGTTCCCGGAAAGCCGGGAACTTCGCGCCGAAGCGCTGGACGCGGCCCGCGCTCACCACACGATCGAGAGCGCGTTCGTCGCGTTGAACCCGCCGCCTGCGGGACAGAACCCCGGCGCGGGATCGCGGTAGAGCACCTGGTAGACGCGCGTCGTCCCCGCGCCGAGCGGATCGCCCAGCTGCGCCGAGCGCGCGGAGACGCTTGGATCGCCCGGGCCCGGCACGTCGATGCGCCCGCCGTTCGCGCTCGCGACGTACAAGCGCTCCAGCGCGCCGCCGATGCAGCGCACGCCATCGCCCCAGCCGACCTGCAGCGCGAGCGGGCCGGTTCCCTGCACGACCAGAGCGCTCGTCCCGCGCGGCAGGCCCCAGGCGCTGAACACGACGCTGTCGGGCACGGCCTCCCCCGCCGCGGCGAGCTCGGCGCCGGCGGCGACGGACGAGTTCGCGCAGCCGCGCCCGAAGGCGCCCGCGTTCGTGCACGGACACGCCAGCGGCGCGAACGGATCGTCGTGGCAGAAGCTCGCGTGCGGCCAGCCTCCGCGGTCGCGCGCGAAGGCGTCCTCGATGCCGTTGGAGTCGTTGAAGGCGAGGTTGGTCGCGAAGCTCCCGAAGCCGACCCAGCGTCCGTCGGGCGTGAGCGCGGGGAAGAACGAGCCCGAGTTGGCCTCGGCGCCGACGCCGGTCACGCTGACGCGTTCGAGCGTGCCGTCGACCAGGTCGCGCACGAACACGTCGGAGAGCGCGTTGGCGTCTCCCGGCACGAGGTCGGGCGCGTCGCTGGCGAAGCACACGAAGCGACCATCGGCGCTGAGCGAGGGCGCGAGGGCGGTGCCGTGGCTCTCGCCGCCGCTCGCCGCGCAGCTCGCGCGCAGGACCTCGCCGCCGGCGAGATCGCGCACGAAGACGTCGCTCGTGCCGTTGGTGTCGCCCGCGACCAGGTTGGTCGCCAGGCTCTGGAACGCGACGCTGCGCCCGTCGGCCGAGAGCGCGCCGAAGGACGAGGGACCGTCGCCCTGCACGCCCCCCGCGCCGAGGCTGACGCGCGCGGTCGTCCCGCTGAGCCGGTCGCGCACGAACACGTCGCTCAGCGCGTTGGTGTCGCCGGCGACGAGGTTCGTCGCGCTGGACGTGAAGCACACGAAGCGCCCGTCGCACGAGATCGCCGTGGCGAAGCTCGCCGCATCGGCCTCGAGCCCGTTGGGCCCGACGCTGGCGCGCTCGATCGCCCCGCTGGCGAGATCGCGCACGAACACGTCTTCGCAGCCGTTGGTGTCCCCCGGCACGAGGTTCGTCGCGGCGCTCGTGAAGGCGACCCAGCGCCCGTGCCCGGCGAGGTACGGCACGAGCGAGGGTCCGTCGCCCTGCGTGCCGTCGGCCGCGCGGCTGACCAGATGCGTCACGCCCAGCGCGAGGTCGCGCACGAAGATGTCGGGCCGCGCGTTGGTGTCGTGCGCGACGAGGTCCGTCGCCTCGCTCTCGAAGGCGACCAGGCGGCCGTCCCAGCCCAGGCTCGCCGCGCGCGAGGGCCCGTCGGCGTCGTTGCCCGCGGGATCGACGCTGAGGCGCTCGATCGCGCCGCTCGACGGATCGCACAGGAAGAGATCGCGCAGCGCGTTGCCGTCGTTGGGCACGAGGTTCGACGCGTAGCTCTGGAAGACGAAGCGCGACCCGTCCCAGTCGCCGACCGGATAGGCGGAGAGCGCGTTGCCGACGATGCCGCCGGACTGGCTGAGCAGGACGGTCTGCTGCGCGCGGGCGGGAGCGGCGAGCGCGAGGGCGAGCAGGGCGAGCGGGATCGGACGCAGCATGGTGCGTCCGCATCCTACCGCACGCGGATGCCGGCGCCGACCTCGGCGGGCAGCCCTCGCCCGTGCGCAGCGCGATCCGGCGCGGACGCCGGCTCGAAGCACCTGCCGGATCGCGGAGGCGGCGCGCGTCCGCCGCGCTCAGGTCGGCGGATCGCGCCGCTGCAGCCAGCCGATCAGTGCCGAGCTCCACGGCCGGCGTGGCGCAGCCTGGGTGCGCGCGAGCCGCTCGCGCAGTTCGGCCAGGCCGCGCATGACGTGCGTGCGCAGCGTGGGCTCGGGCTTGCCCAGGCGCTCGGCGATCTGCGCGTAGGTGAGCTCCTCGAGGTAGCGCAGGCGGACCGTGGTTCGATACGGTTCGTCGAGCGCCTCGACCGCGGCGCGCACGGTCTCGAACAGCTGCTGCTGCTCGGCCTGGTCCGCGGGGCTGAGCTCGGCGTCGTGCACCTCCGCGGTTGGCTCGCCTGCGTTGCGACGCTGCACGCGGCGGTGGTTGTGCGCCACGCGCCGCACGATGCCGCGCAACCAGCCGACGCGCCGCTCGGGGACGCCCGGCGGCCGGCGCCGAGCCACCAGCCAGCTGTCCTGCAGCACGTCCTCGGTCGCGTGCGGATCCCCGACCAGCCCGCGGGCCAGGCGCACGAGGCCGCGGTCGGCGCGCGGGTCGTCCGGTTCGGGGGGCTGCGCAGGATCCATGCGCGCCAGGCACGACTCGGGGGCCACGCGCGATTCAACGATCCGGGAACTTCCGCGCGCGACGCGCGCGGAGCCGGCACGACGATGACCGCCCGCTCGTGCCCGCTGTTCTCGATCCCGTGTTCGCCACCGAGGGTCGGAAGCCAGGCAGCCCGGCGCCTCACCTCACGCGCACGTCCGCGCCGACCTCATCGGGCATGCCTTGGCGATCCACGGGGCTCATCCGCGCGCGCGGTCCGCGCAGCACCAGGTGCAGCACGCTCTTCCCCTGCGGATCGCGTTCGAGGCGCGCACTCGGAACGAGCTCGAGCTTCGCTTTCTCCTTGCCGATGCGCGTCCAGCCCTCGAGCAGCTCGACCTTGGGCTCGCCCGCGAGCGCGTGCGGGAGCTCGATGCGCTCGTAGATCCTCCCCAGATCGCCGCGCTCCTCGCGCCAGGGATCCCAGATCCACGGATCGCGCGCGCAGTCGCTCCAGCGGATGCGCAGCGTGAGCACGCCGTCCTTCTCCGCGAGCTCGACGAGGTGGTTCGTGCGCGCCGGGTCGCGCCAGGGCACGAGCGCGGGATCGCCGAAGAGCACGCGGTGGAACGAGCTCTGGAACATCGGCGGCTCGAGGGGCTCGCTCCTGCCGTCCTCGTAGAGCGCGAACGCGAGCGGCAGCTTCGTCGCGCCCATCACGAGCTCGTCGTACGAGCGGCGCAGGCACTCGCCGGCGGAGAGGCCGCCCGAGCGCAGGCGCCACTCCTCGAGCGCGGCGCGGTTGGCGTTGTTCGCGGCGAGCGGGCCGATGTAGGCGCTCGCGCCGTGCGCGATCGCCTGCAGCGGGAAGCTCTGCTCCGGCGCGATGTCGAAGAAGACCACCTTGCCGCCGGTGTCGCCGAAGGTGCTGACGATGTCGGGCCCGACGATCGCGCGGCGCGTGACCGCGGAGTGGCACGAGCCGTTGATCACGAGCGCGCCGGCGAGATCGACGCCCTCGAGCAGCCCCGCTGGCGTGAGGCGCGGCAGCTCGCCGGAAGGATCCTGGCCGACCTTGGAAGGGTCGAAGGGCCAGTGCTTGTCCGTCTCGCGGTTGCGGTACATCGAGAAGAGCCAGATGCCCTGCGGGTCGCCGCAGTGCCCCCACTCGACCAGGCCGGCGCCGTGCTGCTCGCCGCGCCAGCGCGCGAGGAACTCGCGCCAGCCCGCGTCCTTGCCGGTCAGCCACAGGCTGCTCGTCGCGAGCTCGCGACCCTCGCTGCCGCGCTCGGGGTGCGACGCGTAGTGCACGCACTGCTCGAGCACGACCGAGGTCGCCTCGAGCTTGGTCGCGGGGAGGTCGTGTCCGGCGAGCGCGAGGTCGCGCTCGACCAGGTGCAGCGCGTCCGCGCCGCTCGCGCCGGTGATCAGGCCGAAGGCGCAGTCGACGAAGGGATCGTCGTCGAAGCGCGCGAGGATCGGGACGAGCCGGCGCGGGAGGTTCGCGTCGATCGTGCCCGGATCGAGCACGAGCGCGAGCTCGGCGGGCTTCTTCGCCAAGAGCAGCGCCTCCAGGTGCGGCCACTCGCCGTCCCAGCGCGCGAGCTCGGCCTGGTGGCCCTGCGCGAGCTCCTCGGCGGCCTTCTGGTAGTCGCTGTGCTCGAGCTTCGACTCGAGCACGACGAGGTAGCGCGGCGGCTCGACGACGTGGAGCACGCAGGCCTCAGGCCGCGCTGCGGCGGCGCTGCAGCGCGAGATCCGCCAGGCGCAGGATCCCCCACGCCAGCGCGACGCCGACGAGCGCGCCGAAGGCGCCGAAGAGGTGCGGCCAGAGGCCGGTCTCGAAGGCCATCTTGTCCAGGCCGAGCGCGAGCGCGCCGTGGATCGCGAGCACGATCGCACCGAAGAAGTAGCCCAGCGCGGCCAGGCCGGCCGCGAGGCAGACGAAGGCGAGGTTGCGAGGCTTCATGGCCCCTCCAGCCTAGCGCGATCCGCGCCGAGGTGTCGATCCGCACCCCGCGCTCGGGTAAGACTTCCCGCGTGCCGCACCTCCTGCACGTCTTCTCGACCTTCGTGCCCGCCGGGCCCGAGATGCGCACCGTGCACCTGATCCAGGCCTTGCCGCGCGAGTACCGCCACTCGATCGTCGCGATGGACGGCCGCACCAGCGCGCGCGAACGGCTCGCGCCCGACGCGCCGGTGACGCTGCTGGAGAGCCCGCCCAAGGACGGCTCCTTCGCCACGCTGCGGCGCATGCGCGCGCTCGTGAAGGCGCTGAAGCCCGATCTCGTCTGCACCTACAACTGGGGCGCCTTCGACACGGTGATGGCGGCGCGCACGCTCGGGCTGCGGCGCCTGGTGCACCACGAGGATGGCTTCAACGCGGACGAGGCGAAGGAGTTCAAGCGCCGGCGCGAGCTCTTCCGGCGCCTGTTCCTGCCCGGCGTCTCGCGCGTGGTCGTGCCCTCGCACAACCTCGAGCGCATCGCGCGCGAGCGCTGGAGGCTCGCGGCGGAGACGGTGCGCTGCATCCCCAACGGCGTGCGCCTGGAGCGCTTCGCCGCGCGCGACGGCAACCCGGAGCTGCGCGAGGCGCTCGGCATCCCGCGCGCGGCGCCGCTGATCGGCTACGTCGGGCACCTGCGGCCCGAGAAGAACCCGCAGCGCCTGCTCAAGGCCGCCGCGCGCGTCGAGCGCGAGCTCGACATGCACGTGCTCGTGCTCGGCGACGGGCCCGAGCGGCCGGAGCTGGAGAAGCTCGCGGCGAGCACGCCCTCGCTCTACGGCCGCGTGCACTTCGCCGGCCACCAGGCCGATCCGGTCCCCTACTACCGCGCGATGGACCTCTTCGCGCTCAGCTCGGACACCGAGCAGATGCCGGTCGCGCTGCTCGAGGCGATGGCGAGCTCGCTGCCGGTGGTCTCGACCGACGTCGGCGACGTGCGGTACATGCTGCCGGACGCGCAGGCCGAGTTCGTGCTGCCGCTCGAGGTGCACGAGACCGCCTGGCCGCTGGCGGAGAAGCTGACCGCGATGCTCGCGGATGCCCCGCTGCGCGCGGAGCTCGGCGCCGCCAACCGCGCGCGCGTCGCCGAGCGCTACACCTTCGAGCGCATGCTGGCGGCCTACCGCGAGGAGTACGAGCGCGCCCTCGGGCGCTGAACCGTGCGCTGAACCGTGCGCTGGATCGCGCGCTGCGCGTCAGCGCTTGTCCTCGCGCATGCCGTAGGCGACCAGCAGCAGGCCCTCGTCCTGCACGAGTCCCACGTCGGGCGCGTAGATCTTCGACTCGAGCTGCCCCGGCTCGAGCGGCGAGCTCTCCTCGACGTCGAGGCAGCGCTCGAAGACGCCCGCGGGCGTCTCGATCGAGGCCACCGCCGAGCGGATCTCGCTGCGGTCGAGGGCCACGCCGGGCGCGAGTTCCTGGTAGAAGCGCGCGCCGGGCTGCGCGTAGCCGGGCATCGCCAGGCCGTAGTGCGCACCGTCGACGCCGGCGCGCCAGCTGCCCTCGTGCGAGACGATCGCGCCGTCGCGGTAGATGTCGACGTCCTCGCCGAAGTAGTAGACGTTGTGCGTGCGCCGTGAGGCCGCGAAGTAGTTGCGCGAGACCTCGACCGGAACGCCGTCGCGCGTCTCGCGCTCCTCGACCACGCGCGTCTGCACGCCGTCGACGAGCAGCGTCTCGTCGAGCACGGTGATCTCCAGGCGCAGCTTGCGCGCCGGGTTCGCCAGCACCAGCCGGTAGCCCGGCTCGAGCACGAAGTAGCGGCTGCGCGCGCTCGAGCACCAGTCGGTGGGCTCGACCGGGAACTCGCGGGTGAACCCGTCGGCCGGGATGGACGTGCCGGTCGACCCGCTGCGGCACGCGGCGCCGAGCACGAGCACGAACGGGAGTAGGGAGCGCAGCGCCATGGGCACCAGGGCGGGCCAGCGTACAATCCGCGCGGGCATGCCGCACCCTTCGTCTCCGACTTCGTTCCTGGTGCTGGAGCAGGTCTCGAAGGTCTTCCGCGCAGAGACCGGGCCGGTCGAGGCCCTGCGCGAGCTCTCGCTGCAGCTGGAACGCGGCAGGATCGTGGGCATCTTCGGCAACAACGGCGCCGGAAAGACCACGCTGACGCGCATCATCGCAGGGCTGATCGAGCCCACGCAGGGCAGCGTGCGCATCGCGGGCGCGCCGCCGGGAGGCGTGCGCATCGGGCTGGTCGGCTCCGACGAACGTTCCTTCTACGCGCGCCTGTGTGTGCGCGAGAACCTGGCCTGCTTCGGCCGGCTGCAGGGCCTCTCGCGCGGCGAGGCCGAGTCGCGCACGCGCGCGTGGGCCGGACGGCTGTGCTTCGAGGCGCTGCTCGAGCGTCCGTTCCAGACGCTCTCGGCCGGCGAGAAGCAGCGCGTCAACCTCGCGCGCGGGCTGCTCGCCCGGCCGGAGCTGCTGATCCTCGACGAGGCCACGCGGCAGGCCGATCCCGCGACCGTGCTGCTCGTGCGCGGCCTGCTGCGCGAGCTCGCGACGCGCGAGGGCGTGCTCGTGCTCTACACGGGCCAGGAGTTCCAGGGCGTCGAGGAGGACTGCGACGAGATCGTGCTGCTCGACCGCGGGCGCGCGCGGCTCGCCGGCCCCGCGCGCGAGGTGCTCTCGCGCTCGGCACCTGCGGCCTGGCACCTGCGCTTCGCGGATGCCGCGGCGCGCGCGCACGCGCTCGCACGCTGGCCCGGGCTCGAGCCGGGCGCCGAGGAGGACGCAGCCCTCTGGCCGGCCGCGCAGCCGAGCCAGCTCCCGGCCGAGCTGCCGGCACTCGCGCGCGAGCTCGGCCCGCAGCTGCGTGCGCTCGAGTGGCGCGCGGAACCCTCGGTGCGCGAGCTCCTGCTGCGCCTGTCCGCCGGAGGGCTGCGCGCTGCCGACACGGCGCTCGAACGCTCCGCGGCGACGCCGCAGCCCGGAGCCGCCGCAGCAACCCTGCGCGGCGCGAGCACGCTTGCCCTCGTCGCGACGCTGGTGCGCCGCGACCGGCTGATCGAGCTCTCGTTCCGCTTCGAGCTCGTGCTGCGCTTCGCGCTGGTCGCGGTCTGGGGCGTGCTGTTCTGGTTCTTCTCGCGCCTGGTCGACGCGCACGATCCGCGCCTGTCGGGCCAGCCCTTCGGCTTCCTGCTCTTCGGCCTGGCGGCGCTGCAGATCTCGCAGACCTGCCTCCTGCGGATGGGCCAGCGGCTGCGCGAGGAGCAGCTCGCCGGGACGCTCGAGCCGCTGGTCGCGACCGGCGCGCCGACGGCGCGGCTGCTGCTCGGCTCGCTCGCCTGGCCGCTCGGCACGCTGCTCGCCGGATTGCTGGTGTTGTTCGTGCTCGCGGTCGGCGTCGGAGGATTGAGCCTCGCGCAGGCCGATCCGCTCGCGCTCGCGCTCGTGCTCGCGCTGGGTTGCGCCGCGCTGGCCGCGCTGGGGCTCGCCTCGGCGGCGTTCGTGCTCGGGTTCCAGCGTGGCGATCCCGTCGCTGCGCTGCTCAACCTGGCCAGCCTGGTGCTCGCCGGGGCCTACTTCCCGCGCGAGTTCCTGCCCGACTGGCTGGAGGCGTGCTCCGCGATCCTGCCGCACACGCAGCTGCTCGCCGGCCTGCGCGCCGCGGCCTTCTCCGGGGCCGGCTTCGCCGACGCGCAGTACCAGCGTGCGCTGCTCGCGCTCGCCCTGCAGGCGCTGGTCTGCGTGCCGCTCGCGCTGCTGGCCGTGCGTCTGGCGCTCGCGCGTGCGCGGCGCCTGGGCAGCCTGTGCCACGCCTGAGCGCGCTCAGGCCTCGTAGCTCGCCGCGCGGCCGACGCCCTTGCGCGCCCGCTCCTGCATCGGCTCGGGTGCGAGCCACATGTCGCGCCGGGCGACGAAGCCGTTGCGGCGCTTCAGCTTCTGCGTGTAGCGGAAGTGGTCGTGGCGGTTCTCGTAGAAGGTCGCGTTGCAGTCCTCGCAGGTGGACCAGTCGCGGAAGTCGAAGTCCATGTGCGCCTTGCGCAGGCTCATCATCGACTGGCCGTGCCAGAGCGCGAGCAGGTCCTGGTCGGGGTAGCGGCCGATGCGCACGCGCGCGTCGAAATCGAAGCGGCAGACCGACATCGTGCCGTCGGAGAGCAGGAAGAGCGCGTCCCAGGGATAGGGACACGAGTAGCGCGCCTTGCGGTAGATCCAGTCCTTGAGCTTCTTCGGCAGCAGGCTCGGGCGCCGGTGCGGCTCGTCCTCGCGGTAGCCCGCGTGCGCGTTGGGCCAGTGGATGTACACGTCGTCGATCAGCGGCCCGTAGCGTTCGAACCAGCGCCGTTCCTCCTCGCGCGTCCAGAAGCGCGTGACGACGCAGGTCGCGACCAGCGAGGGCAGGCGCACGCGGCCCCAGGGGCTCTCGCACAGCGGCCCGCGCTCGTCGCGCAGCCGGCGCAGGCGCTGCAGTCCCTCGTAGAGCACAGCCGGATCGATCCCCGGACGCAGGGCCCTCATCGCCTCGGGATCGGCGACGTCGACCGAGAGGCTGAGGATGTCGGGCCCGGCCTCGACCAGCGCGCGCGCGCGCTCCTCGGTCAAGAGCGTCCCGTTGGTCGAGAGCGTCACCGTCAGCCCGGCGGATTTCGCCAGCGCGACCATCTCCGCCAGGCGCGGGTGCAGCGTGGGCTCGCCGACGGTGTGCAGCGTCAGCCGCGGCACGCCCAGCGTGCGCATCTCGCCCACGAGGCGCTCGTACACGCCCCACTCCAGCCAGGTCCAGCGCCGCAGCATGTCCTTGTTGCCGCAGTAGGTGCACTTGAGGTTGCAGGCATTGGTCGGCTCGACGATCACGCGCTGCGGACGCTCGGGGATCCGGCCGTAGGGATGCGAGCGGCGCAGCCAGACCGTGCGCAGATGCTGCAGCGCGTTGTAGGGCAGGATCGTGCTCTGGAAGCGGCTCTTGAGGCTCATGGCAGGCGCGGACGGTCGAGGTTCGCCGCGCAGGTCTCGGCTGGCAATGCCGCAGCGCAGTGTCGGTCCTAGACCGGGCCCTGCCTAGGATGGACTGCCATGGAGCTTCTGGTCACCGGCGCGACGGGCTACCTCGGCGGACACGTCGTGCGCGCGGCGCTCGCCGGCGGCCAGCGCGTGCGCGCGCTCGTCCGGCCCGGGCGCCCGCAACGCTGGCTCGAGGAGCTCGGGGTCGTCTGCGTTCCCGGCGACCTGCTCGACGAGCCCAGCCTGCTCGCGGCCCTGCGCGGAGCCGAGGGTCTGGTGCACTGCGCGGCGCGCATGGGCTACTGGTCGCGCCAGGACAGCGAGCAACGGCGCATCAACGTCGAAGGCACCGCGGCGCTGCTCCGCGCGGCGAACCGGCGCGAGGTCCGGCGCATCGTGCACGTCTCGAGCGTCGCGGCCGTCGGCGCGCGACGAGACCCGACCCCGCTGCGCGAGGACTCTCCCTGGCCCGGCCGCGACGGACTGCGGCTCAACTACGCCCTCACCAAGCGCGAGGCGGAGGAGCGCGTGCTCGCGGCCGTGCACCAGGGGCTGCCGGCCGTGGTCGTCAATCCCTGCGCGATGCTCGGGCCGCGGGCGGACGGCGCGCGGCGCGCGGGTCTGGCGGCGCGCGCTCGCGCGGGCGTCGCGCGCGTGCCGCCCGGCGGGTCGAGCTTCGCCGACGTCGAGGACGTCGCCCGCGGTTGTCTCGCCGCGCTCGAGCGCGGCCGCACCGGCGAGCGCTACCTCCTCGGCGGCCACAACCTCTCCTGGTTCGAGCTGCAGCGGCTGCTCGCCGAGCGCGCGGGCACGGCCGCGCCGCGCGGCACGCAGCCGCTCTGGCGCGGCGCGCTGCTCGAGCGCGCGACGACGCTGCTCGATCTGGTCGGCCTCTCGCGGCCGCGCTTCGCGCCCGAACTCTGGCGCGTCTGGGGCTGGTACACCTGCGCGGACTCGTCGAAGGCCGCGCGCGAGCTCGGCTACGCGTTCCGTCCGCTGCCGGAGCTCGCGGCGCGCGCGCTCGACTCGTCCGCTCCTTGAGCGAAGTGCGCCAGGTTGCGGCGCACGGCCAGCACGACGCTGTCGATCTCGCGCGGGCCGAGCGCGGGATCGGTGCGCAGGCCGAGCGTCTCGCGGCAGACGCTCTCGGCCACGGGGAATGCGCCCGGCGCGGCGAAGATCGGGTGCGCGGGCAGCGGGCGGTCGTAGGGCAGCCGCAGGTCGACGCGTTCCTGCGCCAGCGCGCGCGCGAGCTCGCCGCGCCGCGCCGCGAGCGCCGGGGAGAGGCGCGCGAAGAAGCTCGAGAGACAGGGCTCGCACTGCGGCGTCGCCTCCTGCGGCTCGAACAGCCCCGGCTGCGCCAGCGCGGCGCGCAGTCGTTCCGCGTTGCGGTGCCGCGCCGCGACCAGCGCGTCGAAGCGCTGCAGCTGCCCCAGCCCGGCCGCAGCCTGCAGCGCGCTCATGCGGTAGTTCCAGCCCAGCAGCGGGTACTCCAGCGCCGATCCCGTGCCCAGCTCGCGCGCCTCGAGCGAGGGCCGCCCGTCCGGGCCGCACTCGCCCAGGTTCATCGCCAGGCGCGCGCGCCGCGCGAGCTCGTCGTCGTCGGTCAGGAGCGCGCCGCCCTCGCCCGTCGAGAGCGTCTTGGCCGACTGGAAGCTGAAGCAGCCCAGCGCTCCGAGCGTCCCGACGCTGCGGCCGCGCCAGCGCGCTCCGTGCGCCTGCGCCGCGTCCTCGATCACGAGCAGACCGCGCGCTCGCGCGATCTCGAGCAGCGCTCCCATGTCGCAGGGCACGCCGCACAGGTGCACGGCCACCACGGCCTTCGTGCGCGGCCCGAGTGCGCGCTCGAGCGCCGCCGGATCGAGCGTCCAGCTGCGCGGGTGCACGTCGGCGAAGCGCACGCGTGCCCCCTGCTGCAGCACGACCAGCGCGCTCGAGACGTAGGTCAGCGCCGGCACGACGACCTCGTCGCCCGGCCCCACCCCGGCCGCGATCATCGCCGTGTGCAGCGCGGCCGTGCCGGAGGAGAGCGGCAGCGCATGGCGCGCGCCGAAGCGGCTCGCCAGCGCGACCTCGAAGCGCCGCACGGCGCCGCCGTCGAAGGCCGACGAGTTCTGCGTGCGCAGCACGCGCGCGATCTCGCGCCGCTCGCTGCGCGTGAACGGGCGCGGCGGCGGCAGCGGGACGCGGCGCGCGGGCCAGCCGCCGACGCAGGCGGGCCGCGTCGGATCCGCGAGCACGCGGCCGGCGAGCCCGTGCGCGGCCTGCACAAGATCGAGCAGCGCGCGCAGTGCGGGCAGCTGCTGGTTCGCGCGCAGCCAGCCGCGCAGCGCGCTCACGCCTGGATCTCCGGGAAGAAGGTACCCGGCGGATGGCGCCGCGGCGGATCGAGCAGCAGCGCGCGCAGCGCGTCGAGCCCCGGGCGCGCAGCGATCTGGCTGCTGGAGTTCTCGTGCAGCCGGTGCCGGCGCAGGAACACCAGCACGAGTAGCAGGCGCTCGGCCCCCGCCTCGACGCGGCTGCCGTAGTGCAGGCAGCGCGAGAGGTCGACGAAGGCCCCCGATCCGCGCGGCCCACCGAGCGTGACGAGCTCGCCGCGCTCGCAGTGGCGGAAGACCTCCGCGTCGGCGAAGGTGCTCGCGGGTCCGACGGGCCGGCCCTCGCGCGCCAGGGCCCGCAGCACGCGCTCGCTCGTCTGCGCGGGCAGGAAGCACAGCGGTCCATGGCGCGCGTCGACGTCCTGCGCGTGCAGGTAGAGCTTGACGTGCCGCAGGTCGTCGTTGTCGACGTGGAAGCGCTGGAAGGAGACGGGCTCGGCCTCCCCGGCGACGGGCCGCGAGAGCGGCAGCGAGATGCGCGCGAGCACGGGCACCTCGCCCAGGTACTCCAGCACCGGACGCAGCACCGCATCGGAGAGCGCGAAGTCGACCAGCTGCGGCTGGCGCGCGAGCAGCGCATCGGAGCCGAGCTCGCGCACGAGCCGACGGCCGCCTGCGCTCGCCGGCTCCGGCGATTCCAGCCGCGCCCGCAGCCGCGCGCGCTCGTCCTGCGCCAGCGCGAGCACCTCCTCGGCACCGGCGAGCGCGCCGGGGCCGAAGCGCACGTAGCCGTCGCGCGGATCGATGTGCAGGCCGGGCGCGATGCGCTCGAGCGCCTCGCGCGCGATCCTGCGGCGGCGCAGGAACTGCGAGGGCGAGAGCGCGATGCGCCCGGCGCGCTGCACGCGCCGCAGCAGCGGCCGGTGCAGCCAGTTGCGGGCGAACTCGGGAAGCCGGGAAGGGTGCATGCGGCGCCGCACGGGCGCAGCGCGAGGATAGCGCCTCAAGTCGGCGCCGGAAGCACCCGATCGATTCCTGATGCGACTCCTCCGACTCGACGAGCTGCCCGCGGTCCCGCTCGAACGCGTCGTGCGCCATTCGCGCCTCACGGGCTTCGTCCTGCTCGCGCTCGTCGCCGCGCCGGCGCTGGTCGTCGCCGTCGCCTGGCGCGGCGTGCTCGAGAGCCTGGCGGCGCTGCCCTGGTTCTTCTGGATCGCCGGCGGGCCGGTGCTCGCCGGAGCGCTCTTCGTCTGGCTGCTCGTGCTCTCCGCCGCGCGCACCAACGCGCAGGCGGGGCTGCTCGCGACCAACTGGCTCCTGCGCGCCAGCGCCGCGGGCATCGGCGTGCAGCTGCGCTCGTTCCGCAACTTCCACTTCCGCACCGACGTGCCGAGCGTGCTCTGGCTCGAGCCGCGCGAGGTGCGCTGCGCGCGCCGCGTGGTCGAGTCGGGCTGGGTCGACAACGGCCGCGGCAGGACGCTCGTGCGCACGAGCTGGCTCGAGCTCGAGCTCGCGGACGTCGACGGCGCGGCGATCGAGCAGCGCCTCGACGCGGAACGGCGCGATCCGGGCCCGGAGGTGCGCGTGCTCGGGATCAGGATGCGCACGCGGATGAACGACACGCCGGTGTTCCTCGCGCGGCCCGGCGCGCTGCGCGTCGAGTGGCTCGGGAAGCGCATGCTCGAGGCGCTGCGCGAGGTGGTCGAGATCGCGCCCGAGCTGCGCATCGAGCTCGACCAGGCGCTCGGGAGCGGCCTCGAGCCGCGCGTGAAGGCGCTCTGCGCGCGCGGGATGCGGATGGAAGCGCTCGAGCTCGCGCGCAGGGAGCGCAAGCTCTCGCTGGCGGAGGCGAAGGAGCTGGTCGAGTCGCTGGAGAAGCGCGCGGCCTGAGCCGAGCTACTTCTTCGCCGGCACGTGCTCGATCTCCCACGCGGGGAGCTTCTTGTCGCCGGTGAGGAACACCTCGAACCACTGCATCATCCGCTCGCAGTAGTCCAGCCGCGCGCACGCCTTGCGGTTGCCATGCCCCTCGCCGGGATACAGCACCAGACGCACCGGCACCTCGCCGCGCACCTTCAGCTGCCGGTACAGCTCGCGCGACTGCCCCGGGTTGACGCGCGGATCGTCCTTGCCGTGCAGGATCAGGAGCGGCGTCCTGCACTTCTCGGCCCAGTAGATCGGGCTGCGCTCGAGGTAGAACTTCCAGTCGTCCCAGACGCGGTGCAGCGCGTGCACGTAGAACTCCTCGTTGGGGATGTCGGTCGTGCCGACCTTCGAGATCTTGTCGCTGATCCCGACGAACATCACGCCCGCGGCGAAGCGCTCGGAGTAGCGCGTCGAGCACCAGGCGGTCGCGTATCCGCCGTACGAGCCGCCCGTGATGCCGACCTTGTCCTTGTCGACCAGGCCGCGCTCGATCAGCGCGTCGACGGCGTCGACGAGGTCGTCGAACTCCTTGCCGGCCGCGTCGCCCTGGCTCGACTTCGCGAACGCGACGCCGCGCCCCGTGGAACCGCGGTAGTTCGGGTAGAAGACCGCGAAGCCCTGCGCGGCCGCCATCTGCCCGGGCTTGGAGTAGCCGGTCTGCCAGCCGTTCGTCTCGTGCGACTCGGGGCCGCCGTGCACGCACAGGATCAGCGGGTAGCGCTGGCCGGCGACCTCGTGCAGCGGGTGCACGAGGATGCCCTCGAGCTCGACGCCGTCGCGCGATTTGTGCCGCACGATCTCCTGCGGCGCGAGCTCGATCTCCTTCAGCCACGGATTGGAATCGCTGACGCGCGTCAACGCGCTCTGGCCCTGGCTGAGTCGGAAGACCTCGGGCGGATGCGCGCTCGTGCTGCCGACGAAGACGGCCTTGCCCGCGTTGCGCGAGACCGACACCGAGGTGAGCACGGGCACGCCCGCCTGCACGATCACGCTGCGGCTGCCGTTCTGCACCAGCGCGCCCTTGCGCACCGCCTCGAGCTTCTCGAAGCTCGAGACGACGCCCGTGTCGATGCAGCACGTGATCGCACAGTCGCTGTCGCTCGGTCCCTGCCAGTCGAACGCCACGACGTCGCCCTCGAAGCCCGGGAGCAACTCGACCGGCGCGCCGCCGCCCGCGGGCGCGACGCACAGGCGCCCCGCGACGGGATCGTGGATGTCCGCGGCCGAGAGCAGCGCGATCCACTGGCCGTCGGGGCTCCAGCCGTAGTCGCCGAGCTTGCCGGGGTTGTCGATCCTCGCCAGCACCTTCCCGCTCGCGCTGTCGACGACGTGCAGGCGCTGGCTCATGTACTCGTCGTCGGTGAGCGGCGTCGGCGCGAGCGCGACGGCGAGTCGCTCGTCGTTCGGACTCCAGCGCACCGAGAAGGCCGAGCCGGGGAGATCGAGGGCCTTCGCGCTCGACTCGTCGAAGAGCGTCGCGATCCAGACGCGCGCGGGGCGCCAGTCCTCCTCGTAGATCTCCTCCTGGAAGCCCTTCTCCTGCTCCTTCTTGCGCGCCGCGGCGAGCGGGGCGGTCCCGACGAGCGCCACGCGCTTGCCGTCGGGGGCGAGGCTGTAGGCCTTGATGCCGCCCTCGAGCTTCGCGGCGCAGCGCGCCTCGCCGCCGTCCTTCGGCAGCACGTAGAGCGCGCTCGCCTTGTCGTCGCCGCGCTTGGCGAGGAAGGCGAGCGCACGGCCGTCGCTCGTCCACTCGAGCGCGCTGAACTCGGACTTGGGACCGAGGAAACGCCGCGGCGTGCCGCCCTCGAAGTCCGAGAGCCACAGCTCGCTCCAGGCCGCGCCGTCGGGTTCGACGCCGGGCTCGCGCGGCACGCTCGCGACCCAGGCGATGCTGCGCGCGTCGGGCGAGAGCAGCGCGGTCGTCACGCTGGCCAGGCGCGCGACGCGCTGCGGCGTGAGCACGTCGGCGGCGTGCGCGGGCGCGCAGAGCACAGCGGCGAAGAGCGCGAACGAAGCGAGGGCGGGACGAGGGGTGGATTGCATGTGCGGGGGGCCTCCGGGGCACCAGCATAGGCACGCGAGCGGGCCTTGTCGTGCCGTGGGTGCGCGGTACACTGGCCGTTTCCGCACGCTTCGTGCAACCCACCAGGAACCACCATGATCGCACCCTCGTACCGCTTCCTCGCTTCCGTGCTCGCGCTCGCCGCGCTCGCCACGGCCGTTCCCGCGCAGACCGCCTGCTACCGCGTCGACGTCTCGCAGAGCGCGCTGCCCTGGACCGACAGCGCCGTCTTCCCCAAGTTCGACCCGGCGCTGGGCACGCTGACCTCGATCCAGTTCGACGTCTACCCCGTGATCAGCGGCCAGGCGCGCGTCGAGAACACCGGCTCGTCGCCGGTCACCTCGGTGCTGCACTTCGCCGGCGACTTCACGCTGCGCCGCCCGGACAACAGCGTGATCGTGGTCTCGAGCCCCTTCCACAACTTCAGCGACAACCTCTCGGCCTTCGACGGCAACCTCAACTACGCCGGCCCCTCGGGCCAGACGCACAACGGCGCGCAGGCCAACGCGCACGACGCCCACACCTCGCCGCTGCCGCAGTCCGACCTCGCGCTGTTCACCGGGACGGGCAACATCACGCTGCCCTTCGCCGCGATCAGCACCTGCGGCGTCAGCGGCGGGAGCAGCCTGAGCTCCACGTTCAAGATCGACGGCTCCGCGCGCGTCGACATCTGCTACCAGTACATCGCCGACTGCAACCACAACGGCATCGACGACCGCATCGACATCCAGAACGGCATGCCCGACGCGGACGGCGATCGCATCCCCGACGAGTGCCAGCCCTCCTCGAAGCCCTTCTGCGAGGGCGACGGCCCGCAGAACGGCGGCGCGAACTGCCCCTGCAGCAACAACGTGCCGATCGGCACGCTCGCGGGCTGCCTCAACTCGACCGGACAGGGCGCGACGCTCGCCGGCAGCGGCAGCACGAGCGTCACCAACGACACGTTCGTGCTGACCGTCAGCCACATGCCCGTCGGCGTGCCGGCCTACTTCTTCATGGGAACGCAGGCCGCGAACCAGACGCCGGTCTACGAAGGCCTGCGCTGCCTGGGCGGACAGATCACGCGCCTGGCCAAGCTCCCCGGCGCGCAGTCCAACGGCAGCGGCAGCCTGCCGCACGCAGGCGACCCGCCGCTCTCGCAGCAGTACGGCATCTCGCCCGGCGATACGCGCATCTTCCAGGTCGTGTACCGCAGCGGACCGGGCGCTCCGTGCGGCCTGCCGGCCAACTGGTCCAACGCCGTCTGGACCGTCTGGGGCCTGTAGCGCCGCAGCGCGCGCGCGCCCCTCGCGCAACCCGGCGCCGGCTCCACGCGAGCCGGCGCCGTGCTTTCCCGCCGGCCGTTGGGAGCGCGGCGCGCGAGCGTCTATGCTGGGACGTTCCAAGCCACCCGAGATCCCCGCCCCGATGACGACCCAGACCCTCGTCCGCCCCTCCACCGCGCTCTCCACGCGCATCCTCGAGCGCGCCTTCGCCCAGACGATGGCGATGATCCACATCGCCAACCACCGGCCCGACAAGCGCCGCGGCGACCCCAAGGTCGGCGGCCACCCGGCCTCGTGCGCCTCGTCGATGCACATCCTCGGCGCGCTGCACCTGGTCGCGCGCGAGCCGCAGGACTTCGTCTGCTGCAAGCCGCACGCCTCGCCGGTCGACCACACGCTGCACAACCTGCTGCAGCTGTTCCGCCGCGAGTCCGACGGCCACTGGTTCACGCCCGAGGAGTCCGCCGCGCTGATGCGCAACCTGCGCAAGTTCCCCGAGCCGCTCGAGGAGCCGGTCTTCCAGAGCTACCACGCGCGCAGCGACCCGGACTCGTTCCACTTCCTGCCCTCCGGCTCGGTCGGCATCCCGCCCGTCGCGGCGGTGTACCTCGCGCTGGCGCACCGCTACGCCAAGGACCACGGCTGGAAGACGCCCGAGGACCCGCACTTCTGGTGCCTGATGGGCGACAGCGAGTTCCGCGAGGGCTCGCTGCTCGAATGCCTGCCCGACGTGGCCGAGCGCGCGCTCGCGAACGTCACCTGGATCGTCGACTACAACCGCCAGAACCTGGACGGCACGCGCATCCCCAACGAG
The DNA here is from genome assembly GCA_044229935.1 of Planctomycetota bacterium. GTDB lineage: Bacteria > Planctomycetota > UBA1135 > UBA1135 > JADJLZ01. Next base: position 20,490 of record JBGASC010000013.1, on the reverse strand, counting down.
CGCGGGCTGCACGGCCAGGACTGCGACCGCATCGAGAAGACCGCGCTCGCCAACGGCTGGAAGGTGATCCAGCTGCGCCACGGCGAGTTCCGCGAGTCGCTCTTCGCGCGCCCCGGCGGCACGGCGCTCAAGAAGCTCTTCGAGGGCGCGCTCTCCGACTACGAGTACCAGATGCTCGTCCTCAAGGGCGATGCGAAGGAGATGCGCCGCTTCGCGAGCGACAAGCTCGGCGACGCCGCCAAGCTCCTGAAGTCGATCAGCGACGCCGAGCTCGTGCGCGCCTTCCGCGACCTGGGCGGCCACAGCCTGCCCAGGCTGCTCGAGGCCTACCGCCGCGCGCGCGAGGACCAGGAGGCTCCGTACCTGATCCTGGCGCACACGCTCAAGGGCTGGGGCCTGGAGTGCTGCGCGCACCCGGCCAACCACTCGACGCTGCCCTCGGAGGCGGAGATCGAGCGCCTGCTCGCGGCGCAGGGCCTCTCGCTGGAGAAGCCCTTCGAGCTCTTCCCCGCCGCGAGCGAGGAAGGCCGCTTCCTCGCCGCGCGCCGCGACGCGTTCCGCGCGGGCATCGAGCGCGTGCTCGCGCTGCGCGCGGAGAACCGCGCCGAGCTGCGCCGGCGCATCGCCGCCGACGGCGGCATCCCCGAGACGCTCGGCATCGACCTCTCGCTCTTCCCGATCGCGCACACGCAGTGGATGTGGGGCCAGCTCGCCTCCAAGCTCGTGCGCATCGGCGTGCAGGACGAGGGCGGCCCGACCACCGGCATCGGATCGAAGGAGCTCGCCGCGGGCGAGCTGCGCTGGAAGACCGCCGCCGACATGGTGCTGACGCTCTCGCCCGACGTCGGCACGAGCACGAACATCTCGCCCGTGCTCGACCAGCGCGTCTACGGGCCCGATCACCAGCAGGATCTCGAGAAGGAGCTGCAGCTGGACTTCAAGCATCCCGAGCTCGTCGCGCGCGACGATCCGTGGACGCGCCACATCCGCTTCGAGATCGCCGAGGCCAACTGCATGAGCGCGGCGGGCTCGTTCGGGAAGATGGGCCACTACCTCGGCGTGCCCTTCTTCCCGATGATGACCGTCTACGACTTCTTCATCAAACGCGCGCTCGACCAGCTCTACTACAACCTCTACTGGGGCGGCGAGTTCGTGCTGGTCGGCACGCCGAGCGGCACGACGCTCTCCTCCGAGGGCGCGCAGCACTCCTGGAAGAGCGACATCCAGATCCCCAACCTCGTCACCTGGGAGCCGCTCTTCGCGATCGAGTTCGACTGGATCCTCTCCGACGCGCTGCGCCGGCAGATGGACGACGACAACGAGGGCCGCCGCGGCGTGCTGATCCGCGGCGTGACGCGCGGCGTGCGCCAGGCGCTGCTGCTCGAGAACCTGCGCCGCGCGGCGGCGAACAAGCTCGACCTGCCCGGAGCGCTCAAGCCGGCCGGCGCGGGCGCCGAGTGGGGCGAGGGCTTCGACGAGTCCACCGTGCCGGCGCGCTCCGACGCCGAGCTCTACGAGCGCACGCGCCTGCAGTGCCTCGAGGGCGCCTGGTACCTCGTCGACTGGCGCGGCTACGCCGGCTACGAGCCGGGCGACAACGTCGTGCACGTCTTCGCGATGGGCTCGGTCGCGACCGAGGCGCTCGACGCCGCCGAGAAGCTGCTCGCGCGCGGCATCTTCGCCAACGTGATCGTGATCAGCTCGCCCGAGCTCCTGCTCGGCATCCTGGGCGAGCAGAACGACTACGCGCACCTGCGCCAGGGCCTGGGCATCAGCGGCGACCTGCACGCCGTGGCGGGCGCGGGCGCGAGCGAGGCCGGCCTGCTGTCGCTCGCCGGCCGTCGCGTGCCGATCGTCGCCGTCTGCGACGGCGAGGCGGGCCTGCTCGACAACATCGGCTCGATCGTCGGCGTCAAGCAGCGCACGCTGGGCGTGCGCAAGTTCAGCAAGTGCGGCCGGCCCGACCAGGTCTACCGCTACCAGCACCTGGACGCCGACAGCATCGTCGAGGCCTGCGGTCAGGTGCTCTCCGAGACCGCGCTCGAGAACCTCTCCGTCTCCCCCGCGCTGCTCGAGCGCCTCGCGGGCCGCGCGAGCGCCGCGCGCGACTGGCGCGAATTGTGGCCCGAGGCCGGCTCCGGCGGACACGCATGAGCGCCGCGGAGGACGAGCGCGCGCCGGAGAACCCGGCGCCCTTCGAGCCCTACGCGGTGCTCTCCTCCGAGCGCATCTACACGTCCAAGTGGTGCGGCCTGCGCCGCGACGTGATCGAGCTCGACGACGGCTCGCCGCAGGAGTACCACGTGATCGAGATCCCCGACGCGGTCGCGGTCGTGCCGCTGACCCGCGACGGGCGTGTCGTGCTGATCGGGCAGTACCGCTATCCGCACGGCAAGACGCACTGGGAGATCCCCGCCGGCCGCCTCGTCGACGGCGAGCCGCCCGAGGAGGGCGCGCGGCGCGAGGTGCGCGAGGAGACCGGCTTCGCGCCCGGACGCTTCGAGAAGCTGCCCGGCTTCTACGCCGCCAACGGGATCAGCGCGCACTGGGCGCACCTCTACCTCGCGCGCGACTGCGTGCAGGTCGGCGCCGCCGAACCCGAGCCCTGCGAGCGCATCGTCGTGCGCGTCTTCACGCGCCGCGAGGTCGAGGCCCTGCTCGACGCCGGGAGGATCGAGGACGGCTTCACCGCGCTCGCGCTGCTCTACTGGCTGCGCCGCGGTTGAATACGGTGCCAGGCACGTTCTTCACACGATCCGCGCGCCCCGCAGCGCCCTGCCGGCGGCCACGGCCATACTGGGAAGAACGAGCCTGGCACCGTAACCCCGCGGCCGCCCGTGGGTAGCCACGAAGCCAGCAGGCGACGCCGCGCGGAACCTGGCCCGCGCATTCGACCGTCCCACCTGCACTCTCTCTCGTTCCACGCACGCCCGTTCGACGGCCCTTTGCGCATCGTCCACGCCCTGCGCTCCCGGACTCCCCCGATGAAGCTCGCTGCCCTGCTCTTCGTGCTCGCTCCTTCGACCGCCTTCGCGCAACTCGACGCGAGCGCGCAACTGCGCCCGATCACCGCGCCCGTGCGCTACGCCGGCGTGTACCACCTCGGCACGGGTTCGTGGTCGCAGCCCGGGACCGGATCGCTCGCCGCGGCGAGCGCGGCGGGCGTCGTCTACGACAACACCTGCGCGACCGGCTACTACTTTGGCATGCACGTGACCGAGCAGATCGTGGACGAGGGCCGCCTGCCCTCGCCGACGAGTCCCGTGATCGCGAACGCCTTCGGGCTCGGCCACGACTCCGAGGTGGGCACGCAGACGAGCTACACGATCGACGGATTCCAGCTCGCCTACTGCACGCTGGAGGCGACGCCGCGCAGCTACTTCATCGCCTTCCACCAGGCGTACAACACCTGCACGGCGCCGCCGGCGGTTTCGACGGCAGCGTTCGTGCTCTCGGGCCTGCCGGCCTCGGCCACGGCGGGACCGCAGGCGTGCTGGATCGTCGACATCGATCTGTGCGCGTCGTCGCAGTCGTTCACGATGGCCGCCGACGCCAACGGCGTGTTCAACGGCGGTCCGCAAGGGAACGGGGACACGTTTGGCTGGGCGGTTCAGCTGGTCTCGCCTGCGCCGCTCGGCGGTGACGGACTGATTCTCGCGGGCGGCCGCATCGTCGGCGGCTCGTACCAGACCTGCTCGGGCTCGGACGGCACCGTGTTCGACTCCGGCACGGCGTCGCCGATCTACCCGGCCAACTCGGATGCGATCAGCCTCGCCTGCGGATCGCTGCCCGCCGGCGCGGCGCCCGAGCAGGGCTCGGGCATGGGCTCGCTCGACTCGTTCTACATCAGCGGCGTCCTGCCCACCGGCTGCTACTCCTTCGGCGGTTGGCCTCCCGCGAACCATCACCTGCAGCTCTACAGCTCCAACGTGACGCTTCCCAGCGGATCCATGAACGCCTTCTGTGATCCGGGCGTGAGCGGCGTGCTCGGCTGTCCGTGCAGCAACCCGCCCGCCGGCAGCACGAGGGGTTGTGACAACAGCGCAGCAACCGGCGGCGCGTCGATGGTCGCCGCGGGCACGCCCTCGCTGGCGCAGGACACGCTCGTGATCACGACGGCGAACCAGCGCCCGACCGGCCTGACGATCCTGCTGCAAGGCTCGAGCACGATTCCCGCGGGCTCCGTCTTCGGCCAGGGCGTGCGCTGCGTCGCGGGCACGACCAAGCGCCTCTACACCGCCTCGGCCTCCGGCGGCGGCGTCAGCCTGCCCGCGCCCGGCAACCCGTCGATCTCCGCGCGTTCCGCCGCGCTGGGCGACCCGATCGCGAGCGGCTCGCACCGCTACTACATGGCCTACTACCGCGACCCGATCGTCCTCGGCGGCTGCAGCGCCAACGCCACGTTCAACGCGACCAACGCCGGCGACGTGACCTGGAATTGAATACGGTGCCAGGCACGTTCCTCACAGTTTCGGCGCGCAGGTCGCCGAGGGCCGCGGAGCGCGTCGAACATCGAGCGAGGGACGTGCCTCGCGCCGCAATCGCGCCGGCTATTCTGTGAAGAACGAGCCTGGCACCGTACTACGAAGCGCGTCGGAATACGGTGCCAGGCACGTTCTTCACAGTTTCGGGGGGCAGGTCGCCGACGGCCGCGTAGCGCGTCGAACATCGAGCGAGGGACGTGCCTCGCGCCGCAATCGCGCCGGCCATACTGGGAAGAACGAGCCTGGCACCGTACTACAGCAGTCGCGCCTGCCATGCTGGAAAGGACGAGCCTGGCAGCGTTACCGGAGGATCGATCCGCGCTACCCTGGTCTGACCTGGCCCGGCTGTTTCCACCGCAGGAGTCTTCCATGTCCCCCGCTTCCGCCCGCGCGCTCGCACGGCTCGTTCCGCTCGTCCTTTCCGCTTCCGCCTTCGCGCAGGATTCGCTGCGCGACCACCTCCAGCCGATCACCGCGCCCGTCAAGTACGGCGGGGTGTACCACCTCGGCACCGGCACGTGGACGAGGCCGGACGCGCCGCATCCGCTGAGCTATTCGGGCGCGGCGGTGATCTACGACAACACCTGCATCGGCACCTACTTCTCGGGGATGCCCACGGGCGCCGTCTTCGTCGACGAGGGCCGTCTGCCCTCGCGCACGAGCCCGCTCGTCCCGAACGCCTGGGGACTGGGCAACGACTCCGAGGCCGGCTCGGAGAACGTCTACACGATCGACGGCTTCCAGGTCGGCTACTGCACGTCGACGACCGCGACGCGCAGCTACCAGGTCCGCTTCTACCAGACCTACACCGCCTGCGCCGCGACGCCCGCGACACCGACAGCGAGCATCCCGGTCACCGGACTGCCGGGCGCCACGACCGCGGGCGCGCAGACCTGCTGGACGATCGACATCGACCTGTGCGCGAGCTCGCTCTCGTTCGCGATGAACGCCGACGGCGACGGGAGCTACCAGGACGGCGCGTCGGACCTGTTCGGCTGGTCGATCCAGCTGGGCTCGTCCACCGCGCTGGGCGGCGACGGCTGGATCATCGCCGGCGGATCGTTCACCGCGGGCTCCTACCAGACCTGCTCGGGTTCCGACGGGACGATCTTCGACACGGGTGCGTTCTCGCCGATCTTCCCGGCCAACTCAGATCCCATCACGCTCGGCTGCGGCACGCTGCCCGCGGGAGCGAGCCCCGAGCGAGGCTCGGGGATGGGCTCGCTCGACGTCTTCCGCATCGAGAGCTACACCGGGCTGCCTGACGGCTGCTACTGGTTCGGCGGCGCACCGGCGGCGAACCTCTACCTGCAGCTCTACACCGCGGACACGACGCTGCCGACCCTGCGACCGATGCAGTCCTTCTGCGCGCCCGGCACGGGCTCGAGCGCGTGCCCGTGCGGCAATCCACCCAGCGGCGGGCTCGCGCGCGGTTGCAACAACACGGCCGGCACCGGCGGCGCGTTCCTCTCCGCCAGCGGCGACGCCCTGCTCGGCGCCGACACGCTCGTGTTCACCAGCCACAACCAGCCGCCCACGGGCCTGAGCGTGCTGATCCAGTCGAGCGCGCGCACGCTGAACCCCACGGGCTTCGCCCACGGCGTGACCTGCCTCGCGGGGAGCTTGCGCGCGCTCTACGTCAAGCAGGCCGTCTCCGGCGGCATCGTCGCGCCCGGGGCGGGCGATCCCTCGGTCTCGGCGCGCTCCGCCGCGCTGGGCGACACCATCAGCGCGGGCACGCAGCGCTTCTACATGGTCGCCTACCGCGACCCCGGCTTGCTCGGGAGCTGCATTCCCATCGCGACGCTCAACAGCACCGACGCCGGCCAGGTCATCTGGCGATGAATACGGTGCCAGGCACGTTCTTCCCAGGATCCGCGCAGGCTCGCCCGTGAACCGCGCCCGGCCGGCGACGCGCGAAGCGCGAGCCCGGTCCTGCGCTCACTCGCGCCCGACCCTCGCCAGCACGTCGGGCGCATCGTTGTGCGAGTGCGTGAAGCCGAGCGCGCGCTCGACCGCGACCGTCGCGCGCGAGCGGTACGCGATCACGTAGCCGCGACGCCAGCCGTCGCTCGTGTTGCCGCCGGAGCCGTGCACCGTGCGCTCGTGGTGCACGGTCGCGTCGCCGCGCGCGAGCAGCGCCGGCTCGATCCGCTCGCGCGACTCGTCGACGCGCGCGACCAGCGTGTGCGACTTCGAGCGATCGCCCAGCATCGGCTCGTGCGCGCGCAGCAGGGGCTCCTTGTGCGAGCCCGAGACGAAGCGCATGCAGCCGTTCGCGAGCGTGGTCGCGTCGAGCGCGAGCCAGAACGAGGCCGTGCGCGTGTCGGGCGTCACGGGCCAGTAGCCGAGGTCCTGATGCCAGTGGAAGATCGCGTCCTGCTTCCCCGGCCGCTTGGCGATCAGCTGGTCGTAGTCGAGCTCCATGTCCTCGCCGCAGAGCTGCGCCGCGACGGAGGCTGCGCGCCGCTCGTAGATGTTGTCGCGCCAGGCCGGGAAGTAGCGCCGCGGCAGCATCACGTTGAGGATCGAGTACTGCTCGAGCGGCTTCTGGTAATCGCTCGACATGTCGCAAAAGTCGCGGCCCGGCACAGCGATCTCGCGCGCGAGGAAGCGCTGGTAGACCGCTTCGAGCGCGGCGAGCTCCTCCTCGGAGACGAGGCCGGGGAGATGTACCCAGCCCTCGGCGTGGAAGCGGTCGATCTCCTCGCGGCTCAGCACGTAGCGGTCAGCGTCGCGGCGGCCCATGCGCGGAGAATACGGTGCCAGGCACGTTCTTCACAGTTTCGCCGCGCGCCCGCCTTCGCCCGCCCGTGAGCTCGGATCGCGCCGGAATACGGTGCCAGGCACGTTCTTCACAGTTTCGCCGCGCGCTCGCCTTCGCCCGCCCGTGAGCTCGGATCGCGCCGGGCATTCTGGGAAGAACGTGCCTGGCACCGTATTCACTTCTCGTAGCGCTGGTTGACGGTCGGGGGTGCGGTCGGCTCGATGATGCGGATGTAGGGCACGTTCGCGGCCTGGTGGCAGCCCGTGCAGGCACCGGTCAGCGTCTCGAAGCCGCGCGCGAAGAGCTGCTTGTCGGCCTTCTCGATCGACTCGTGCAGCAGCTTGGTCGCCGGCGGCACGATCGTCTCGAGCAGCGTCTTGACGTCGACCTTCTCGTGCACGGGCTGGTACTCCTTCGCGTCGTCGAAGCCCTCTTCGATCTCCTTGAGCTCGAAGGAGGCGAGCTCCCAGTTGCCGGCCTTGCCCGCGAAGAAGAGCGCGGCGTGGTGGCGCTGGATGCCGACCATGTACTCGCCCAGGCCGGGCTGCCAGGGCGCGCCGCGGACTGGGCGGTTCGTGAACGAGTCGGCGATCGTGCCGAGCAGCAGGAGGGCTCCGAGAGCGAGGGTGCGCGTCGTCATGCGCGCCACTCTAGCGCGAGCGGGAGTCAGCGCAGATCGAAGAGCTCCAGCCGCGGACCGGGTCGGTTGACGCTCCACAGTCCGGTCAGCGGGAAGTCCATCTCGGTCGGCAAGAAGGCTTCGCGCGTGCCGGCCGGACCGCTGGCGGGATCGATCACCCAGGCGGGCTGGCGACCGCGGACGAGCTCGTCGAGCAGGCCGGGCTCGCTCTCGCCGAGACGGCGCTCGACACGCAGGTAGTGCGTCACGCCCAGCGCGTGCAGCACGCCGGGAACGTCGCGGCCGAGCGTCTCGAGGCCCTTGCGCACGCTGACGGTGCGGCGGCGCTCGTCGATCTCGAAGAGCTCCTCGACCTTCAGCGCGTGGACGCCCGCGTCGGGAGCGAGCTTGCCCCGGTCGAACAGGTCCTTGCGGTGCTGCTCGCGCGCGCGCAGCGTTTCCTTCTTGGAGTTGCGCAGCGTCTCCAGGCCGTAGATCGAGGCGCGATCGAGATCGACATCGGGGCCGTAGCGGTCGATCGCGACGCGCGCGTCGGCGGGCAGGGCGTCCAGGCGCGTCTCGGCCTCGGCGCGCGTGTCGGCGCGGCGCAGCAGCACGTCCAGGCGCAGCACCTCGACCAGCGGGAAGCACAGGAGCAGGCCCACGGCCGCCATCGAGGACCGCGTCGTCAGCCAGCGCTCCGCGGCGAGGCCGGCCGGGAACGCGAGCAGCACCGCGACGGGCAGCAGGTAGCGCACGTGATCGCTGGTGTTGGTCAGGAAGATCGCGGCCCAGGCGGCGAGGAAGATCATCGGCGCGCGCAGCTCGCGGCGCTTCAGCGCCGGCCAGAAGCCCAGCAGGCCCAGCGCGACGAGCAGCGGGTCGTAGCCGAAGAGCGCGCGCGAGAGGCGCACGAGGCTCTCGGGCCGCAGCTGGAAGACGAAGCTCACCGAGCCGACGCCGACGCCGCCCTCCTGCGCGACGAGGTCGGCCAGGATCACGTTGTCGGTCGTGTGGTCGGGGTGCACGAGGTACTGCGCGTAGCCGGCGACGACACCGAGCAGCGCGAAGGCGGCGACGCAGGGGACGCCCGCGAGGAGGCGACGGCGCAGCGCGGCGCCGCTCCAGCCGCCGGGAGCGAGGGCCCAGGCGAGGCCGACGAGGCCGAGCGCACCCAGGCCGCCCTGGTGCACGGCGAACGAGAGCGCGGCCGCGAGACCGGCGAACACGAGGTGCCTGGTCCTGCCCTCGCGCACGTGCAGCACCGCCGGCCAGAGCGCGAGCGTCAGGAAGAACGTCATCGGCACCCAGGGCCGCTCCTGCACGGAGAAGTGCGTGTGCAGGAGCCCCGTACCGACGAGCCAGGCCGCGATCCACGCGCCGCGCTGCATCCCCGCCGCGCGCGCGGCGCCGAAGACGAGCAGCGGCGTCAGCGCGCCGAGCAGCGCGACCAGGATGCGCGCGGGCCGCTGCGCATCCTCGGGGTGCTCGAGCATGTGCGCGCCGAACTCCTTGGAGTCCTGCCACGCGCCGCTCGAACGCCCCAGCGCGTACTCGGCCGCATAGACCGGCACGAGCAGGTAGGGCAGGAGGTTGGGGTACTGCGTGTAGCGCCCCGAGGGCGGCGCGAACTCGCGGTCGCGCGCCATCGAGAGCGCCGCGCGCGAGACGCTCGAGTCGGGGACGTAGTTGCGCGGGAAGCCGTGCTCGATCGGCCAGAGCCGCACGAAGAGCGGCACGAGGAAGAGCACGAGCAGCGCGAGGAGGCGCGCGGGCTTCATCAGCGGGCTCGAGGCGTGGCGCGCCTCGTCAGGCCTCCGGGTCGACCTCGAAGCGCTTGAGGAAGTCGTCGGTCTTCTCGACGTCCTGCAGCTTGGTGATCAGGAGATCCATCGCCTCGGCGAAGTGCATGCGCGTCAGCACGCGACGCAGGATCTGCACCGACTTCAGCTTCTTCGAGCTGAGCAGCTTCTCCTCCTTGCGCGTGCCCGACTTCTCGATGTCGATCGCGGGGAAGATGCGCCGGTCGGCGAGCTTGCGCGAGAGCACGAGCTCCATGTTGCCGGTGCCCTTGAACTCCTCGAAGATCAGCTGGTCCATGCGCGAGCCGGTGTCGACCAGCGTCGTTCCCAGGATCGTCAGCGAGCCGGCCTTCTCCGTGTTGCGCGCGCTGCCGAAGAACTGCCGCGGCCGCTCCATCGCCTTGCTGTCGAGGCCGCCCGACATGGTCTTGCCCGAGCCGCCGCCGAGGTTGTTGTAGGCACGCGCCAGACGCGTGATCGAGTCGAGCAGCAGCACGACGTCCTGCCCGAGTTCGACCAGGCGCATGGCGCGCTTCCAGACGAACTCCGCGATCTGCACGTGCGAGCGGGGCGACTCGTCGGAGGTGCTGCAGTAGACGTGGCCCTTGATCGTGCGCTTCCACTCGGTCGCCTCCTCGGGACGCTCGTCCACGAGCAGCACCATCAGCTGCACGTCGGGGAAGCCCTGTTCGATGCCGCGCGCGAACTGGCGCAGGATCGTGGTCTTGCCCGAGCGCGGCGGCGCGACGATCAGGCCGCGTTGTCCGCGTCCGATCGGGCAGAGCAGGTCGACGATGCGCATCGAGACCTCGTCGGTGATGTCCCCCACCGCGTAGTGGAAGTCCGGGTCGATCGAGGTCAGCGAGCGGAACTCCGGCAGGTTGCGCAGCTCCATCGGCGGCTTGCCGTCGACCTTGTACACCTCGTTGAGCGCGAACTTGTGCTTCTGTCCGCGGCCGAGGCGTCCCTCGATGTGGCTGCCCTCGCGCAGCTTGAACTGCTGGATCAGGCGTTCGGGGACGAAGATGTCGGTCTTGGCCGGCAGGTAGTTCGTCTCCAGGCGCCGCAGCGTGCCGAAGCCGCCCATCTCCTTGACCAGGATCCCGCCGCCCTCGCGCGGCAGCGGTTCGACCGGAGCCTGGCCCCCGCGCGCGGGAGCGTGCGGCGCACCGGATTCCTCCTCGTGCTCTCCGAGCAGCGCGGTCGACGCGGCTTCGCCGCCCTCGGGCGGGAAGAGCTCGGCCTGTTCGCTGGCCGGACGCGGCTCGCCGCGCGAGAGGTCCTGGGCTGCGCCACCCTCCGGGCCGCCGGGCTGACCGCCACCGGGCGCGAACTCGCCGCCCTGGCCACCGCGACCGCGGCGACGACGGCGGCCGCCGCGCCGGCCGGAGCCGCGCCGACGTTCGGGCGAGCGCCAATCGGTGCGGTCGCCGAATTCTCCGCCCTCGCGCGGGGCGTGCGGGCCGCCGGGGCCCTGTGGCGCAGGCTGCGCCTGCGGATGTCCCTGCGGATGCGGCTGAGGCGAGCCCTGCGGGCGCGGCGCCTGCGGCTGCGGGCGGAACTCGGCGCGCGGTCCTGCGTCGGGACGATCGCGGAACTCGCGCGGATCCCGCGGGTCGCGCGGATCGCGGGGTCCACGCGGTTCGCGCGGTTCGCGCGGTTCGCGCTGCTCGCGCGGTTCACGCACCTCGCGGGCTTCGCGCGGATCACGAGCCTCGCGCGGGTCTCGCAGCTCCCGAACATCTCGCGGGTCGCGAGCTTCGCGCGGATCCCGAACGTCGCGCACCTCGCGGGGCTCGCGAGCCTCGCGCCACTCGCGACGTTCCCTCGGTTGTCCGGGCGTCGGCGGTTGAGGCTGTGGCTGTGGCTGTGGCTGTGCTTGCGGTCGCGGCTGCGGCGCGCGCCGCGCCTCACGCGCCTCCCGGTTCTCTCGCGTCTCGCGGGCCTCGCGTGTGCGCGGCTCGATGTCGAGCCCAGCGCCAAAGGCGTCGTCGGGGGCCGGAGCCGCCGGACGGACGGGCGCGGCGCGCTTGGCGCGCGCGGGGCCGGACCACGAGGCCGGTTTGGAGTCGGACGATTCGAATTCTTCGGAGGTCAAGTGACACCTCGAGCTTGGGCCGGGGAACCAGCGCCAGCGGCCCTCAGCCGCGCGCGGATCCCTGCGCCGATCCACCAGCCTCTCCTCGAGAGGCTCGCGTCGGATCAGCGGCGTTGGATGGCGGATCCCGGAGCTTCGAACGCAGTGGATGAACAGCCGTCACCGCCAGGGTCTCTCGGACCGGGCCGGTGCTCCTGAGCGGGAACCCAGCGGATTCCCTCTTCGTTCGTCCGCGTCGTCGCGGGCGCGTGGAAGGCCTCAGGAGTACCTGGGCGGGGGCAGCGGCGCGTAGCGAAGCGGCTGCACGTTCGCGGGGGGATCAACCACCCTCGACAGATGCAACATGCCTTAAGGATCGGCGCGTTGGTACAGGATTCTCAGGAAATCATGCCGGAGTTCGAATGCCCCGACCCGGTCTGCCCGGACCGGGGCCTGCCGTGCGGTCCCGGCGAGGGACGGCACGGATGCGGCCCCTCGACGTAGACTCCGGGTCATGGATCGCCTGGACAGCGTCGAACTGCTGGATGATCCCGCGCTGCCGGCGGAGATCGTCGCGCGCGCCTACCGTGAGCTCGCCCGGACGCACCGCTGGCTCGGCAACCGGGCGGCCGTGTCGAGGCTCTTGCGCAACGGCCCCGCACCGGTGCGGAGCGTGCTCGATCTGGGCTGCGGACACGGCGCGCTGCTCGCGAGCCTGCGCGACGAGTTGGGCGTCGAGGTGCTCGGGATGGACTCGCGTCCTCCCCCGCCGCACGCGCCGGTGAGGATCCTGACCGGCGATGCCGTGCGCGATCCGCTGCCCGCGGCCGATGTCGCGCTCGCGGTCTGCCTGGCGCACCACTTGACGGAGGGCGAGATCGTCGCGCTCGTGCAGAACGTCTCGCGCTCCTGCCGCCGCCTGATCGTGCTCGATCTCGTGCGACACCGCCTGCCGCTGACGCTCTTCCGGATCTGCGCGCCGCTCGTGCTGCAGCGCCTCAACGTGCTCGACGGGGTGACCTCGATCCGACGCGCGTTCACCGCTCGCGAGCTGCGCTCCCTCGTCGACCAGGCCGTCGCAGGTTCGAACGCGCGCGTGGTCCACACGGTGACGCCGTTCCTGACGCGCCAGGTGCTCGACATCCGCTGGGGCTCGTGAGCACGCCGGCGCCCGAGCCCGTGACCGTGATCGGTGCAGGACCGGCCGGTTCGCTCGCGGCGCTCGCCGCCCTGCGCGAGGGATCGAGCGTGACGATCCACGAGAAGTCGCGCTTCCCGCGGCACAAGGTCTGCGGCGAGTTCCTCTCGCCCGCGATCGCGCCGCTGCTCGAGGAGCTCGGCCTGGGTGCGGAGCTCGCGGCCGCTCGTCCCGCGCGCCTGACGCACGCGCGCCTGTGCTTCGGCCGGCGCGAGAAGCGCTTCCGCCTGCCGGAGACCGCGCTCAGCCTGAGCCGCTGGACGCTCGACCAGCTGCTGCTCGACGCGGTGCGCACGCGCGGAGGAGAGCTCGAGATCGGCCGGCGCAGGCCCGTGCCGGAGCGCGATGCGGGCCTCGTCGTCGCGCACGGACGCTCGGCCTCCGCGGGCCACGGCGTGCGCCTGTTCGGCTTCAAGGCGCACCATCGCGCCGCTGCGTCGGAGCCGACCGGCGATGCGGTGGAGCTCTTCTTCTTCGGCGGCGGCTACGTCGGCGTCAGCCCCGTCGAGGGCGGCGCGATCAACGTCTGCGGGCTCGCGCCGGAACCCGCGCTGCGCGCGTGCCGCTTCCAGCCCGAGCAGCTCTTCCCCGAGATCCTGCGCGCGCGGCTCGAGGGCCTGCAGCGCAGCTTCGATTGGCTGCTGACCGGACCGCTGGTGTTCCAGCGGGAGCTCCGGACCGGCGAGGGCTGCCACGCCGGCGATGCGCTCGGCTTCGTCGACCCGTTCACCGGTTCGGGCATCCTCTCCGCCATGCTGACCGGACGTCTCGCCGGCCAGGCCGCCAGCCGCCGCATGCCCGCGAGCGAGTACGACGCGGGGTGCCGACGCATCCTGCGCCGGCAGTTCCGCGTCGCCTCGACGCTGCGCGGGATGCTCGGGAACGGTCTCACGCTCGCTCTCGCGCGCTGGATCCCCGGCGCGCTGCTCTACCGGCTCACGCGACCGGGGGTCTGAGGCGCTCGGGTGTGCGCTACCAGGTGATCATCACGCCGTTGGTGACGTTGGCCGTCCCCGGAGGGCAGAAGCCCGGCGCGCCGTTGCGGTACCAGAGCGAGTAGTAGCGCCGCACGCCGCTGCCGGGGACCACGCCGCCGCGTGCGGAGAGCGTGACGCCGTCGCCCGGCTGCGGGAAGCTGCTCGCGCCGCCGACCGCCGCGCGCGCCCACAGCCGCACGGGATGTCCGCCGCCGCACAGGACGCCGTTGTGGAAGGCGTGCTCGGCGAGCGCGTCGTGCTGCAGGTACACGCCCAGCGCGGTCGCGGGCATGCCGCTGCCCGCGAGCACCACGCTGTCGGGGTTGGTCGAGCCGCTGCCCGCGAGCAGCGCGCCTTGCGGGTTGAAGAAATCGCCGCAGCCGTGTCCGGGCGCACCGAAGTTGGCGCACGGGCAGGGCGTCGCGAGGGATCCGTCGCCGAAGCAGAAGCTCTGCACCGCGCTGCACTGCGGCGCGCTCTGGATGCGACCCAGGTGCAGGTCGTCGATCTGCCAGCCGCCGAGCTCGAGCCCGCCGTCGCTCTGCAGCTCGAACTGCACGGTGACCGAGGGGTTGTTGTCGGCGACCGCGGAGATGTCGAGCGACTGGATCGACCAGCCGGTGTCGAGCACGTGCGTCGCGAACGGGTTGCGCCAGACCTCCGTGCCGTTGACGAGCACGCGAGCGACGTCGTACTGCGACTTCTCGACCGTCAGCCAGCGCTTGAAGATCAGGCGCACGCCGCTCTGGCCGGTGCAGTCGTAGACCGGCGAGCGCAGGTAGTTGTGCACGTTGGCCTGGTAGGCGCCGTTGCCGGCCCCGCTGGCGGTGATGCCCAGATCGTTGCCGCGGCAGGCAACGCCGAGCGCGGCTGCGGCCGGATCGCTCCAGGGCACCGACTGCGAAGTCCCGCTCTTGCCCTGCGGCACGCCCTGCTGCCAGTCGTCGTTCGCGTTCGACGTGTCGCCGATCGTGCCGTGCGTCCAGGCGCCCGCGCTCTCGAAGTCGTCCGAGACGAAGGCGCTGATCTGCGCGATCAGGAACGAGCGCGGGCTGCAGAAGGCGCTCTTGGTGTTGCCGGCCGAGTCCGTCGCGACGACCGTGTACTCGACGCTCGCCGGCGAGACGAGGTAGGGAATCGCGCCGGTCCAGTCGTTGCCGCCGGACGGGCTCATCGGCACGTCGAGCCAGCTGCCGCCGCCGACGCGGTAGCGCAGCACGACCGAGCTGATCGTCGTCCCCTGCAGCGTGTGCACGTTGGCGGTGACGGGATACGAGCCCTGCTCGCAGCTCGAATCGGCCAGGCTGCTGACCGCGCCGAACTCGATCTCGTAGCCGGGGAAGCCCTGCACGCGGAAGCCGTTCTTGATCGCGGTCGCGTGCGGCGTGCCGTTCTGCAGGTTGGCGTCGTCGTCGTCCAGCAGCAGCCACTGCAGCTCGATCACGGAGCGGATCTGCGTCTGGTTGAAGCCGTTCATCCAGCCCATGAAGAGCTCGTCCGCGGCGAGGTCGCCGGCCGTGTTGCCCAGCGCGGCGTTCAGGTTCGCGCGCACCTTCCAGGCGGCGCCCATCCACACCTCGCCGTCGGCGTGCACCTCGCCGTAGCAGCCCGGGCTGCAGTCGCCGCAGAACTGGCGCGTGTTGTTGCCGTTGCGCACCGCGCCGCCGTTGGTGAAGAAGCCCTCGCCGTTGAGGGGCGTGTCGAACACGTAGAGCGCGAAGACGTCCGCGTTGCCCTCGCCCATGCCGTCGGATCCGTTGCCGGTGCCGTAGCGATCGTTGAGCCAATGCCCCTGCTCGTGCGCGATCACGGTCGAGAACGCGGTGTTGTTGCAGCTGCCGCCCGCCGCGTAGAAGTTGATCGACACGCCGTCGTAGTACGCGTTGCAGGTCGAGTTGATGTTCGCGTGGCCGACGAAGGTGATGTCCGCGGTCGCGTCGCTGGGCGTGATGCGGCGCACGTAGTCGCGCACGGTCGCGACGTGGTTGAAGATGTTCGCCTGCGAGGTCACCGTGTCGAGCGGGCCGGGGTTGAGCAGCACCACGTTGCCCGGGCCGGGGTTGAGCTGCACCGACTGCGTGTAGGGCGTCCCGCTCGGCGCGTCGTTGACGTCGGCGAACAGGCCGGCGTAGCTCAGCGTGACGGTCTGCGCGGGGACCGCGCCGGGGATCGTGAAGTTGCCGTTGACGTCGGTGTACACGACGCCGCCCGCGTGCTGGATGCGCAGGTACTTGGCCGGCTGCACCGTCTCGGGATTGGTGGCCGAATCGGCCTGCGTGCCCGGAGTCGCGTGGGTGTTGATCGTGCCCGAGATGTCGAAGGAGTGCACGCTCGCCTCGTCGCGCAGCGGGTAGCCGAAGCGCGCGTCGACCCAGTAGCGTCGGCCCACGGGCTCGGCGAGGTCCTTCGACGACTGCACCTCGACCTCCCAGGCCAGGCGCCCGCTCGCGGCGGCAGCCGACTCGTCGGGCAGGATCACCAGCTTCGGTTCCGAGACACTGGCCGCAGGCAGTGCCTGCTCCTTCTCGAAGCTCTGCACGGCCTGCGCGCGCGCGTCGGCGGCCGCGAAGGCCGGCTCGAGCACGAGCCCGTCGAGCGCGGACAGCGCATGGCTCTGGATCGAGAGCAGCGCACCGCGCGCGTCGAAGAGCGCGACGACGCTGCCGCCGTGGACCGGGAGTCCGCCGAGTTCCTGGCGCAGCTCGACGCTCCACTTGTCGCCGCTGCCGATCAGGCCCAGCGGCAGGAGCTCGACGCGCACGGGCACGAGCGTTCCGACGTCGACGCCGAGCACGTCCGCGGCCGCGGCGAGCGCCGCCTGCGCGCGCGCGATCCACTGCTCGTCGGTCTGCGGCACGCCGGGCCACGCGGCGCGGCCGCCGTAGAGCAGCGCGCCTCCCCCGCTCGCGCTCTCGGGCACGAGCGACCAGCGTTCGCCGAAACGCGCGCGCCAATCCTGCAGCGCCGCGGACGAGCGGCCGGAAACGGGGGCCTGGGCGGCAGCCGAGGCCGCCAGGGTGACGAGGATGCCGGGGAGGATCAGGTTGCGCATGGAGCCGGGGTGCCGTGCAGGTGCGCGACCGGGCGACGGGCGGTGCGAGTCGGGCGCCGTGATCCGGTGCAGACGCGGGGGGGAGAGAAAAGGCCGTCGCACGATCCGTGCGGCGACGAGAGGGAGGTCGACCTCGCCAGTCTATCCGAGCTCCGCCGTGCGCGGCGCCGCGAGTTCGGCGCGGAGGCTGCGCGCGGGTGCGGCGGATCGATCCGGCAGCCGGGACGACGGAGCGGGGCAGCGTGGCATGCTCCGCGCGGCGACCCGAACTCGAGCACGCGCGGTCCGGCGCTCAAGCCCGGTCAGGTCGGGAACCCGTCCCTCGAGGGGCGGGAGTGGTCGGGGCGAGAGGATTTGAACCTCCGACCTTTGCGTCCCGAACGCAACGCTCTACCAAGCTGAGCCACGCCCCGACGATAGGAAGGCGGCCCAAGATAGGGCCGCGAGGCGAGGACGTCAACCGCCAGCTCACCGGCCGGGCCTTTCGACCCGCGTGGCCCCGGACCTGGAGCCCGTTCACTTGCCCAGGTCGACGAACACGCCGCCGTTCTGCTCGGCCAGGCGCTGCATGAAGTCCTTCTGGAACTCGCCGATCGCAATCGTGTGGATCACGACCTTGCGCAGGTCGTTGAGCACCTTGATCTCGCGCAGGATGTCGTCGGGGTCGACGTATTCGCCCACCGTCGGTCGGCCGTCCGAGAGGAAGAAGATCGTGTCGGCCTCGATCTTCGCATAGCCCACGTCGCCGGTGCGCACGTCGTTGACGCCCAGCGCGATCTTGAGCGCGCCGAACGTGTTGGTCTTGCCCTGGTCGAGGTTGGCCGAGCTCGTCAGCCCCACCGAGGCGAGGTCCTCCTTCGAGGCGCCCCCGATCGCCGTCAGCGTCTTGACCCAGTCCTTGGCCGAGGACTTCACGGTGATCGAGGCCTGCTGCAGCTTGTCCTTCCAGGGCTTCACGCCGGTGGCGAAGGAGATGATGTTGAACTTCACGTACGGCTCGAGCCGGTCGATCGTGCGGATCAGCTCCGTCTTGACGATCTCCATGCGCGAGTAGTCGGGGTAGTTGCCGGCCTCGAAGCGCTCCTTCTCGGTGATCAGCGCCTCCATCGAGCCCGAGCAGTCGATGACGAAGATCATCGTCTTGCTGGGCGTCTCGGTGCCGAAGAACTTGCCGCCGACCTTCTCCTTGGGGATCTCCCAGCCGCCGCCCGTGCCCGACTTCGTCGAGTGGCGCGTGCGCAGGTAGGCGATGCCCTCGGCCGTCGGCAGCACGTACTTCTCCTTGTCCTGCTCGCCCCACCACTTGGTCCACTCGTCGAGCTTGGGCCCGAACTCCTTGCCCGTCAGGTTCGCCAGCGCCTCGGCGATGTCGAGGATCAGCACGCCGTCCTCCTTGGCCAGACGCTGGATCAGGGGCTCGACCGCGGACTTGTGCCGGATCACGGTCAGCGCGTGGATCGCGCTCTGGCGCACCTGGCGCACGGGATCGTTGAGCACCGCGATCGCCTTGGGCACGACCGCCTCGTACTTGAACGCGGTCAGCGCATCGATCGCCTTGCACTTCACCGCGGGCTCGGAGTCCTCGCACAGCGCGAGCACGCTCTGCGCCGCGGCCGGATCGTTGTTGGCGAGCAGCGCCTCGAGCACCCAGCGGCGCACCTCCCACGACTTGTCGCCGAGCAGCGTCGGGAGCACGCCGCCGGAGTCCTTGAACTTCGCCTGCGTGACGACCTGCAGCAGCGCCACGCGCGCGCCCTCGGCCTTCTCGGCCTTGAGCGCGTCGAAGACCTGTGCCACCTGGGCCGGGCTCTTGAACGAGGCGAAGACGGTCACGATCGCCTTGACCACGTCCGGCTCGATGCCCTTCTCCTTCGTCTTCGCGTAGAGCAGTTCGAAGACGGCCGGGTCCTCGACCTCCTTGAGGGTCAGCACCGCCTCGACACGGCTGGGCGTGTCCTTGTAGGTGGCGTAGTACTTCTTGAAGAGCACGATCGGCGAGTCGTCGCCCTTCTGGCCGGGACCCAGGAAACCGGCCGCGGTGAGGAGGAAGAGCAGCAGTCCGTGCAGGAGGTGGGGCATGTCGGGGACACTCTCGAAGGGAGGCCGACATCATAGGCGCCCGGCTGCCGCCGGTTGCCATCCCGTCCAGGCCTTACGGCCGTCGTGTCGGCGGCGTCGGGAGCGCGGGCTCGGTCTGTGCGTCGTCGAGGGTCACCCGCCCGCCCTCGGACGTCAGCAGCGTCACGCGCCCGCCTTCCCGGGCCACCAACCGGCCCTGGAACACTCCACCCGGCGTGCGCACGCGCACCTCCGGCAGCCCCGGGATCTCGCTGCCGGACTCAGGTCCGGCGAGCGGCATCAGCTGGCGCAACGCGCGCACCTGGGATCCGAGCAGCGCCACCCGACCGAGCTCGCCTTCGATCCAGAGCTTCCCGTCGCCGATCGCGTGCAAGCGCCCCTCGACCGCTCCTCCGTCGACGAGCTCGGCACGCACGCGCCCGACCGAGGGCGTCAACCACTGCGACGGCCTGTCGAGCGCGTCGAGCGGAACCGTCGCGCCCTCCCAAACGCCGCTGACGTGCGAACGACCGACGATGCGCACGCGCGGAGCCGCGGCCTCGATCGCGACACCGACCACGACCTCGGCTCGCGCCGATCGCGCCGTCGGACGAGCGGCGCTGACGCGCGGAAAGGCGTCGAAGAGCGGCCCATCGACGCGCGCGAGCTCCTGCATCCTCCGTTCGAGCTCGTTCGCGAGCGTCAGCTGGCGCCAGAGCGCCGCCGAGCTCCGCTGGCGCTCCTCCACGTCGGACGGCGCGCCGGGTGCCTGTGCGATCCATGCCACCGAATCCTGCATCGCAGCCTGCACGTTCGTGCGCTGCAACATGCCCGTCTCGAGCTCGACCTCGGGCGCACCGGGCTGCAGATGCGGCGCCGGCACCGCCGGCCTGGGCACCGGCTTGACGCTGGCATGCGCGCGCAGGATCTGCCAGCCCGCGAGCAGCACACCCAGCCCTGCGACGATGCCCACCGTCCAATAAAGCGGCTTGGCCCAGCGCCCCAGGCTGTAGCTCCTGCCCTGGAACTCCGAGTTGCGCGCACTCGGCATGCGCACGCAGCGCGGAGCCGGCGCCTCGGGAACGATCGGCTTCCAACCGCCCCGATCGAGCTGCCTGTCGTCCAACGCCAGGAGCCAGCTCTTGGACGGCCCGCGCTCGACGACCGAGGGCGCCCGCGGCTGAGCATCCGGCGCATCGAGCTCCGGCTCGCTCATCCACGACTCGTAGGGATCGGGGCACATGGCAGGGTGACGAGCGCTCCTATCGGCACGAAACCCCTTCCAGGTGGAGTCCCCCGACTCTGGCCCCCTTGGCTGGCGGTGAAATCCGTCCTGGAGGCGCGACCCTGAGGCCTTGGGAGCGTCTCCTGGGTGCGGCGCGTCGTGGTGCGTGTCCGCGGAGGAGAGCCCGTGAGCTTCACGCCGACGTTCTGTCCCTGCCGATCGCACGAGTCG
>JBGASC010000079.1:0-15996 GCA_044229935.1 Planctomycetota bacterium | reverse complement strand
GACGAATGGCCTGCGCGCCTCTCGGCGGAACGGCCGGAGCTGTTCCTGCCCGCGATGTCCGTGCACCCGTACCGGCCGGACGCACTCGATGCGCTCGAGCGCGGCGCGGCGCGCGGCGCGCGCCTGGTCAAGTGGCTGCCGAACTCGATGAACATCGATCCGGCCGATGCGCGCTGCGACGCGTTCTACGCGCGCGTCGCGGCGCTCGACCTGACGCTGCTCGTGCACTGCGGCGAGGAGCTGGCCGTCGACGCCGGCGAGCGGCAGGAGCTGGGCAACCCGCTGCGGCTGCGGCGCGCGCTGGAGCACGGCGCGCGCGTGATCGTCGCGCACTGCGCCTCGCTGGGGAAGGGCGTCGACCTGGATCACCCCGAGCGCGGCCGCGTGCCGAACTTCGAGCTCTTCCTGCGCCTGATGGACGAGCCGCGCTGGCGTGGCCGCCTCTTCGGCGAGATCTCGGCGGTGACGTTCTCCAACCGCAAGCCCGAGGTCGTGGCGACGCTGCTCGCGCGCACGGATCTGCACGAGCGACTGGTCGACGGCAGCGACTACCCGCTGCCCGCGATCCACCTGCTCTCGTCGACGCGGCACCTCGTGCGCGAGGGGCGGCTCTCCGCGGAGGATGCGCGCGTGCTCGAGGAGGTCTACGACTTCAACCCGCTGCTGTACGACCTCGTGTTGAAGCGCTCGCTCGCCGGTCCGCACGGCGAGCATTTCGCCGACTGCGTGTTCCAGGCGCGCGAGTGGGCGTTGCCGAGGCGTTGAGCGCGCGGCGAGCCGCGCGCCTGCCCCGCCGTGCGCACGCACCTGCTCCGTAGGGAGCAGTCCGCGAGCCCGAGTGGGAAGAGCGCGTGCCCACTCTCGCCCTCGGGCTTGCCTTGCTCGGCGCATGGCCCGCGCCTCCCCGAGAGACGATCATGCCGCTCAACGGGTGTGTCCCCACGAAAGCACCCGTCCCCAGAAAGGGGTGTCGTCATGAGTCTCGGTGCTTCTTCGAATGTGCGCGCTTCGCGCGCGGTGAGCACCGGAGGGCGAGTCGCCACGCGAATCCTCGCCCTGCTCGGTGCCAGTGTTCTCGGTCTCTCGTTGGCCTCGGGCCAGACGGACGAAGGCAAGGCAGCCCGCATGGGCGTGCTCGTCTGGGGTGACAACACGCATGGCCAATGCACCGTTCCGCCGCTGCAGCTGGGCGCGAAGTTCGTCCAGCTCGCCTGCGGGACGAACCACACGCTCGCCATCCAGAGCAACGGCGAGCTCGCCGCCTGGGGCGGCAACGACTACGGCCAGATCCGCGTGCCCAAGCCGCCTCCGGGCGCCTTCTTCGCGCGCGTCTCGGCCTCCGACCACAACCTCGCGCTGCTGAACGACGGCAGGCTGATGAGCTGGGGCCGCAACGACTTCGGCCAGTGCGACGCGCCGGTCCTGCCGCGCGGCGTGGTCTGGGTGGCGGTCTCCGCCGGCGGCCTGCACTCGGTCGGCTTGAGCAGCGATGGCGCGCTGTACTGCTGGGGCAACGACACGTACCGCCAGTGCGACGCGATCGCTCCGCCGCTGGGCCTGCACTACATCGCGGTCGCGGCCGGTTCGCGCCACACGGTCGCGCTGCGCAGCGACGGACGGCTGGTCAACTGGGGCGACAACTCGCACCAGCAGCTGATGCTGCCGCCGCTGCCGGTCGATGCCTCGTACGTCGGCGTCGCGGCCGGCGGCATGCACTCGCTGGCCCTGATCTCCGACGGTCGCGTCGTCGCCTGGGGCGCGAACACCGACGGACAGCTCGAGATCCCGCAGATTCCCTACGGGCACCGCGCGGTCGAGATCGCCGCGGGCAACCTGCACAACCTCGTGCGTCTGGACGACGGCTCGTTGCTGTGCTGGGGCGACAACTCCTTCGGCCAGTGCCTGCCGCCGAAGAAGCTCGCGAACTTCGAGGTCGTGCGCCTGGCCGCGGGCGGCGCGCACAGCGCGGTCCTGTTCCAGGTGACCCCGCCCGACATCGTGCCGGTCTGCCTGGGCGACGGCGCGAGCGAAGCCTGCCCGTGCCACAACGACTCGCCGCACGCGGACCTCGCCGGGTGCCTCAACTCGACCGGCCGCGGCGGAAAGCTCGACGCCATCGGTCATCCGCGCATCCTCGAGGACGACCTGCAGCTGGTCGTGCGCGGCCTGCCCGGCGGGTTCGCGCTGATCCTCCAGGGTCAGATCGATTCGTCGACCAGCCCGGGCGGCGGCGGCAAGGCGCTCAGCCATGCCGTCGGCAGCGGCCTGCTGTGCCTGCGCGAGCCGTACATGCGCCTGGTCGCCTGCAACACCGTGCAGGGCGAGTTCGTCTTCCCCAACGCCGGCCAGCAGCTCTCGCTGCTCGGCGGGGTTCGGGCGCCGGGCTCGATCTACTACCAGGTCTGGTACCGCGATCCGCGATTCGCCTGCACCCTCGACACCTCCAACTTCACCAACGGATTGCGGGTCGGGTGGACCCTGTGAGCGGACAGCTCTCGCCGCGCGGCACGCGGCGAGGCCACGGGGATCCGTAACGGCCGGCCGCGAGACCAGAGACTCGCGGCCGGCCACTCGTTTGTGGCGTCCTGCCCGCTAAGCTCGCCGGGCCATGGAACCGCACTTCTTCCGCTCGCCGGCCGAGCTGCGGCGCTGGTTCGCCGTCCGCGCGAAGCAGGACGCGACGCGCCGCGCGCGCCTGGATCGTCTGATCGCGCAGTGGACCCGCGGCGAGGTCGGACGCGAGCTCGTGCTGCGTCCGCGGCAGGCATGAGCGCGCATCCCGTGCTGCTGCTCGAGAGCCCGATCGCGGACCGCGAGCGGCTCGTCGCGCGCTTCGCGGAACGCGGGCTGGGCGCGCATCTGGACGCCGCGCGCGCGCCGCTCGCCTCGATCGAGGCGCTCGTGACCGTCACGCAGCGCGTCGACGCGGCGCTGCTCGCGCGCCTGCCGGCCTGTCGCTGCGTCGCGGTGAGCTTCACCGGCTGCGACCACGTCGAGCTCGAGGCCTGCCGCGCGCGGCATCGCCGTGTGCAACGTGCCGGAGTACGCGACCACCGCCACGGCCGAGCTGGCGCTGGGCCTCGCGCTGGCGCTGCTGCGCGAGATCCCGCGCGCCGACCGGCGCCTGCGCTCGCTCGCCTGGGGCCTCGAGGCTCCCGGCCGCGAGCTGCGCGGGCAGACCGTCGGCATCGTCGGCACCGGTCGCATCGGCTGCGAGGCGGCGCGCCTGTTCCGCGCCTTCGGCTGCGAGGTGCTCGGCTGGAGCCGCAGCCCGAGCGCGCGCTTTGCCGAGCTCGGCGGCCAGGGCTGCGCGACGCTCGACGAGCTGCTCGCCGCGAGCGACCTCGTCTCGCTGCACCTGCCGCTCACGCGCGAGACGCGCGGCATCCTCGGCGCGCGCGAGCTGGCGCTGCTCCGGCCGGGAGCGCGCCTGGTCAACGTCGCGCGCGGCGCGCTGGTCGACGCCGGGGCCCTGCACGCGGCGCTGCGCGCCGGCCGGATCGCCGGAGCGGCGCTCGACGTGTTCGAGGCGGAGCCCTTCGCGGGCGTGCCCCCCTTGCACGAGCTCGACAACGTCGTGCTCGCGCCGCACCTGGGTTTTCGCACCTCCGAGGCGCTCGCGCGGCGCTTCGAGACGACGCTCGAGAACCTCGTCGCCTTCTTCGCCGGCCGCGCGCAGAACCTCGTGCGATGACACGCCGCCGCATGCTCCCGCTCGCGCGGTTCGTGCTGCCCGTGCAGCCCGTGCTGCTCGCGTTCCTCGCCGGCTGTGCCGCGAGCCCGCACGCGGACCTCGATGTCGTCGCGCAGCGCGGGTACTTCACGGTGCACGCGCGCGACAAGGCCACGGCCGAACGCGTGCTCTCGGTCTGCGAGGAGATCGAGCCGCACGTGCTCGCCGCGCCGACGATCGGGCCGCCGTTCGCGCTCGACATCTACGCCGTTCCGGTCGCCGAGCAGTACGGGCTGGGCCGCACGATCACGATCGGCGTCCCGGAGCAGCGCCGCACGCGTTGCGTCGAGCTCGACGTCGGGCGCGAGTTCGCCTGGGAGCACTTCATCCTCGCGCACGAGCTGGCGCACGTGTGGCTCGCGCCGCTGTGGAACCCGCTGCCGCAGATCCTCGAGGAGGGGCTGGCCGACCAGGTCGCGGCCGGCGCGGACCCGCTGGCGGGCACGTGCCGGCGCCTGTTGTGCGGGCTGCGGCTGGAGAGCTGGGCCGGGATCCGCCATCCGTTCCTGGTCGAGCGCGACGGCCGGGAGCAGCCGGCGACGATGCGCGTGGGGCGCGCACACAGCGGGCTGCCCTCGCTGGCGCAGATGCTCGAGCTCGACGGCACGAGCTACATTGCGCTGGGGGCGAAGACCGACGAGATGCTGCTCTACGCGGTGGGCTACGCGCTCGACCTGGAGCTGGGCCTCCCGCGCCTGCGCGAGCTGTGCGAGCGCGCCAACGCGCAGGGCCTGCGCCAGATGCCGGCGGAGTGGGTGCTCGACGCCGCGGGGCTGAGCCGTGACAGCGACGCCTCCTGGGGCGCGTGCGGCACGCGTTTGATCGGCCCCGACGAGACGCGCATGCTGCAGAGCTGCATGAACGGCCGCGGCCCGTTCCAGATCATCGAGGACTGAGCACGTGCTGCCTGGCGGGCAATCCGGAACGGGGGCGGCGCGACCTGCCGGGTCAGGGCGCGCCCGTGCTCGAGGAAGGACGGGATCGATGCGCGCGTGGATCTCCTGCCTGCTCGTGCCGTTCGCGGGTGCGTGCGCATCGACGCACGCGGGCCTCGACGAGATCGCGCGGCGCGGACCGTTCACCGTGCACGCGCGCGACGTCGCCGTCGCGGAGCGCGTGCTGCGCGAGCTCGAGGACGCCGCTCCGAAGGTGCTCGAGGCCCCGACCTCGGGCGCGCCCATCCCGGTCGAGATCTGGTGCGTGCCCGTGCGCGCCCGCGTCGGCGAGGGGGCCAACCTGTTCGCAGGCACGGCCGAGTTCGGCACGCTCGAGGGCATCGACATCGAGATCGGGAGCGACACGGCCTGGGAGCGCTTCGTCGTCGGACACGAGCTCGGCCACGCCTGGCTCGCGAGCGAGCTGCGGGCGCTGCCGCAGATCCTGGAGGAGGGCCTGGCGGACGAATGCGGCGAGCGCGCCGACCCCGAGGCCGGCGCATGGCGGCGGATGTACCACGCGCTGCAGCTCACCAGCTGGGCCGGCAGCGGATTGCGCTACCAGTTCCAGCAGGGCGACGCGATCGAGGCGGGGATGCTGATGGCGCACGGCTTGCCGCAGAACCTGCCCGGCCTGGCCGGCCTGCTCGCGCTCGACGGCGACAACTACCACGAGTTCGCCAGGCTCGGCAACATGCTCCTGCTCTACAGCGCGGGCTACGTGCTCGCGCACGATCTGGGCCCGGCGAAGCTGCGCGCGCTCTGCGATCGCGCGCGCGCCGAGCAGCGCAGCCTCGTCCCGCCCGCGTGGGTGCTCGAGGCCGCGGGGCTCGCGCCACAGACGGGCGCGGAGTGGGGAAGCGGCGGCGAACGCCTGCTCGGCGAACCCGAGCGCGCCGCGCTGCAGCAGTACGTCCACGGCGAGGGCCGCTTCCGGATCGACGATTGAACACGCGCCGATCCCTGCTGCAGCTCGCGCTCGCCGCCGCGCTGACCGCCTGCGCGGCGACGCGCGCAGCCCCCGAGCTGTCGGCCGAGGCCCGCGGCGCGCACTGCCACGTGCGCGCCGAGACCCCCGCGCTGGCCGCGCGCGGGGTGGAGCTGTGCGAGCAGTGCCTGCCCGACGTGCTCGCGCTGCCGGGACTGCACGCGCCCGAATCGCTCGAGCTGCGCGTCACGCGCGCGCACGCCGCGCCCGAGGGCGTGACGCACTGGCGCGGCGCGCTCGAGCCGCGCCGCGATCCGTGGATCGAGCTCGCGCTCGACGACGATCCCGACGCGCAGCGCTTCCTCGTCGGCCACGAGCTCGCGCACGCGCTCGTCGACCGCACCTGGCAGCAGCTGCCGCAGATCGTCGAGGAGGGACTGGCCGACCGCGCCGGCGAGCTCGCCGCGCCAGGCTACGCCGCACGCCGGCGCCTCGCGCACGCCGTGCGATTGGCGTCGTGGACGGGAGCGGGGCTCGTGCTCGGCGGCAACGCGCCGCTCGTCGCGCGTCTCGACGAGGACGCGCTGCTCGCGCCCGAGGCGCTGCTCGCGCTCGACGGGCGCACCTACCACGCGCTGCGACCGGCGGAGAACCGCGAGCTCGCCTACGCCTTCGGCTACCTCGTCGTCGAACGCATCGGCCTCGCGCGGCTGCGCGAGCTGTGCACGAACGCCGAACGCGCGGGCCGCGGGAAGCTCGGGGCCGCGGAGCTGCTCGCGGCCGCGCGTCTGGACGCGCGCGATCGGCGCAGCTGGGCGAGCGCCGTCGAGGCCCTCGCGCGGCCGCGCGAGTGAGCCCCGGCGCGCGCGGAAATGCCGCACGCCCTCAGTCGTTGCGCGTCCCGCTCGCGCCCTGCGCCAGCGTCAGCAGCACGTCGGTCTTCGAGAGGCTGCCCAGGATCTCGCCGCGCTCGCCGACCACCGGCAGGCGCTCGATCGGGTGCGCGGTGAAGATCGCGACGGCCTCGTCCAGGCGCGTCTGGGGCCTGACGCGCGGGAACTCCTCGCGCAGGAAGTCGTGCGCGATCGTCAGGCGGTGCAGGTCCGGATCGTTGAGCAGCGGCTTGATCTCGTGCAGCGGGATGACGCCGCAGAAGGCGCCCGCCGCGTCGACCACGTAGAGGTTGTTGTGGCGGTTCGCCACGAACGCGTCGAGGATCTCGCCGAAGCGCGCCGTGTCGCGGATGCGCGGCGGATCGGGGCGCATCAGGTCGCATGCGCGCAGCGCCTCGAGGTGCTCGCGCGCCGGCGGCTCCTGCTGCAGCGCCTTGCGCGGCACGGCGTAGATGCCGGTCTCGTGCAGCGCCTGGCTGACGAGGTAGGCGCCGACGCAGGCGAGCATCAGCGGCAGCACGATCTCGTGCGCGAGCGTCATGTCGAACAGGATCAGGATCGCCATCAGCGGCGCGTGCGTGGTCGCGGCCAGGAAGGCGCCGGCGCCGACCAGCGCGTAGTGGTGCGGCAGGCCGGTGTGCTCGGGCGCGAAGGCGTGCACGGCGTTGCCGACCAGCGCGCCGATGACGGCGCCGACCAGCAGCGTGGGCGTGAACACGCCGCCGACGGCGCCCGAGCCGACGGTCGAGGCGGTCGCGACGAGCTTGAACGCGAGCAGCGTCAAGAGCGCGCCCCAGAGCCAGTCGGTGTGCAGGATCACGCGCAGGGCGCCCTGCCCGTTGCCCCAGACGTAGGGGTGCTGGATCGTGATCAGGCCGACGATCAGGCCGCCGAGCGCCATGCGCGCCCAGATCGGCAGCGGCAGGCGCGCGAACAGGCGCGTGCTCGCCTCGAGCAGCCACAGGAAGAGCGGCGCCAGCGCGCCGGCGAGCAGGCCCAGGCCGAGGTAGCAGAACAGCTCGCCGAACGAGACCAGCTCGAAGCCCTGCACGCCCAGGAGCGGCGCGACGCCGACGAACGCGCGCGCCAGCACGGTCGCCATGAACGAGGCGAACAGCAGCGGGCCGAAGCTCTCCATCGCGATCGAGCCCAGCACGATCTCCGCGACGAAGAGCGCGCCGCCGATGGGGGCGTTGTAGGCCGAGGCGATGCCCGCGGCCGCGCCGCAGGCGACCATCAGCCGCAGCCGCGCGCGCGGGAAGCGCACCCAGCGCCCGACGCGCGAGGCGAACATCGCCGCCAGCTGCACCATCGGGCCCTCGCGGCCGATCGATCCGCCCGAGGCGATCGAGGCGATCGAGGAGACGACCTTGACCAGCGTCGGACCCGTGCGGATCACGCCGTCGCCGATCGTGACCGACTCCATGTAGTCGGCCGCACGCTCGCCGCGCGTCAGGCGCCGGCCCCAGACGAGCACGAGCCCGGCCAGGAGCCCGCCCAGCGTCGGCACCGCGACGCGGCGCCAGTTGGGGAGATCGCTGGCGGCCTCGACCAGGTTCTTGTCGTTGCCGACCAGCACCTGCTGCACCTGGTCGCAGGCCCAGCGGAAGAGCGGACCGCTGGCGCCGCCCAGGCAGCCGACGATCCCGGCCCACAGGTACGTGATCAGCGTCTCGCTGGGACGGAAGCGCTCGGTCAACCACACCCGCAGGCGCAGCAGCCGGTAGACGCTCTCTCGTCGCATCGCGGCGAGGATACGCAACGCCTCGCCCGCGCAGAAGCGTGCGGCGCGGTTCCCAAGCTAGACGCAACTGCCCGGCAAGCGCGGCGCTGCTTCCGATTCGTGCGCTCGCGAATTGCGCTCGCGTCCTCGGGCGATACACTCCGCGCCCGCGCCGAGGCGAACGAGCCCCGACTGTCCCACTCCCCGCGAGGGCCGCCGGCGCGCAAGCGAGGATCACACGTCCATGAAGCCGACAGCTCTGGGTATGGTCGAGACCAAGGGTCTCGTGGGTTCGATCGAGGCCGCCGACGCGATGGTCAAGGCGGCCATGGTCGAGCTCTTCGGCAAGGAGAACGTCACCGCCGGCTACTGGACGATGTTCGTCGTCGGCGAGGTCGGCGCGGTCAAAGCCGCCACCGACGCCGGCGCGGCCGCGGCGCGGCGCGTGGGCGAACTCGTCAGCGTGCACGTGATCCCGCGTCCGCACGACCAGCTGTGGCGCATCCTCCCGCCGATGACGCCGGTCCAACCCGCGAAGAAGTAGCTCCTGAGCGCGCCTCGCGGCGCGTTCGACGTCCGTGCAGACCCTCGATCCGGATCTACGTGCCCTGCAGGACGTGCGCGACATGGTCGCGCGCGCCAAGGCAGCCTGCGAGGCGATCCACCACTTCGACCAGGCCCAGACCGACGCGCTGTGCGCGGCGATGGCCAAGGCCGGAGCGGCGGCGGCGTACGATCTGGCGCGCCTGGCGGTCGAGGAGACCGGCATCGGCCGCGTGCACTACAAGGTGCTCAAGAACCTCTTCGGTTCCGAGGGCACCTGGGCCTCGATCCAGCACGAGAAGACGGTCGGCGTGATCGCGCGCGACGAGCGCACCGGCGTGATCGAGATCGCCACGGCCTCCGGCGTCGTCGCCGGCATCATCCCGACCACCAACCCGACCTCGACGGCGCTGTTCAAGTCGCTGATCGCGGTCAAGGGCCGCAACGCGATCGTGATCAGCCCGCACCCGCGCGCGCGGCGCTGCATCGGGGAGACGGTCGAGGTGCTGCGCCGCGCGATCGAGCGCGCCGGCGGTCCGCCCGACCTCGTGCTCTCGCTGCCGAACCCGACGCTGGAGTCGACCGGCGCGCTGATGCGGCACAAGCACGTCGCGCTGATCCTCGCCACGGGCGGGACCGGTCTCGTGCAGGCGGCGTACTCCTCGGGCAAGCCGGCCTACGGCGTCGGGCCGGGCAACGTGCCCTGCTACATCGACCGCTCGGCCGACGTGTCCGCCGCCGCGCAGGCGATCGTCGCCAGCCAGAGCTTCGACAACGGCACGCTGTGCTGCTCGGAGCAGGGCCTGGTGATCGACAAGCCGATCGCCAAGGAGCTGATCGCCGCGCTGGAGAAGCGCGGCGCGCACGTGTGCGACGAGAAGGAGACGGCGCAGCTGGCGAAGTTCTGCAACCAGCGCGGCCACATGAACCCCGACGTGGTCGGCCTCGATCCCTGGCGCATCGCCGAGCTCTCCGGCTTCCGCGTGCCGCGCGAGACGAGCGTGCTGCTCGCCTGGCAGGGCGGCGTCGGCCGCGAGTGGCCGCTCTCGATCGAGATCCTCGCGCCGGTGCTCTCGCTGCACCTGGTCGACGGCTGGAACGAGGGCTGCCAGGTCTCGATGCAGATGCTCGAGGCCGAGGGCCTGGGCCACACGCTCGCGATCCACGCGCGCGACCAGCGCGTGCTCGAGGCCTTCTTCCTGGAGAAGCCGGCCAACCGCATCATCGTCAACGGGCCCAGCTCGCAGGGCGCGGTCGGCTACAGCACGCAGCTGACGCCCAGCTTCAGCCTGGGCTGCGGCCCGCAAGCGGGCAACATCACCTCGGACAACATCAGCGCGCGGCACCTGGTCAACGTCAAGCGCGCCGCCTTCCCGCGCCGCGACTGGCCCCAGATCGAGGCGCGCGACCACCAGCGCGCGGGGGAGCTGACCGGTCAGGGCGCGCCGCGCGGTTCGGGCATGAGCGGCGATCCGGCCCTCGCCTCGCGCAACTCGAGCCCCAGTTCGAGCGCCTTCGGCACGCCCGTCACCTCGAACTGGCAGGGCAACCCCGCGCTGGTCGAGAAGAGCGGCGGCAACCACGCCTCGACGAGCAGCACGAGCGCGCCCGCGGTCGCGTCGATGAGGCCCAAGGTGCAGCCGGCGCAGAAGTCCTCGCCGCCGATGAGCTTCCGCACGCCGATCGCGGCGCCGGCGAACAACGCGAGCAGCGCCAGCACCGCGAGCCCCGCGCGTCCGGCCGCGCCGCCGAGCGCGAGCTCGCCCGCGCCGCGCGCGGCGTCGCACGCGGCAGCGCCGAGCCCCGCGCCCGGCTCGGGCACGCCCTCACGCGCCGCGAACCCGTACGTCGGCGCAGCCTTCAGCCCGAGCGAGATCCAGGCGCTGATGTCGCACGCCGGCAGCGGCTGCCCGCTGGGCTCCTGCAAGGGCTGCCCGCACCACGAAGTCACGACCAGCTCGTGCCAGGCATGAGCACGCGAACCTGAGGCCGCGGCCTCGCATCCGGACACGAAGGAAGAAGGAACCGAACGATGGACAGCCTGATCGCACTGGGGATGATCGAGACCAAGGGCCACGTCGGCGCGATCGAAGCCGCCGACGCCATGCTCAAGGCGGCCAAGGTCACGCTGATCGGCAAGGAGTCGCGCTCGGGCAGCGCGCTCGTCACCGTGATGGTGCGCGGCGAGGTCGGCGCGGTGAAGGCCGCCGTCGAGGCCGGCGCGGCCGCCGCCAAGCGCGTGGGCGAGGTGGTCAGCATCCACGTCATCCCGCGCCCCGCGGTCGACATCGAGAAGTTCCTGCCCAAGGCGCCCGAGTCGAAGTAGGCCCGCGGCACGACCGTCGCGCCGACGCGCCGGTTCCGCGAGCCCCCAGATGGGCGCGCCCTCCAACATCGAGCTGCGCGGCGCGGTCTTCATCGACCAGATGCAGCCGCAGTTCGCCGCCACCGTGGCGACCAACTCCGACGGGTTCTTCCCCGTCGCGGGCGAGGCCGCGTTCTGGCTCGAGGTGCAGCCCGGGATCGTGATCAACCGCCTGATGGACGCGGCGCTCAAGAGCTGCGACGTCAAGCCCGGCGCGCTGGTGACCGAGCGCTCCTACGGCACGCTCGAGGTTCATTCGCCCGACCAGGGCATGGTGCGCCAGGCCGGCGCGACGATCCTCGCCGCCGCGGGGCTGACCGAGGACGACGCGCTGCAGCCGAACCTGATGACCTCCGAGATCATCCGCAAGATCTCGGACCACCACGCGATGATGATCAACCGCACGCGCGCAGGGATGCTCGTGCTCGGCGACGACACGCTCTACACGCTGGAGGTCAACCCCGCGGTCTACGTCGTGCTCGCCGCCAACGAGGCCGAGAAGGCCTCGCCGATCCGCCTGGTCGGCCTGGGCGCCGAGGGCGCGGTCGGGCGCCTGCGCCTGGCGGGCAGCGACGCGGAGATCGACGAAGCGGTCAAGGCCGTGCGGCGCGCGCTCGAGGGCGTGCGCGGCCGGGTCAACACGGGGGTCAGCTGAGATGTTCCTCGGTCGCGTCGTCGGCGAGGTCTGGGCCACGCGCAAGGTCGGCGATCTCGCCGGCCAGCGCCTGCTGGTCGTGCAGCCGCTCGACGAGCGCCGCGAGCCGGGCGCGCCCAAGGTGACGCCGGTCGTGTGCGCCGATCCGCTCGGCGCCGACCTGGGCCAGCGCGTGATCGTCGCCTTCGGCAAGGCCGCGCGCGTCGCGGCGCTCGGCCAGGACGGCGACTTCGCCTTCGAGGCGGCCGTCGTCGGCATCGTCGACGACCTCGACGCGCCGCTCGCGCCGGCGCACTGGAACGACGAGCACGATCCCGTGCGGGGAGCGCCCTGAGATGCTGATCGGCACCGTCGTCGGCAACGTCTGGGCCACCAAGAAGGATCCCACGCTCGTCGGCGTGCGCTTCCTCGTGGTGCAGCCCTTCACGCTCGACGGCAAGCCCAGCGCGGAGACGATCGTCGCCGCCGATCCGCTCGGCGCCGGCATCGGCGAGCGCGTGCTGGTGGTCTTCGGCCGCTCGGCGCGCCACGCCATCGGCAAGGGCCACGACATCGGCTTCCAGTGCGCGGTCAGCGCCATCATCGACAAGATGGAGCTCGCGGACGGCCGCGTGATCGGCCCGGTCGCGGCCGAGGACAGGCCCGCGCCGCAGGCCGCAGAGGAACGAGGCTAGAGGAACGCACATGCAGCGCAACGACCACAACCCCGAGCTGCGCGACGACGTCGCGCTCGAAGTCTGCATCGGACTCCTGGAGCTGTGCTCCGTGGCGCGCGGCATCGAGGTCGCCGACGCGGTGCTCAAGGAGGCGCGCGTGGAGATGCTCTGCGCGACGCCCGTGCAGCCCGGCAAGTACGTGCTGCTGGTCACCGGCAGCGTGCAGGACGTGCGCAACTCGATCGCGCGCGGCGCGGCGCTGGCCGGCAGCGATCTGGTCGACCAGCTCGTGATCCCGCAGGTGCACGAGCAGATCGTGCCGATGCTGCGCCGCAAGGGCGGGACGATCAACGGCAGCCTCGACGCGGTCGGCGTGATCGAGACGACCACGATCGCGAGCGCGATCCTGGCCGCCGATGCCGCGCTCAAGACCGCCACCGTCGACCTGATCGACTTCCGCATCGCCAACGGCCTGGGCGGCAAGAGCTTCTTCACGCTGACCGGCGAGGTCAGCGACGTGCGCAGCTCGGTCGCGGCCGGCGCGCGCGCGGCCCAGGAGCGCGGCCTGCTCGCACGCGAGGTCGTGATCCCGCGTCCGCACCCCGAACTCGTGCGCCACCTCTGATCGCGACACCGCCGTGGCCCGCCGCTATCTGACCGCCGACGACGTGCGCCGCCTGGCTCCGGCCGGCGGGCAGATCGTCGTGGACGGCGAGACGCTGGCGACGCCGCACGCGCTCTCCGTCGCGGAGGAGCTCGGCGTGCGGATCGTGACCGGCACCGGCGGAACGTACGCCGAGCCCGCGCCCGACCGCGGCCCCGACGCCGAACGCGCGCGGCGCTCGCTGCCGAACCTGCCCGAGCCCAGCGACGACGATCCGGCGACGAGCGTCGTGATCACCGCGGTGGGGCGGAATCGTCCCGGCGTGCTGGCCGAGATCACCGGCGCGCTCGCGCAGGCCGGCGGCAGCGTGCACGACATCTCGCAGAAGATGATCGAGGGCTACTTCCACATGGTGCTGACCGTCGAGCTGCCGCCGGGCTCGAAGTTCGGCGAGCTCAAGCGCTGCATGGAGTGCCTCGGCGGCCAGGACGACTACGTCGTGCGCGTGATGCACGAGCGCGTGTTCCGGTTCATGCACCGGATCTGACGGATCCGCGCCAAGGTCGGGCGGCGCGACGTGCTCCAGGGGAAGTTCCGTCCCATCCCGCATCCGCGTGCCCGGGACGTCCCCGTGCGTCAGGGCAGCCAGGTCACCTGCAGGCCGTTCGAGAGGTTGAACGTGCTCGACGTGCAGAACGCCGCCGCGTTGCGGTACCAGACCTGGTACGTCCGCGTCGCGCCGACCGTGCACAGCCCGCGCACCGAGATCGAGAGCTCGGGGAACGTCGGGTACTGGCTCGTGCCCAGGTTGTTCTGCTCGATGCCCAGGCGGACGATCGTGCCCGCCGCGCAGCGCAGTCCGTCGCCGAACGCCTGACCGCCGCCCGCCTGTTGCGCCGTGCCCTGGAAGTACAGGGCGGAGCTGTTCGGCATGTCCTGGCCCTGCAGCAGGAACGTGTCGTTGGCGATGCTCGCGTTGCCGGAGGCGAACAGGTTCGCGCCGCCGACCGCCACGGAATTGCGGCAGCCATTCCCGGGGGCGCCGTTGTTGCCGCACGGGCAGGCGACGCCGGTGCCGTCGCCGAAGCAGAACGGCGTGACCGGCGCGTTCCCCGGGATGTAGACGAGCCCCTGCAGGTTGCCCGTGCCCGTCGAGCCGACGATCGTCGCAGCGCCGGTCGTGAGGTTGACCGTGTAGAGCGTGTCCGACGTCCCGTCGATCAGGTACATGACGTCGTTGTCGGTGTCGTAGGCGAGCCCGCTCGCGTTCGCTGCCGTCGACCCGAGCGGACCGATCATGGTCATCGCGCCCGTGCCGCGGTTGACGTTGTACAGACGGTCGGTGCCGACGTTCGTGGCGTACAGCGAGTCCGTCGAGGGCACGTAGCCCAGGTTCGTGAACGACGTGAGTCCCGACGTTCCGATCTGCGTCGCCGCGCCGCTCATCGGGCCGATCTGGAAGAGGTTCCCGTTGGACGCGCCCCACAACGCGCCCTGCGTGCTGTCCCACTCGAGCCCCTGCATGACGATCGTCGTGGAGCCCAGGGGACCGACCACCACGGCGGAACCGGTGGTGATGTCGAGGGTGAACAACGAATCGACGGTGGAGGAGCACAGGTAGATCGTGCCCGTGATGGGATTGCGCGCCAGGCCGCTGGGCGAGCCCGCGCCGGCCGACACCGTCCCGATCTGCGTTTTGGCGCCGGTCGCGATGTCGACGTCGTACAGCGCGCGCGAGCTGTCGACCGCGATCAGCCGGCCGGCGATCGACGGGCCGGCCAGGAAGCAGACGGACAGGGCGGTCAGGAGTGTGGAGATGCGCATGGTGGAATCGACTTCGGGAAGAGCCGCAGGTGGCTCACTCCAATCTACAGTGCAATTCCAGTGCTCCAGGCTCCGGGCACCGGCGATGCAGCCGCGGCCGTCCGGATCGCGCGGAACCGCTCGCCCAGGGTGCGCGCCTCCGCTCCGGGAAGGGCCGCGGCAGATCCGGCGCGAGCGGGCGCCGTGAACGATCACCAATGCGCGCCCGGCCGGTACGTCCCGAAGTACCAGGGATGGCCTTCGAGGTCGCGCACCATGAAGCCGCGCGAGCCGTAGTCCTCGTCGCGCAACTCCTCGGTGACCTCGGCGCCGGCCGCCTTCGCGCGGCGGTAGAGCGCGTCGGGGTCGTCGACGCGGACGCACAGGGCGTGCGCCACCGCGCCGAGCCGCCGTGGGCTCACGCGGCCCTTGTCCGGCTTCGAGGACGAGACCATGACGACGCCCGAGCCGTAGCTCAGCTCGGAGTGCGCGACCGTGCCGTCCGGGCCCGGCACGACGAGACGACGCCTGAAACCGAACGCGCGCTCGAGCCACTCGATGGCCGCGTGCGCGTCGTCGTACGAGATCGATGCGTAGATGGTGTCGGTCGTCTCGGGTTCGCTCGTCATGTGGGCCGGCTCTGCGCGCGATCGTAGCCGACGCGGCGGAACGGATCGGCGCTGCGCCCGCTAGCACCCCGCCGCCGCCTCAGTGCGGCGATGACGGACCCGGCGGTCCGCACCGAGCGGTCGTACGCCCACTCCGGGTCCGGCTCGACCTGGATCTCGATCGGGTAGTTCTCCTCCTCGTGCGGCATCGCGCCGAGCCGCGCCAGGAACCCGTCGACGTCGGCGGTGTGCAGCACGAACTCCGCGCGTCCGTTCCAGGTCAGGATCAGCGAGAACACGGTGTGTCGATCGGTCTCCACGGCGGAGGCGAGCCGCGACTCGAACGTCGCGATGCGCGCGGATTCCGCTTCTGAACCGAGGCCGGACTCCGTGGGCTCGCCCATGCGCCAGAAGACGTTCAGGCGCTCGGGGTAGCCCGCGCGCGGGAAGTCGGGCGCGAACTCGCGGTAGCGCGCCACGATCGGGCGGTCCTCGTAGCGGCCGCGCGCGTGCTTCCAGTCGGAGGTGTCCATGTCGAGCGCGATCGAGT